>JBCCGI010000006.1:0-181793 GCA_039029355.1 Planctomycetota bacterium
CGCCGCTCCTGCGCGCCCGATGCTAGGCGGAGGGAGCCTCCTCGCTCGCTCCGCCTTCCTTAGCCCCAGCGGCCCCAGCGGCCTCGGCGGCCTCGGCGGCTTCCGCTTCCTTCTGCTTGCTGACGTCGCGCGTGTACTTGCACTCGGGATAGCCCGAGCACGCGACGAACTCCTTGCCCCAGCGGCTGCGCTTCAGCACCAGCGGCTTGCCGCAGGTCTCGCACATCTCGCCGGTCTCCTTCGGCTTCTCGCGAAGCTCGTCGGGAAGCGGCTTGGCGTTGCGGCACTTCGGGTAGGCCGAGCAAGCGAGGAACGGACCACGGCGCGAACCGCGGATGATCATCTCGCTCTCGCACTTCTCGCACTTGATGCCGGTCTTCTTGGGCTCGACGATCTTGCCTTCGTCGTCGACCGAGGCGGTCGAGCGGCACTTCGGGAAGGCCGTGCAGGCGAGGAAGCGCCCGCGCTTGCCGTCCCGGATGACCATCGGGCTCTCGCACTTGGGGCACTTGTAGTCGGTCTCGACGGCCTCGGACTGCCGGCGCACACCGTCCGCGGGCAGCGTGTTCTTGCAGTCGGGGTACTTCGAGCAGCCCAGGAACTTGCCGCGCTTGTTGTAGAGCACCGCCATCGGCGCCCCGCACTTGTCGCAGGCGATCTCGGAGAGCTCGGGGTTCTCCTTGAGGCTCTTCATCCCCTTCTCGGCCTTCTCGAGGTCGCGCAGGAAGGGGGTGTTGAACTCCTTGACGACCTCGGCCCACTTGCGCTCGCCCGCCTCGATGCGGTCGAGGTTGGACTCCATCATCGAGGTGAACTCGGTGTTGATGAGGTCGTCGAAGTGGCCGACGAGCTGCTTGTTGACGATCTCGCCCAGCTCGGTCGCGTGGAAGCGCCGCTGATCGAGGTTCACATAGCCGCGGTCCTGGATGGTGGAGATGATCGTCGCGTACGTCGACGGGCGGCCGATGCCGCGCTTTTCGAGCTCCTTCACCAGCGTCGCCTCGGTGAAGCGCGGCGGCGGCTGCGTGAAGTGCTGCGACGGATCGATCGACTTGGGCTTGTACGTCTTGCCGACCTCGAGCGCCGGGAGCACCTGCGTGTCGCGGTCGCCGCGGTCGGGCGAGAAGACGCGCAGGTGGCCGTCGAAGACCTCGACCTCGCCCTGGGCGATGAAGCGCGCGGGCCCCTCGAAGACCTGCTCGTTGCGCTCGACCTTGAAGCCGTCCAGCGGCGCCTCGAAGGTCGCGGTCGTCACGTTCGACACCGCGGGCTTCATCTGGCTCGCCACGAACTTCTCCCAGATCAGCCGGTACAGCTTGAGCTGGTCCGGGCTGAGCGACTTCTCGATTCTCGTCGGCGAGAGCGGGACGTTCGTCGGACGGATCGCCTCGTGCGCCTCCTGGGCACCCTTCGACTTCGTCTTGAAGGCGTTGGGCTTGTCCGGGAGGTACTCAGGCCCGTAGTCGCCGACGATCTGGTCGCGCACCTGGGCGAGCGCGTCGTTGCTGACGCGCGTCGAGTCGGTACGCATGTACGTGATGAGGCCGACCGAGCCCTCGCCGGGGATCTCGACGCCCTCGTACAGCTGCTGCGCGATCATCATCGTCTTGCGCGCGCTGAAGCGCAGCATCGTCGATGCCTTCTGCTGCAGCTGACTGGTCGTGAACGGCGGCGTGGGCCGGCGCGTCTTCGGCTTCTCCTCGAGCTCGGCGAGCACGAGCCCCTCGTCGGGGCACAGGTCGATAACCGCCTTGGCCGTCTTCTCGTCGAGGTTCTTGTCGATGCGCGTCGCGCCGAGCCGCCGCAGGTCGGCCTGGAACTCCGCCCCGCCGATCGCCATCGCGGCCGACACGCGCCAGTACTCCTCGCTGACAAAGGCGCGGATCTCGAGCTCGCGCTCGACGATCAGCCGCACCGCGACCGACTGCACGCGGCCTGCGGACAGGCCCTTGGCGATCTTCTTCCAGAGCAGAGGCGACAGCTTGTAGCCCATGATCCGGTCGAGCACCCGCCGCGCCTGCTGCGCGTCGACCTTGTCCATGTCGAGCCGCCCGGGCTCGTCGAACGCCGACAGGATCGCGTTCTTGGTGATCTCGTTGAACACCACCCGGTAGATGCGGTCGTCCGGCACCTCGAGCAGCTCGGCCAGGTGCCAGGCGATCGCCTCGCCCTCGCGGTCCATATCGGGGGCGAGGTAGACGGCGCCCGCGCTCTTGGCGAGCTTCTTGAGCTCGGAGACCACCTTGCCCTTCCCGCGGATCGCGATGTAGTCGGGCTCGAAGGTCTCGGGGTGGATGCCGAACTTGCCCTTGGGCAGGTCGCGGATGTGGCCCATCGAGGCCCGCACCACGTAGTCGGATCCCAGGTACTTGTTGATCGTGCGAGCCTTGGCGGGGCTCTCGACGATGACCAGCGCCTTCTTCTTCTTGGCGCGCTTCGCCTTGGTCTTCTTCTTCGGAGCCTCCGCCGCGCCGTCCGCCGGCTGCTCGAGAGCGTCCGCGTCGTCTTTCTTAGCCATCCAAGTTTCCTCTTCGGTGGACGGGTCTGCGGCCCGTCAAGCTGTCCGGAGTCGAGGCGGGGGGATCACCTCGGCCCTTGGGGAACCAGGCAGGCATAGAACGCGCTGCCCCCGATGGAGTCAAGGGGGTGCGGCGCCGCTGGCGCCCCCTAGGAGAGTGCGCAATCGCTCTTGAGCAAACGACTTACAAACACCGAAGAGCGCTGCCGAAGGGCTCCCTCGGAGGGCTTGGGGCTAACCCTGCGTAGGGTCGCCCGGCATCCTGTCCCGCCCCCGGAGGAGTCCCGCTGACCCCGAAGCCAAGCCGACGCCGCCGCCGCTGGAAGCTGCTGGCCCTCGCGGCCGCAGGGACGGTCGTGCTCTACCTGACGCGCACGCGGACGCTGTTCCCGGCCGCGGCGTGGACGACGGAGCGTGTGGTCGGAGGTCAGCTCGAGGCCGAGCTCCGCATCGACGGCGTCCGGGGCGACGGCTGGCGCCATCTGACCGTCGAGCGGATCCAGCTCACCGCGCGCCCCGAGGCCGACGTGCCGCTGCGGGAGCTGACGGTCGAGGGGCTCGCGCTCGACCTATCGCTGCCCGCGCTGCTCGGCGGCTCGGCCGCGGGGTTGCGCTCGGTCTCCGCCCGACGCGTCGCCGCGCTCGTGGACGCGACCGCGCCCGTGGACGCGGACGGTGGCGCCGAGCTCGACCCGTCGACGCTGCCGGCGGTCGACTGTCCGGACGCGCGGGTCGAGCTCCTCCTCGGCGACGGGCGCACGCTGCGGCTCGCCGGCGCCGCGCTCCGGATCCAACCCGGCGACGAGCCCGCGGTCGAGCTCGACGTCGGCGACGTCCACCTGGACCCGGGCGCCGATCTGCGCCCGTGGACCGGCTCGCTCACCGCGCGCGGAGCGCTGCTTCCCGGCGCGGTTCGCGTGGACGAGGGCTCGTTCGAGGGGCCGGATGGGGTCGTGAAGCTCCGCGACGCGGCCATCCCGGTCGGCGGTGAGCGCGGCGGCCCCCTCGACGGCTACCGGGGAGCGCTGGAGCTGCGGCTGGAGCGTCCGCTCGCCCGCTTGGGGCTCTCGCCCGCGGGGGCTGTTCGCGCGGACGACCGGCTGACCCTCGCGGCCACGGTCGAAGACGGCTTGGTGGCGCTCGAGCAGGGCTCGCTCGAGGCGCCCGGAGGCGCGGCCACGCTGCACGCCGGCGAGCTGCGCTGGGGTGCGGACGGTCCGCTCTGGAGCGCCCTGCTCGACGTGCGCTTCCCCGAGCTGGCCGAGCTGGGCGGGGCGCTCGCCGGCGCCGACTGGTCCGGGGCACTGGAAGGATCGCTGCGCGCCGAGGGCGACGGGAGGCAAGCGACCGCCAAAATAGACCTAGCTTCCGACCAGCTTCAGGTAGCGGGTTCACCCTTGGGCACCGGCCGGGCCGAGGGGGAGCTGACGGTCGACCTGCAGCGCCCGGAGGAAGTCACGGGCAAGCTGCACCTCCGCTCAGGCCCCGCACACGTCGCGAACATCCCCTTGGACGCCCTGGAGGCGGACGTTGAGCTCCTCCCGGATGCCCTGCGGGTCACGTCGCTGATCGCGCACCAGCCCGGCAATGTGCTGACGGTGACCGGGCTCGATCTCCCGCGCTCGCTCGACCCGGCCACGGTGCTCGCGCAGGCCCGCGGCGCGGTCGAGCTGGACGTCAGCGACCTTCCGCGCGCCCGCGGGCGCGAACGCCGGCGGCGCCTGGGAGCGCTGCCGGACCACCACCTGACGCTGACCGCCCAGCTCGCGAACCGGCGCGCGGACCTGACCGGAGGCGCGCTGACGCTCGCCGGCGGGGAGATCCGCATCGAGGTCGGCTCGCTCGAGCTCACCGAGCCCGACGGCGACGTCGAGCTCGACCTCGACGCCACCGTGGCGCTGGCCGACCTGCGCGCCTTCGGCGAGCTCTTCGACGCCCGCCGTTGGCGCGGCTCGCTCGCCGGCCGGCTGCGGGCGGCGGGTCCGCTCGGCGCGCCGGAAGGCACGCTCGCGCTCCACGGCAACGAGGTGGTCGCCGCCGGCATCCCGGTGGGCGAGCTCGACGTGGCGCTCGCCTTCACCGGGCCGCGGGTCGGGATCGAGCGCCTGGTCGCGACCTCCGGCGACGACTTCCTGCTCGCCGGCGGCGCAGCCGACCTGGCCGAGCTGCGCTTCGAGGATGCGTCGCTCGAGCTCCGCGTGGGCTCGTTGCGCCGCTACGCCGGCAAGGGCTTCGACGGCGCGCTGGCGGGAGGGTTGCGCCTGAGCGGCCCCGCGGACGCGCTGACCGGCGACGTCGACCTGCGCGCCGAGGGCCTCGTACTGCCCTGGACCGACCTGCGCGAGGCCTCGCTGACCAGCCGCTTCGAGGGCGGCGCGTGGGACGACGTGCAGCTGGCGGCGGCGGGACCGCTGGGAAGCCTCGCCGCCGGCGGGAACGCGCGCACGCGGCGCAACGGGGTCTGGGCCCGGATCGACGAGCTGACGTATGCGCGCGAGCAGGGCGAGCTGGCGCTGGTCGAGCCGTTCGAGCTCGACCTGAGCCACGACACGGCCCGCCTCGGGCCGCTCGAGCTCACCGGCCCCCTCGGCGGCCTCGCCGGGCGCTTCGAGCGCACGGCCGCGGAGTGGGAGGCCGAGCTCGAGGCGCGCGAGCTCGTGGTCGGCGCCTTCGCCCCCGAGCTCGCGGCCGGCGTGGCCGACGGCTTCGTCGAGGCCCGGCGCACCGCGACCGGGCTGGCCGGCGGCGTGCGCGCGCAGGTCGCTGGCTGGCGCCTGCCGGGGCTGGACCGCAGCGGCAGCGTCGCGGTCGAGGCGGAGCTGGCCGCCGAGCGGCTGACGCTCGAGCGGCTCGTCGTGCGCGAGGAGCAGGGCGCCTTGCTCGAAGCGTCCGGCGCCTTCCCGTTCGCGCCCTTCGCTCCCGACGCGACCGGCCCCACCCCCGACGGTCCGGTGCAGCTCGACCTGCGCGCCGAAGCGCTGGACCTGGCGCTGCTGCCGGAGTTGTCCGGGCTGCCGCGGTCGGGCTGGGCCGAAGCCGAGCTCGCGCTAGAGGGCAGCTGGGACGCGCTCCGCGGACGCGCCCTGCTGGGCGTCGCCGGCGTGCGGTGGCGGCCGGAAGACGAGCCCGTGGCCGGGCAGCTCAGCGCGTTGCTCGAAGAGGGCGGCGCGGACGTGATGGGCACGCTGGCCGTCGCCGACCTCGCGCGCGTCGAGGCCGGCGGACGCATCGAGCACGGCTTCGATCCACGCTCGCTGTGGAGCCCCGGCGCCGGCTACGCCGACGGCTCGGGCGCGGAGGTGCGCGCCAGCCTCCTCGCCGGCGCGGACCACCTCGCGTGGGTCGCCGAACGCGTCCCCGGCCTGCGGCGGGTCGACGGGACCGTGGCGGCGCAGCTCGAGCTCGAAGGTTCGCTGGACGCGCCCGCGTGGCGCGGCGTGCTCCAGGTGCGCGATGGCGAGCTGAAGCTGGAGTCGGACGTGCCCGCGCTGTCCGCGCTGGACGCCGACCTCGCGGTGCGCAACGAGGGCGTCGCGATCGAGGCGCTGCACGGCGAGCTGGGCGGCGCGCCGTTCGAGATGTCGGGCGCGCTGGAGCTCGCGGACACGGGCCCCTTCCTCGACTTCCGCTTCCGCGGCGAGCGGCTGCTGATCCACCGCGACCGCGACGTCTTGCTGCGCGCGGACGCCGACGTGGCGCTGACGGGCAGCCTCGACGCGCCCGCCGTGGCGGGAACGCTCCAGGTACGCCGCTCGTGGATCACCCAGGCTGTCCGCTTCTTCGACTTCGGAGAGGGCGGTCCAGCGCGGCGCGAACGGGGCATTCCGTTCTTCTCGCTCGCGGAGCCGCCGCTCGCGAACATGCGGTTCGACCTCGCGGTGCGCGCGCAGGAGTCGATCGTGCTCCGCAACAACGTCGCGAACGGAGGCCTGCGGCCGAACCTGGTCGTGACCGGCACCGGCGCGGTGCCGCGCCTGCGCGGCGAGATCTACCTCGACCCGACCACCGTCAGCCTGCCCGGGGCCGCGGTGCGCTTCGATTCGGGCTCGCTCACCTTCGAGGCCGCCGATCCGTTCGTCCCGCGCCTGCGGCTCCTGGGGCGGGTGGAGAAGTACGGCTACGACGTCCGCGTGCAGGTCAGCGGACCGTACGACGCGCCGGAGATCGAGCTGACCTCGACGCCGCCGCTCAGCAGCGAGGACCTGGTGCTGCTGCTCTTCGCCGGCCGCGCGCCGGGCTCCGAGGGCGGGACCGAGGGCGCCATCGCCGCCACGCAGACCGTGGCGCTGTACCTCGCGCAGGACATGGCCCAGTCGTGGCTGTCCGACGGCAGCGGGCCCGAGGACGGCGAGTGGGAGGAGTCGCTGCTCGACCGCGTCGAGGTGCTGATCGGCCGCGAGGTCTCGAAGAACGGCGTGCCGACGATCGAGATCCTGCTGCGCCTGCGCGACGAGCTGCTGGTCGAGAACGACCGCGTGCTGCTCGTCACCGAGCAGGACATCTTCGAGGACACCAACCTCGGCGTGAGGTTCGCCTTCAGGCTGCGATGAGGCGCCTCGTTCCGCTGGTGCTGCTTGCGCTCGCGGCTGCGTGCCGTTCCGGGGGCGTGGCCGAGGAGATGCTCGCCGACACCGAGCTGGCGTTCGATGGCAACGAATCGATCCCGCGCGCCCACCTGATCGAGGTCGCCGTCGAGCACCTGCGCGACTTCCGCGACCGCGGGCACGGCAAGGCCGCCATCGACGACGCGGCCTACCGGATCGAGCAGCACTACCGCGACCTCGGCTACGCCTACGCGGAGGTGAGCTACGCGGTCGAGGAGCCGGTCACCCCGGCGTCGCGCGTGAGCATCACGATCAGCGAGGGGCCGCGGGTGGTCCTCCATAGGCTCCGCATCACCGGCGGCAAGGCCCTCGGCAAGGACCGCATCCGCGCCCTGGCCGAGGGCGCCACCGGCAAGCCCGGCGAGGCGACGTTCTCGGAGCGTGCGCTGGACGCGGCCGTCGCCGCGATCCTCGAGGACGCGCGCGCGGCGGGCTTCCGCGACGCCAGCGTCGAGATCGCGAGCAGCGAGGTCGACGCCGACACCGGACATGCCGACGTGACGATCGAGATCGAGACCGGCTTGCGCTATCGGCTCCGCGCGGTCGAGATCCGCGGCGAGACGCCCGTCGCCGAGAAGCGCCTGCAGTCCCTGGTGCGTGAGGAGCGCGGCGCGCCGTACACGCCGCGACTCGCCGCCACGGTGCTCTCGCGGCTCGAGGAGGAGCTGCGCGAGAGCGGCTACCCCGAGGCCCGGGCGGAGATCGCCGACATCCGTACCGGCGAGGGCGACGTGCGCCTCGCGGTCGCGCTCGCGCCGGGCGAGCACGTGCGCGTGACCGCCGTGCGCTTCGAAGCGGTGCGCGGGGTCGACGAAGAAGACGACGACGACGAGCCGGAGCTGGCGACGCGCCGCGGCACCCTCCGCAACCTGGTCACGATCCGCGCCGGCCGACCGTTCAACGCCGCCGAAGCGCGCGAGTCGTTCCAAAAGCTGTACTCCACCGGCTTCTTCTCGCGCGTGCGCTGGCGCTTCGAGCCGCCGACCGGCCCCGAGCGCGAGGTGATCTGGGAGCTCGCGGAGCTCGACAGCATCGAGGTCTGGATCGAGCCGGGCGTCGGCTCGTACGACGGGCTGCGGCTGCGCGCCGGCCTGCGCGAACGCAGCCTCCTGGGCAGCCTGCTCGCGCTGCGGGCCCAGGGAACGATCTCGTCGCGGACGCTGCGCGGCGAGGTCGGCCTGACCGACCCGAGGTTCCTCGGGAGCGACCTCGTGCTGGACCTCTCCGTCGACAGCACGCGGCGCGAGGAGCCGTCCTTCGAGTACATCGAGACCGCGTTCGAGACGTCGCTCAGCCGGCGCTGGAACAAGCGCTTCGGCAGCGAGCTGGCCTACCGCTTCCAGCTGTCCGAGCTGCTGAGCGACGAGATCGACGAGGACAGCCTCAGCTCGGAGGAGCTCGAGGACCTGGAGGCGATCCTCCTCGACAGCTTCGACGTCGCATCGCTGCAGCTGGCGTCGCTCTACGACACGCGCGACAACCTCCTGAACCCGAGCTCGGGCTACCGCGTCGAGGCCTCGATCGAGTGGGCCAACGAGGCGCTGGGCTCCGACCTCGACTTCCTGCGCGGCATCGCCTCGGCGACGTACGTCCACCGGATCAAGCGCGGCCTCATCTTGAGCGGCCACGCCAGCGCCGGCCGCGTCATCCCCCAGGGCGACACCGAGGAGATCCCGCTCCAAGAGCGCTTCTTCCTCGGCGGCGAGAACAGCGTCCGCTCCTTCCGCGAGAGCGAGCTGGGGCCGAAAGACCCCGACGGCGAGCCGCTGGGTGGAGAGGAGTACGCGCTCTTCTCCGCCGAGCTCCGCAAAGACCTGCCCCGGAACTTCGAAGTCGCGCTATTCGCGGACACCGGCTCGATCGACGGCTTCCGCCACGCCGTCGGGGTGGGGCTGCGCTACGACCTGCCGGTGGGGCCGCTGCGGCTCGACTTCGGGGTGAACCCGAACCCCGAGGACGGCGAGGACGACTTCGCGCTGCACTTCGCGGTGGGGCGGGCGTACTAGGCCGGCCAGCTGGCGCGGACCGCGCCGCCCGCGTCCTCCCAAGGGTCGATCGGTCGAGCACCGGTCCGATCGAGGGCCTTCACGTTGCGCGTCATCAGCTGCACGCCGGGGCGAAGGGGCGGTCGCCGAGATCAACCCGCCAGGGACGGACAGGGCCCGCCCGGCCGTCGTGCCCGGCGGCAAGGGGGCCCCAGATCTGCGCGGCCTCAGCGTCCACGGGGATGCATGGCGCACTGCCGCGAGTACCCTGGCGCCATGATCCTCCCGTCCGAGCCTCCGTCCGCCTCCCTGCCCTGGGGCGCGACCGGGGGCCTCGAGCTCGCCGAGCTTTCCTTCGCGGCCCTGTGGGTCACCGGCCCCGACCCGGCCTCCGACGCGGCCTTCCGGCTGCGCGCGCTGCGGCCGGACACGACCGGGATCGGCGGGGCGGAGACCTTCGACCGCTTCGTGCGGCTTGGCGAGGGAGCGGCGCCGGACGCGACGGCACGGATGGCGCGGGAGTACGGGGTGCGTTCCGCCGACCTCGCCGCGGGCGAGCCCGAGTCCGATGCCGTCGCGTCCTGGCTCGATTTCCTCGGGCGGCGCCCGGTGGTGGTCGCCGATCGGCCGGCCTTCGAGGCCTGGGTCGCCCGGCTGACCGGGACGGGCGAGGTGCCGATGCCGGTGCTCGGCCTGCCCGAGCTGGCGGCGGTCCTTACGCCGGGGCGGCTCGCGAGCGAGGGCGAGCGCCTGACCGCGACGCTCGTGGGCGGCGAGGCGCTCGCGCGCCGGCCGCGCGCGCTTTCGCCCGAGCACGTGCGCGACGCCTTGGCCGAGCTCGTGGGCGGCGTGCTGGCGCTGCCCGGCCCGGTGCGCTCGCTCTTCGCGCACGCCTACGCGGACGCTTGGGGAGCACTGTGCGAGGAGGACCCGGCGGCCGCCGACGCACTCGCCGACGCGCTGCGGCTCGCCGAGCACCCCTCGGCCTGGGCCGGAGGCGGCGCGCTGTTCGCCGCCGGCCGCGCGCTGGAAGACGGCCGGCTAAGCGCGGCCTACGACGCGTGCGGCGAGCTGCTAGAGGCGCTCGACGCCACGCGTCCGCGCTGGGGCATGACGGCAAGGGAGGACCGCCGACGCGAGCCGATGCCGACCGCCATCGACGAGGCGCGTACGCTCGGCCAGGAGGATCGCCGCACCGTCGAGGAGATCCTGCAGGAGCTCCTGCCGCGGATGTTCACGGAGGGGGGCGCGGGCAACGCGCCCTCCTACCGCGAGGGTCAACACGTCGTCGCGACGGAGATCGCGGAGAGCTTCGGCAACTCCGAGCTGCTGCTCGTCCACGCACCTACCGGGACCGGCAAGACGCTCGCGTACCTCGTGCCCGCGATGCTGTGGGCCTTCCGCAACTCGGTGCGCGTCGGGATCGCGACGTACACGCGCGCGCTGCAGGAGCAGGCGGTGGACCGCGAAGTGCCGCTCGCGCGCGAGCTGCTGCGCCGCGCCGGCGTCGAGGGCGACCTGCGCGTCGCGCTCCTCAAGGGACGCGAGAACTACATCTGCTGGCGCGCGCTCAAGCTGTCGGCCCCGCTGCGCCGGGAAGGTGCGACGGAGAAGCTCGCCTGGGCGACGCTGGCGCTGTTCGCGCTGACCGATCCCGAGGGCGACCTCAACCGCATGCCCGTGCGGCCGCCGCTCGCGCTCGAGGCGCCCGATCGCTGGGCCAGCGCGCTGCGACGGCTGCTGACGCAGACGCGCTCGCAGCCGGGATGCTGCGCGCACCGCGAGGACCGCGAGGACTGCGCGGGGCACGCCTCGCGCCTGCGCGCCGAACGCTCGCACGTGGTGATCACCAACCACGCGTTCGCGCTCGCGCGGCGCGAGTTCTTCCGGCACGTGGTCTTCGACGAGTGCGAGCACCTCCACGCTCAGGCGCACTCAGCCTTCAGCTTCGTGGTGCCCTTCCGAGCGCTGCGGGGGCTGTTCTCAGCGCTCTACAAGCCCGGCGGGTCGCGGGCGCCGCTCAACCGCATCCGCGCGATCGCGGTGCCGGAGAGCGAGGCGGCCGCGTGCCTACAACGCTGCGTGGACCGGCAGGAGGACGCGCTCGCGACGCTCGACGAGCTACAGCGGGCCGTCTACCGCTACAAGCTGTGGCGCGACGACGTCGCCGAATCGCGCCAGGAGCGCGACCTGCACTCGATCTTCCGCGAGTACGCGACCGAGGAGGACGCCGCCGACCTGTTGTCCGCCCACGGAGCCCTCGACGCCGCGATGACCGAGCTGGCGGTCGCGCTGGCGGAGATGGTCGAGCACCTCGACACGCTGCCGTCGCGCGGCATCCTGCGCGTGCGGCGTACGCTCGACATCCTGCGGAGCGATTTGGACGACCTGCTCAGCGGGGTAACGGCGTGGCTCCCGCGGACCGAGCGCGGCGACGCCTACTTCCGCCCCGAGACGTTCTACGACCTCGAGACCAACCTCGCCGGCTACGACGTGATGGCGGCGCGGGTGCTGCTGCCGCACGAGCACCTCGGCCGGCACTACTACCCCGACCTCAAGGGCGCGGTGCTGATCTCCGCTACGACCTGGCTCGGCGGCGGCTTCGAGGCCTCGGCACGCTACCTCGGCTGCCACCGCTCGGCCAACCCGGACGATGACGAGGAGCGCGAGCCGACACCGCTGCGCACCCTGCGCGCGCCGGAGGCCTTCGACTACGGACGCGTGCTGGTAGCGGCCCCGCGCGACGCGCCGCCGCCGAGCGCGGGCAAGCGCGCGGCGCTCACCTACCTCGCACGCTTTGTCGGCTACCTCGCCGAGCGCTCGCGCGGCCGCATCCTGGTGCTGTTCACCAACGCCGAGGACTGCGCCCGCGCGGCCGGCTTCATCCAGCCGTTCCTGGCCGAGCGCCGCATCCCCTTCTGGCACCAGCGCATGGAGGGCACGGTGAAGGAGGAGCTGGCGGAGCTCTTCCGCGCACACGTCGACTCGGTGCTGTTCGGCCTCGACACCTTCTGGTTCGGCGCCGACTTTCCGGGTGAGACGCTGGAGTACCTCGTGCTCGCGCGCCTCCCGTACGGCGTCCCGGACCGCTACCACCACGCCCAGTGCGCGGTCCTGGGCGCACAGGAGCAGCGCCGCCACATCTACATGCCGCGGGCGCTGGCCAAGTTCCGCCAGGGCTTCGGCCGGTTGATGCGCAAGGAGAGCGACCGCGGCTGCGTGTTCGTGCTCGACCCGCGCATCCACGACCCGCGCCACCGGACGTTCCTGCGCGAGCTGCCGCTGCGGACTCCCGATTCCGACGAGCCCGGCGCGGCGTTCGTGCGCGGCGACGCAGACCGCTGCCTGCGCGAGGCGTTTGCCCACATGGGGATGGGCCCCGACGTGCGGCGACGCGGGCTCGACGTATCGTTCGCCGGCTGGACGCTGGACGGCGGCCCCGCGGCCGGAGGCGGGGCGGACAAGGTCGACGTGCCCGAGAACGAGCTGCCGTTCTGACGGCGGCGCGGGTCAGGGTGCGGTGACGCTCCACTCGAGGCATTCCCACCCGCCGCGCCAGCGCAGGCCGTCGAGCTCGCCGGAGTACTCCTTGGTGCCGAACGTGTCGCGGTAGCGCATGTAGACCTCCCAACCCGGGTCGCCGTCCTCGGGCGACGTAACGTCCAGGAAGGTGAAGTAGTAGCCGTTGCCGTCCTGGGACGCGCCCGCGTCCCAGCCTTCGGCGGGGCCTTCGTAGACGGCCTTCTGGGTGAAGCCCTGGTAGTAGGCGACCTTCACGGTCCAGGACTCGGAGACGCCGGCCGTCGCGAGATCCTCAAGCACGTTCTCGTCGACATCGAGCAAGCGGTAGGGGTTGGGGCCCCGATCGCGCACCTCGACGGGCAGCTCCTCGATCTTCCAGCCGACGAACTCGGGGAGCGGCACGGCGCCCGAGTCGCCCAGCACGCCGCTGTCGAAGTGGAGTCGCGCGTAGGGCGAGATGTCGAGTCGGCGCCCCGCGAGCGCGCCGAAGATCTCGAAGTCCGACCCGACCGAGATCTCCGCCTGCGGCCCGTAGACCATCCCGCGGAAGCCGCTCGTCGCGTGCAGCGAGATGGGCCCGACGTCGCCGGCGACCTGGAGCGACAGGCCGGACGGCTCCTCGCCGAGCACATCGACGAAGGAGGCGGGGTCGAGCACGGCCGAGTTGGTGATGTAGAGGTTCACCGCCCCGCCGAGGTTGTCGATGGTCATGCGCGACGCGGCCTCGAGCGTAAGGTCGCCAAGCACGAGGTTGCCCGGCCCTTGGACCACGATCTCGGCGTCGGGCGCGACCGTCAGGAAGTCGTACCCCACGTCGGCGGCCGGCAGGACGCGCGGCACATCGTCGGAGTGCGTCAGCCCCGGCAGCATCGTGACGCCGGGAAGGCGCACCGAGGGCAGCTCGAGCGGTGCCTCCCGAGGCAGCACCTCGCCGGTGACCGAGGCGCCCGCCCCCACCTTGCCGCTGTAGCCGGGCCCCGGCACGAGGTCGCCGTAGATCTCCAGCCCTCCCTCGGCGCTCGAGACCGAGATCGGGCCGTTGGAGCCCAGCGAGCCTCCCGCCGACGAGTGATACGGGAACGAGCTCGGGTCGGCGGGGTCGCCCGCGTCGTCCGTTCGCTCCGGGTACTCCAACCGCAGCTCGCCCGGAGATCGCTCGAGGTCGTGGCGCAGGAAGCGGCCCATCGGCGTGAGCTCCCCGAAGAGCCCGTCGCGCCGAAAGCGCCCGGCGAGGTCGCCGAAGAGCGCCCAGAGGGGATCTTCAAGCCAGTCGTCTTCGTCGTCGTCCCCCTCCTGGAAGCGGTACTGCCAGTGGTACGTGCCGGGCGGCACGAAGCTCTCGACCTTGTAGAACCAGCCGTCGTAGCAGAGCACGCCCACGTCGTCGAAACAGATGCCCGGGTCGTCGGGATCCACCGTCAACGTCGGCAGGCCGGCCTGCTCGAAGTAGTCCGAGGTCTCCGAGTCGAAGCCGTCGATCAACACGGGCACGTCCAGGTTGATCTCCTCGTCGGCGAACACGCCGAACGGCCGCACGACGCGGCGGACGACGATCTCGAGCGACGAGCGGCCGCGGCCGTAGAGCGCGGTGGCGCGCAGGCGGAGCTCGTCGGGGTCCTCGCCCTCCTCCGGCTCGAAGCGATCGACCCAGACCAGACCGCCGCCGTAGCGCGTGGGCTCGTTGATCGAGCCGATGCGGCCGGTGCCGCCGGTCGCGAGGTCGACGTAGGACTCGGCGAGGCCGGCCTCGGCGAGATAGAAGGCCTGGCGGTCGTCGGCGGCGACCGACTGACGGCGCGTCGTCAGGTCCAGGAGGCGCAGCACGCCGACCGAGAGGATCGCGACGCTCGTCACGACGAGCATCGCGACGATCAACGCAGACCCACGGCGCATCGGAGGGCCGCCGAGAGGGCGGCGCCGGAGGGAGTCGTGCATCACGTGCTAGGAGGTTGGACGGCCATCCGCTGTCCCTGTCTCGGCGAACGCTCGAAGACGTCTGGAGCCCCCGCCTCGCCGCCTCGCAATTCCACAACTTCGGGCGGCGGGGCGCGGCGCCCGTTAGCCTCTAGCCCCCATGGTCAGCTTCGAGCTCAACCACCTGTTCCAGGCCGACCCCGCCGCGCTCTACCGCTGCTGGACCGACCCCGAGGTCCTGGCGCGCTGGCTGTCGCCCGCGGAGGGCTTCGAGGTGACCCGCGTGCAGGCCGACGTGCGGCCCGGCGGCCGCCTCGCGGTGGCGGTGCGCACCCCGGCGGGAGCCGAGGGTGAGATCGCCGGCGAGTACCGCGACGTGCGCCCCGACGAGCGCCTCTCGTTCACCTGGTGCGTGCGCGGCACGGGCACACCGCTCGATGGCGCCGAGAGCATCGTCACGGTCACGCTGAGCGCGGCGGAGGGCGGCACGGCGCTGCGGCTCCTGCACGAGGGGCTCGCCGACGCGGGCGAGGTCGAGGCCTACCGCCACGCCTGGTTCGGCGCCGTCGGCAGGCTGCCGGGCGAGCTGCTGGACTCCCACGAGGTGTTCTTCGAGCGCGTCACCAGCCAGCCGCGTCCGACGTCCCGTTTCGGGGGGTTCTGGACCGACTTCGAGAACGCCGAAGCCCGCATCGCCGGACGCGAGGAGCTCGGCTGGCTCGCGCCCGACGAAGCGGCGCGCTTCCGGCACTGGTGCGAGAAGGGCTACGTCGTGCTCGAGGACGCCGTGCCGGAGGACGTGGTCGACCGCCTGGCGGCCGACGTCGAGCAGCGCTGGAGCACGCCGCAGGACGAGCTGCACATCGAGCACTACGACGACGAGCTCGTCCACATCGTGCCGATGGCCCCCGAGCACCGCGGCAAGCCCCACAAGGTCCTCGACCTGCACGGCTACTCGCAGGCGGCGCGCGACGCGGTCTTCGCGCCGGCGATCAAGCGCTTCCTGGGGCAGCTGTTCGAGCGGCCGCCGATGGCCTTCCAGAGCCTGCTCTTCACCTACGGCACCGAGCAGGACATGCACCAGGACACCGCCTACGTGCTCCTGCGCTCGCCGATGGAGTTCGTCGGGTGCTGGATCGCGCTCGAGGACGTCGAGCCCGGCTCCGGCGAGCTCCAGTACTACGAAGGCAGCCACCGCATCCCCGAGTACCTGTGGTTCGAGCGCTCGCGCGCCAAGCCTTACGACGTGCTCGACGAGCGCGACTTCCGCGCCTGGATGAACGAAGGTCCGCGCGAGCGCGGGCTGCCGCTCGTGAAGTTCCGGCCGCGCAAGGGCGACGCGCTGCTTTGGCACGCCGACCTCGTGCACGGCGGCTCGAAGGAGCGCAACCCCGCGCTGACCCGACGCAGCTACGTCACGCACTTCACGCCGGTCGACGTCGACCCGGAGTGGTTCGGCGCGTCGCGCCACTCCGACAAGCTGCGCGACGCGTCGGGCGGCTACTACTGCTACCAGGTCCGGGGCGAGGGGGAGTCATGACCGCGGCCCCCGACGGCTGGACCGAGGTCCAGGTCCTCGTGCCCGCCGGCTGGGGCGAGCTGGTGGCCTCTACCCTGGCCGAGCCGCCGTGCACCAGCGTCGCGTTCGGGCGCGTGTCGCTGGGCAGCGACGCTCCACCCGAGGGCTTCGAGCTCCTGCGCACCTTCCTGCCCGCGCGCGCCGACGGCGAGGGAGCGCGGGCGGAGATCGCGGAGCGCCTCGGACGGCTGGCAGCGACGACCGGCGCCGACGAGCTGGCGGAGCTCGCGCCGCGCTTCCGCGAGCTGGCGCCGGAGGATTACGCGACGTCGTGGCGCAAGGTCTGGCGCCCCTTCCGCCTGGGTCACCTGTGCCTGACGCCGCCGGGTTGGAAGGGCACGCTGCGCGCGGACGACGTGCCGCTGGTGTTCGAGCCCAAGAGCTCCTTCGGCACCGGCCGCCACGCCACGACACGGATGTGCCTGCGCGCGCTGCAGGAGCACGGCGCCGCGGGGCGCCGCGTGCTCGACGCGGGCACGGGCAGCGGCCTGCTCGCCGTCGCCGCCGCGCGCCTGGGCGCCGCGAGCTGCCTAGGCTTCGACGTCGACCCCGAGTCGACGCCCCAGGCGAGCGCGCTGGCCGCGGCCAACGGCGTCGCCGAGCGCTGCGAGTTCCGCGCCGGCGGCTTCGAGGTGCTCACCGAACGCGACAGCGGGTTCGACATCCTGCTCGCGAACCTCTACTCCGACCTGCTGCAGGACATGGCTCCCGACTTTGCGCGGCGACTTGCGCCGGGAGGCTGGTTCGTCTTCAGCGGCTGCCCGGCCCCCCGCCGCGACGCGACGCGCGCGGCCTTCGACACCGCCGGCCTGCGCGTGCGCGCGGAGCCCCGCCGCGGGCGTTGGTGCGCCTTCGTCGGCGAGCGGACCTAGCCCGCTTTCTTCACGAGACGGCGTGGCGGTGCGGTCCAACTCGGTGTCTGGTGGTGCTTTGCGGGCGGCGGCCCCGCAGGCGACCCTGAACGGGTCGTCGAGGACGCCGGCGTCCGCAATGTGCCGCCAGACGCCGAGCGGGCCGCTTGGGCCGCAGCGGCGCGTCGGCTCGTGAAGATCGCGGGCTAGGCGCTCAGCGCCGGCGCGTCAGCAGGCCGTCGGAGAGCAGCTGTCCGGCGACGGCTTCGGCGAACGAGTCGGCGAGCTCGCGGCGGCTGGACCCGCTCGGCCCCTCGGTCACCGCCGACGCGTACCAGGCCACGACGCCCGAGCCCGTCTCGTAGAGCCGCGCTTCGAACTCGGCCCAGGGCGTGGGCGTGACGCGGGCGCCCCAGAACGTGGTCGTCGTCTCGGTCCGCCGCCCGTCCTCTTCACCCGTCACGGTCGAGCTGCGGCCCGGGGACAGGTAGTGCGTCTCGTCGCCCTCGCCGGCCGTCGTGAGAAGCAGCACCGCGTCGGCGCCGGCCTCGGCGGCCTCATCGAGGCACGTCTCGAACGGCAGTGTGTCCGCGGCGAACACGACGTCGAGCGAGCGCAGCGCGTCGACGTGCGCATGCGTAAGCTCGGCGGTGACGCGGTCCTCGGCGGCGCAGCGGGCGCCCAGGGTGCCGAGGTCCGCGACCACGAGCACCCGCACGAAGCGCACGTCGCGGTACTCCGGCCGACACTGCGCGGCGAGGTCGGTCGAGACGCACGCGGGAAGGAGCAGCCCCCCGAGCGCCGCGAGAGCAAGGCATCTAGCGCGTAGCTTCATCGCTTCGCCCCAGTGTCGGCTTTCGCGGGCGCCAGCGCACGCTTCGGTCCGGGGGGACGGCTGCCGGTGCCCCCTGGCGCGGAGGGCCGGGATTCGCTCTGCTGGCGGCGATGCTCCAGCCGCCCGCCCTACCGCCCTCCCGCGCGGAGCGCTTCGAGCGGCTGACCGCCGCGCCGCCCCAGGTCCTGGTGGTCGGGGGCGGCATCACCGGGGTGGGGGTCGCTCTCGATCTAGCCCTACGCGGAGTACGGACAGCAATCGTCGAGCGCTCGGATTGGGCGGCGGGCACCTCCAGCGCCTCCTCGCGCCTCATCCACGGCGGCCTGCGCTATCTGGAGCAACTCGAGCTCGGCCTGGTGCGCGACTCGTGCCTCGAGCGCGGGCGACTGCTGCGCAACGCCGCCGGGCTGGTGTGGCCCGAGCGCTTCCACTTCCCGCTGCGCAAGGGCGGCGTGGGCCGCCTGAAGCTGTCCGCTGGCCTGGCGCTCTACACCGCGGTCTCGCTGCCGCGGCCGCTGGGCGTGCCGCGGCTGATCGGGGCGGCCAAGCTGGCGCGGCGGGTGCCGGGCATCGACGCCAAGGGGCTGCGCGGCGCGGGGGTCTACCTCGACGGCGCCACCGACGACGCCCGGCTCAGCCTGGCGGTGGTGCTCAGCGCCATGGAGGCCGGTGCGCTCGCGCTCTCGCGCTGCGAGGCGACCGGCATCGAGCCGGGCCAGAGCGGCGTCTCCGTCCGCCTACGCGACCGCGTGGCGGGCGCCGACGTCGAGCTGACGGCCGACGCGGTGGTGCTGGCGGGCGGGCCGTTCGTGGACTCGCTGCGCAGCGCCGCGGGGCTCGGGAGCGTCGGCCCCTGGGTCGCGCCGACGCGCGGGTCCCACGTGCTGGTACCGCGCGCGCGCCTCCCCACCGACGGCGCCGTCATCTTCGACTCGCCCGTCGACGGGCGCGTCATGTTCCTCATCCCCTGGCCGCGCTTCACGTGCATCGGCACGACCGACCTGGACGCTCCGGCCGACGGCGCGGTGCGGGCGACGCGCGAGGAGGTGCGCTACCTGCTCGACTCCGCCAACGGCCTGGTGCCCTCGGCCGGGCTGACCGAGGAGGACGTGACCGGCGCCTGGGCCGGACTGCGCCCGCTGCTCGCGGCCGCGGGCGACCCCTCGGCGCGCTCGCGTGAGGAGCGCATCGAGGTCGACGGCCGCGTGCTGACGATCGCCGGCGGCAAGCTCACCGGCTATCGCTCGATGGCGGAGAAGGCCGCTGCCCGCCTGGTCGAGCTGATCGGGGCCGGTCAGCGGGGCGCGGCCTCGCCGACCCGCGAGCACCGCCTGCGCGGCTCCCAGGAACGCCCGGTGGAGCGCCCGCGCTGGTCGTCGCTCGCCGCCGACGGGCGCCCCGACGTGGGGCCCGAGCCGGTGGTCCACGCCTGGGCCAAGCGCTATGGAGCGCTCGACGAGGCGGTCCGCGACCACTGCATGCGGGCACCCGAGGGCCTGCGGCCGGTCGACGCCGAGACCCTGCTGGGCGAGGTCGACTGGGCGGTGCGCTACGAGGACGTGCTGCTCCCCTCGGACTTCCTGCTGCGGCGCAGCGACCTGGCCTACGGCCGCGAGGTCGACGCCGGGGCGCCGCTGGTGGTCGGGCGCATGGCCGAGCTGCTCGGTTGGAGCCGCGCCGAGCGGGAACACGCCGAGGCCGAGCTCGCGCAGGCCCTCGCGCTCGGCACCGGCTGGCGCGACGACCCGGCGCCGGCCGGCTAGCCCGCACGACCCAGTCGCACCGGCGGGACTGGCGGCCCCGGATCGCGCCGCGTGTCGTACGACAATCGCGTCGGGGCCGCGATCCAAACCGGGGGATCCGCAAGGTCCGGCGCCAGGAGGACGATATCTTGGATCCCTTCTATCGGATCTTCCCCATCCGCTCCCCCCCCAGGAACGACTACCGTGACCGCCAGCAACCCGGGGACTCCGACCGCGTCCTTCCTCCAGAGGACCGTCGGCATGCCCCTCGAGGACTTCGTCAACCAGCCCGTCGACCGACGGGCGGAAGGCGCGCGCGAGGCGCTCGCCGACCTGCACGACCTGTTCGACGAGTCGCGTCCGTTCGCCGAGCGCGACGAGCCTGAGCGCACGCGCGAGCTCGCGCAATCGCTGCTCGACGCGCTCGAGCGCGGCGGCTCCGACGCCCGGAAGCAGCGCATGGCGCGCATCGTCACCGACGGGCTGCTGCGCAGCGAGTGCGACCGCGATCAGAACGTCTATCTCGGACGGCTCTTCACGCGCCAGATGACCCAGGCGGTGCCAGACCTGGTTTTCCTCCCGGTCGACGACCAGGAGCTCGCAACGGCGCTCCTGTGGGCGCGCGAGCAGGACGTGCCGGTCACGCTGCGCGGCGCGGCGACCACCGCGATGGGCGGAGCGATCCCGGGCAGCGCGGGCCTCGTGCTCGACTTCTCGCGGCTCGATCGGGTCGAGATCGACGCCGAAGAACGGTGCGCGCGCTTCGGGGCGGGCATCCGCATGCGCCCGCTGCACGCCGAGCTGCACGAGGCGGGCTTCGCCCTGCCGGTCTACCCCTCGAACCTGGGCGGGACCTTCGCCGGTTGGCTGGCGACGGGCGGCATCGGCATGAACGCCTACGGCCGCGGCCGCGCGGCCGACGCGGTGCGCTGGGTCGAGCTGATGCTGCCGACCGGCGACATCGTGAAGGTCCACCGCGACGGCAAGGTCGATCCCTCCGTCCCGGGCACCGAGACGATGACGCTCGACGACATCGCCGGCAGCGAGGGACAGCTGGGCGCGATCGTACGGATCGAGGTCGACCTCGATCGCCTACCGGAGCTGAGCCCGTTCCTGCTCTGCTTCCCGACGCGCGAGAGCGCGATCGAAGCGGTCGAGTGGCTCGAGCTCAAGGTGCGCTCGGGGTTGGACGCTCCGGGCGATGTGAAGCTGCTGTCGGCCTCACACCTCGAGCACGTGCGCCACGTGTGGAAGGAGGAGGACGCGCGCCTCTGGAAGCAGCAGCCGGGCGGCTGCTCGAGCGAGGAGGGTCTGCCGTGGAAGCGGATCCTGTCGCCGCGCGAGCTCGGCGTTCCGTCGCAGAACGGGTCGGCGCTCGCGGGCGGGACGTACCTGTTCCTGTCCTTCCTGTCCGCCGAGGCCGGGCGGCGCTTCGCGGGCGACCTCAGCGGATGCCCCGGCACGCCCCAGCTGCTCGCCGAAGAAGGCGTGCGGTTCGCGGCCGACCGCTTCCGCCCGCAGCAGATCAAGCGCTTGGGTCCCGGCCTCCTGGCGTCCGAGATCGTGATGCCCACGAACCGTGTGGCGGCGTTCCTCCCGGCGGCCGAGAAGCTCGCGAAGAACGTCGGCAACGAGCTCGACGCGGAGATCTACTACCTGTCCGACGGGACCGCGATGGTCCTCGCGGGCTACCTGACCGACCACCGGCGGGGCGCGTTCCAGGTCGACCTGCTGCTGGCGCCGGCGCTGCTCGACCTCGCGATGTCGCGCTTCGGCGGACGCCCGTACGTGCTGGGCCGCTGGCAGGCGGTGTTCTTCCGCCGCAAGTTCCCGCACGACCAGGCCGAGCGGCTGCGCATCCTGAAGCGCGCCTTCGACCCGGACCGCGTCGTCAACCGCGGCGCGTTCTTCGACATGGGTCTGCAGGGGCTGATGGGCAGCTTCGTGATGCACACGATGGCTCCCGGCGTGAAGTTCCTGCGCCTGCTCGCGACGCTGGTACCGCCCTTCGGCCGCGTCGCGCGCGGCATTGCGGACCGCTTCGACGGGCCGGCCGCGGGGCGCGGCGAATCGGCCGACGAGACGCCGCTCACGCCCGGCGAGGCGCCGGCGGACGGCGCGGCGACGGCGCGCGCGCTGCACTGCGTGAACTGCGGCGAGTGCAACTCGGTGTGCCCGATCTTCCACGAGTCGGGCGTGCGCCTGCCGCAGATGCTCACGCACCTCGGTGAGGCCAACCACGCGGGCGAGGATGTCGACGCCTCGGGCTCGACGCTGCTCGACCTCTGCATGCGCTGCGGCAACTGCGAGGAGGTCTGCCAGGCCGGCATCCCGCACCTGCCGCTGTACGGCGTGCTGCAGGAGCGCTCGGACGAGAACCGCCCGCGCGACCGCAGCCGACACGTGCTGCTGCTCGAGTGGCTGCGCAGCTCGGAGCGCTACAGCAAGCGCTTCCTCGGAACGCGCGACGGCGGCTACCTCAAGCGCGCCCAGGCCGCGCTGCCCGGCAGCGCGCGCTACCTCCTCCTGCGTGCGGAGGGCGAGGCCGGCCCGGCCGCGACGTGCATCCACTGCGGAGCGTGCGTCGACGTCTGCCCCACCCACGCCAACCGCGAGTACGAGGGCGAGGACCCGCGCTGGATCACGACCGACCAGGAACGCTGCATCGGCTGCGGCACCTGCGTCGAGGTCTGCCCCGCCAACGTCGCCAACGGCGGGCAAACGCTGCGCGTCATGGAGGCGCCCACGCTGGACTGGTTTGCCGCGATGAAGGAATTCGAGATGACGGAGGGGGACCGGTGACCCTGGACACGCCCATCGCACGGCCCAGCGTGAACGCCCCGGACGCGGGCTGGTCGGCCACGACGGCCGCGCTTCACGATCGGGTGCAGGACTGGGAGGACGTGCTCGTCCTCATCGTCGACCCCGAGAGCACCAAGGTCGAAGACCTGCCGCGCAAGCGGCGGCTGCTGTCGTTCCTGCTGGAGCGCGCCGGCCTCGAAGAGCAGAGCTTCTGGCGCCTGTCGCGCGGCCAGCGCGGACGCCTGTTCCTTTCGCGCTACTCGCGCGTCTCGCGCAGCATCCCGCAGCTCGAGATCACGTCGTTCGACCTCGACAAGGTCGCCAAGGAGCGCTTCCGGCACGAGCCGCTGACGCTGGGCGCGGCCTGGCACTTCGGCTTCTGGCGCTCGTACTTCTCGCACGCCGCCATCACGCACCCGGCGAACGACGGCCTGCGCGAGGAGTTCTCGACCGCCTGGGACATCACCCGGCGCGAGCAGGCGGTGCTGTTCCGCTCGGCCGAGGGGACGCGCCTGCACCCGATCCGCATGCTCGAGCTCGACATGCCGATGATCGTCGGACCGCTGCCGTACTCCGACGGACGGTCGCCCGAGCTGGCATACCTGCGCGCGATCGAGCGCGCCGACCCCGAGCAGGGCGTGAAGACGCGCTCGCTGGTGGTCGTCGAGGCCGCGAACCTGCTGGCTCACCGCGACGACTACCTGCCGCACATGGCGTGGGTGCTCCCGCGCCTCACGCCCGATGACGTCGGCGCGTTGGGCGGAGGAGAGCTCGACGATCTCGTGCGCGTCGCCCGGCTGATTGAGGTCGTGTGGACGCCCGAGGCGCCGGCGGCGCTGGCGCGGCTGCGCGAGCTGTTTCCCGCGGCCCAGCTCGCGGTCTACCTCGAGCACGGCGAGGCCTTCTGGTCGTCGCTCGAGGCCGCGGTACGCACCGACGGCGTCGCGATGGTCGAGGTCCACTCCGGCGACGAGAAGTCGTACCGGCTGATCCCGAAGGTCGACAACTTCCTGAAGGCGCGCTTCCTGCGCGCGCGGATCCAGCTGGTGTCGGCCGGCGGCAACACCGACACACACTCGTCGGCGGCGACCGCGTACGAGGCCGTCCTGCTCGGCGCGAACGGCGCGGCGATGACGCACATCGCGTCGCTCGCGCTGGTGCCGGGGTTGGTCGACGTGCACCACGGCGCGGACTCGCGCCCGCTGGTCGAAGGGCTGGGTCAGCGCGATCCCGGCGAGCTCGAAGAGCAGGCCCGGGGCACGCTGTCGTGCTGGCAGCACTCGATCCTCGACTTCCTGTCGTGCATGGGGATCGACGACATCAAGAAGACCTCGGGCAACGCGATGGCGATCACGATGACCGAGGACTGGATCCGCGAGACGGACCGCCTCGCAACGCCGGACTTCGCCGAGCAGAACCGTGCGCTGAACAAGCGTCGCGTCGAGGAGGAGAAGATCCCGGCCGACATCCGCGAGCGCTTCAAGATCACCAGCCTGCTCGACGAGCTGGCGCCCGACGTCCCGTTCGCGCTGACCGCGACGGTGCTCGCCGGCGAGAGCTCGTCGTGGCACCTGGCCAACACCAACCGCAGCCTGACGGCCGACTTCCTCGAGATCATCTACCGCATGGCCGCGGGGATGCTCCCGACCGAGGACGACTTCTTCGTCGAGGGCGACCTCGGGCTCGGCTCGCTCGACGACGTCGGCCTGCGGCTCTCAAAGGAATCGATCGCGTGGTCGCTGAAGCGGCTGCGCGAGGAGCCCGAGGCGCTGGACTACATCTCGCTGGCGGTCCCGCGCGGCTTCCTGCGCCCCGGCGCGGTGCCACCGCGCTCGGAGTGCCAGCTGCGCGACGGCGCCGGCTCGGTCGTCGTACGCTTCGACGCCGACGACGAGGGCGGCTTCGATATCGCGGTCGAGTCGGGGCAGATCACCGAGGACACCACGCTGCGCGTCGTCGCCCACGATCCGGCGGCGACCAGCCCCGGGCCGATCGAGGTGGAGCTCGTCCGCGAAGGCCACGGCGGCCGCGGCCAGACGGTGCTCGCGGGCTCGGCCGACGGCACGATCGTGCTGAAGCGCGACCCGCGCGGCGGGATGCGGCTGACCGGCTTCTCCATCCGCCGCCCGATCTGGCAGGGGCCGGTCGGGCACGCCAGCATCTCGCTCGGAGCGGCGTCCGAGGACTTCCTGGTCTCGCGCATCCGCGGCAGCGCCGGCCTGGCGTTCACTTCCTCGGGCGAGGGCGGACCGCTGCGGCTGGAGTCCGACGAGGAGATGGCCTGGGAGTCGCTGCAGGCGGCCAGCGGCCACTTCGGCATCGAGTCCGCGGACCTGCGCCGCGTGCGCGACGTCGAGATCAAGATCAACCAGGGCGCGAAGCCCGGCAAGGGCGGGCGCCTGTCCGGCGCCAAGGTGACGCCGCAGGTCAGCCGCGCGCGCAACATCCCGGTGGGGACCAACGCGCTCTCGCCCGACCCGAAGCACGACATCTACTCGATCGAGGACATGCCGGCCGAGGTCTGGCTGTGGCTGCTGTACCACAACCACTGCGGCATCAAGATCGCGGGGTCGAGCTACACGCGCTACGTCGCGGCGGGCATGTGGTCGAACTTCGTCGTCGACTACCTGCTGATCGACTCGGGGATCGGCGGCTCGGGCAACTACCACGCCGACTCGTCGCACGTGGGCTGGCCGGACATCTTCCGCACGATCCTGCACACCCACCACGCGCTGGTGAACGAGCGCGTCGACCTCGACGGCACGGGCGAGCTGCGCTCGATCCGTGACCTGAACGGCGCGCCCTTCCGCGCGAAGGGCGGCACGCGCCTCTTCGCCTCGGGCGGCCTGCGCGGCGAGCTCGACATGATGAAGGTGCTGATCGCCGGCGCCGACGGCGTGGTCGAGGCCTCGATCGGCAAGGCGGTGGCCTTCGGCTGCAACCAGTGCGGCAACTGCCACCTGGACTGCCCGCGCGGCGGCATCACGACCAAGCCCGAGCTCCTGGTGCAGAACGAGCTCGACACGATGACGCGGCGCATCCGCAACTGGACGGTCGTCAACCTGCTGAAGCTGGCGGTGATGATCGACGCGCTGAACCTCGAGCACGGCGCGCTCGACGAGACCGGCCGCGTGCTCGAGCCCGAGCGGCTGCTGGCGGACGTGCGCGAGCTGCGCGGGCGGGTCGACCTGCTCAAGATGCCCGAGCACCCCGAGCCCGAGGAGGAGCCCGGCCCCGAGGTCGAGCACGACTCGTGCCGCGTCGGTTCGCTGTGCGTCTCGGTGCCGGTCACGGTGCACGCCATCTGGGAGGGCGCACGCCACTCGATGAACGGCGGCAACAACCGCGGCGGAGGCCTCGACTTCGCCGGCTTCGCGCCGCCCGTGCTGCGCGAGAAGACGTGCCTCTTCTTCAACACCATCGGCCCGGACCGCCGGGAGACGATGGTGAACATGCTCGACCACCTCGAGTGCTGTCGCTTCTTCGACGCGCGCGGCGAGGAGCTCGAGCCGGCGGATGTCGCCGCGCGGATCGACGAGTTCCGCGTGCCGGTCCGCGAGCAGTACCAGGGCGAGGGCGGCTGGCGCCGGTCCGGCCTGCGCGAGGAGCCCGGCGACTACTACTTCTTCTTCGTCGAGCTGCGGCCGCACGTCGTGCCCGCCTACGGCAAGAAGCTGGTCGTCAGCGAGAACTGGCTGCAGCGCCGCACGAAGTACGGCGACCTGTCCGACGAGCTGCTGCTCGGCGCGCTTGAAGGGAAGACCGACGCCCCCTCGAACGGAAACGGCTCGTCGGCCGCGACGCGCGAACGCCTCGACGGCTTCGTCACCGACGTGAAGGAGGAGTTCTTCACCGCGCTCTCGCACATCCTCGACACGCGCTTCTACCGCACGCACAGCGAGAAGGGCGCGCCCGCCGGCAAGTACGCCGAGAAGCGGCGCGGCTACCTCGTATCGATCGGCGAGGACCTGGGCGCGATCAAGGTCAGCGGTTGGACGCACCTGATCCCCGAGTACTTCGACTTCGACGGCTTCTGGGGCGGCTATCCCGGCGCCCAGCGCGGCGGCGTAGAGGTGCGCGGGCGCGCGCTCGTTACGACCGGGCTCTACGCGCACGTCTGGGGCCTCCACCACCGCTACCCGACCAACTCCCCCGCCATCGACGCGGAGGGCCGCGGAAACCCCGCCGGCGCGCACCCGTTCAAGAGCTACAACGTGCTCCTGATGCACAACGGCGAGCAGGTCGGAGTCGACTCGACCGCGCCGTTCCTCTGCGAGTACGGCTACGTGCACGCCCACGAGATGATGGGCCCGGGCGCCGCCGACTACGAGGGCGACTCGTACTACGAGCGCAAGGCGCTGACCGACACCGAGTACGCGGCCTATCTGTTCGACTTCACGCGCCGCATCCTGGGCCTCGACACCGAGGAGGCGAGCCAGGTCATCTCGCCGATCACCGGCATCGACCTGGCCTCGATGGACGAGTCGCGGCGCGAGAAGCTCGAGCTACTGATGCGCAACTACGTGCAGCTGACGCCGACCGGCCCGTACAAGTTCACGGTGCTCCAGTCACAGCGCAAGGAGGGCGAGCGCGTCGTCGGCTTCCGCGAGAACATGGACATCAAGTTCCTGCGGCCGCACGAGATCGTCTCGCACCGCGACCTCTCCACCGGCGGCCCCGAGGCCGTGGCCAACGGCAGCGAGGCCAAGATCGCCGACTCGATGCTGCGCGTGCTGCGCGAGCGCGGCGTGCTGAAGGACGGCGCCTGCGACCTGCGCTTCAACATGCGCGCCGGCGGGCGGCCCCGCTTCGAGGAGCACGGCGGCGTCTTCGAGGCCTTCGTGATCCCCGACCAACTCGAGCTCACGCTGGTCAACCGCTTCGGCGAGGAGGTGCCGGTCAAGCGCGCGGGCAACCGCGTCGACCTGTCCGTCCCGCTCCGCGAGACCGAGCGCATGGCCGACCTGCAGTGGAAGCAGCTGGTCGACGAGCTGGTCGACGGCATGGTCGACGAGGCGGTGCCGGTCACCGAGGAGCGGCTCTTCGGCCCCGAGGACCCGTTGCCGTCGGCGGTCACGGCGCTGATCGAGGTCGTGCTGCAGTACGCGCCCGCGATCACGTTCCAGGACTACCGCTACCTGGCGGAGGTCGCGCTGCCGCGCGCCGCGCGCCGCGGCGACTCCGAGCGCGCGCTGGCGCTGCGCGTGCTGACCGAGCTCCGCAAGCGGCTGGTCTTCGCCGACCTGGGCCCGAAGGCTCTCTCGAGCATGGAGTACATCACCGACGGCGGGCGCGACCCCATCGGCGCCGCGGAAGGCGGGATCTACCGCATCCTCGACGACGTGCCCGCGATCGGCGCGGCCTGGGGCTGGGGCCGGTCGCGCTACCTGCGCATCGACGCCGACTCGCTCGACGACCTCGTCCCGCCGGCGGACGCGGCGCGCGACGTGCTCGTGATCCGCTTGACCGGCTTCGAGAGCGAGTCCTTCACGATGACCTCGTGCTCGCGCTTCGTCTCCGAGTGCGTCAAGGCCGGATGGCGCAACCTGATCGGCTACGACGCCCGCGGCGGCCCGCGCTACATCGGCACCAACTTCGCCGACGGCGAGGGCGTCCGCGCCGAAGGGGTGCACCTGGAGCTCTACGGCCGCGAGCTGGGCGACTTCATCGGCGCGCTGCTGGAAGGCGCTCGCATCTACGTGTACGGCCAGGCGCAGAGCCACGTCGGCTTCAAGGCCGACTCGGGCTACCTGTTCGTGCTGCAGGACGCGCTCAACACGTGCATGTACTCCGCCCACGGCGGGACGTTCAGCGTGTGGGACTCGGGCTCGCGCTACGCGGTGGCGGGCCAGAACAAGGTGTACCTCGCAGACGGCGTCACCTTCGCGCCCGGCTTCCGCTCGATCCACTTCGGCAACCCGAACGAGTACGCGTTCGAGTACCTGATGTCGGGCGGCGAGAACTCGATCCACCTGGTGCTCGGCCTGAAGAAGCCCGGGCTCGACGGCGAGCTGTCGCTGCGCCCGAAGCCTTACATGGGCAAGTTCCTGATGTCCGGTGCGGCCGCCGGCCGGGTCGTGGTGCTCGACCCCGACCGCAAGCTCGACCCGGCGCAGTACGGAGGCAACGAGGCCGCTCCGATCGAGCCCGAGGAGTGGCGCGACGACATCGCTCCGTTCCTGGACGACGAGGCGCGCCGCCGCGGCATCCCGATCCGCATCCAGGGCGAGTCGGTCTCGATCCGGCTCGAGGGTCGCTGGCGCTCGTGGCGCTACGACGACGCGTTCGTAAAGCTCGTGCCGCGGCAGACCGCGCGCTCGAAAGAGGCGGCCCAGCTCGCGGCCGGTGCCGTGAGCGGCAGCTAGCCGTCACCCAGCTGGGCAGCAACTTCCCAAGGCCCGGGGGGCGCCGATCTCCCCCTCCCCGGGCCTTGCCGTTGGGGCTCCCGCGGCCTAGGTACACGAGCGGGATCGCTTCCCGCTTTCCCGCCTCAGGAATCGCGGCAAAACGGCCGATCTCTCCTACCCTTTGTCTGTCGCCGCCGCAGCGCGGCTTGGCCCCGAAACAACCCCTCCTTACGCACCCATGTGGCTCTTTGCCCTCTCGGCGCTGGTTCTCGCGATCGCGCTCTACTACTACGGTCAGACCTGGCTCGGGTGGGTGGCACCGCTTCTGGTGCTGGCCGCGGGCATGCGCGCTTCGTTCCTGGGCGACGTCTCGTTCCTGGTGCTGTTCCTCGGCCTCGTCGCGGCCGCGGCCGTCACCGGGATCAAGCCGCTGCGCCAGGTCGTGCTGACGAAGCCGCTCCTGCCGCGCATCAAGGCCATCCTGCCGGTGATGAGCGAGACCGAACGCATCGCGCTCGAGGCCGGCACGGTGTGGTGGGATGCTGACCTCTTCTCCGGCAACCCCGACTGGTCGAAGCTGCACGCGTTCACGCCGCAGCCGCTGACGAAGGCCGAGCAGGACTTCGTCGAAGGGCCGGCCGAGGAGATCTGCGCGATGGTCGACGACAACCAGGTCGTCGCGAGCGGCGACCTGAGCCCGGCGGCCTGGAGCTTCCTCAAGGAGAAGGGCTTCTTCGGGATGATCATCCCCGAGGAGTTCGGCGGGCTCGGGTTCTCGGGCGCGGCGCACTCTGCCGTCGTGACCAAGCTTTCGTCGCGCTCGGTGACGCTGGCCGTCACCGTGATGGTGCCCAACTCGCTCGGCCCGGCCGAGCTGCTGCTGCACTACGGCACCAAGGAGCAGAAAGACCACTACCTCCCGCGCCTCGCCAGCGGCGAGGAGATCCCGTGCTTCGCGCTGACCGAGCCGAACGCCGGCAGCGACGCGGGCGGCATGACGAGCTATGGCGTCGTCTGCAAGGGCACGTACGAGGGCCGCGAGGTGCTCGGCATGCGGCTCAACTGGGACAAGCGCTACATCACGTTGGCGCCGATCGCCACGGTGCTGGGACTCGCCTTCAAGCTCGAGGATCCCGACGGCCTCCTCGGCCGCGAGCGCGACCTGGGCATCACCTGCGCGCTGATCCCGGCCGACCTCGACGGCGTCGAGATCGGCGAGCGCCACGACCCGCTGGGCGTGCCGTTCATGAACGGGCCGACGCGCGGCAGCGACGTCTTCGTGTCGCTCGAAGCCATCATCGGCGGCCCCGAGATGGCCGGCCACGGCTGGAAGATGCTGATGCAGTCGCTGGCGGCCGGGCGCGGGATCTCGCTCCCGTCGATGGCGTCGGGCGCGGCGCAGCTCGTGACGCGCGTCTCGGGCGCGTACGCGACGATCCGCAAGCAGTTCAACACGCAGATCGGCAAGTTCGAGGGCATCGAAGAGCCGCTGGCCCGCATCGGCGCGGCGACGTACTCGATGAACGCCGCGCGCATCCTGACCGCCGGGGCGGTCGACGCGGGCGAGAAGCCCTCGGTGCTTTCGGCGGTGGTCAAGTGCTACCTGACCGAGGGCATGCGCGACGTCACCAACGACGCGATGGACATCGTCGGCGGCGCCGGCATCTGCCGCGGACCGCGCAACATCCTGGCCAACGGCTACGGCGCCCTGCCGATCGGCATCACGGTCGAGGGCGCGAACATCCTGACGCGAACGATGATCATCTTCGGCCAGGGTGCGATCCGCTGCCACCCGTACGTGCAGGACGAGATGAAGGGCGCCTTCGAGAAGGACGTCGCGCTGTTCGACCGCGCCTTCTTCGGGCACGTGGGGTTCGTGTTCCACAACCTCGCTCGCTCGTTCGTCCTGGGGCTCACGAACGCGAAGTTCGCGCCCAGCCCGGGCGGGCCGCTCGAGGACGTCTACAAGCAGCTCACGCGCTACTCGGCGGCGTTCGCCCTGACGGCCGACTTCGCGATGGGCACGCTCGGCGGGACGCTCAAGCGCAAGGAGAAGATCACCGGCCGCCTGGCCGACGCGCTGGCGGGGCTGTACCTCGCCTCGGCGACGCTGCACCGCTTCGAGGCGGAGGGTCGCCGCGCGGAGGACCTGCCGTTCGCCCAGTGGTCCTGCGAGAAGGCGCTGTACGACATCCAGGAGGCGCTCCGCGGCGTGTTCCGCAACCTCCCGCTGCGCCCGGCGGCCATGCTGCTGCGTCTCGCGGTCTTCCCGACCGGTGCGCGCAACGCGCCTCCGAGCGACGAGCTCGGCCACCGGGTCGCGAAGGCGCTGCTCGACGGCAGCGGGCAGCGGCTGGTGCTCACGCCCGACGTCTACGAGCCGCCGGCCGAGGAGCTCGGCCTGGGCAGCCTCGAGGCGGCCCACGAGCGCGTCGTCGACGGGCTCGGCGTGCAGCGCAAGATCCGCGACGCGGTCCGCGCCCGCAAACTGGAGAAGAAGCCCGCCGCCACGCTGGCGAAGCGCGCGCTCGCGAACGGCGTCATCACGGCCGCCGAGCAGGAGCTGCTGCAGGCGGCCGAGGCCGCGCGCCAGGAGGCGATCGCGGTCGACTCGTTCCCGCAGGACAGCGGGTCGGTGCTGGCCGGCCCTGAGTCGCGCACGATGAGCGCGTAGACCACCGGCCACGGACCGGCGCGACAAGCGCCGGTCCGCCGCGCCGCGTTCGGCTACTGCAGGAGGCTGACCGTCCACACGTTGGTCTCCTCCGCGACCAACGCCGAGGGGTCGATCAAGACACCCTGCAGGTGCAGGTCGAAGCCCGCCGCGCTCGCGGGGATCGCGATCTGCGGCGACTGGTAGATGCCCGAGGGCGGCACCCCGCCGCTCCAAACGTCGGCGATCGCCAGCGCGAAGGAGTCGGGGAACAGCAGCAGATTCGCGCCGAGGAACGACACTCCGGGCCGGGCGAGAAGCGGCTGCACGCTGCCCGCGCACGCGACGAGCTGCCCGACGTGGTCCTGTGCGTGGATCTCGACGCCGAGGCTGGCGTCACCGTCACCGACCGAGAGCAGCACGCCGGCGGTGCCGGTCTCCGGCGGAAGCAGCGCCGAAGGATCGGGCCGCGCGTTCAGGATCGGATCGTCGAAGATCAGCGGCGCCCAGGTCGTGGTGACGAGCAGATCGGGGAACGGCGTGTAGCCGCCGCCGAAGTTGAAGCCGCCGAACGGGCCGGTGTCGGTGCCCGGCACCTCGGCCGCCTTCTCACCCGTCGGCGGACAGAAGAGCGCGTTGTCGCTGACCGTGTACTGGAACACGTAGTCGCCGAACGAGCACCCGGTGAACGGGCCGCTGCCGAAGAGCATCCCGCCGGGGACGAAGTACGTCACGGTGAGGTCGGTGCTCCCGTCCGGCGGGAACGAGCTCGCGTCGAGGGTGATCGGCGTGCCGAAGGTGATCTCGACCTCATAGGCGAGCGTCTCGTCGCTGCACCCCGCCACCGACGGGCAGCCGTCGACGCACCCGAACGGGTTGCCGGGCAGAGCGCAGGGATCGGGCAGCCCGCTGTCGCCGATGCTGACGAAGATCCCGTTCGGGTCGGCGGGGTTGGGCTCGACGCCGCCGATCAGGGCCGACGACGGCAGCCCGGCGCTGAGGAAGAAGTCGTAGTAGGACGGTGACGTAGCCCAGTTGCTGTCCTGGAGGATCACCCGCACCCCGCGCAGGCTGAGGTCCCCGTCGGCGGCGCGCAGCGTCTGACCCGGAAAGGTCTTCCAGAAGAGCTCGCCGTCCCAATCGGGCGGAAAGGTGCCCACGGGCGACCCATCGCTGGGCTCGTTGATGAAGTAGGTGATCTCGGGGCCGTTGTTCAGGATCAGCTCGTTCTGCGCGTACAGCCCGGTCGGGCCGGCCCAGAGGGCGGCCATGGTCAGTGTTCCGGTGGCGAGGGGACGCATGAGGGGTTCTCTGCTGAGGTTCGAGGGAGGATGGACCGGCGCCAGCAGAGACGCGACTCGCGCCACGGGGCGAGTTTCAGGATTCGGGCTGCTCTTTCGCCCTCCGCGCCGCCAGGATCGGTCCGATGCGACTGAAGCGACTCATCCCGATGCTCAACGTGTCCGACATCGAGCGCAGCCTGGCCTTCTACCGCGACGCCTTGGGCTTCGAGGTCGTCAGCGACCTCAAGGCGGTCAAGGAGTGGGAGTGGGCCCTCATTCGGTCCGGCGAGACGGAGCTGATGCTCACGCAGTCCGACTGCGATCTCGGCTTGTACAAGGGCCCCGAGCCGGAGAAGGACGGCAGCTGGCCGGCGCTCTATTACTTCTACCCCGAGGACGTCGCTGCGCTCCACGCGCACGTCGTCGAGCGCGGGTATCGCCCGACCGAGCTCGACGTCACGTTCTACGGGATGCGCGAGTTCGGTCTACGCGACCCCGACGGCCACGCCCTGGCCTTCGGCCAGGACGCGGGCGAGTCGGCGCCGAAGGACGCCTAGAGCGTCGCGGGCGCGGGTCCGCCGAAGGTGCCGAAGAACGCGTCGTTCTCGCCGGTGCGGTTCCACGCCAGGTCGAGCGCCTTCTCCTTCGTGCGGAAGACCTTCACGTTGCCGACGAGGCGTCCCTCGATCGGCGCGAGCGGGTCGTACCACAGGTTGTAGCTCATCTTGCAGCACTCGCGCTCGGGCAGCGCGTTGCCGGTCAGCTCGACCGACGAGCCGGCGCGCAGCCAGAAGTCGTCCTTCTTGCGGCCCACCTCGACCTTGGCGGCGCGGACGTCCTCGACCTTGCCGACGAGCACCGCGTACTCGCTGCGGAGCCACGCGACCGCGGCCTCGCGCGCCTGCGCGCTGACCGAGGCGTCGACGTAGACGATCGAGCGCTTCACCGCGTCCTTCGCGTCGAGGTTCTTCGACCCCGTCACGACGACCGCCAGGTCCACTCCGGCGAGGTCGACGCCGGCGTGCGCGCCGCGCTCGACGTGCCAGCCGGCCACGGCGCTACGGCCTTGCGTGGTGTACTGCCCGCCGAAGTGACACGCGCCGGCGAAGACCGCCGCGGTGCGCGCCTCGACATACGTGCCCTGGGGCTTCGCGTCGGCGGCCAGGACGAGGGCGAGCGGGAGGAGGCTGATCATGATGGGTCCCGGATCGATCGGTTCGGGTCGAAGGGTTCAGGCTTCGGGCGTGACGCCGTGGAAGCACGAGCGGCCTCGCTGGCAGTCCGCGGGGTCGACGAGCTCGCCGTCGGGGCCGACGGACTGCATCGTCCGGCGGCACCAGACGCGCCCGCTCCCGTCCAGAATATCGTCCTCGGACTGAGCCGGGGCGTCGAGGAAGTACGTCTTCTTGCTGCGCACGTCCGTACAGAACGGGCTGACGTGCAGCTTGGGCTTGGACTCGCTCATCCGGGACTCCCTAGGCGTTGCCCAGCTTGCGGAGGGCCTTGGTCAGAAGGCCCTGGGTCATCGGGATCTTGTACTCGTTGTGGTCGAGCGGCTCGGCGCCGCGCATGGCCTCCTGGCCGGCGGCGCGGCAGGTGGCGTCGTCGATGCGCTTGCCGACGAGCAGCTTCTCGGCCCGCGGGCAGCGCCACGGCTTGGTGGCGACGCCGCCCAGGGTGAGGCGCGCCTCGCGCACCGTTCCGTCCTCGAGGCGGAGCGCGAGCGCCACCGCCGACAGCGCGAAGTCGAACGCGCCGCGCTCGCGCACCTTCATGTACGTCGAGCGCCACGCCTGACGCCCGCCCGGGATCCGGATGCGGGTCAGGATCTCGTTCGGCGCAAGGCGCGTCTCCTTGGTCACGTCGCCCTCGGACGGGAGCATGTAGAACTCGTCGAGCGAGAGCGTCCGCTCGCCGCCCGGGCCGGCCAGCGTGACCTCGGCGTCGTACGAGATGAGCGCCGGCGCCAGGTCGGATGGGTGCACGATGTACGACGGGCCGCCGCCGAGCACGGCGTTGTACTTGTTCATGCCCTCGAACGAGAAGCACTCGTCGCCCCCCTTCTTGAGGCAGACGGTGTGCTCGTTGCGGTAGTACCAGCAGCGCGGGCGCTGGCAGAGGTTGCCCCCCACCGTGCCCGCCGCGCGGATCTGCGGGCTGCCGACGGCGGCGGCCGCCTCGGCGAGCATGGGGAAGCGCTCCTGGATCCACGGCTCGCGCTCTAGTGCGCGCAGCGTGACCAGCGCGCCGACCTCCAAGCCGCCGTCTCCGAGCGGCACGATGCGGTCGAGCCCCTCGATGCCCTTCAGGTTGACGACCGCGTCGGGCTCCTCGAGGTGCTCCTTCATCTCGCCCAGGAGGTCTTGCCCGCCGGCGTAGACCTTGACCTTGCGGCGCCCCTCGAAGCTGTCGTCGGTCGGCAGCGATTTGGCGGCTTCGTCGACCGAGCCCGGCAGCAACATCTCGAACTGCTTCATGGTGTTCCTCGCCTAGCCTCGGGACGCGAGCCCCATCAGGATCTTGTCGCGGGTGAAGGGCATGTCGCGCAGGCGCACGCCGCACGCGTTGAAGATCGCGTTCGCGATCGCCGACTGGCCCGGGATGATGGTGGCCTCGGCCATTCCGATCACGGCCTCGCGGTCGTCGTCGTCGTCGATGATCGAGACGAACTCGGGCATGTCCATCGAGCCGGCGAGCTTGTACTCCTCGAAGCTCGCGTTGAGCGGCGCGCCGAGCCAGGGCTCGATGATGCGCTCCTCGAACAGCGCGTAGGAGAGCGCCTCGATCACGCCGCCGTTGATCTGGCTGCGCAGCGCGAGGCGGTTCAGGGGAAGGCCGACGTCGTGGACGGCGACGAACTTCACCACGCGCAGCTCGCCGGTGAGCGTGTCGACCTCGACCTTGGCCGCCTGCGCGCCGTGGATACCGCGCGCCTGCAGGTCCTGCTGCCACTCGCCGCGCGCCTCGACGCCGGCCTCGCCGAGCCCGGCGCAGGCGGAGGCCCACGGGATCGAGCGGTCGGGTTCGGCGGCGACGAAGACCTTGCCGTCCTTCGCCTTCAGCTCGGCCGGCTGTGCTTCGAGCAGCGGGGCGACGCGCTCGAAGAAGGCCTCGCGCGCCTTGTGCGCAGCGACCTTGATCGACGGCGCGAGCGACGGGGTCGTGGTGCTGCCGCCCGATGCGTTGGCGTTGCCGAAGCGCGAGTCGCCGATCCGCGCGGACACCTGGTCGATCGTCAGGCCGAGCTCCTCGGCCACGATCGCGGCCAGGTAGGTGCGCGTGCCGGTCCCGAGGTCCTGCGAGCCGACGGACGCGACCACGCTGCCGTCGTTCTCGATCTTGACGTCGACCTGGCAGACCTTGCGGCCGCCGCCGCCCCAGGTGGCGACGCCGAAGCCGATACCGGTCGCGACGTCGGGCAGCTCGGCCGCCGGGCGGGCCTTGTTGGCGTGGTCGTGCCAGCCGATCTCCTTCGCGGCGCGGTCGAGCTGGCGGTGGTAGACCTCGTCGGCGAGGTTCTTCTTGCGTACCTCGAGCTGGTCGAGGCCGAGCTCGGCGGCCAGCTCGTCGATGATCGACTCGATCGCGAACGACGCCTGCGGGTGGCCGGGTGCGCGCATGGCGCGCGAGCTGTCGGTGTTCGTCAGGACGCTCTTCGCGGTCGTGTAGCTCGTCCCCGCCGAGTAGATGTACGGCTGGCCGGGGTTGGCCCCCATGCCGACGCCGCCCAGCCGCGTGATGTCGGAGACCAGCGCGCGCAGCGTGCCGTCCTTCATCATGCCGCCGGTCATCTTGGTGATGCCGCCGCTGCGGTTGCCCGCGGCGAGGAACTCCGAGCGCCGATCGAGCATCAGGTGGACCGGGCGCTTGGACTCTTTCGCAAGGCGACAGGCGATCATGCCGGGCAGGTCCAGCCCGAACTTGGCCCCGAAGCCGCCGCCCATGTGCTCGACGAGCGTCACGACGTTGGCGCGCTCGAGGCCGAGCTCGCGCGCCGCGTCGCCCGACACGCCGTGGGTGAACTGCGTCGACGCGTAGACCGTCGCCTCGTCGCCGCCGGAGTAGTCGACGACGACGCCGTGCGTCTCGAGGCAGGCGTGGTGCTGGATCGGAATCGTGTACTCGGCCTCGACGACCGCGTCGCACTCGTCCATCTCGACCTCGGTCTCGTCGAGGTCGCCGCGCTCGCTCGGGCGCACGACGTTGCCGTCGCGGCCGATGCGCGGCGCGTCGTCGCCGAGCGCCTGGTCGGGCGTCACCGCCCACTTCTGCTCCTCGTACTCGACCCGGATCTGGCGCAGCGCGTCCTCGGCCAGCTCGGGCGTCTCGGCCGCGACGGCCGCGATCGGCTGCCATAGCCAGGTCGTGGCGCCGTCGCGCAGGGCGTCCTCGATCGGCATCGCGACGAACGCGCCCTCGACGTCCACGCCGCTGATGTCGACCTTCGGCTTCGCCGACGGGAACGGGCAGCCCAGCACGCGACCGTACAGCATCCCGGGGAGCCGCACGTCGTGCGAGTACTTGGCGCGCCCCGAGACCTTGTCCGGGCCGTCGATGCGCAGGATGTCGGTGTTGAGGAGCGTGTGGTCCTCGCGCTTGCCCCACTTGATCTCGGCCATCAGCGCTCCTCCCCCTGCATGCGCTGGCCGGCCTTCTGGGCGGCGCGGAAGATGTGCGGATAGGTCCCGCAGCGGCAGAGGTTGCCCGAGCAGGCGCGACGCACCTCGGCGTCGTCGGCCGCCGGGTTCTCCTCGAGGCAGGCCGTGACCGACATGACGAAGCCCGGCGTGCAGAAGCCGCACATGAGCGCGTCCTCTTCCCAGAACGCCTGCTGCACCGGAGACAGCTCCTGGCCCTCGGACAAGCCCTCGACGGTGCGCACGTCGCGACCGACCGCGTCGAGCGCGAGCGTCATGCACGAGTAGCGCGGCTCGCCGTCGATGATCACGGTGCACGCGCCGCAGGAGCCGCCGTCGCAGACGAGCTTGGTGCCGGTGAGCGCGGGCTCAACCCGGTGCCGGAGCGCGGAGAGCAGGGTGGTGCGCGGCTCGACCGTCACCTTCTGCGCCGCGCCGTTCAGCGACAGCTCGACCTCGACCTCCCCGCGGACGCGGGGCGACGGGAACACGGCCTTGGCCGCTTCGGGAGTGGGCGCGCTGCTCGCCGGGGCGCTGAGAGCCCCGCCGGCCGCGACCCCTCCGGCGCCTTTCAGAAATCCTCGCCGAGAGATCGGACGGCGCTTCATAACTCCTCCTTGCAGGTGGGGGATGTTCGTTCGGGGGTGCCGAGATCCTAGACGGGGCGGCAGGAACGGTCCACCTGGAGGAGCGGCGGCCGGCGGTTGCGTGGGTGCGGTAGCCGGCCTCGTGCGGAAGCGCCTCGGTGCGGCGGGCGCCACAGGGCCCATGAAGACGGACCAATCCGCTCGCCGCCGGCCCATGTACAACCGCGGTGAGTTCGAGCCGTCGATCGCCGGGGCGTCGCGACCCGCCGCGCGGCGGATCGCCGCCGCCCCGGCGCGCTATCGATCCCGTCAGCTCAGGAGGCGCAGCGTCAGGGGATAGCGATAGACCTGTCCGTCATAGGACTTCACGCATCCGACGATCGGAAGGATGATCGCTCCGATCGCGAGGATCGGGATCAGCAGGATCCCGATGAAGGCCAGCACCAGGAGGCCGCAGATGACGCCCGCGATGAGGACGGTGATCTGGAAGTTCAGGGCCTCGCGGGCCTGATCCTCGACGAAGCCGCCCTCGTCGCGCTTCACGATCCAGACCACCAGGGGCCCGATGAAGCCGGTGAAGATGCCCAAGAGGTGGGCGATCATGGCCAGGGTGCGGTCTTCCGAGGTGGCTTCCATGGGTAGGTCCGGGGGGGTGGATAGAGCGCGCCAGTTTCGGCCGGGTTACGGGCCCACGGGCGCTGGAGAAAGCACAATGGGGCAGAGCTTGCCCACCGTCAAAACGCTCGGCAAGGGGCAGACATTCACCACGTCTTGCCCACTTTCTCCCCCGCGCCTACGATCCGCCCGCAAATGTCCGCACGAGCCCTCCTGACCACCCTCGCCGTGGGAGCCGCCGGGGCCGCCGCGATCGGCTGGGCGGCGACCCGTGAGCGCGCCTTCGAGCCGCGCTTTGAGGGCCGGCCGCCCAACGTCCTCTTCCTCAGCGTCGACACCCTGCGGGCCGACCACATGGGGATGTACGAGTACGAGCGCAACACGTCGCCGAAGCTCGACGCGTGGGCCGAGGACGCCGTGATCTTCGACAACGCCCAGGCCTCCGCGTCGTGGACGCTGCCCGGGCTCGCGACGGTGCTGACCTCCTACTACACGTCGACGCACCGCTGCTGGACGTTCAACTCACGGCTCGATCCCTCGGTCCCCACGCTGCCCGAGATCCTGCGCGATGCCGGCTACGACACGATGGCCGTCACCAGCCACGTGTTCCTCGCGCGCCGCTACGGGCTGCAGCAGGGCTTCGTGCACTTCGACGACGAGTTCGCACACCCGGTCGACGACCCGACGACCGTGATCACCTCCGAGATGGTGTCGGACAAGGGCATTCGCTTCCTCGAGGAGAAGGCCGCGACGTCGGACGAGACTCCGTGGCTCCTGTGGCTGCACTACTTCGACCCGCACGGGCAGTACAACGTGCACGAGGGCATCTCGGAGGAGTTTGGCGTCGGCGAAGAGGTCGACCGCTACGACGGCGAGATCAAGTTCACCGACCTCCACATCGGGCGCGTGCTCGACCGCATGACCGAGCTCGGCCTCGACGAGGACACGATCGTGGTGTTCTTCTCGGACCACGGCGAGGAGTTCCTGGACCACGGCGGCGCCCGCCACGGGCACGCGCTTTGGCGCGAGCTCGTGCGCGTCCCGCTGGTCATCAAGATCCCGGGCGTCGAGCCGCGGCGCGTGTCCGAGCTGGTGCGCACCGTCGACATCCTGCCGACCGTGCTCGACTACGTGCCTCCGCTCCTGCCACCGAACGACATCGAGGGCGTGAGCCTGCGCTCCTTCCTCGAAGGCCGCGCGGGGCGCGACCTGCCCGCGCTGGCCGAGATCCGCCTGCAGGAAGCCTCCTCGCTCGACTCGATCATGAAGGGCCGCTGGAAGCTGATCGTCGACTCGATCAGCGGCGCTGTGCAGCTCTACGACACGGTCGACGATCCGCTCGAGAAGACCGACGTCGCCGCCGAGCACCCCGACGTGGTCGAGCAGCTCAAAGAGACTCTCCGGCTGATGATCGTGCGGGCACGCGACCGCGGCGCGCGCTTCGATCAGGCCGAGGTCCTCGGGCTGACCGAGACCCAGAAGCACCAGATGGAGAGCCTGGGCTACCTGGGCGGAGATTGACCTAGGATGCGCAAAGGTGCCCTCCTCCCCGCCGCGCTCGCGGCCGTGCTCCTCGCGGGGTGCGGCCCCGAGGTGCGCACGACCTACTACGCGGACGGCCAGACGTGGTCGGAGATCCGCTACCGCGACGGCCTCCCCGACGGACTCTGGACCACCTTCTGGCCGAACGGCGGGCTGAAGTCCGAGGCACGCTACGAGGAAGGCGTGCCGCACGGCGAGTGGCGCACGTGGTTCGAGAACGAGACGCCCCAGACCGAGCAGGCGTACCTCGACGGCCGCCCCGAGGGCCGCTGGCGGCACTGGTACGACAACGGCCGGCTCCTGAGCGAAGGCGTCTACGTGCGCGGCGCTAAGGACGGCCAGTGGCGCGAGTGGTACGGCGACGGCACGCTGAAGGCCGAGGCGCACTTCGCCGAGGGCGACGAGACCGGCAGCGCGACGGTGTACGGCACCAACGGCAAGCCCAAGAACCGGATCGACTACAAGGACGGCATCCCCGTCTTCCAGGTCTTCTGGTGGGAGAGCGGCATCAAGCTCGCCGAGGGCCCGGTGAAGGACGACAAGCGCAACGGCGATTGGACCGTCTGGAACCCCGACGGCACGCTCAACGAAGAGCACACCGGGACCTACGTCAACGACCAGCTGGTCAGCGACTCGGAGCCCGAAGGCAGCTAGGGTGCGCCCGCGCCGCTCGCGCCCTCTTTTACGAAGAGAGGGGAGGACGGAGGCGTCGTGCCGCGGACGCCCCCGTCCCAAACGCTTCTGAGGAGCATCGCTGCGGCACTATGGTGCGGACCGGGGATGGTTCGCAAACCGGCGCCTGGCGCCCGACTCCCTCTCTGAATCAATCGGGACGAACCAACTCGTCGTAGGGTTCCGCACAATCCGGCGGCTACCAGCGCCGGATCAGCCCCGCCCCGACCAGGGGAAGCGCCGCGGCCCAGAGCCGTAGCCCCAGAGGGCCCTCCGACGCGATGCCGTGCAACGCGAGCGCAGCGAGGCCCGAGCACACGAGGAGCGTGCCCAGGACGAGCCTCCAGGCCGGCGGCGGCGCTCCCCCCTCGGGCCGCTTCGGGTTCTCGAAGCGCGCGGCCGCCACCGCCAGCGGAACGAGCGCCGCGGTAAGCACCGCCAGCCAAATCGGTCGCAGGGTCCACCAGCGGCCGGTGACGGGCTCGACGTCGAGCCCGACGCCGCCGAGGACGACCGAGAGCGCGATCACCAGCACCGCCGCCGTCATGTGCCACAGGAAGATCGTCATGATCATCCCGTTGACGAGAACGGTCGCCGTCCACGGCACCGCGCGCCGGAGCCAGCGCCGCGCCGGCTCCTGAAGCGCGAGCAGCGCCCCGGCCTGCAGCATCGCAAGGGCCAGGAGCGGGATCTTGGGCGGGGTGGTGTTGCTCATCCCCTCGCCGGGAACGCCCACCATGCTGACGCGGTACGGCCCGAGGGTGACGAGCGCCAGGAGCGCCGCCAGGCCGCCGGCCGCCCACAGCCAGGTGCGCCGCCCGGTCAAGTGCCCGTCGCGCCAGGCGTAGCCGAGCTGGTGTACCGCCGACCAAACGAACAGGTAGTTCGTCCAGCCCAGCGCCCGGCCGGCGTCGACGCCGAGTGAGACCGCATCGACCGCGACGGCCGCGGCTGCCAGCGCCCAGAAGGACGCGAGCCCGAGGCGCTCCCAGAGCGCGTGCGAGAGCGGCGTCAGCAGCACCACCACGACGTAGACCGCCAGGAACCAGATGGGGATGAGCGCCATCTGCGAGCCCACCGCCACGGTCTCGGGCGACACGCCTGCCGCGTGCGCCGCAGCGCCCAGCGCCGTCCATCCGACGACCAGCGGCAACACGGGCCCGACCAGCCGCACGAGCCGGCCTTCGAGCCAAGCCGCGTACCCGGTTCGGTCGCGCAGCGCCGCGCTCCACGAGATTCCGTTCGAGAAGCCGCCCACCATGAAGAAGATCGGCATCACCTGGATCACCCAGGTCAGCCAGTGGGTCCACGGCGCCTCGGCCAGCACGTGCGTCGGGACCACCTTCCCGGCCTCGTCCAGGTAGGGCGCCGCCGCGATCCAGTGCCCCGAGATCACGAGGAAGATCGAGACGGCGCGCAGGAAGTCGACGTACCGGTTGCGCGCTTCGGGGGTGCGGGCGGCGACCTCCGCGGCTCGGGTCCAGATCCTCACGCGAGTCGACGGTAGCGATCGGACCGGTCCCGCGACAGGATCCGGCGTGCGGGCCCGTGGCGTCGCCTCGAAATCCCTGGGCGCCGGCTCCGTACCGCTTCGCGCTCCCCAGGCTCCCTTCCCGGTGCGCTCATGCTAGAGATCCGAGAGCTGACCAAGGTCTACCCCGGTCCCGTCGCCGCCCTGCACGGCATCGACCTCGCGCTCCCCGCGGGGATGTTCGGGCTGCTCGGCCCCAACGGTGCGGGCAAGTCCACCCTGATGCAGATCGTCGCCGGGCTGCTGGAGCCCACCGCCGGACAGGTGCTGCTCGACGGAACCGACGTGACCGCGCGCCCCGAGCACATGTGGGAGCGCCTCGGCTACCTGCCCCAGGACTTCGGCTTCTACGGGCACCTGACGGGCCGCGCGATGCTGAAGCACCTGCTGCGGCTGAAGGGCGTGCGCGCCCCCGGCGGGCTGCGCAAGCTGACGCGCGAGCTGCTCGAGCGCGTCAACCTCGCCGACGCGGCCAAGCGCAAGGTGCGCGGCTACTCGGGCGGCATGCGCCAGCGCCTGGGGATCGCGCAGGCGGTCGCGGGCGACCCGCGGGTGCTGATCGTCGACGAGCCCACCGCCGGGCTCGACCCCGAGGAGCGGCAGCGCTTCTACCATCTGCTGGCCGAGCTGGCGCAGGAGCGCATCGTGCTGCTGTCAACCCACATCGTCGAGGACGTCGCGGTCCTGTGCTCGCACTTCGCGATCATCCGAGGCGGCCGGCTTGCGGCGCGCACGACGCCCGACGCGGCGCGCGCGGCCGTCGCGGGGCGGATCTTCGAGAGCGAGGTGGACGAGGAGCGCCTCGACGAGGTGCGCGCTGGGGCCACGGTCATCCAGGAGCGCTTCGTCGGCGGCAGGAGCCGCGTGCGCATCCACCACGCTGGTCCCGAGCCGCCGCCCGGCTTCGCGCAGGTGACGGCGACGCTCGAGGACGCGTACCTCGCGGTGATGCGCCTCGGAGAGGGCGTGCTGCCGGAGGTGCGTCCGGGCGCCGCCGAGGAGGAGGAGCTGGTCGAGGTCGGGGCCGACTCCGCCGCCGCGCTCTCCCGGCCGGCTCCGGAGGACGCGGAGTGAATCGCTCACGGCTGTGGGCGGTCTGCCGGCTCGACCTGGCACACGCGCTGCGGCGGCCGCTCTTCTGGATCTGGGCGCTGATCGTCTTCTTCTGCGCGTTCGGGCTGTCGAACGGCGGCGTGCAGATCGAAGCGGGCGACTCCAGCACCGGCGGTAAGCAGGCGTTCGTCACTTCGGCCTTCTCGTATGCGCTCGAGCTGTCGCTGATCGGTGCGCTCTTTTACACCTTCTTCGTGGCCTTCGCGGCCGGGATGGAGCTGATCCGCGACCGCGAGCAGCGCATCGAGCCGCTGCTGCACGCGACCCCGCTGACCGCGGGCGAGTACGTCTGGGGCCGCTTCCTCGCCGCCGCGCTCGCGTCGCTGGGGATGCTCGCGGTGCAGGTCGCGCTCGGCGCCTTCTTCAAGCACGTCATCACGGCCGAGAGCGACCCGGACCTCGTCGGCGCTTTCTCGCCGCTGGCGGTGCTGCAGCCGGCGCTGCTCTTCTCCGTGCCGCTGATCGTGTTCACCGCCGGGGCGTCGTTCTGGATCGGCGAGCGGACGCGCAACTCGATCCTGGTTGTGCTGTTCCCGCTGGTGCTCCTGCTCGCGAGCATCTTCTTCTTCTGGACCTGGACGCCGGCGTGGCTCGACCCCCAGGTGAACCGCGCGCTGATGTTCGTCGACCCTACCGGCTTCCGCTGGCTGCAGCAGACGTGGCTCGAGGTCGATCGCGGCGCGGACTTCTACAACACGGCGCTGATCGGGTTCGACGCGCCGTTCTATGCCTCGCGGGCGTTGATGGTGATGCTCGGGCTGGTGGGCGTGCGCTCGGCGCGACGCCACCTCGAGCGGACGCTCCGCGGCAAGCGCGTGCGCGAGCGCGACGTGTCGCGCGCACTCGCCGGCGGTTCGGGCCTCGGCCCGACGCCGGCTCCGCAGCGGATCCCGCTGGCCGAGCTGCGCATGCGCACCAAGCGGCGACTGGCTCCGTCGAGCTTCCTCGAGCTGCTGAAGATCGAGCTCCGCTTCCTGATGGGGCATCCGGGCGTATGGCTCTTCCTGCCGCTCCTGGTGTTGAACGCCACCTTCGACGCTATCTACGCGGTCGGCGCCTTCGACACGCCGCTGCTGCTGACGCCGGGACGGACGGCGGTGGGGTCGCTGAACGAGCTCACCTTCACGCTGTGCCTGCTGCTGATGTTCTTCACGGTCGAGAGCCTGCGGCGCGAGCGCACGACCGGCGTGGGCGCGATCGCGTTCGCGGCGCCTGTGTCGACCCGGGTGATCATCCTTGCGAAGCTCGTGGCGACGAGCATGCTCGCGATCGCCTGCGTGCTGCCGGTGCTTGCAACGTGCGTCGTATTGATCGTCGTAGAGGAGACCGTGACGCTCGACCTGCAGCCGTACCTCGTGGTGTACGGGCTGCTGCTGCTGCCGACGGCGCTGTTCTGGAACGCGCTGACGGCGGCGGTGTATGCGGCGACGCGCAACCGCTTCGCGACGTACGCGATCGCCATCGGGCTGATGATCTGGGCCGGCGTCGAGTTCGCGCTGGGCGACATGAGCTGGACGTGGAACTGGTCGTTGGTCGGCGCGCTGCGCTGGACCGACATGGGCCTGTTCGAGATGGACCGCAGCGCGCTGCTGATGAACCGCGGCATGGTGCTCGGGGCGGCGCTCTTCCTGGTGGCGCTCACGGTACGGATCTTCCCGCGGCGCGGATTCGACTCGACGCGGGTCGTGCTGCGGCTTCGCCCGCTGCCGCTCCTGCGCACCGCGCTCGTGCTGCTGCCGTGGGCGGCCCTCCCGATCGGGCTCGGGATCGCGCTCCAGAAAGAGGTCAACGCCGGCCCCGGCGGGGTGCGCGCCGAGCGCTGGGCGAAGGACTACTGGCGGCGCAACGTGCGCACCTGGCTCGACGCGCCCGAGCCCGACCTGGTCGGTGCCGAGGTCGAGCTCGACCTGGAACCCGCGCGCCGCTGGCTGCACAGCCGCGGCACGCTCTCGCTCGCGAACGTACACTCGACGCCGCTTCCGAGCGTCGCGCTGACCGGCGCGCCCCACTGGGAGGAGGTCACCTGGACCCTCGACGGCGAGGGCTTCGAGCCGGACAACCGCTCCGGACTCTACGTCTTCGAGCTCCCCGAACCGCTGCCGCCCGGCGGGCGCTGCGACGTCGGCTTCGACTTCCAAGGCGTGCTCCTCGACGGCTTCTCCAAGAACGGCGAGGGCTCGCCCGAGTTCATCCTCGAGTCGGGCGTCGTACTGACGAGCTTCCGCCCGACCTTCGTGCCGGTGGTCGGCTTCGAGGAGTCGACCGGCGTCGACGAAGACAACAGCTACGACGCGCGCGAGTATCCCGGAGACCACTACGAGGGCGAGACCCCGGCGCTCTTCGGCCCCAACGCCCCGCACCCGGTGCGCGTCACCGTGACCGCGCCGGAGGACTACACGATGAACTCCGTCGGCGTGCTCATGAGTGAGTCGGTCGAGGACGGACGGCGCACGGTCACCTGGGAGAGCGACGAGCCCGTGCGCTTCTTCAACGTCGTCGGCGGACGCTGGGACGTGCGCCGCGGCGAGCGTACGGCGGTATTCCACCACCCCGAGCACGCGTACAACGTCGACGAGATGATCGCGGCGCTCGATGGAGCGCTCGAGCACTACTCCGAGTGGTTCCACCCCTTCCCGTGGCAGGAGCTCAAGCTGTCCGAGTTCCCCGCCTACGCCGGCTACGCGCAGGGCTTCCCGACCAACATCACCTTCTCGGAGTCGATCGGCTTCCTGACCCAGGACAACGAGAGCTCGCACACGGCGTTCTTCGTCACCGCACACGAGGCGGCGCACCAGTGGTGGGGCAACCTGGTCACGCCGGGGGAAGGCCCCGGCGGCAACCTGCTGTCCGAGGGTACCGCCCACTTCTCGACCATCCTGCTGCTCGAAGCCGTGAAGGGCGAACACGCGCGCCAGGAGTTCTGCCGCAGCATCGAGAACGAGTACAACGACGAGCGCGTGGTCGACTCCGAGCGCGAGATGGTGCACGTCGACGGCAGCCGCGACGGCGACCAGACCGTCACCTACGAGAAGATGGGCTGGGTCACGTGGATGCTGATGCAGCACATGGGCCGCGACAACATGCTGGCGGGCCTGCGCTCGTTCTTCGACCGCTACGTGACCGAGCGCGACCACCCGGTGCTCGAGGACTTCACGGCGCACATGCGCCCCTTCGCGCCCGAACCGGACGCGTTCGACGCCTTCATCGACCAGTGGTTCCACCGCGTCGTGCTGCCCGAGTACGTCCTGGAAGACGTCCGCACCGAGCCGCGGGAAGGCGGCGGTGCGGACGTGGTCTTCACGGTCCGCAACACGGGCGACGCTACGATGCCGGTCGAGGTCGCCGCGACGCGCGGGGCGCGCTTCCCCGACGCGGAGAACGAGGGCGACGACGAAGCCGACGCGGAGCCCTACGAGGAGGCCCGCGCGTCGGTCACGCTCGCCGCGGACGAGTCCGCCGAGCTGCGCATCGCGTGCGACTTCGAGCCGCAGCTGCTGCTCGTCGACCCCGACGTACTGGTGCTACAGCGCGGCCGCGAGCGAGCGCTTCACCGCTTCTGAACGCGATGCCCGGCGGTCCCGCCCGTGCTGCGCTTCACGCGGCGCGGGCGCGGCCGCAGCCAGTCCGCGCGGGCGCCCTTGGAGACGCCGCGCACGCAGACCCGGTCGCGTCCCATCTCCTTGGCCGCGTAGACGGCGCGGTCAGCGGCGTCGATCAGCTCCTCGGCGGGAGCGGTCACGCCGTCGCGCACGCCGGTCGCTCCGACGCTCGTCGTGACGCTCAGCTCGCCCCCACCCGGCAACTGGATCGGCGTGACCGCGATCCGGGCACGGATCGACTCGCCGACGCTGGCGGCCTCCATCGGGCCCGCGCCGGACAACACCACGACGAACTCCTCGCCGCCCCAGCGGCCGACGCAGTCGTAGGCGCGCACCGAGTTCTGCAGGCGCTGAGCGACCTCGCGCAGCACCGCGTCGCCCGCGGGGTGGCCGTGGTTGTCGTTGATCGACTTGAAGTGATCGAGGTCGATCATCAGCACGCCGATCGCCGAGCCGTCGCGCTCCGCCTTGGAGAGCTCGACGCCGAGCCGGTCCTCGATCGCGCCGCGGTTCCACACGCCGGTGAGCGAGTCGACCTGGGCCTTGCGCTGGGCGTTTTCGAGCTCCTCGACGAGGTAGCGCTGAGTCGTGCGCAGCCGGTCGGCGCGCAGCTCGACCTCGACCATCGCCGCCAGATCGCGCAGGCTGTCGAGGTCCGAGGCGCTCAGGCGACGAGGCCGGGTGTCGATCACGCACAGCGTGCCGACCCGGTGTCCGTCCGCCGAGTGCAGCGGATGTCCGGCATAGAAGCGGACCTGCGGCTCGCCCGAAACGACCGGGTGGTCCTTGAAGCGCGTGTCACGCGCGGCGTTGGGGACGACGAGCGTCTCCTCGGCCCGAATCGCGAGGTCGCAGAACGAGTTGGTGCGCGGCGTCTCGCGCGCCTCGACCCCTTGGGCCGACTTGAACCACTGCCGTTCCGCGTCGACCAGGCTGACGAGCGCCATCGGCACGTCAAACAGCCGGCACGCGAGACGGGTAATGCGGTCGAAGCGCTCCTCGGGAGGCGTGTCGAGCACGCTGAGCGCGCGTAGCGCGTTAAGTCGGCGGGCCTCAGCGCTGCGAGCGAGCGGGCCCTCCGAGTCCAAATGAGTCGGTGGACGACTACGGGCTTCCCCGGAGCCGACGAGTGCGGTTTCCCCACAGTCCATGTCGTTTTCTTCCCTTCGGCCCGTGGAGCGAACGTCTGCCTCGCACCGCCACGCGCCTGTGGGAACCGCTATCGAGCGGAACGGGCCGGAACCTTTTGCCCGCACCCGGAACTTTTTTTTCAACCCCCTTTTTGGGTGCGGAATCCGGGAACGGGCCCGAGCCGCTCCCGGGATCGGGGCTCAGAAGTAGCCCATCGCCTCGAGCTTGGCGCGCGTCTCGTCGTCGACCGTCCGATCGACGTCGGAGGCATCCGCCGAGCGGGCGGCAACGGCGCGGAGGCGCTCCATCCAGGCGTCGAGGTCGCGGCCCTCGAGCTGCTGGATCGGCCGCTCCTCGTCGGGATCGGAGGTCAGGTCGAACAGCAGGAACTGGTCGCGCGCGGGCGAGAACAGCAGCTTGCGGCGCTCGTCCCGCAGGGCGAAGTAGTCGTCGACGGCCACGGCGTGGGTCTCGGCCAGCAGCACGCGCTCGGCCGGCTGGAGCAGCGAGACCCCCTCCTGCCCCGGCAGCGGCGCCAGGTCGAGCACGTGCAGGATGGTCGGCACGACGTCGATGTGGCGCGCGATGCCATCCGCCTGATGGCCGAGCTCGGCGCGCGCCGCGTGGCCCGCGGGCGGCTTGACGATCAGCGGCACGTGCAGCTGCTCGTCGAAGCAGTTCAGCCCGTGGTCGATCAGCCCGTGCTCGCCCAAGCCCTCGCCGTGGTCGGCGGTCAGCACGATGAGCGCGTCGTCGTACAGCCCGCGCGCGCGCAGGTCGTCGAGGAACGCGCCCAGGTGGAGGTCGAAGAAGGCGACCTCGAGCTCGTAGCGCCGGCGCGCCTCGGCGGCGTCGGTCGCGTCCCAGGCCCACAGCTCGATATCGGCCTCCACGGCGGCGTCGCCGGGGTTCTGAACGCGGACCTCGACCTCGCTCGCGACGTGCACCGAGTCGTATTCGGCCACCAGCCGGCCGGCGGGCGTCTCGACGCCGACGTACTTGACCGAGAAGGGCGTCTCGGCGACGACGCTCAGCCGGTTCTCGCCGGGCGCCATCCGCAGCTTGGCGCGGAACGGGTCGAAGCCGGCGAGGTTCTGCACCTCGCCGACCACCTCGCCGTCGAAGACGACCTCGGCGGCGCTCTGCCGCGTCCCGTGCGCGCGGTAGGGTTGATGCGGATCCGCGAAGTGCGCGAAGAGGAAGAGCGGGCGCTCGTCCGCCTCGGCGCGGTCGAGCGCCTCGCGCATGTGGCCGACGGCGGCGTCGGCGGGGTTCAGCACGCGCCGCATGCGGTCGTCGTAGGCCTCGAAGCCGCGGTCGATGCGGTTGACGTCGCCGGCGGGAACCAGCGAGCAGAGGCTGACCACAGCCTCGGTGCGATAGCCGCGGCCCGCGAGCCATTCCGGTAGCAGCGGGAGGTCCTCGGGGATGCGCTGGGCGTTCAACAACACGCCGGTCTGGTGCGGATGCCGCGACGAGAACAGCGCGGTGTGCGAGGGCAGCGTCCAGCTCGTGTGGCTGAAGGCGCGCTCGAACACCACGCCGTCGGCGGCGAGCCGGTCGAGGTTCGGCGTCGGCACGTCGCGCCCCGCGCCCACGGCGTGGTCGCCGCGCAGGGTGTCGACGACGATCAGCACGACGTTGGCCCGCGGCGCCTCGGAGCGGCCGCCACACGCGGTGAAGAGCACAGCGACGGCGAGGAAGAGGAGGTTTCGTGCGGGCATCGGCGGCGGCGTGGCGCCTTAGTCTAGCCTCGGCTCGACGATCAAGAGCGGCCAATGAGGGTGCTCGATGCGCGTGGTGCGCAGCTCCCTCGCCAGCGCGTGGGCGAGCGGCTCGAAGTAGGGCAACCGCTGCGCGATGGGCCCGCGGTCGTGCTGGGTCTCGAAGCCGAGGTCGAGCACCACGCGCCCGAGCTGTTCGACATACTGCCGCGCCTGCGCGATGAGCGTCGCGACGATCTCCTCTTCGGAGAGGCCCGCCTCCGAGGCCCGGGCCACCGCCTCCCACAGGTAGACCTCGGTCAGCGGGAAGTAGGCCGCCACGGCCGGCGCGTTGTCGACCGTCGCGGCGAAGACGCCGCCGCCCAGGTGCTCGCGCACGAGCTCGACGCGCTCGTTGACGTCCCAACCGCGGTCGAAGGAGCGCACGTTCCAGATTCCCAGCCCGGCCTGGATCAGCACCAGGAGCGCGCCGAGCGCCAACCCGCGCGGCGAGCTCCCGAGGGCGAGCGCAGCGAGGCACGCCAGAAACGGCGCGTGCCCCAGCGCATAGCCGCCGTACTCCGACACTCCCCAGCTGACGAGGAAGGCCAGCGGGAAGGCACAGCTCAACCCCAGCGCCAGACGCACGCGCGGCACGCCCCCCCCGCGCCAGAGCCCGGCCGCAGCCGCCGGCACGAGCAGCGCTAGCGGGAAGAGCCACCCATCCCAAAGGAAGCGCCACGCGCCGGGCGGCCGGGCGAAGTCGCGCAGGATGTCGGCCTCCTCCCCCGCGCTGGGCAGCGGCGAGCCGTAGCGCACGTAGCTCGCCAGCGCGCTCGCGGCCAGCGCACCGAGCAGCAGCGCCGGGCCGGCCACCAGGAGCAGCGTGCGGGCCGCGAAGGGCCGCGCGACGCGCTCGCGCCCGAGCTGGCACAGGAGGATCCACCCCGGCCCCAGCAGCAGCGCGAGCTGATGCGCCCAGAACGCGAGCCCGAAGAGCCCCGCCGCCAGCGGCAGGGCGACCGCGGGAACGCGCCACGGCAGCCGCAGCGTCAGCCAGGCCGCCAGCGCGACGACGCCGTAGTGGAGCGCGTGGACCTCGACCGTCGTCCCGAAGAACGCGGCCGCCGGCGACAGTGCCACCAGCAGGGTCGCGAGAAGCCCCGCCAGCGCCCCGGCGCCGAGCTCGCGCGTCAGGAGCCACGTAGCGCCGGCCCCCACGCCTGCCGCGACCGCGCTGAGCACGCGCGTCGCCTCGATCGGGTCCGCCGCGTCTCCGCCGGGCAGGATTCCCGCCAGCGGGGCCACCAGGCGGCAGGCGGGCAGGAACAGGAAGTGGTAGGCGAGCGTGTCGCCGCGCGCATAGAAGGTCGCAAGCCCGGCGCCGTCTCCCAGCATCCGGTCCTGGAAAAGGGCCCGATACAGCACCGCTGCGGCCACGGAAAGCCCGACCGCGGCGAGGAGTTCCGCGGGAACGCGGCGCCTCGTCGGTTCCCCGTGCATCCCGCCCAACGTACCATCCGCCGCGGTGCGAATCCTCTTCCTCTCCCAGCGCGTCCCCTACCCGCCCAACCGCGGCGACAAGATCACGACCTGGCGCCTGATCGAGCGCATGGCGCGCGACCACGAGGTGTCGGTCGTCGCCTTCGCCCACGACGAGGCCGACGAGGTCGCGGTCAAGCACCTGATCGACAAGGGCTTCGATACGGTGGCCGTGCGCCACCGCTCGCTGCCGGCGCGGATCAAGTCGCTGCCGCTGCTCCTGACGAAGACGCCGCTCACGCTCGGCTACTACGGCTCGAAGGGCGTGCAGCGCGAGGTCGACCAGCGCATCTTAGGCGCCGACCTGGTCTACGCGTACTCGTCGTCGATGGGCGCGTTCATGGTCGAGCACGACAAGCCGCGCGTGATGCACTTCGCCGAGCTCGACTCCGACAAGTGGCGGCAGTACTCCGAGCGCAGCGGCCCGCCCGGCCGCTGGATCTACGGGCGTGAGGCGCGCACGCTGCTGGAGTTTGAGCGCCGCGTCGCCGCGGTGTGCCGCGCGAACGTGCTCTGCACGCCGCTCGAGGAGAAGATCTTCCAGGAGCGCATCCCCGGCGCGCCATCCATCGTGCTGCGCAACGGCGTCGACCTGCAGGAGTTCCGCCCGGACCCCGACTACGCCGAGCCCGGCCGCATCGTGTTCACCGGCGTGATGAACTACCTGCCGAACGTCGACGGCTGCCAGTGGTTTACGCGCCGCGTGTTCCTGCGCCTGCTGAAGGACTACGGCGACGTCCGCTTCGACATCATCGGCTCGCACCCCTCGCCCGAGGTCGAGGAGCTCGGCTCCTACCCCAACGTCCGCGTCACCGGCTTCGTGCCGGACACGCGCACGTACCTGCGCGAGGGCTCGATCTCGGTCGCGCCACTGCGCATCGCGCGCGGCATCCAGAACAAGGTGCTCGAGGCGCTGGCGATGGGGCTGCCGGTGGTCGGTACGACCTCCGCCACGCAGGGCGTCGAGGGCGAGCCCGGACGCGACTTCCTGCTCGCCGACGACGAGGACTCGTTCTACGAGGCCGTGAAGAGCCTGCTGGACGACCCCGAGAAGGCGCGCGAGCTGGGCCGCCGGGGGCGGGCCTTCGTCGAGGAGAACTACGACTGGGAGAAGTGCCTGGCGCCTCTGGACGGCATCCTGGCGGGCACGCTGCCCTGACCGGGCCTTCATGACCTCGCGGCGCGCCGCAGGGGTCATAATCGGGGCATGAAGCGCCCGCTCCATCGCCTCCTCCCGTCCGCCTCCCTCGCGCTCTCGCTGCTCGCCGCGCCGGCGGCGGCCCAGTGGAACCCCGCCGCCGGAGAGTGGGGCAAGGACGACCCGAACGCGATCCGCGTGATGACGTGGAACGTCGAGGACGGGATCTGCTCGTCGAACTTCAAGAACAGCTCGACCAACAACTGGGCCGCGCTGGCGCGGGTCGTGGCAGCGATGCAGCCGGACGTGCTCCTGCTTCAGGAGGCCGGCGACAACGACGGGAACGGCACCGGCAGCGGCGGCGACTCGGTTTCGTCGCTGCTCGCGACGGTCGACCTCTTCCTCCACGGCGGCTTCGACTTCTTCAAGGGCGTGGTGGTCACCGAGTACGTGCAGAAGTACGCGCCGGGCTACGACCTGCCGTTCGTCTACGTCAGCTCGGACGGCGACGGCTTCAACCGCAACGTCACCCTCAGCCGCTTCCCGTACTCCGACCTGAACGGCGACGGGAAGGCCACGATCCCGAACATCCCCACGATCCTGGCGGACGAGTACGTGCCCAGCGGCGGCGTGGTGACTCCGCGCGGCACGCCGTGGGTCGAGATCGACCTTCCCGACGCGACCTATGGGCTGGACCTCGTCGTCGGCAACTCGCACCTGAAGGCGGGGGGCGGCTCGGACGACAAGGAGCTGCGCATCCTGACCGGGCAGCGCCTGGCGTACTACATCGACTACCTCCTCAACGGCGGCGGCACGGGCACGCCCGACCCGCACGGCAAGGTGATCGACTCGCCGCCGGCGACGACGGTGGTGTCGTCGACCGCGGCCGTGATCCACGCGGGCGACTTCAACGACAAGGCCTATCCCGGCGAGGACGGCGTCGAGTGGTGCTCCGAGGCCGAGTTCCAGGACGGCTTCGGGCCCGCCGACGGCCCCGACGCCGACCGCACCGACCTGGCGGTCGACTTCGCCACCGAGCCGTTCAGCGGCAGCGCGGTCACCCAGGGCTCGTCGAAGCTCGACTACTTCACCTGGGAGGACAGCCTGCTCGAGGTCGACAACAGCTTCGTCTTCTACAGCCTGTCGACGCCCTTCGGCTCGCTGCCGCCCGAGCTCGGCGGCTTCTTCTCGCCGCTGACCGTCAGCTCGATCGCCTCCGACCACCGCCCGGTGCTGATGGACTTCCAGCTGATCGAGCTCGACTGCGACGGCGACGGCATTCCGGACACCCAGGAGCCCGACACCGACGGCGACGGCGTCATCGACGACTGCGACAACTGCCCGCTCGCGAACCCCGACCAGCTCGACGTCGACGGCAACGGCATCGGCGACGCCTGCGAGACCTTCGCCTGCCAGCCCACCTTCGGCGCGGGCACGATGCAGTTCTCGATCTGCGGCGACGCGTTCACCCAGGACGGCACGGTGTTCTTCGAGCCCAAATCCGCCCCCGCGTGGGTGGTCGTCAGCTCGATGCCCCTTCCGGTCCCGGTCCCGCTGCTGCCGGGCGCGGACTCGCTCCTGGTGCCCGGCGACGTGCTGGTGCCCTTCACGACGACCCCCAGCGGCTTCGGCTCGCCGCTGCCGTCCCAGATCGTGTCGGGGCCGGGGCCGCAGTTCCTGCTCTGGTACGTGCAGGTGGTCGCCTTCGACCCGCTGTCGGGCAACGTGCAGGGCAGCAATGGCGTCGAGCTGACGTACTTCCTCTAGGCGCGGACGCTATCCTGTCGGGCTCTACCGCCCCTAGCCCCGACTCCCCGCATGAGCCACCAAGCCATCGCAGCCAAGTTCAACTCCTGGGTCGAGAGCGGCGACGCCGACCGCCTCGAAGACAACCACGGTGACGTCGTCGGACAGGTGCTCGACTCGCTGAGCATCCAGGCCGGCGAGAAGATCCTCGACCTCGGCTGCGGCAACGGCTGGGCCACGCGGCTGCTCGCCAAGGCAGCCCCCGGCACGCAGGCGATCGGCATCGACGCGTCGCCGCAGATGATCGCGCGGGCCGACGAGCTGCACAGCTTCACCATCCGCGCGCGCTACGACTACGGCACCTTCGAGGAGCTGGAGTTCGACGACGCGACCTTCGACCGCGCCTTCTCGATGGAAGCGCTCTACTACAGCCCCGACCCCGACAAGGCGCTGTCGGAGCTCTTCCGCGTGCTGAAGCCGGGCGCGGTAACCGATCTGGTGCTCGACTTCTACAGCGACAGCCCGGGCACCGAGGTCTGGTCCCAAGCGATCGGCCTGGAGATGTGCTATCGCTCCGAGGGCGAGTGGGTCGATGCGCTCAAGGCCGCCGGCTTCGCCGACGTCGAGGCGCGCCGCGTGATCGACTCGCGCGGGCCGGGCGACGAGGCCGCGTTCAAGCCGAGCCGAAGCTGCCCCGACTGGGCGACGCGCGTCTCGGTCCACGAGGCGGGCAGCCTGTGGCTCCACGCCAAGAAGCCCGGATGAGAGCGGCGCTCGGGCTCGGCCTCCTGGCGGCGCTGTGCGGCTGCTCACCGCGCGTCCCGCTCGAGGCCGCGCCGCCGCGCGAGGCCGAGCGGCTGGTGCTCGACACCCGCGAGCCCGAGGCGTTCGCCGCCGGACACCTGCCCGGCGCGCTGAACCTGCAGTGGGGTTGGAGCCAGCTGGAGGCGCGCGTGCGCAGCTACGTCCCCGACCTCGACACGCCGCTGGCGGTGCGCGGCTCGACGCCGGCCGAGGCCGAACGCGCGGCCGCGGTGCTCGTTGCGCTCGGCTACGAGGACGTGACGCTGCCCCCGAGCGCGCCCGAGACCGCGACGCTCGCGCTGATCACCGCGGCCGAGCTGCGCGAGCGCCTCGCCGGCCCCGAGCCGCCGACGCTGATCGACGTCCGCTCCGAGGCGGAGTTCGAAACCGGCACCGTGGCCGGCGCCCGCTGCGTCGACCAGGACCTGGCGCCGGGGCTCCTCGAAGAGCTCGACCCGGCGGGCTCCTACGCCGTCGTGTGCGAGGGCGGTTGGCGCTCCTCGCAGCTCGCGAGCCTGCTGCGCCGGCACGGCGTCGAGGACGTCATCAACGTGATCGACGGCATGGCGGGCTGGCGCGCGCTGGACTGAGCGCGGCTACACCAGGCGATCGGCGTAGCGCTGCAGCCCGTCGGGAAGCGGGGCGCGCAGCTCCAAGCGCTCACCGGTCCGCGGGTGATCGAACGCGAGGCGCTCGGCGTGCAGCGCGTGGTGCGGCAGACCGCGAATGCGCTCGACGCCGCCCTGCGGCCGGTACAGCTTGTCGCCCACGATCGGGTGCCCCTTCGCCCACAGGTGAACGCGGATCTGGTGGCGCCGGCCGGTGCGCGGGCGGCACTCGACCAGCGCGAGCCGCTCGCCGCGCCCCAGCACGCGAAACGAGGTGAACGACGCGCGCCCGGCGGGGTCGACGCGCTGCAGGTCGCGCTGTCCGGGCGCCGGACCGAGCGCGAGCTCGACGTCGAAGCTCTCCTCGTCCGGTGCGCCGTACACCAGCGCCAGGTAGACCTTGTCGACCGTGCGCGCGCGGAACTGGTTCCGCAGGCGGTCGAGCGCCTCGGGCGTGCGCGCGAGCACCAGCACGCCGCTCGTCTCGCGATCGAGCCGATGCACGATTCCCCAGCGCTCCTCGGGCCCCGAGATGCTCGGCAGCGGGCCGAAGCGCTGCACCGCGAGCTCCGACACCGACCCGCCGCGGTAGCGCTCGGTCGGATGCGTCATCATCCCCGCCGGCTTGGCGACGACCGCCACGTCCTCGTCCACGTGCAGGTAGTCGAGCTCGACCGCGGGCTCGGCCGGCTCGGAGAGGCGCAGGGTGATCGACTCCCCACCTCGCACCGCGAAGTTCGAACGCACGACCTTCTTGCCGTCGACCTTGACGCCGCCGCGCCGCACGAGCTTCTGGAGCTGGGCTCCGCTGCGTCCGGGTACGAGCTTCGCAAGCACGCGGTCGAAGCGCGTCCCGGCCAGGGCGCGCGGCACCTCGATGCGAAGCCAGGAAGGGTCGTCGCCGGCGGCCATGGGCGTGTTATACCGAACGGCCGCGATGGAGCAGTTCCTCTACCTCCTCAAGCCGACCCGCCTCGGCATGCTGACCGAGGGCCCCTCGGACGAAGAGTCGGTCGCGCTCGGCCGGCACGTCGACTACCTCGCGCGGCTCGTCGACGAAGGCACCGCCATCCTGTTCGGCCGCACGCAGACGGCGGACGAGTCGACCTTCGGCCTCGTGATCTTCGAGGCCGAGGACGAGCCCGCGGCGAGGCGCGTTATGGAGGCTGACCCCTGCGTGGAGGAGGGCGTGATGACGGCGCAGCTCTTCCCCTATCGGGTCGCCGGCATGCGCCGCTAGGAGCCTAGGCCTCCAGCAGCTCGACCGCGGCGCGCGCGCCGTCGAGGCGAGCTCGCGCGCCGTCGCGCGCCGCGTCGAAGATGCCCTCGCAGTTGACGATCGCCGGCTTGCGCGCCTCGCGCAGCAGGATCGACGCGTGGCTCAGCTCGCCGCCGATCTCCGCGACGACGCCGCCGACGCGGGGGAAAAGGACGGCCCAGGAAGGCTCGAGCGCAGGCACCAGCAGGATGGTCTCGCGGTCGAGCTTGACCTTGCCGTCGGCCATCGCCGCCAAGAGCCGCTCGAGATCGGTCGCCTTCAGCAACCGGCCTTCGAAGGCCTCCTGGTGCAGCGCGATGCCGGCGAACGAGCTGCGATCGTCGGCGGCCGCGGCGGCGCCGCCCTCGGCGACGGCGGCGTCGATGTCGTCGCGCCGCGCGGTGGAGGGCACGCGGATGCGCCCCGCCTGCTCGTGCGCCGTCCGGCCGCGGCGGGCGGCCTCGGCCAGCGGCGCGCCCGAGCGCAGGTCCTCGCCGGTGAGATAGAAGACATCGTCCGCCGCGTCGAGCTCGCCGCTTGCGGCGAGCCGCTCGCCCTCGGCCAGGATCGCGCGTCGCAGCGGAACCCAGCGACGCATCAGCTCATCGCGGAACCACTCGCGCCGGCGGTCGAGCCAGTAGAGCGGGTTGGCCGGTAGCACGCCGCGTCGGCGCGGCGCGGGCTTCTTCGGCCACTCGCCGCGGACCTGCGCCTCGAGCAGCTCGCGCAGCTCGGCGAAGCGCGGGCGCGCGGGGTCGCTCTCGAGCGGGCCGCGGTGGCCGTACTTCTCTAGCCATTCGTCCAGCCCGCGCGACCGGAGGGTCGGCGAGAGGGAGCGCAGCGCGTCGAACTCCTCCATCATCGCCTCGGTAACGACCCGCGCGCTGCCGCGCAGCCCAAGGGCCCGCCGCACGCGCACCGCGCCGGACAGCGCGCCGTTGATCCCGAAGTTGACGCGTAGCGCGAGCTCCATCGCCGCGACGTTCGCGTCGAAGAGCTGCATCAATCCGCGCGCCTCAAGCAGCCTGCGGTCGAGCGCGGCGAGCCCGTCCACCGCGCCCATCACGGCGGCGACGTTGCGCACCTGCAGCGCGATCAAGCGCGGACCGTTGCGCAGGAAGCGGCGCCAGACCAACCTCCCGTCCGAGGCGCCGGAGGCCTCGCCGCCGATCCCCTCGGTGACCATCGTGCGCGGCAGGCCCCAGCGGTCCATCAGGCGGAAGAAGAACGACATGTTGAGCCAGGCGCGGCCGCCGGCGACGACGGCGTAGCTCTCGCGCCACCGCCCCACCTCGGAGTCGACCGCGGCGAAGAAGTCGAGCGCGCGCCGCCCCGCGTCGCCCAGCACCGACACGATCCACGGGCTGGGCGGATCGCCCAGGATCTCGCGGTGGTTGGCGAGCGACAGCACGGGGTTGCGGCGCACGTCGAAGAGCGCGGGGCGGACCTGCAGCAGGGTGTAGCGCGCCCCCACCTCGGCGATCTCGAGGTCGAGCGCGCCGAGCGCGAGCTCGTCCGCGAAGACGTCGGCCACGCGCGCCAGCCATTGCGACCAGGGGTCGTCGCGCTCGACGGTGCCGCGCCGCACGTCGCCGCGCTCGTGCCCGGCGGTCAGCGCCTGGTTGCCCCCCGCGGCCAGGGTGACCTCGTAGTAGAAGCCGTCGAAGAAGGCCACGCTGCCGCGCTCGGGGCTCAGCAGCGGCTGCGCGAACACCGCACCGCGCGGCCGGCCAAACGCGTCGCGCGGTAGCGAGTCGACGACCGCCCCCAGCGCCTCGGCAAGCTCGTCCTCGGACGCCACGTTGCGGCTGACGAACTGCCCGGCCGCGGAGCTCTCGCCCGTGTCTTCGGTCGGCGAAGCGGACCGCACGATCCACGGCGCGGGCCCCAGCTCGCGCGGAGCGCCCAGTCCGCGCGCCTCGGACGCCGGCGCCCAAACCGTCGCCGGCACGCCGATGCCGGCGCGGTCCGCGACGCGTAGACGATCGAGTTTCGGGCAGTCGAGCCCGCTAGGTGTTTGCAGCGGCCGCCAGGTCACGTCCAAGCTCCTCCTCCAAGGCGCCTTCAAGCGCCCGCGCCCACTCGGCGGGCGCGTCGATCATCGGATAGTGCCCCCAGACGGGGAACACGCGCACGGGCCAGCTTGTGCCGAGCCTGCGCTGGGTCTCTTCGAGCTCCGCCACTCCCACGACGCGGTCACGCCCGCCCCACCAGGCCGAGATGCGCGCGAGGCGCTCGGGCTCGGCCGCGAAGGAGCGTTCGAGCTCACGCAGGAGCGCCGGGGTCAGCCAGCGGAAGAAGTCGGGGAAGGCCGCGCAGCCAGCGTAGCCGTCGAAGAAGGCCTTCCGCTCCGCCTCCGCCGGCGCGCGCTCGAAGTACTTGCGCGCAAACCGCTTCTGCATCGCGGGCACGCGGAACCCCGCCTGAACCAAGCGCGGCATCGGCCCGCGCATCAGGCGCGGAAACAGGCGCTGCTCCAGCCCCCAGAGCACCGCGCCCTGGATCAGGAGCGGCAGCTGAGGCGCGCCGGAGCGCGCCCGCAGCGACAGCGCGAACAGCGCGCCGATCCCGGTCGCGTACACCCCCGCCGCGCCCGCGAGGCGCGCCGCGTCGAGCTGCAACTGCACCTCGGCGAGGAAGGCCTCGAAGCCCGCCGCCCGCGGACGCCCCTCGAAGCCGGGATAGGCGACGTCGACCAGCTCGACGCCCGCCTCCCCACGCGCCAGCTCGGCACGCACGGCGTCGAGCCGTGCGGAGCTGTGGCCGTTGCCGCCGAGAAAGGCGACGCGGGGGGGCGGGGGCGAAGCGGGCTGCATTGTCGGAGGTGCGTTAGGGGAGCACCAATGTGGCCTACCGGAGCCCCGATCCCAAGGCTGCGGCGGGCGCAGAGCGCGCGGAGCACCTTCCGGCTCCGCCCGGCCGGCCTTACGATCGAGGCGATGCACGCCGGGCTCGCCCTCTCCCTCGCCGTGGCTCTCGCGCTCCCCGGCTCCGCCCAGGAGTTCGTGAACTTCGAGAGCCCCCAGACGCACCCGATCCGCCTCTCGGCGGACGGCGCGCGCCTCTTTACGGTGCTGACGCCCGAGGCCCGGCTCTGCGTCTGGAGCGTCGCGGATCCGAGCGCGCCGGTGCTCCTTGCGGAGGTGCCGGTGGGGCTGGAGCCGATCTCGGTCACGCCGCGGAACGCGGACGAGGTCTGGGTCGTGAACTGGCTCTCGGACAGCGTCAGCGTGGTCTCGCTCGCCGAGGGCCGCGTCGTCGACACGCTTTATGTCGAGGACGAGCCGGCCGACGTCGCCTTCGCCCAGGGCAAGGCCTTCGTGTCGGTCGCGGCCAGCAACGAGGTACGGGTCTTCGACGCCGAGACGCGCGCACCGCTGGGCGCGATCCAGATCGCGGGCAAGGACCCGCGCGCGCTCGCGGTGTCGGGCGACGGAGCGACCGTCTACGCGCTCGTGCGCACGTCGGGCAACGGGACGACGCTGCTGAAGGCCGGAGCGGCGCCGCCTCCGCCCCCGCCCGAGAACCCCGCGCTGCCTCCGGCGCCGCAGGTCGGGCTGGTCGTGCAGCAGGACGACCCGCTGGCGGCGGGCGCGATCGACTACACCCTGGACGACTTCGACCTGGCGGAGATCGATGCGGCCTCGCAGAGCGTGACGGTCTACCACCAGGGCCTCGGCACGACGAACACCGACGTCGCCGTACACCCCTTCACCGGCGAGCTCTTCGTCAGCAACACGAACGCGCGCAACACCGTGCGCTTCGAGCCGAACCTCCGCGGGCACGCCGTGGACAGCCGCGTCACGCGCATCGCGGGCGGCGGCGTGACGGCGTTCGACCTCAACCCCGGCGTCGACTACGGTGTGCTGCCGAACGACGCGGCGAAGGCGGTCGCCCTGGCCGACCCGATGGCGCTGGCCCTCGACCCGCTTCAGGGGCGGCTGTTCGTCGCGGCGCAGGGGACGGACCGGGTCGCCGTGCTCGATCTGGCCGGGACGATCCTGGAGCGCATCGACGTCGGCATAGCGCCGGGCGCGGCGGCGGCGCCGAAGGAGAAGCGCGGTCCCCGCGGCCTAGCGCTGAACGCGGCTGCGCAGCGGCTCTACGTGCTCAACCGCATCTCGCAGACGATCAGCGTGGTCGACACGGCGAGCGGCGCGGTGCTGCGCGAGCTCTCCAACGGATCGCACAACGCCACGCCGCCCGACCTCGCGGCGGGGCGCGGGTTCCTCTACGACGCGAAGCTGTCCGGCAACGGGACCTTCTCGTGCGCCTCGTGCCACGTCGACGCCGAGAAGGAAGGCCTAGCGTGGGACCTGGGCGATCCGGGCGGCGAGATGTCCGCGCCTCCGCCGCATCCCGACCCTGCGGTCGACGCGCTGCTGAAGGACTTCCACCCGATGAAGGGGCCGATGCTGACGCAGACGCTCCGCGGGCTCGCGTCGGACGGCCCGCTCCACTGGCGCGGAGATCGAGCGACGTTCCAGGACTTCAACGCGACGTTCGAGGCGCTGATGGGCGGAGCCGAGCTCGCGGAGGCGGACATGGACCTGTTCGCGGAGTTCGGCCTGTCGATCGCCTTCCCGCCCAACCCAAACCAGAGCCTCGACCGCGTCTACGCCGCCGAGCCCGCGGACGCGAACCAGGCGACGGGGCTCGACGTCTTCCTCAACAACCCGATGATCGAGACGGTGCCGGGGAAGACGACGTGCAACGACTGCCACGTGCTGCCGGACGGCACGGCGGGCGAGGTCGTCCCCCAGGGCGTGGCGAGCGTGCTGAGCATGCGCGTGCCGAACCTGCGCAACCTGTATCGCCGCACGGACTTCCTTCTGACCGGCTTCGGGATCGACCACGACGGCGCCGTGCGCTCGCTGGAGCAGATCGTCGCCCTGCAGGTCGCCAACGTGCCGGACGAGCTGCAGGACGACCTCGTCGCGTTCCTGCTGGCGCTCGACACCGGGACGGCGCCGGCGGTCGGCTATCAGGTGACGCTCGACGGCGCGGGCACGCCGCCGCCCGCCGCGCTGGCGGACCTCGCCCTGCTGGAGGCGCGCGCCGCCGCGGGCGACCTCGACCTGGTCGCGAAGGGACGCCTCTTCGCCACCGGCGACGACTTCGGGCTGCTGTACGACCCGGCTGCGGGCACGTATTTGGGCGACGTCGCGGGGGCGGGCCCCTACGCCCCGAACGAGGTCGTGGCCTGGGCCGCGGACGGCGTCGCGGCGCTGGTCTTCACGGCCACGCCTCCGGGCGAGGGGCTTCGCTATGGAATCGACCGCGACCTGGACGGAACGCTGGACGGAGCCGAAGGGGTAGCGGCGTACGGAGTGCCGTCGCCCGGCTGCGGGAGCGTCCCCGCGCTCACGGTCAGCTCGGAGCCGTACGCAGGCAACGAGAGCTTTGCGTTCGTCGGCACGTCGGCCCCCGGGCTCTTCGGCACGCTGGTCGTGGGCGTCGCCCCGACCGCGGTCCCCGTGCTGGGTGCGCTCCTGCTCGTCGCGCCGGCTCCGGCCCTGCAGCTCGCCACGCAGGCCGACGCGGCCGGCGTTTCGGCCGTGCCGGTGCCGATCCCGAGCACGCCTGAGACGGCGGGGGTGAAGCTCTACGCCCAGCTCTTGCTGCTCGACGCGTGCTCTGGCCCGCTGCTGGCGGCGACGGCCGGGCTCGAGCTGACGATCCAACCGTAGGCCTACGCACCTTTTTCGACGCTCGCCGAGTCCTCGCTCCGGTCGGCGCACTCTCGACTCTCGTCGCTCGCACCACGCCCAGGCCCCCGGAGGACCAAGCACCATGTCGATCCGAATCACCCTCGCGCTCTCGCTTCTCGCCGCTCCCGCCGCCGCGGGCGGAGGCGACCCGACGCTGTTCGCCATCGGGCACCTGAAGTTCAAGGACGGGCTGGGGGCGGCCAACAGCAGCCTCTACACCCTCGACGCCGCGACGGGAGCGGCCACGCTGGTCGGAGAGATCGGCAACTTCTGGAGCGTGAGCGGGCTGGCGGTGCTGCGCGACGGGCGCCTCGTTGGCTCGGCGCACGAGCAGGTCTCCATCACCTTCGGTACGCCGCGACGCTCCTTCCTGATCGAGATCGACCGCGCCACCGGCGCCGGGACCTATATCGGCGAGATCGGCAACGCCTCCGAGGGCGGCTGCGGACGCGTGCCGGACCTCGCGTACGACCCGCTCGGCGACGTGCTCTACGGCTACGGCGACTACTGCGCCAACTGCACGACCTGCGACACCCTGCTGCGCATCGACCCGGACACGGGCGAGGCGACGCCCATCGGAGCGACCGGCTTCATGGGCGGAGGGAACGGGCTCGGGTGGGATGTGAATAGCGCGACCCTCTACGGGACCCCTTCGGACGGCGGTTCGCTGGTAACGCTCGACACGGTCAGCGGCGCCGCGACCAGCGTTCCGGGAACGGTCGGGGTCGTGCCGGGGTCGCTCAACGGGCTCGCGTTCCATCCCGACACCGGCGAGCTCTACGGCTCGCTGCAGCGCAACGGCGTCAAGTCGCTCGACGACTTCCAGCTGGTGGTGATCGATACGGCGACCGGGGTGACGACGACCGTGGGAACGACCGTGAAGGGCATCGACGCGCTCGCGTTCGACCCGGGCTTCGGCCCGGTGGCGGCGTGCGCGTTCCGCGCCGGCTCGGGAGCCAACCCGGCCGGGTATGACTGCGTCACGGCGCCGGCGCTGGGTGAGCCCTGGGAGAGCAGCGTCGCCACGGCGCCGACCGTGGGGACCGTGACCCTCTCGACGATCGTCGCGACGGGCCTCGGCGGGCCGACCGGAGGCGTGTTCGCCGCCGGCTGGGAGCTGCTCATCCTGCCGCCCTACGCCGCCGTCGATGTGGCGGCTGGCTCGCACTCGCTCCCGGTGCCGGCCTTGAGCTCGCTCCTGGGCGTTGGCATCGCCACGCAGGGAGCGCGCCTCGAGGCCGGTCCGGCGGGGATCCTCCCCGTGCTGCTAAACGCGCAGGACCTGATGCTGGGCTTCTGAGCTAACCGAGGCGCCGTGCCAGCTGCGCGCAGAGCTTGACCTGCGCGCGGCGGTACAGCTCCTGCACGGCCTCGGAGGTGCGCTGCATCTGCTGGCCGACGAAGTCCCAGCTGCCGCCGGCGTAGTCGCGTAGCAGCACCACCTCGCGGTGCGCCGGCGACAGTTCCTCGACGCACGCGTCGTAGATCTCGCGGATCTCGGCGTTCGACGCCACCTCGGAGGGGTTGGGCGCCCCGCCGTCGGCGAAGATGTCGCCGACGTTGGACGACTCCGCCACCGCGCCCTCGAGCGAAGTGCTGCGGCTGACGTCCCGCTTCTGCGCGTGGAAGTACTTGGCGGCGTCGCGGATCTGGTTCTCGAGGATCTTCGAGAGCCATTGGATCACGCTCGCGTCCGAGCGCAGCTCGAACGAGTCGAGGTTGCGGAACGCGACGAGCAGCGCGTCCTGCAGCACGTCCGACGTATCGACCGAGCGGCGCAGGTCGGCGCTCAAGCGAATGCGGGCGATGCGGCGCAGGCGGTCGCGGTAGCGCTCCAACAGATCGTTGATCGCCTGGCGGTCGCCGTCCTTGGCGCGACCGACGAGCAGAAGCGTCTGGGGAGAATGCTGCTCCGGCCCGCACGACTCGACGAAGACCGGGCGCATGCTCGATGTTTCCGGATCGGGCTCCACAGGGATCATCCTAGGGTGCTTGCCGCCACGGACGTCGCGCGCGCGACGATCGGGCACATTTTTCCAAACAGCGCTCGCCATGCAGGCCGGTTGAGGGAACTACGCCTTTTGGGCCCACGCGGAATCGGTCTCGGCCCGGGCCGCAATGGGCAACCCCATTGCAAGCAAGGGATTAGCTCCTTCAGGATTGCACCTACCGCGTATCCTCATAGGACCCCTCGTCCGGAACGCCCATGGCAAGCGACACGTCCCTCTCTCCGGCGGAGGCGCTCTTCGCGTCGTTTCTCTCCAACCTCGAGAGCGACCCGGAGGCCGACTTCGAGGCCTTCTGCCGGGAGCACCCCGACCACGCCGAGGCCCTGCGCGAGCTCAAGAGCGCGTGGGACCGCGCCGCGGCGTTCAAGGACAAGCTCGGGCTCGCGGTGGGCCAGTCCAGCGCAGGCGAGAGCGACGCGGGTTCGCGCTCCGACGAGCGGCGCCGCAAGGCGGCCGAGCTCTACGCGGACGTCATCGAGCGGCTGACCGCGCGCGGCCTCCCGTTCGAGCGCTTCGAGGTCGACGGCGAGCTCGCGCGCGGCGGCATGGGCACCATCCTCCGCGTGCAGGACCAGGACCTGCGCCGCACGCTCGCGATGAAGGTGCTGACGCGCCTGCCGGTGCGCGACGAGACGGCCGCCGACAGCGACCCGTCGACGTTCGTGCGCTTCCTCGACGAGGCGCAGGTGACCGCGCAGCTCGACCACCCCGGGATCGTGCCGGTGCACGACCTTGGTCTGGATCGCGACGGACGGCTCTACTTCACGATGAAGCTCGTGAAGGGCAAGACGCTGCGCGAGGTCATCGACCACGTCCACGCGGGCGAGGGCGAGTGGTCGCAGACGCGCGTGCTCGGGATCCTGCTGCAGGTGTGCCAGGCGATGGCCTACGCGCACGACAAGGACGTGATCCACCGCGACCTGAAGCCCTCGAACGTGATGATCGGGCGCTATGGTGAGGTGTACGTCATGGACTGGGGTGTGGCGCGCGTGCTGGGTCGCGAGGACGAGCGCGACCTGCGCATCCAAGACCCCGAGTCGCGCACCATCACCTTCGTGCGCAGCGCGCGCCAGGAGCAGGGCGACGACAGCGATTCGCCGCTTCTGACGATGGACGGCGAGGTCGTCGGCACCCCGGCGTACATGTCGCCCGAGCAGGCCGGCGGCCGCGTCGACGAGATGGGGCCGGCCTCGGACGTGTACTCGGTCGGCGCGATGCTCTACCACCTGCTCACCGGACACATGCCCTATGTGCCCGACGGCAAGCGCATGGGGCCGCACGCGGTGCTGCACTCGGTCCAGCAGGATCCGCCGCGCGCGCTGCACCTCGAGGCGCCCGGAGCGCCGGCCGAGATCGTGGCCATCTGCGAGAAGGCGATGGCGCGCAGCGCGGCGGAGCGCTACACGACTATGTCGGCGCTCGCCGACGACATCCGCGCGTTCCTTGAACACCGCGTCGTCGGCGCGTACGAGACCGGCGCGTTCGCCGAGCTCCGCAAGTGGGTGCTCCGCAACCGGATGACGGCCAGCGCGGTCGCGGCGGCGCTCGTGGCGATCTTCGGAGGCCTCTACTGGAGCCGCTCCGCCGAGATCCACGCCGCCGAAGAGATCGAGCTGACGCACGACTTCTATCGGCTGAACTACCTCCTGCAGGAGGAGGCCGACGAGCTCTGGCCCGCGACGCCGGCCAAGGCCGACGCGATGCGCGGGTGGATCGACAAGGCCGAGGAGTTCCTCGCCAAGCGCGGCGAGCACGAGCGGCGCCTACGGACCCTAGAGCGTGAGGGCGGGAGCGCGGCCGACGTCGATACGCGCTCGCGCGTGCTCGCCTTGCTCAACCGGCTCGAAGGCACCGCGGCGTCGCCCGGCCGGCTCGACGAGATGCGTCGGCGCGAGGCCCTCGCACGCTCGCTCGCCGAACAAACGGTCACCGGCGCCGACGCTGCCAGGCGCTGGGAAGCGGCCATCACGTCCATCGCCGACAAGCGCGAGTGTCCGCTGTACGGCGGGCTACAGATACGCCCGCAGCTGGGGTTGCTGCCGCTGGCGCGCAACCCGGCGTCGGGCCTGTGGGAGTTCGCACACATCCCCTCCGGCGCCCCGCCCGTACGCAACGCGGACGGAGATCTGATCGTCGACCAGGGGACCGGCGTTGTGCTCGTGCTCGTCCCCGGAGGCGAGGCGCTGGTCGGCACCGACCCCGAGCGCGAGGCGCGCAACAGCCGCGGCGGAGTGATCCACACGAAGAAGGAAGGCCCGCAGCACACCTGCCCGCTCGACCCGTTCTTCCTGTCGAAGTACGAGCTAACGCAGGGCCAGTGGGAGCGCATCGAAGGCGTCAACCCGGCCTTCTTCCAGACCGGCAACGACTTCGGCAAGGCCGACTACGACCGCACGCACCCGGTCGAGAGCGTTGACTGGGAGGACTGCGAGCTCGTCCTCGCCCGCATGGGGCTGGACCTCCCTACGGAGGTGCAGTGGGAGTACGCCGCGCGCGCCGGCACGTCGGGCCCGTGGTGGACCGGCGAAGACTTCCGCGCGATCGACGGCGCCGCGAACGTGATCGACGCGCACGCCAAGCGCGTCGACGGCCCGACGGGCTGGTTCTACGAGGAGTGGATGGACGACGGCTACACCACGACCGCACCGGTCGGTACCTACCGCGCCAACGACTTCGGCCTGCACGACACGATGGGCAACGTGTGGGAGTGGACGCGCGACTTCTTCACGATCTACGACATCGCTCCGCGCGCGGGCGACGGCCTGCGGGGCACGACGCCGAGCTCCACGCACGTGGCGCGCGGCGGCGCGTTCTACAACTCCGTCTCGGCCGTGCGGTCGGCGTACCGGCTCGAGATTCCCGGGTTCCGGATCGCGTACGGGGTCCGGCCGGCGCGCCCGCTCGCGCGGGCCGGCCGCGACGAGTAGGTCACTACTCCGCGAAGGCGTCGGCGTCGAGCACCAGACGGCCGGCCCGCAGCCCGGTCCCGATCGCGCGGTAGTACGCAGCCAAGGCGCGGTTGAAGCCCGCCTTCGCCTCGACCTCGCGCAGCTGCGCCAGCGCCAGGCGCTCCTGCCGCTGGAACTTCAGGTTGAGGAACTCGGGCGTCAGGCGCGTACGGCTCTCCTCCTCGATCAGAGTCGCCCGCAGGTTGTCCGACTCAGCGACGCGGGTTGCGCGGGTCGCCTCGATCAACGCGTGGCTGGTCTCGACGTCGCGCAGCGCGTCCTTGACCTCGAGGATGACCTGGCCGACGGCGCGGTCGTAGCGGATGAGCGCGTCGCGCGCGAGCAGGCGCGCCTGCTCCTCGGCCGCCCGCGCGGCGCGGTTGCCCAGCGGCTGCTCGAACGTGAGCCCCGCCAGGAATGAGATGGCGTCATCGCGCACGAGGCTGTCGAACGAGCTCGCGGTCGAGTCGTCGAGCCCCGTGAACGACACCTCGGCGTTGAAGTCGAGCCGCGCGCGCCGCGCGTTCGCCGCCACGCGCTCGCGCAGGTCGGCGTCCTCGATCGCGAGCAGCGCGCGGCGGACCTCCGGCCGGCGGTCGAGCGCGGCGACGATCACGTCGAACAGCTGGTAGTCGGGCGCCTCGGCGCTCAGCCCGTCGGAAGGCACGAACAGGGTCTCCGCGGCCAGCGGGTAGTCCGGAGACCGCATAAGCGCCTTGAGGTTGTCCGACGCCGCGCGCACCAGGCGTTCGGCGCGGAGCACGTCCGCGTTCCGCCGCTGCAGCGTCGCCAGCGCGTCCGAGTACGCGGCCTGCCCGGCGTCGAACTCCAGCCTCTCGCGCAGCACGCGCTCGACCTCGGCGCCCTGGTCGGCCAGGTGCTGGCGGATACGGAGCGCGGTCCAGGCCTCCTCCAGGTCCCAGTACGTCTGCTCGACGAGGGCGACGAGGAACAACAGCTCGGCGTGCAGATCCTCCTCGGACGCGTCGCGCCGCCGCGCACTCAGCTCGAGCTGAGCGGTGGTCACCTCGGCGCCGAAGCCCTGTAGCAGCGGCTGGTTGACGCCGAGCGTGACGCCGCTCCGCCACGACGGGTTGGGGCTGAGCTGGAAGTCGATGCCGCTCACGTCGGTACGGTTGTCGAGCCGCTCCAGGAAGGTCGACATCGACACGGTCGCGCCGCTCTTCAGCAACCTCGTAAGGCCGAGCTCGGCCGCGGCGCGCGACTCGGCGCTCTCGGGCGTGCCGACCAGAAAGCCGTCGATCAGCGGCACCAGGTTGAGCTGCTCGGCGTCGTTGTAGCGGATCTGCGAGAAGGCGACGGTGTCGAACGCCGCCGCCTGGGCGATCACGCCCTGGTCGTCGACGTCCGCCTGGATGCGCGCCAGCCGCAGGTCGAGGTTGTGCTCGGCCGCCGCCGCGACCGCGCCCTCGAGGCTGAGCTGCGCGAGCCCCTGCGCGCGGCCCTCGAGGTCCGTGGCAAGCGCCGGCGTCGCCGTGTCATAGGACGCCGGGCCGCCGAGGGCCTCGAGCTCGTCCATGCGTCCGGCGACGGCCGCATAGACCGGCGGCGTCGGGTGCTCGCGCGGCGGGCGGAGCCGCTCCTCGTCGAGCACCGCGGTCAGCCGCTCGCGCAGCGTCGCCGCCGCGATCGTCTCCACCGGCGCGCGCGGCGGCGGCGGCGTGGTGCAACCCGGCCCCAGCAGGATCAGGAGCAGAAGCGACAGCGCCGTCCCGACGCCGGCGCCGGTCCGCAGGGCGCCGCCGCCGGCCGCGTCGTCGCGGCGCTCGGGCAGCAGTCCGAGCCGGCTCTGAAGGTCCGACACGAGGCTCAGCAGCAGCGGCACCAGCAGCAGCGTGAAGACGGTCGAAACCAACAGCCCCCCGACGACGACGCTGCCGAGGCCGCGGTAAAGCTCCGAGCCCGCGCCGGGCATGAAGATCAGCGGCGACATGCCGCCGACCGACGTCAGCGTGCCCATGAAGATCGGCCGTACGCGCGAGCGGACCGCCTCGCGGATCGCTTCGCGCGGACCGAGCGGTTCCGCGACGCCTCCGCCCGGCTCGTGCTCGGCGCCCCGCATGAAGTTGATCGACTGGTGGACGATCAGGATCGCGTTGTTGACGACGACGCCGACCAGGATCACGAAGCCAAGCATCGTCAGGATGTCCAGGTTCTGAACCGGCATGTACGGGTCGCTCGCGCTCCAAACGTGAACGCCGTACAGCCCGGCAAAGCCGCCCAGCGTCGCCAGCGGCACGCTGAACAGGATGATCAACGGCCGCAGGAAGCTCTGGAACAGCACGCACATCAGCAGGTAGACGACCAGCAGCGACAGCACGAGCGAGCCCGCGAGCGCGCCCGCGAACGTCCCGTCGCCAAGCATCGCTTCCTTGACCGCGTCGAGCTTGCTGGCCGAGCCCGTGTAGCTCGTCGCGACGTCGAACGGGATCGTCCCCGCGGTGCGGCCCGCGGCCAGCATCGTGTCGACGCTCGCGATCGCCTCGGCCAGCGGCATCCCCGGAGGTGGCGTGAACTGAAGGCTGACCGCGCGCCGCCGGCCGGTGCGGTTGACCTGACCAGGCGCGTTCACGCGCACGAGCTCCGCGACCGACGAGAGCGGCACCGTCCGGCCGCTGGGCGTCGCGATGGGCTGCTCGCCCAGCTCCGCCAGCGGCGTGTCGGCCAACGAGGTCTGCGCAATGAGCTTGAGGTCGACCGTCTGGCTCCCGACGACGTAGTCGCCGAGGATCGCGCCGTCGCCGAGGGCGCGCACCGCGAGGCCCAGCGTCGACGGCGTCAGGCCGACCTCGCCGAGACGGCGCAGGTCGGGCACGACCTGCAGCTCGGGGGTCGGCAGGTCGAAGTTGCTCGGGCTCGGCTGGATCGAGAACGGCCCGTAGCGGCCCATCATCTGCAGGAAGACCGCCTTTGCGGTGCGTGAGACCTGGCCCAGGTCCTCGCCCGAGAAGTTGATCTCGACCGCCGAACCGCTGCTCCCGCCGAGCTGGAAGAGCGGCACCTGAAAGGCGAACGCCAACGAGCCGGGAAGCACGTCCGAGCTCGCGGCGTGACGGAAGAGCGGCAACAGGTCGGCGACACGCTCGGGCTCGGCGCCGATGCCGCCGTGGAACATCGTGCCGGGGAAGCTGACGAAGAAGTAGTTCTCGAGCGGCGGCGGCACCACGGGCTCGCCCGGCGACATCGTGGCGAAGTCGAAGGTGGGAACCGGGGGCAGCTCGGCCTTCGCAGCCTCGTAGTCGGGCGTACCCGGCGCGTATCTGCCCGCCTCGAAGTACGGGCGGAAGCCTTGCTCGACCCGCAGTCCGAGCTCCTCCTGCTGGGCGAGGCTGACCCCGGGCGGCGGGATGACGAGGCCGAAGATCAGGTTGCGGTTCCCGACCGGCAGGTAGTCGGCGGGCGGGAGCAGCATCCAGGTCCCGACCAGCGAGGCCGCCGTGAGCGCGGCGACGAGCAGCAGCCGCGCCAACACGCTGCCGTTCAAGCGGTAGACCAGGCCCGCGATCAGGTCCGGCAACGCACGCAGCGGCGCGCCGAGCGCGTGCAAGACCCCGCGCCGCTCCGCCGTCGGGGCGACCGGCTTCAGCACCCGCGCGGCGGCTGCCGGGATGACCGTCAGCGAGACCACCAGGCTGAGCGAGACCGCCGCGACGATCGCGAGCGCGATGTCGCGGAACAGCTGCCCGGCCTCCTCCTGAATCAGCAGGATGGGCACGAACACGACCACCGTCGTGAGCGTCGCGGCCAGCACCGCGCCGAACACCTCGCGCGCGCCGTCCAGCGCGGCCTGCATGGGGCGCTTGCCGAGCTCGAGGTGCCGGAACACGTTCTCGAGCACCACGATCGCGTTGTCGACGACCATCCCGACCGCGAAGGCCATCCCCGCCAGGCTGATCACGTTGACGCTGCGCCCCATCGCCACGAGGAACACCACCGCGCCGACCACCGAGATCGGGATCGAGAGCGCGATGACGCCCTCGCTGCGCAGCGAGCGCAGGAACAGCAGCAGCACGCCGATCGCCAGCAGGCCGCCGATCCAGATGTTGCTCCGCACGAGCGCCAGCGCGTCGTCGATATACACCGTCTGGTCGTACACCTGGGCAAGCGAGAGCCCGCCCTCGAGTCCCCGCTGACGGGCATAGGAGTCGAGCAGGCCGCCGGGCGCGTTCAGGTCGGCGACCGCGCCCTGGAGGCCAGCCATCACCGTCATCACGTTGCTTCCCACCTCGCGCTGCGCGTTGATGGCGATGACCGGGCGGCCGCGCGAGCGCACGAAGCTCGTCGCCTCCTTGAAGGTCTCGACCACCTCCGCAACGTCGCGCACGTAGACGGGACCCGACGCGGTGTCCGCAACGAGCGTGTCCTCGACCTGGGCGATGCTCTCGTACTGGCTGACGACGCGCAGCCGCACGTCGGCGCTCGACTCGGCGAGGGCACCGGCCGAGAAGTTCTCGTTCGTGCCCTGAATAGCGCTCGCGAGACGGTCGATGGGGATGCCGTACTGCGCGAGCCGCACCGGGTCGAAGCGGACCTGGGTCTCGCGCTCACGGCCGCCGAGCACGTTGATCTCGGAGATGCCGGGCACGCGCTCGAGCACCGGCTTGATGCGGTCCTCGGCGAAGTCCTGGAGCGTGCGCACGTCGACGGCCGGATCGGCGCAGTCGAAGACCACCCAGGCGATGTAGTCGCGGTTGTCGGGGTCGGAGGCCTCGACCACCGGCTCGTCGACGTCGGTGGGGTAGCGCGGCACCTGGCGCAGCTTGTCGCTGACCTCGCGCATGGCCGCGTCCTTGGACGTGCCGACGTTGAACTCGAGCCGGATCGTGCCCGATCCCTGGAGCGAGGTGCTGGTGATGCGCTTGAGGCCGGCGATGCCCTGGAGCTTCTCCTCCTGGGCGTCGACGATCTCCTGCTCGACCTCCTGCGGGCTCGCGCCTTCCCAGGTCGTCGTGACCGCGATCACGGTGTCTTCGACGTTGGGCGTTAGCTGGATCGGAATCCGCTGCAGGGCGAGGAAGCCGGCGAGCACGACGAGGATCACGCCGACCGCGATCGTGACCGGCTGGCGAATCGAGAGGCGGATGAGGTCCATGCCGCCCGCCTAGCGCCCCTCGCCCGAGCCGGCTTCGACCGGGCGCACGGGCGCCATCGGGAACAGGCGCTGGTTGCCCTCGACGATCGCCTGCGCTCCCGGCTGCAGAGCGCCGCCTGCGACGACGGCACGGTCGCCGGAGCGGAACAACACCTGCACCTGCACCGGCATCGCCACCGTGGCGCCCTCGCCGGGCCCGGGTGCGGCGACGTACAGGTAGGCGCCGGCCTCGTTGCGCAGCAGAGCGTCGGTCGAGACGGTCAGGTGCTGCTGCGAGCTGCCGGTCGGCACCCACGCCGTGACCGACATGCCAGGCGCCAGCCCGGCGGCGGCGGGCACGCGCGCGATGATCGGGAACGCGCGCGCGTCAGGCGCGACAATCGGCACGGCGCGCCAGTCGGCCAGCTCCTGCTCGGGCAGATCGGCGACGCGCAGCGACAGCGGCCCGGGCTGGGCGAGCACGGCCGGCAGGAAGCGCTCGGGGACCTCGATCCAGGCCTCGAGCTCGCTCGCGACCAGCTCGACCACCTCGCCTCCCGAGGCGACCCATTGGCCGAGCTCGGTCGAGAGCGCGGAAACCAGCCCGTCGAACGGCGCGCGGATGGTCGTGTCTTCCAGGCGCCGCCCGAGGAGGTCGGCGCGCGCCGCCAGCACCTCGATCTCGGCTCCCGCCTCGGCCGCGCGCGCGCGCGCGTTGGCGACGGCCGTCCCCTGGTCGGCGACCTCCTTGGCGTTCGCGGCGTTGCGCTCGGCCAGGTTCTGGACCGTCGCGAGGTCGCGCTCCTCTTGCTCCAGCTCGCCCTCGCGCAGCAGCAGCGTCGCGCGCGCCGCCGCGTGCTGCGCGCCGAGCACCGCCAGCTCGAGCTCGAGGCGCGTCGGATCCAGGCGCGCAAGCACGTCGCCACGCGACACGCGTTGGCCCTCGTCGACCTCCAGCGCCACCACGCGGCCGGCCTCCTCACTCGCCACGGTCGACACCCGCGCGGCACGCAGATCTCCGGTCACGATGCGGCGGTCCTGAAGCAGCTCTTGGCGGACCGGATCCACGCGGACCGGGCTCGGGGGAGGGCCCTGAGCCAGGAGCGGAGGGGCGGCGGCGAGCAGCGCCAGGGCGCCGCGGGAGGTTCGGGTCAGGGTCACGGGAAGGCTTCCTTGCTCGTCTCTGGGCGCGGGGCTCTTGAGTACGGTTTCGAGGGCCGCAGAGGGTACCGAAGCCCCCAGCGGGCACCTATCCCGTGCGCCAGCCGCCTTCGTAAACCTCAATCAAGCCCGAATCCGGGGTCTCCACGGGTGGCGCGATGGAGGGGTTTGGAGAGAATCGGTGTGGGTCTTGCCCCGCCCGTGCCGCTCCATCCGGCGGCCCCCCGCCATCCGGTCCGGGTTGCTTCCCTACTCAAGGACAGGAGAAACAGATGCTCGCTAGCAACTGGCGCCCCCTTCGTGCCGTGGGTCGCCTCGGCCTCGGCCTCTTCCTCACCGCCACGGCAGCCTCAGCCCAGTCCCAGACGCTTTGCGCCGACGACTCGACGCTGACCTTCCGCGAGGATCCGGTGCTGGGCCTCGTGATCGAGTCCATCGGCGACGCGCAGGACTACCAGGCGATCGAGTTCGCGCCGACGGACCTTTGGGAGCTCGAGTTCAAGAACGCGGCCGGCTGCGTGACGGTCAAGCCCAGCACGGCGACCGGCGGTACTTTCAGCCTCTGCGCCTATAGCTCGAAGATCGTCGCCACGTGGGACGGCCTCAGCTCGCCGCTTCTCGGCGGCGAGACCTTTGACGTCGAGGTGAAGATCAAGGCGAAGAGCTCGTTCGACGAGTTCCACGCCTCGGTGAAGGTCGAGACCGACACACCGTCGAGCGCGCTCTTCCGCGTGCGCTTCCCGCGGGTCGAGGCGGTGCTCAGCGGCACTCCGGCGTCGACGCGGATGTCGGCGCCCTTTGCCCACGGCGTCCTCCTGCCCGACCCGGCGCGGAACGTGACGCTGGTCGGCCCCTCGAAGATCAACGCGTTCCTGCCGCCGTGCGACGCGGTGACCCTGGTCGAGCCCGGGCTGCTGAGCATGCAGTGGTGGTCGCTCTACGACGAGGCCGAGTCCGACGGCGCGCTCTTCTTCTTCGGCACCAAGGACGAGCACGGCTTCCGCAAGGAGTGGATGTTCGACCCGATCGCGGTCGCGCCCGGCCTCGACCGCGTGCGCGTCATCCTGCGCAACGTCCCCGAGGACAACATCACGCCCGACGGCGACTTTGCGCAGCCGTATCCCTTCGTGATGCGCGCGCTGCGGGGCGACTGGTACGACGCGGCGCAGCACTACCGCGACTGGGCGCTGGATCAGCCCTTCACCGAGCACGGACCGATCGGCGAGAACGAGGACTACTCCGCCATCATCCGCGACTCGAAGATGCTGGGCGTCACCCAGCCGCCGATCTCGGGCCCCGATGACGGCGACACGCCGTGCTCGCTCGACCCGAGCTGGTTCGAGTTCGAGAACTGGCCGGCGGAGACGATCTCGCAGCGCCAGACCTTCGACGTCGACAGCGTCACGCCGCGCATCTTCTTCTGGGACTTCAACAGCTTCGGCCGCGACGTCGGGGACTGGTTCCCGATCCAGCCGGTGTTCAAGGCCGCGGCCAACGCGCTCGTGGCGCAGGGCGACAACTACTCGGCCTACTTCGAGTCGCTGGACTACTCGACGCGCGTGCCGAGCTATGCGTCGAGCTACGTCCCCGACACGGCCAACGGCGGCAACTACGGCAACATCGAGACCTTCGGGCTCGTCGGCGACGACCTTCAGCGCGAGTTCACGACGCGCATCATCTGCCCCACCGCCCCGGCGACGGTGCAGTTCCTTTCGGTGTGCCAGGCGACGCAGTTCGCGGCCGACTACTCGTCGTACGTGGCCGAGACGGTGTTCACCGAGGCCGGCGCCCGCGGGCTCTACCTCGACGTGCTCACCGGCAGCGACGTGCGGCTGTGCTACGACGAGACCCACGGACACCCGGTCGGCGGCGGCGCCTACTACACCGAGGGCATCAAGGACATCCTCGAGCAAGTGCGCGAGACGATGCGCCACGACCTCGGTGTCGAGGACTACTTCATGCAGTCCGAGGGCCCGAGCGAGCACTTCCTGCCCTACCTGGAGACCGTCCAGCCACAGCTCACCTGGACGCGCACGCAGACCTTCTGCGACCTCTTCACGGGCCAGTGCCCCCGCAACGGCACCGACTTCCTGGTCACGCCGCTGTACGAGACCGTCTACAGCGAGTTCCAGGGCGTCAACGCGACGCTGCAGCTTAACGCTCCGCGCAACGCGATCGGCGCGCTCGGCATCCCGATCCTGCTGGATCCGTTCTTCATGCGCATTCTGCGCAACATCTTCGCGTCGCACGTCTTCCTGGGCTACACGCCGTTCGCGGGCTCGATCCTGTCGCAGGACGTGACCGGCGAGAACGCCAACCCGGCGCTCTTCCCGGACTACTTCCTGCTGACCGACATGGTCCGCCAGTTCATGGCGGTGCTTCAGCTCGACGATGTGCGCGAGTTCACGGTCATGGGTCAGCGCCTGCGCGACCCGATCCTCACCAAGGCCGGCGACCCGACCGCGCCGCTGACCAGCATTCCGTTCGACACGCAACCCTTCTTCCACAACTGGCTCGCGCTCGGCAAGAACCAGCCCTTCGTCTACGGCGCGGCGTACGCCCGCGGCGAGAACGAGTTCGCCGACGACGACGATGATGATGACGACGGGGACGACGACGACGACGACTGTTGGGGCTGGGGCGACGACGACGATGGCTGGGGCGGCTGGGACGACGACGACGGCTGGGGCGGCTGGGATGACGACGACGGCTGGGGCGGCTGGGATGACGACGACGGCTGGGGTGGTTGGGACGACGACGACGGCTGGGGTGGCTCAGGCGACGACGACGACGGCGATCCCTGGGGTAGCTGGGACGACGACGACGACTGGGATGACTGGGACTGGGATTGGGACTGGGATGACGACGAGATCGAGGAGATCGGCGTCCTGCTGCTGAACTGGACCGACCCGGCGGACAACCTGTTCTTCGGAACGGGCGACGCCGGCCCCGTCCCGGTGCAGCTCTCGATCGACCCCGCCGACTACAACAGCGACGCCGAGGACTACGAGATCTACCTCGTTGAGCCCGGCGGTGAGATGCTGTTCGACTCCGGCAGCATCAGCGGTCCGATCGTCACGACCGTGACGGTGCCGTCGCGTGCGGCGCTCTTCTTCCGCATCGTGCTGGACGACTGAGCGGCGGCGATCGCGCCACAACGCGCCCCGCGCCTCCACCTCACGGGGTGGGCGCGGGGCGCTTCGCTTGGGTCTCTGCCCACAACTCTGGGCGCCGCGGCGGCGCCGCTCCGAAACGAGGGACCACGACCGTCCCCTCCGCCGGCGGGTGCCCACAGCCGTCGCCGGATTCGGCCGATAGGGCCGGCATGACCGACCTCGATCTCCCCCACGTCACCGCCGCACCGAACCAAACCGCGACCCAGCCCGCCCCGCAAGCGTCCGGAGATGACGAGGTCGGGGAGATCCTCCGCTCCGCCCGCGCCGCGGCGGGCGAGGGCGAGATCGACCTCGCGCTGATCGAATACGGCCGCGCGCTGCGCCGCACGCCGCGCGGGCACCGGGCGCGCGCGGCGGCGGCCAACGACGTCGGGGCGCTGCGCTTCACCCATGGGCGCCCCGACCTCGCGCTCCCGTTCCTGAAGGCCGCGGTCGAGGCCGCACCGGACGACGAGGTCCTGCGCGGCAACCTCGAACACGTGCGGTCCCAGCCCGCCGCCGCCGCGCCGAAGCCCGCGGTCGACGACCCGGGCGGAGCGGCCAGCGTCGGCGACTGGGTGCTGCAGGCGCTCTCGAACTGCGAGAAGCTGATCGGCTTCCAGGGCCGCCACGTGCTGGAGATCGGCGGCGAGCTGCCGCGCCTCGCCGCGCAGCGGCTGCGGCCCGCGAGCTGGACGTCGGTCGATCCCGCCGCCGAGCCGGTCGACCTACCGCGGCACCGCGCGTTGAACGCGCGCGCCGAGGATGTCCCCTTCGACGATGCGACCTTCGACCTGGCCTTCTCGTGCTGCGCCTTCGAACACGTCGACGACCTCGACGGGGTGATCGCCGAGACGCGCCGCGTGCTGCGGCCGGGCGGCGTCCTGTTCGCGGAGTTCTCGCCGATCTGGAGCTCGGCGACCGGCAACCACGTGTGGCTCGCCGGTCCCGGCGGCGGACCGCCGACGCTGACCTTCGAGGACGGCGTCCTGCCCCGCTGGGCGCACCTGATCTGGGAGCCCGAGGACCTCGCCGCCTTCGTCGAGCCGTCGCACGGCCCCGAAGAGGCGCGAAGGGCCGCGAACAACGTCTACGAGCACTGGCACCTGAACCGGCTCTTCGAGGACGACTACCTGCGCGCGTTCCACGACAGCGGGCTCGTCATCGAGCGCCTCCAGCCGCACGGCGCGACGCAGAAGCCCACGCCGAAGCTCGCCGAGCGCCTGCGGGCGGCGAACCCGGGGCGCGAGCACTTCTCGTCCGCCGGCTTCCTGCTGGTCGCGCGGAAGCCGCGCTAGTCGTCTTCCTCGTCGACGGCAAGGCAGTAGAGGAACTTCGCCCCGCGCAGGAAGAGCGCGTCGCCCGCGATCGCGGCCGAGGCGCTGAAGCTGTCGTCGAGCCGGTTGACGGCGAGCATCTTCGGCTCCTCACCGTGCTCGAGCACCACGGTCGTGCCGTCGAGGTCCGTGATGTAGACCCGCCCGGCGGCCGCGACCGGCGACGCGTACACATTGCCGATCGCGTCGAGCCGGAACGGCCCCTTGGGCTCGACGCCCGTGCGTGCGTCGACGCGCGAGAGCATGCCCTGGTAGTGGTGCAGGAAGTAGAGCGATCCGTCGTACAGCAACGGCGACGGCACGTACGGCGTCCGGCGGCGGCGGATCCACGCCAGCCGATCCGAGCCGCGGGTCAGGTCGCCCTCGGCGCCGTCGAGGTGGATCGCCAGCAGCGACTGCCGGTCGTAGCTGCTACCGGAGAACACCATGCCGTCGGCGGCGACCGGCGAGGCAACGATGTTGTGCGATAGCCCGCCACACTCCCAGACGACCTTACCGGTCGCGAGGTCGTAGCCGCGCAACCGCTCGGACCCGGGAACGATGACCTGCGCGGCCTCTCCGACCTGTGCGACGATCGGCGTCGACCACGAGGTGATCTCCTCGCGCTCGACGCGCCAGCGCTCTTCGCCGGTGCTCTTGTCGAAGGCGACCAGGAGCGACTGCCCCTCGTGGTCCCAGTTGACGACCAACGTGTCGCCGAAGAGCACCGGCGAGGCGCCTTCGCCGTGCTCGTGCTTGACGCTCATGTCGCCGAGGTCCGCCTCCCAGATCACCTCGCCGGCCAGATCCAGCGCAAACACGCCGCGCGATCCGAAGAACGCGAAGACGTGCTCGCCGTCGGTCGCCGGAGAGCCCGACGCGAAGCCCGCCGACACGTGTGCACGCTCGTGCGGCAGCCCCTTGGCCAGGCTGCGCCGGCGGACGAGCTCGCCGCTCTCGCGGTCGACGATCAGCACCACGAAGTCCATATGGTGCGTCACCGGCGCGTTGTCGTGCGCGCCCGGCGCGCGGTCGGGCGCGGGGGTCACCGCCTCGCCGTAGGGCACGGCCGCGGTCAGGAAGAGCCGGTCACCCCAGATCGCCGGCGTCGAGTGGCCCGCTCCCGGCAGCGCGACCTTCCAGCGGACGTTCTCGTCCTCGCTCCAGGTGACCGGAGGGTCCGCGAGCGGCGCCGCGCCGGTGGCGAGCGGGCCGCGCCACTGCGGCCAGTCCGACTCCTGTGCCCCGGGGCCAGAAGCGAGCGTGGCCAGGCCGAAGAGGGCGGCGAAGACCCGCACGGCTAGCGCTCCTCGACCCGATAGAGGTGCGACTTGGAGCGCAGGATCAGCGCGTCCCCCACGACCGCGGGAGATGCGAGGAAGCCGTCGCCGAGGTCGTTCTCGGCCAGCTTCTCGAACTCCGGCCCCGGCTTCAGCACCGTGGTCTTCCCGTCGCGGTCGAAGAAGTAGAGCCGGCCCGCCGCGTAGATCGGCGAGGCCGCGAACTCGCCGCCGAGGCGCTCGCGCCAGACCTCTTCACCGGTCTCGGCGTCGAGGCAAACGGCGATGCTGCTGTCGTTCACGAAGTAGAGCCGACCGTCGACCAGCACGGGCGACAGGATGGTCGGAATGCCGCGCTTCACCCTCCAGGCGACGCGCTCCTCGTCCGCGCCAAGCTCGCCCGCACGCACGGCCCAGAGCTGGGCCTGCATGAAGCCGGTGTTGACGAACACCACGCCGTCCTGATGCACGGAGCGCGACGACATCGAGAAGCCCGAGTGATCGACCCTCCACAGCTCCTCACCGCTCCGCGGGTCGTAGCCCATCGTCGAGACGGCGCCGGAGCTGACGAGCTCGGTGCGGCCGCCGGCGTCGAGCACGATCGGCGTGCTGTAGGCCTTGCGCATGTCGGGGATCAGCTCGCCGTAGTCGGTCGAGCGGTCGGTCTTCCAGGCCGTCTCGCCGGTCTCCTTGTCGAGGGCGATCACGAACTGCACGTCGCCGCCGTCGGCGTTGAAGATCAGGAGGTCTTCGAAGAGGATCGGCGAGGAGCCCGCTCCCTCCATGTGGTCGCAGTTGATGTCGCGGCGCCGCCAAAGGACCTCGAAGCTCTCCGTGTCGAGGCACGCGGTCCCGTTCGTCCCGAAGTGGATGTAGACGCGCCCGGTCTCGATCACCGGCGAGGGCGACGCATGGCTGTTCATCTTGTTGCGCCACACCTTCGGGTCCTCGACCTCGAACAGGACGCGGTCGAACAGCACCTCGCCGGTCTCCGCGTCGAGCGCAAGCGCGGACAGCTCGTCCCCCGTCTCGGTTGCGGTCGTGATCCAGATCTGCCCGTCCCAGACCACCGGCGTCGACCAGCCGCGGCCGTGGATAGCGGTCTTCCACACGACGTTGTCGTCCTCGCTCCACGCGAGCGGCGGTTTGGCCGCGCTCGGAACGTGACCGTCCCAGCTGGGTCCGCGGAAGTCCGGCCAACGGTCGCCGGCGTCGGAGACGAGCGAAGAGAGCGCGAAGAGGAGCAGCAACATGCCCCCGATCTTATCCGGGCCTAAGGCGCGGCGACGAGCGCTTCCAAGGCCTGCAGCAGGGCGTCGTATTCGCCCTGTTGGGTCGGTTCCAGCACGCCGTCGGCAAGGAGGTCGATTAGCTCCAACGGATCCTGCTCGAGGTCGTACAGCCGGTGGTAGCCGAACAATGCCTCAGCCACGAGCTTCCAGCGCGGCCCGCGGATCGCCTTGGTATTCCAGGGCTGGTAGTTGGCCTGCAGCGCGTTGGTGATCGCGACCCCGAGGGGCTGGGCGGCGTCGAGCGCCGCGGCCTGAACGAAGTACGGCACGGGGCCGGGCCCCACGACCGGCAGATCGTAGCGGGCCTCCCCCGCGGAGTCGGCCACCGCGGGCACGACCCAGATGATCGGATTGGGCACCAGCGTGCCTCCGAAAGACGGCACGGGCGTCGCGACCGTCGAGAACACCGTGAACACCGGGGCGAACGGCGGCACGCCGACGACGGCCAGCTCGGGCACCGAGAACTCGACCAGCGGCGGCCCGCACAGCGACAGTGCCGCGTCGCCCGGACCGCCGAAGCCGAGGTCCGGTTGGCACACCGGCGCGAGCAGCGCGGGCGCGATCGGGCCGGAGGTCGGGCCGTTCGGCACGAAGTGCTCGGCGAAGACCCACGGCCGTAGCGAGGGCAGCGACGGGTCGGCCAGGTACGGCAACAGGCTGATCGAGTCGAGCACCACACCGGGCAGCGCCGCGGCGAGGTCCACCTGCGCCAGCTCGGCAACCGTAGCGAAGACGTCGAGCGCGGCGACCAGCGCCTCGCACGTCGCGCCGGGCTGCGCCACCGACGGGCCGCGCACGATCAGCGGCACGCGCAGGCCGCCCTCGAACAGCGTCGCCTTGCCGTGGCCGGGCGGAAACGGAGCGCTCAAGACCTCACCCGAGGTGCCGTTGTCGGCGGCGAGCACGACCGTCGTGGTCGCGGGATCGACGCCCCCGAGCAGGCGCCCCAGCTCGGCGTCGAGCGCCTCGACCATCGCGCGGAAGTAGGGCTCGGGATCCTGCGCCGGAGCTCCCGCGCCGGACAGATCGACCGAGTGCAACGCCGCCGGAGGCGCGTGGTGCGGCGTGTGTACCGCGAGCGGCGAGACGAAGCACAGCCAGGGCGCCGTCCGCGCGGAGATCCACGCGAGCGCGTCGTCGACCGTGTCGGTCGTCGCGTAGGCGTCGACGACCTCGGCGACGCCGTCGGTGACCTTCGTCCAGTGGAAGTAGTCCTCGCCCTCGAGCACCGCGCCCGCAGCCGGTGACGTGCCGGCGAAGTGCCCCCACCCCGCGAGGTTTGGCGCGAGTAGCCCGCCGACGCCCTGGCTCGCCAGGTGCCACTTGCCGAAGAAGGCGTGCGCGTAGGCGCCTCCCGTGCCCAGGTCGAGCATCTCGGGCAAGGTCACCTCCGCGAGCGGCAGGCCGTAGCTCTCGTCGACGATGTGCCCCATCCCCGTGCGAAAGCCATAGCGGCCCGTCTGCACCGCGGCGCGCGCCGGCGAGCACATCGGATAGCCCCACGCGTTCACGAACGTGACGCCATCCGCGGCGAGCGCGTCGATGTGCGGCGTGCTGGGTGGGTCCGCGGCCAACCCGTACGCGCCGAGCCAGTCAACGCCGAGGTCATCCGCCAGGATGACCAGCACGTTCTGGCCCGCCGCCGGCGCCTGAGCGGCGACGGCGAGTAGCAGCGTGGCGGCCGCGCGCCTCACTCCGAGCCGATACAGTAGAGCTTCGAGTTGGTGCGGATGAAGAGCCGCCCGTGCGCCACGACCACGGTCGAGCGGATCTGGTCGGCGTCCTCCTCGCCCAGGATCGCCTCGTGCACGATCTCGCCCGAGTCCGCGTCGACGACGACGACGCGGCCTTCGTGGCTCTGGAACCAGATCTTGCCGTCCGCGCCGGTCGGCGAGGCGCGCCAGGGCGACTTGCCCGGCAGGCTGGTCGTCCACTCCACCGCGCCGTCCTTCGGGTTCACGCGCGACAGCGCGGCGCGCACGTCGCTCAGCACGAAGAAGCGGTCGCGGTAGAAGAGCGGCGTGGGGACGTCGCTCGAGACCGGGTTGCGCTTGCCCTCGCTGCGCCACTGGAAGGCTTCCTGGTCCAGCGTGCCGTCGCCGCCGAGCGGGACCGCGTACACCGGCGCGCGCTTCGGCGCGCAGACCAGGGCAACGCCGTCGCCGACGACGGCCGAGGGCACGATGCGCCACCACGCCTCGCGGTGCCCCGGGTTCCAGGTGCCCCAACGCCACAGCTCATCGCCGGTCGCGGGATCGTGGCCGGTGATGACGTCGCCGCCGACGACGAGCAGCTCCTTGCGGCCCTCGGCCCCGACGTGCGGGATCGGCGTGGCGTAGGACTCGAGCGACTCCTTCACCGCGTCCGAGGGGCGCACGTGCCGGTAGAGCGTCTCCCCGGTCTTCGGATCCATCGCGAGCAGGAACGACTCGGCGCCCTCCTTGCCGCGCTCGTTCGCCGGCTCGTCGCGCTGCAGCACCGCCAGGAAGAGCCGTCCATCCCACAGCGTCGGGCTGGCCGAGAAGGTCCACTGGAAGGCGAAGTCGCCGTAGTCCTTCTGGAGGTTGCGCTCCCACAGGCGCGTCCCCGCCAAGTCGTAGGCAACGAGGTCGCCGTTGCCGAAGAAGAAGACCACGCGCTCGCCGTCGGTGACGGGCGAAGGCGCGGAGTAGGAGCTGCGCCGGTCGAGCTGCGTCGTGCTGATCGTCGTGCCGGCGGGCTTGTAGCCGCTGCCCGCCGCGTCCTTCCAAAGCACCTTGCCCGTGCCGCGGTCCAGGCACATCGCCGCGAGCTCGTCGCCGTCGACGGTCGAGACGAAGACATGCTCGCCCACAACGATCGGCGTACCGGCGCTCGGCCCCGGCATGTCGGCGGCCCACAGCACGCCCTTCTCGCGGTCGAAGTCGACCGGCAGGTTCTGCGCCTCGGTCGAGCCGTCGTAGCTCGGGCCGCGCCAGTTCGGCCAGTCCTGAGCCAGGGTCGGCGCAGCCAGAAGGGGGAAGAGAACGAGCAGGGCGGACGTAGGCTTCATGCGAGGCTCCTTAGGGCGAACGAATCGCCCATCATCCTATCCCGCACCACGCCCCAGCCCGGCGCGGCTGGGGCGGTTTACGCGCGAATGACGGCGCCTACTCGCGCCGCACCACGACCCGGTCGGGCACCTCGTTGCGGTCGCCCTCTTCCCACGGGAAATGCTCCGCCAGGACGTCGCCGCACAGCTCGACGCCGCGGATCAGCCCACCCCCGAGGTCGCCCGCGCGGACGCCCGCCAGGATCGCGTCGTCGACCTGTTCCCAGTGGGCGGCCGTGACGACGCCGTCGATCCCGGCGTCGCCCAGCACGATGACGCGCCGCTCGAGCAGGCTGACGAAGAGCAGCACGCCGGTCTGCGCCTCGGTACGGTGTAGCCCGAGCGAGTAGAACTCCTGCAGCGCCTGCTCCTGCGCCGTCGCGGTCGCGCGCTCCTCGCTGATGAAGAGGCGCCTGAAGTCGGGCAGCCGGTCCGCGGCCAGGAACCCCGCCAGGAACAGCCCGACCTGGCAGGCGAGCAGCACAAGCGGGCTTCCCCAGGGAAGCACGCCCGCCCCGAGCCCGAGCCCCGCGACCAGCGTCGCAAGGCCGGCGATCCAGCCCGCCTGCGGGTGCGGGTCGGAGCGCTCGACGACCGCCGGCACGATCTCGCCCACCGTGCGCTTCTCGGCCTCGGCCACCGCGCCGGCGACCTGCGTGCGGTGCGTTTCGTCGAGCTCCGCGACCGCCAGGTAGCGCCGTCCACGGCGTACCGCGCGCACGAGCAGCCCGAGGTAGAGCGCGGCGAAGGCCGTCGCGCTCAGGATGCTCAGCCACCACAGCCAGCCTTCGCCGGCCGCGTGCCCGGCGCTCCACTCACCGCCGTTCTGCAGTATCGCTACCATCCGCCCGAGGCGCCTCCGCCGCCGAAGCCGCCGCCGCCGCCGAAGCCTCCGAAGCCGCCGCCGCCTCCGCCAAACCCGCCGCCGCCCGAGCCCCCGAATCCGCCGGAACGGCCGGAGCTGTTGAACAGCATCGCGAGGAGCATCGGCGATAGGAGGTCGCCGCCGCGCGTGCGGGCGCGCCTGTAGAAGAGCGTGCCGAAGAACAGGAGGAAGGCCAGCTGGCAGAACATCATCATCAAGCCAGTGACGACGCCGATGGGCTGCCCCCGCGCGCGCTCGAGCGCGCCATAGTCGCCGCCGATCGCGGCGTGCGCCGCGACGATCCCCTCGCGGATGCCGTCGTAGAACAGCCCCTGTTTGAACTTCGGCGCCATCACGTCGCGGATGATGCGGCCGCAGATCACGTCGGGCAGCGAGCCCTCGAGCCCGTAGCCGACCTCCCAGCGCATCAGTCGGTCGTCGCGCGCGACGAGCAGCAGCGCGCCGTCGTTCTCGCCCTCGCGGCCGAGGCCCCATCCGCGGGCGACGTCGAGCGCGAACTCCTCGATCGAGCGGCCGCCGAGGTCGGGCACGGTGAGCAGCGCCAGCTCGTGCCCGGTCCCGGCGCGGTACGACTCCATCAGGGTCGAGAGCTCGCGCTCCTGATCCGGAGTCAGGAGCTCACCGAGGTCGGTGACCCAGCCCTGGCTCGCCGGCACGTCCTGCACGGGCGCCGCAACGGCCAGGGCCGTGAGAAGCAGGGAAGCGAACAGAGCGGCCTACTCCCCGCCGCCGAAGTCGACCTCGGGGACCTCGGCTTCCGCCTCGGTCGCCTCGAACTGCGGCAGCACCTCGTAGCCGCCGAACCCGGCCACCACGTTGCCGGGGAAGCGGCGTACCGACGAGTTGAAGTCGCGCACGGACTGGATGTAGTCCTTGCGCGAGACGTTGATGCGGTTGGCGATGCCCTCGAGCTGCACCTGCAGGTCGCGGAAGCCGTCGACGGACTTGAGCGCGGGGTAGGACTCCGCGACGGCGAACAGCCGCCCAAGCGCCGTGCCGAGCCCGGACTGGGCTTCGAGGTAGGACTGGATCGCGTCGGGATCGGAGAGCGCGTCGGCGGAGATCTGGATGCTGGTGGCCTTCGCGCGGGCCTCCATCACCTTCTCCAGGGTCTCGCTCTCGAAGTCCTTCGCGCCTCGCACCGTGTTCACGAGTTGGGGGACGAGCTCGCTGCGGTGCTTGTAGTCGCTCTCGACCGCGCTCCAGCGCGCGTCGACGTCCTCGCGCTTGGTAACGATGTCGTTGTACTTGGTCACGGCGCAGCCGCCGGCCAAGAGGAGGGCGAGGAGGAAGGCCAGGAAGACCGCCAGGACCTTGGACACGGCCCCGCGGCGGGGGTGGGGGTGCTTCATCGGCGGTAGTATGCACATGTGTGACGATCATTCGCCTCCCGGGCGGCAACACTTGCCCCCGCCCCCGTAACGGGCACGACCATGGTCGAGACCCACCGCGAAATCGTCCTGGGCCGGCGGCTGCGTGAGACGGTCCTGGAGGGGCTGCGGCTGGTCGAGGCCGTCCACGAGCCGGGCTTGGTCATGCCCGCCCATGCGCACGACAGCGCCAACCTGACGCTGGTGTTTGCGGGCGAGTTCGACGAGCGGCTCGGCGCGGCGGGGGTCCGCGCGCGGCCGGCCAGCCTGGTTGTGAAGCCGCGCGGCACGGTCCACGCGAACCGCTACGGCGGCCGGCCCACGCGCTCGTTCCTCATCGAGGTGGAGCGCGGCCGTGAGCGCGAGCTGGGGCTCTCCGCGGCGGGCCCCGGGCGCTGGTGCCACGGCGGCCGCGCGGTGGCGGCCTTCGTCGAGGTCTACCGCGCCTTCCGGGGCCAGGCGGCGGACCTGGAGCGCACCGCGCTCAGCGCCGCCCGCGAGATCGTGGCGCGCTCACCCGCGGACGGCGCGGGCGAGCCGGTCGGGCCGCGGCCGACCAGCGCCCTGCTGCGGGCGACCGAGCTGCTGCGCGCCTCCCTCGCGACGCCGCCTTCGTCGGCCGAGCTGGCCGCCCGCGTCGGCGTCCATCCGGTCTACCTAGCGCGCCTGTTCCGCCGCCGCCACGGCTGCGGGATCGCCGGGTTCCGGCGCCGGCTGCAGGTGCAGGACGCCGCGCGCCGGCTCGCCGAGTCGCCCCAACCGCTCGCGGAGGTCGCGCTCGCGTCGGGGTTCTCGGATCAGAGCCACCTCTGCCGCGTCTTTCGCGACGAGCTGGGCCTCCCCCCGGGGGCCTTTCGCTCCGCCGTGGCGCGCTGACCGCCACCCGCTTTGGTTGCGTCCGTTCAAGATCGCCCGGCGCCCCGCGCCTAGCCTCCGGGCATGGACGCCTCGCTGATCGCACTCGTGCCCCTCGTCGCCGCTCTCGCACAGCCGAGCGACTCTCCCCGGTCCTTCGCCGACGTTCCCGAGCTCGCCGACCTGCCGCCGCGGATCGAGCAGGCGATCGAAGAGCTGGGCGTGCCGGGCTGCGCAATTGCGGCGATCCGGGACGGGAAGCTGCTCGCCGTGCACTGCGCGGGCGTCCGCAACCCGGCGGGCGAACCGGTCGACGCCGACACGATGTTCTACATCGCGTCGGTCACCAAGACGTTCACCGCCGCGGCGGCGGCGTTGCTGGCGGAGCGCGGCGAGCTCGACCTCGACGAAGTCGTCGAGGAATACCTGCCCCGGTTCACGCTCGCGGACGAGGAGGCTGCGCTGGACGTCACCGTCCGCGACCTCCTCTGCCACCGCGCGGCCATCAACAGCTTCCCGATCGTCTTCCTCGACGCGTACACGGGCCAGATCACCGAGGATCGCTACTACCACTGGCTCGCGCGCGCCGAGCGCGGCGACGACGTCGAGTACACCAACGTCAACTTCACGCTGGCCGGGCGCGTGCTCGAAGCCTGCGAGGGCGAGCCGTGGAAGGACGTGCTCGACGAGCTCCTGTTCCAGCCGGCCGGCATGACGCGCACCACCGCCTACGCGAGCCGGATGTACTCGGACCCCAACTGCGCGATCCCGATGGAGCTCGGCCCGAATGGCTTCGCCGCGTGCGCTGCGCGCAAGACCGACCGCACGATGCACGCCGCCGGCGGGTCGGGCACGACCGCTCGCGACGCGGCCCGTTGGATCGAGCTGATGCTGGGCGACGGCGCCGCCGGAGAGCGGCGGGTGCTGGCACCGGAAACGGCCCGGGGGCTGCGCGCGCGCGAATCGGACGTCGCGCCGAACGGTCGCATCCGACGGCTCGACGGCTTTGGGTTGGCCTGGTTCCTGGGCACCTATCGGGGACGCCCGTACGTGACTCACGGCGGCGGCTACGTGGGGACGGCGGCGCACCTGTCATTCCTGCCCGAGGACGGCCTCGGCGTCGTCGTACTCGCCAACGCGAGCCCGGCGGGGCAGGCCCTCAGCGACGTTGCGTCGATCGACGTGTACGACCGGCTGCTAGGCGAGACGGGACACGGCGACCTGCTGCCCGCCTATGTGCGTGAGCTTCGCGCGGAGCGCGCGGCGTCGACGCCTCCGCCCGCAGGCGACCTGATCGCATCGGGCCGCCTCGAGCTCGCGCCGGCTGCCTACGTCGGCCGCTACGTCGACACGCACTGGGGCGAGCTCGAGCTGATGCACGAGGGCGGAGAGCTGGCCGGCTGGCTCGGCGACCAGTCGGTCACCATGCTCGCACGCGGAGAGCCCGGTGCCTTCGAGGCGCGGCTCGGCTCGGGCCGCACGGTCGCAGGCGAGTTCCTGGTCGAGGACGGAGCTGTGCGGGCAATCCTCTTCGAGGAAGGCCCCTACCGCATGCGCTTCGAACGCCCGGACGGCGAGCGCTAGACGCCGGGCGGCAGGTACTGCGCCAACGAACGCCGCGCCGCCTGCTCGGTCTCGTTCATCCCGAAGCCGAAGAAGCCGCGGCGGTGATACTCCGCGAAATACGCGCGCAGCTCGTCGGGCGTGTACGCGCCGCCGTTGTCGCCGTACTTGGTGACGAACGGGTTGAAGTCGGGGTAGAGCGCGCCGGCTCCGACGTCGGGCCAGTCGCCGTGCACGGTCGTCTTGGTGAAGTTGCCGATCAGCAGGTCGTCGAAGACCTTCCACTTAACCGCCTCCATGAGCGAGGCCCGCGGTGTCTCGAAGGTCACGCCGCGGTCGCCGTGCTCGCGGTTGACGTCGATCACGTGCTCCTTCCCGCCGACCTTGAAGCGCACGAAGCCCAGGAACGAGCGCAGGTGCGTGATCGGCTCGAAGTAGGCCTTGAGGCGCTCGACGTCGTCGGGGTCGAGCTCGTCCGACCAGCTGTCGCCGAACTCCTCGGGAGCCTTCAGCTCGGTGCCGGACGGCGCCGGATCCAGGCTGTAGCAGTCGTCCCTCGCCAGGTCGAAGTGCACGTAGGGCGGCAGGATCTGGTGCTTGTCCGACTCGAAGCCGACGCGCATGTCGGCCGGCGTCGTGATGAAATCGTTGACCCACGCGCTGTCGGTGCGCTGGTACTTGTGGAGCGTGCTGAACGGCACGTAGTCGTCGATGCCGAACTGGTCGAGGATGCCGGCGATGCCCGGCCCCAACGGCTCTTTCTTGGCCGCCTGCGGAGGGATGCGGTTCCCGTCCTCGTCGAAGTAGTTGATCATGTCCGCGTCGCCGTAGGCCACCAGCGACAGCAGGATCGAGCGCTTGAACTTGGGCACGAGCTGCGCGACAAACGCGCCGGCCCCGCGATCCGACGCGTCGTTCGCGTTCACGATCAGCGTGCCGTCGAGGTCGACCAGCAGCGAGGCATCCTGGTGGCAGTCGGCGATCGACATCACGCGCACGCGGTCGGTCAGCTGCGTCCAGAGCCCGCACTTCAGCACCCAGACGCGGAAGCCCGCCTCCCTCAGGTCGCGCTGGACCCGCCCGCCGTAGTGGTCGGGCAGCAGGATGTCGCAGCCGCGCAGCCCCTCCAGCGACTCGAGGCTCAGGTGGTCGGGGTGGCCGTGCGAGATCCACAGATAGGGGCACCCGCGGATGGCCTCGCGCTGCGCCGCGGGGATCTCGTGCTGGTGGACCCAGCTCCCGAAATACGCCGAGCCGTCGAGCCAGGGGTCGGTGGCCAGGAGCGGCCCCCCGTCGTAGTAGATCGAGGTGGCGTTGCCGATCGTTTCGAAGCCGAGGTCCATGGGTTAGCTCTCCGCGGGGCAGACCGTGAGCACCTCAGTGTCCCCGACCGCGAAGTGCGGCGCCACCGTTTGGCGCGGCTTTGCGCTCGCTCGTCTCGCGGCTACTCGGCCCCCAGCGCATCGAGCGCCAGCAGCGCCATCGACGTGCCGTACGCGCGCCCCAGAATCGGCGTATCGAGGAACGAGCCGTCGGCGCGCCGGCAGGCCAGGATCAGCTCGGCGAGCTTCGTGCGCGTGCGGCCGTCGGCGGCCAGCGCTCCCTGCGCGAGCGCGGCGTGGGCGTAGTCGAACAAGAGGTAGTGGCAGCCTTGGCCGTCGGGCCCGGCGTGCATCAGCGTCTTGCCCTGCTCGGCGGCGTAGAGGTGAGAGTGCTCTAGGAACCGGTCGAGCGCCGCGCGCAGCCGCTCGGCGTCGCTCTCGCCGGCTCGGACCAGCGCGAGCTCGCACAGCGGCCCGCGCCCGACCGCTCCGGCCGGCCCCGTCTCGGCGGAGGGCTGGTCGGTGTCGTGGAACAGGAAGTACGAGAAGACCCCGTTCTCACCGCGCATGCGCTGCAACGCCGACACGCCCGGAGCGAGCACTTCATCGGGCATCGGCAGCCCCACCTCGCGCGCCCGCGCGACCGCGAGCACCGCCGCGGCGGTCGTGAAGCTGATCGACTGGGCCGGCGCCGCGCCCTCCAGGTCCGAGGACACGTAGTAGCTCCAGCCGCCTCCGTCCTGCTGCCGCGCCTGCAGGTCGGCGACGAGGTCGTTCACCGTGGGCAGCACCGCCTCGACGTCGACCATCCCGACCGCCAAGGCGTCGGAGACGAAGTGCAGCACGCAGGAGTTGCTCCAGGTCATGTAGTCCATGTAGAGCACGACCGGCGGCGTTTCCTTGCGCTTCGCGATCGAGGCGAGCAGGAAGTCGAGCGCCCGTCGCGCCGCCGACTCGGCTTCGGGCGTGTCGCCGCGACCGAGCAGCGCCCGTCCCGCCAGCGCAGCGATCGCATCGATGAACGGGTTGGGGCCGAGCGCCTCGGCCGACGCCGTCTCGGACGTCGTCAGCCACGACCCGTCCGCGCGCTGGTGTGCTAGCAGCCACGCGAGCGCGTCGTCGGCCGCCTTCCCCGCTTCGGCGACCGGCAGCGCGCCGGGCTCGAAGACGCCCATCGCCTCGACCAGCGCCTCGGGCTCGGGCCAGCCGAGGTCGGGCACCAGGTCGACGTCGAGTACCGTGCTCGAGAGCCCCGCCGCCGCGTGCCACGCAAAGCGGCTGTCGGGCCGGCGCTCGGCCAGGTCGCGCCAACGCTCGCGCGCGGCCTCGGCGCCGCCGCGCCCCAGGTCGAGCAAGCCGAGGCTCAGCTGCGCCTCGGCTGCCGCCTCGGTCTCGGGGAAGTCGGCCAGCACCCTCTCCAGCTTGGCGACCGCGTCGTCGGACCGGCGCTCGCGCATCAGGAGGAGCCCCTCCTCGCACAGCAGCTCGGCCTCGCTCACGCCGCCGGCCTTGCGCGCCTCGGCGAGCGCCGCGAGGGCCGCCTCCCCTTCGGCAGCGATGGCATGCAGCTTGGCGCGCAGTCGGCAGGCGCGCCCGGAGCGATCGCCCTCGATCAGCTCGCGCGCCCGCGCGTGCTCGCCGCGCGCCGCGTGCAGCTCGGCGCGTTCGAGCGGCGAGCCCTCCTCGCCGACCGGCGTGCCGGCGTAGTCGGGGAACAGCTCGACGCCGCGCAGCAGGAACGGAAGCACGCCATCGACCGACGTCGCGTCGGGGGTCTGCACCAGCACGTCGCCCTCCGGCGTCGCGAGCAGAAGCGCCTGCCCGAACGCCATCTCGCTCAGCCCGTAGCGGTCGGAGAAGGGCGTGTCCACGCCGGGATCGAGCCAGAAGGGCACGTAGCGCGCATCGATCAGCTCGAGCACGTCCTCGTCCATCAGGATCGTGTTGCGCGGCGTCTCGGGTAGCTTGAAGCCCTGATACACGAAGGCGATCACCAGGATCAGCCGGTCCTGCTCGCGCGCGCGCGTTGCCGCCTCGTCCCACGTCTCGGCCCAGTCGACCTCAGTCCCGCACCGCGCCGCGAGCTCGGCCAGGCGCAGCTGGGCGCGCCCCTCCTCGCTCACCTCGGCGAAGCCGAACGTCGCGGCGACGCGGCTGAGCTCGTCGGCGTGGTCGTCGTACGTGTCGACCGGAGCGTGGTGCTGCACGATGTACTTGCGCTCGCTCTCCAGCAGGTGGTCCTGCACCACGCGGAAGCTCCCCGCCGCGCCCGCATAGTCGACGCGGAAGCCGACGACCTCGTGGCCCGCGAGCTGCCGGCGGTGGCGCGCGAAGTTCGAGAACTCGTCGCCCTCTTCGGCGAAGCGCTTGTCGAGCCTCTGCTCGAACGCCTCCAGGCCCTCGCCGTCGTTGTCGTCCGGCGCCTGGACGGTGATCGTCACCGCCTCCATCCCCATCGACCCCGGCGGCAGGAGCGTAAGCACAAAGCCCGTCTCGGCGCCGAGATCCTGCTCGTTCGTATTCCAGCCCTCGGGCAGCTCGATGCGGAAGCCGCGGGCGTCGTCGACGTGGAAGCGCGGCTCGTCCTCCTGGATGGCGAACGGAGCGATGGCGGAGGCGAGCAGTGTGGGGAGCATCATGCGGGGTTCTCCTTGGGTCGGGTCCCCTGAATGCGATCGCGCGCGGGCGAAATTCCGCCCCGCCGGCCGCTTTTGCCGCCGGCCGCTACAGCCCCGTCAGCGTGGTGCGCTCGAGGTTCGCGAAGCGCACCGGCAAGCCGACCAGGGCCTGCCAATAGAGCGAGAGGCCGACCAGCGCCGTCGACGCCGGGATGGGCGCCGTCACGCTGCCCTCACCGGCGGCGTCCAGCCCCAGCGCCGGCAGCAGCACAAGCCCGGCCGGATCGAGCAACAGCACCCCCACACCCGGCACTCCGGTCACGTCGGTCGCCGTCGAGAAGGCCAGAAAGAACGGCGACACCGGCGGGCCGTTGACGTCGATGGTCAGCGCCTTACCCACCCGCGGCACAGCGCGCCACGCGGTCTGGCGCCGCAGGTTGGCGAGCACGCGGTTGCGGCCCGCGCGGGCGACGAAGACATCGAGGTCTTCATCGCCGTCGAGGTCGGCCAGCGCGACCGCCTGCACCTCGCTGCGGACGCCGGCGACCAGCTCGGTCGCCGCGGCAAAGCCACCGGCGCCGTCGCCGAGATAGAGCTCGGTCGCGCGTCCCACATCGAGCACGACGTCGAGGTCGCCGTCCTCGTCCACGTCGCCGACCGCCAGGCTGCGGGTGTCGCCTCCGAGGCTCGCCGGAGACGCCGCGAACGCGCCCGCGCCGTCGCCCAGGTAGAGCTCGTTGGCGCCGACCGTCGCGACGATCGCGTCCGCATCGCCGTCGAGATCGAAGTCGCCCAGGACCACTGCGCGCGCTCCCGCTCCGCCCGCCGGGATCTGGCCGAGGCCGGCGAGGAACCCCGCAGCCCCGTCGTTGAGGTAGATGCGGTTCGGCCCGTCGTTCCCCAGCAGCGCGTCGAGGTCGCCGTCCGCGTCGACGTCCGCGAATGCGACCGCCCAGGTCGCGTCCGCGTCAGGGGGAAGCAGGCTCGTCGCGTCCGCGAAGCCGCCCAGCCCGTCGCCCAGGTAGAGCCGGTTCTGCGGCGAAGCCGGCGGCCCGAAGTTCGCGAGCAGCAGATCCGGGGCGCCGTCGCCGTCCAGGTCGCCGAGCTCCGCGTCGGCCGTGCTCTGGGCCTCGTCCGGGAGCGGCGCCTCGGCGAACGCCCCGCCGCCATCGTTCGCAAGCAGCCGGTTGGCCTGCTCCGCCGCGTTCGCAACGAGCGCGTCCAGGTCACCGTCGCCGTCCACGTCGAAGAGCTCGACATCGAGCGTCTGGTCGGCGACGCCCGGCAGCAGCGGCGGGGCGCTGGCAAACGCGCCGGTGCCGTCTCCGAGGTAGAGCCGGTTCACGGCATCTCCGCCGGTCTCGCCGCCGTTGCCGACGAACGCGTCGACGTCGCCGTCTCCATCCACGTCGCCCAACGCGACCGCCGCGGACGGAGCGAGGCCGTCGGGAGCGGTCGAGGTCACGTCGGAGAACGAGCCCAGCCCGTCGCCCAGGTAGAGCCGCTCGTCGCCGTCGCCGAGCGGCTCCGCGGGGCCGACCCCCACGAGCAGGTCCGCGTCCGAGTCGCCGTCCACGTCCCCCACCGCCAGCGCCAGCGAACGAACCGGCTCGCCGGGCAAGGCACCGAGCACCTCGGCGAACGTCCCGCCGCCGACGTTGCGGTAGAGGCGGTCCGGCTGCGCCGAGCCGGCAAAGACCGCGTCGAGGTCCCCGTCGGCGTCCGCGTCGATCAGAGCCACATCGGTCGTATCGTCCGCATCGGTGGGCAGGGCCGTCGGCGCGTCCACGAAGGCGCCTGCGCCGGCGTTCAGGTAGAGGCGGTTCGTGCCTTCGCCGTTGCCGACGAGCACGTCGAGGTCGCCGTCACCGTCCACGTCCCCCAGCGCCAGCGCCTGGGTCGCGTCGGCGTCCGGCGGCAGGCCGGCGCCGTCCGAGAAGCCGCCGGCTCCGCTGTTCTGGTAGAGCCGGTTCTGCTGGAGCCGGTTGCCCACGACGCCGTCGAGGTCTCCGTCGCCGTCCACGTCGCCGAAGACGACCGCGCGTGTGTCCGCTTCCACCTGCGGGATCTGCGTGCTGGCGTCGAGGAAGACCCCCACGCCGGTGTTCGTCACGAGGCGGTTCGGCGTCGTCGGAAAGTCGATCGCGCCGTGCCCGATCAGCGCGTCGAGATCCCCGTCGCCGTCGACGTCGCCCAGGGCTACGGCCTTGGCCGGGTCCTTGTCGACCGGGAGCGTGAACGACGTCTCCACGAAGCCCTCTCCTCCGCCGAACAGGAGGGAGTCCTGCCCGCCGAAGCACCCCAGCCCGACGATGCAGACCGCGTCGCGCGCCAGGTAGGCGTCGAGGTCGCCGTCGCCGTCGAGATCGCCGAGCGCGAGTGCCTCAAACGAGTTGATGAACTGGGATACGAGCGCGCTCCCGGAGGAGAACACGCCGGTCCCGTCGCCGAGCAGCAACAGCTCGTCACCGCTCGTCAGAATGTCGAGGTCGCCATCGCCGTCGAGGTCTCCCAGGGCGAGGTCCACCGTCTCCGATGCGTCCGCGGGGAGCATCCGGTGGACCTCGCGGAACCCGGGAAACTGGGCGGCGGGCGACGCGCCGAGCGCGGCGATGCACGCCGCGACGACGAGCGGTTGGGGGAATGCGGACAACGGAGCCTCCTGACGACAGACCGAGCCCGGAGAGCCTAGCGCAAGGCCCGCATTCCCGCTGGGGATCAGCGCTTGAGCGCGAGCGTCGCGGTGTTGCCTTCGAACGAGAGCTTCGCCTTGCCGAGCTCGAGCGGCGCGCGCTCGACCGGACGCCGCAGCGTTAGCCGCAGCCCGGTGACGCCGCCCGGGCCCTCCGAGGCGCGCACCACGTAGCTCATCTGCGGCGCGCGGCACCGCCACTCCCCCTCTGCCTCGGAGATCTCATAGCCGAGCACTCCACAGAGCTTGAGCCAGTGCGCGCGCTCCTCGTCGTCGAGCGACAGGTGCACCTCCGCGACGTCGAGCAGCGGGCCGTCCTCCCACAGCTTGGTCTGCCCCAGCGACGCCGCGTAGCGTCCAAGCACGTCGCGGCGCGCGATGCCGCCGCCTGCGGGCGGGAGCTCGGCGTGCCAGCCGGCGAGGAACTCCGGCGCGTACTCCATGCTGAACAGGCTCATCCTCGCGGTCGTGTTCGGCTGGGAGATGCCGAGGATCTGAAACCACGGCAGCTCGACACCGTCGAGCGCGCGCGTGCGCGGCCCGGCGAAGCTCGCCACGCCCTCATCGCGGAGCGCGCGCTCGAGCTCCTCGGTGCCGCCGGGTTTCTCGATCCCGAATCCGACGCCCGAGGCGCCGGGAGCGAGCGAAGCGACCGAGCCCGGCGCGAGGAACTCGAAGTAGGTGCGCCGGCCGTAGAAGTACACGCCGGTGTACGACATGTCGGCGCGCACCGTCTCACGCTCCTCGTTCGCGCCGAACGCCGCCCGCAGGAACTCGGACCCGACGATCGCGGCGTACGTCTCTTCGTCGGGGACGAGGTAGACGTGGTTCAGGAAGAACGGCGTCGACCGCGCGGCCGCCCAGCGGTCCCGGATCGCGCGCAGCTCGCCCCACACGCCCTCGTCCGGCGCCTCGGCCGAGGCGATGCCGAAGAGCTCGGTCGCCGTCGGGCTCGCGAGGACGTCGACCTCCAACCGCAGCCGCAGCGGGTCGCCCGAGACGAAGGGATCGACCATCTGCACGTCGAGCTCGTACCGGCCGTCCGCCCGGCGCGCCGACACGGCGAACGACGACAGGTCGAGGTCCTTGCCCTCGCCCACCGCCCGACACAGCCCGCGGTAGTAGCCCTCGAAGAACGACCGCAGGAAGGGCGCGTCCACGTCGTGGTCGCCGTCGAGCCGGATCGCGAGCACGTACGACCAATGCGAGTCGGACGACGCATCGAACATCCCCGGCGCGAGGCTGATCTCCTCGAGGCCCTCGTAGTCGAGGTCGGGCGCGAACGACAGCGGTAGCTCGAGGCGCTCGAAGCTCCAGTCCTTGGGCGTCTCGGGAAGGAGCTCGCGGGCCGGGTCCTGGAGGAGCAGCGCGGCGAGTAGCGGAGCGAGAAGAGCGTTCATTTGCGGACCCTCACCGGATAGGGCGGACGGACGGGCTCGGCGGGCGGGTTGGCTTCAAGCTGCGAGAGCGCGATCTCGATCGCGCGCTCGAGCTGCGGATCGCGGCCTGCGATCACCTCGGCGGGGAGCTGCTCGACCTCGACGTCCGGCGGTACGCCGACGTTCTCGACGCCGAAGCCCTCCTCATCGGTCCAGAACGCGAAGTTCGGCGCGGTGATGGCCCCGCCGTCGAGCAGGGGCGGGAAGCCAAGGATCCCGACCAGGCCGCCCCACGTGCGGCGGCCGACGAGCGTCCCGAGCTCCAGCTTGCGGAACATCCACGGCAGGAGGTCGCCGCCCGAGCCGGCCAGCTCGTTGATGAGCATCACCTTGGGCCCCTGGATCGCGCCCAGCGGCGTCGGCAGGTCATCGCCGTAGCGCATCGCCCAGCGGCTGATCGACGGTCGCCGCAGGATGTCGATGTAGTAGTCGGCGAACAGCCCGCCGCCGTTGAAGCGCTCGTCGACGATGATCGCCTCGCGGTTCGACTGCGGGAAGAAGTAGCGCTTGAAGTAGAGGTGGCCGAGCGCGGCGGTGTTCGGGACGTAGACGTACGCCACGCGCCCGTCGGTCGCCTCGGTCACGCGGCGGATGTTGCCCTCGACCCAGTCGCGGTTGCGGAGCGCGAGCTCGTTCTCGATCGGCACGACCTTCTCGGTGCGGGAGCCCGAACCGTCGGGGTTCGGACCGACCGTGAGCTCAACCATCCGCCCGGCGGTGTTCTCGAAGCGCGAGTAGAGGTTCTCGGATGCGCGTAGCTCGCGGCCGTCCACCGCCAGCAGGTAGTCGCCGGCACGGACCGTCACGCCCGGCTCGGTAAGCGGCGCGCGCAGGTCGGGGTTCCAGTTGAGCCCGCCGAAGACCTTCGCGAAGCGGTAGCGGTCGCCGGCGACCTCGAAGTCGGCGCCCAGAAGCCCTCCGGCAACCGAGTCGGCCTCGACCAGCGTCTCGCCCCCGTAGACGTAGTGGTGTCCGACGGCTAGCTCGGAGCACATCCAGCGGATCACGCGATTGAGGTCTGACCGCACCGCGAGGTGCGGCAGGAAGGCCGCGTACTTCTCGCGCATCGCGGGCCAATCGGCGCCGTGGAAGCCGGGGTCGTAGAAGTAGTCGCGGTTGATGCGCCAGGCCTCGTCGTAGATCTGCGCCCACTCGGAGCGCGGCTCGATGCGCACCTCGATCGCATCGACGTCGAGCGGCGAGCCCGCCTGCCCGACGTCGGCGATCGAGAACGCGCCGCCGGCGGCGATCAGCATCTTGGCCCGGTCCGCGGAGACCGCGAAGCCATCGACGCCTTCCTGCACGGTGCTCTCCTCGCCGCCGTCCAAGCTGAACGACGTGAGCGAGCCCGGCCCCTCGGGGCCAAAGGGTCCGGCCTCGCCGCGCTTCAGGCAGTACAGCGTGCCCTCGGCGCCGGCGGCAAGGTTCGAGTAGTGCCCCGGTGCCAGCGGCAGCGCGACGATGCGCTGGCCGATCCCCGCAAGGTCGATGCGGATGGAGTCGTCCTCCTCCGCTTCGCCCTCGGACTCGCCTTCGGCTTCCTCGGTCGCCCTTTCGTCGTCGACATCCTCCTCGTCGCTCTCCATCGCAAAGGGCGAGGGGGTCTCGCTGGACAGGACGACGAGGTAGAGCGCGTTGGTCACCTCGATGTCGGCATTCGACATCGCGAACCAGGTCCGCGCGGGCCCCGCATCGGTCGAGGCAGTCAGGTAGAGGTACTCGCCGCCCGCGTCGAACGCGGGCTCGGCCACGTCGCCGAGACCCTCGGTGATGGCGTGGCTCTCGCCGCCGGCGACGTCGTAGAGCCAAAGGCGCTTGATGCCCGCGGTGGTGCTGAGCGTGTAGGCGATCCAGCCGGAGTCCGGCGACCAGTCGTGGTGCAGCGTGCGGATCGGCCCGTAGCGCGGCTCCTGGGCGACCTTCGAGACCTCGCCCGTTGCAAGCTCGAGCACGAACAGCGACCAGGAGTTGTCGACGAAGCTAAGCCGCTCGCCGTCCGGCGACCAGCCAAGCTCCTCGTAGAAGCCGGCGCCCGAGAGCGGGAACACGCGCGCCTCGCCGCGGCCGTCCTGGGAGACGACGTGCAGCTCGTACTCGCCGCTCGCATCGGAGAAGAACGCGATCGAGCCGCCGTCCGGCGACCAGGCCGGGCTGCGCTCGTGCGCGCCGGGGCTGCCGGTGAGGTTGCGCGGGTCGCCCTTCTCGGCCGGGAGCGTGACGATCTCGCCGCGGTACTCAAAGACCGCGCGCTTGCCGGTCGGCGAAATGCCGCCGGAGCGCACGTGCTCGACGCCGCTGACGTAACGCGGCCGCGTCTCGATCAGGTCCGCCGCGACGCCGACGCGCAGCCTCCGCGACGTGCCGCCCGGCTCGTAGAGATGGAGGTAGCCGGCCTGCTCGTACGCGATGCGCCCGCCGCCGGCGGAGGCCCCCTTGATCGGGAAGTCCGCGTGCTCGGTGAGCTGCGTCACGCCGCGCCGCCCCGGCGTGAAGCCGAACAGGTTGAACTCCCCGGCGCGATCCGACAGGAAATAGACCGCGTCGCCGATCCACATCGGGTCGGAGTCGTTGCAGCGCCCCTCGGGCTGCGGCACCTGCTCGACCGAGTGATCGGCGACGTCGTAGACCCAGATGCGCGACGTCGTGCCGCCGCGGTAGTTCTTCCACTGTCGAAACGACTCGGGCAGGGGCGTGTAGGCCAGCTTGGATCCGTCGGGCGAGAAGGTCGCCTTGAACGCGCTGGAGATCGGCAGCGTGGCCGGGTGACCGCCGTCGAGGGGCACGGTGAAGAGCTCGAAGGTGCCGCGCGCATGCGCGCGCCTGGCAGAGGTGAAGAGCACGGCAGAGCCGTCGGGCGTGAAGCCCTGGACCAGGTCCTCGCCCGGATGCCAGGTCAGGCGCCGTGGCTCGCCGCCGGCGGTCGGGACGACGAAGACGTCGGTGTTGCCGTCGTACTCGCCGGTGAAGGCGATCCAGCGCCCGTCAGGCGAGAAGCGCGGCTGACGTTCGCCTCCGGAGTGCGTGGTGAGGCGCCGGGCGCCTCCGCCGTCGAGCCCTGCCACCCAGAGGTCGCCGGCGTACACGAAGGCCACGTGCTCGGCGCTGCACGCCGGCTGAGACAGCATGCGCGTGTCGTCGACGTCGACACCGGCGGTTGCGAGCTCTCGGAGAGCGCGGAGCTGGAGGCGGGGCTCGGCCGCGGCGGGCGACGAGCACCCGGGGACCGACGCCGGCAGAAGGCCGGCGAGAACGAGCGGGAGTAGCTTGCGGTTCATGGCGTTGCTCTGAGCTGCGAGGGCCGAGGAGCCTGGGCGGGCGGGGCGGGATGGTACGAAATCCGCGCGCGAGCGGGCTCCGCCGGCCCGCGCCGCACCGCGGGGGTACGTTTTGATGTGAGTCTCCATCGGCCTCGCAGCCGCCGGTGGAAAGAGCTTCGACTCACACCCAGCCCAGACCTCCGGAGTCGTAGCTTCCCATGCGCCGATTCGCCCTCGCATCGCTTCTTCTTCCGCTCGTACAGGCGCCGCTCTCGGCGCAGATCAGCTTCGACAAGGGTTTCCTCCAGGGCGCCGCCCTGGACCTGCCCACATCGATCCAGTTCGGTCCGGATGGACGTCTCTACGTCGGTGAGCAGGAGGGCCTGATCCGGGCCTTCACCGTGACTCAGGTGGGAAACGCCTTCTCGGTGACGGCGACGGAGGTCATCAACCTCATCCCCCAGATCCCCAACCACGACGACGACGGCACGCCGAACCCGAGCATCGCGCACCGTCAGGTAACCGGGCTGCTCGTCGCCGGAACGGCGGCGGATCCGGTGCTGTACGTCAGCTCGAGTGATCCGCGGATCGGCGCCGGCGGATCGGGGACCGACCTGGACCTCGACACGAACTCGGGCGTCGTCTCGCGGCTCTACAAGAGCGGCGGGGTTTGGCAGCGCCAGGATCTGGTCCGCGGCCTTCCGCGGTCGGAGGAGAACCACGGGCCGAACGGGATGCAGCTCGATCCCGCGACGAACATGCTCTACCTCGCGCAGGGTGGGCACACGAACATGGGAGCGCCGTCGAACAACTTCGCGCTGACGCCGGAGTTCGCGCTCTCGGCGGCGATCCTGTCGATCGACCTCGACGCGATCGGGAGCAACACCTACGACCTGCCGACGCTCGACGACGAGGACCGCGCCGGCGCGGTCGACCTCAACGACCCGTTCGGCGGCAACGACGGCAAGAACCAGGCGATGCTGGTCGCGGGCGGGCCGGTGCAGATCCACTCTCCGGGGTGGCGCAACCCGTACGACGTGGTGCTGACCGAGTCCGGCCGGCTCTACGCGATCGACAACGGGCCGAACGGCGGCTGGGGCGGCGAGCCGGTGTACTCCGGCGGCAACTGCACCAACGGCGTCGCCGAGCCCGGCGCGACCCACGGCGACGGCCTGCACTACATCCCGGCCGCGGGCTACTACGCGGGGCACCCGAACCCGACGCGCGCGAACACGCTCAACACCTTCAACCCGACGAACCCGCAGAGCCCGGTGTGGACGGCGAACCCGGTCGAGTGCGAGTACCGCGCCCCGGGTGCGGCGAACGGAGCGCTGGCCGTCTGGGGCTCGTCGACCAACGGCATCGCCGAGTACACCTCGACCGCCTTCGGCGGCGCGATGGAGGGCGACCTGCTGCTGATCAGCCTCAGCCAGCACCTGCGTCGCGTGAAGCTCAACGCCGCCGGCGACGGTGCGGTGCTGGTCGAGGACCTGTTCTCGTCGGTCGGCTCGGGCTCGATCGACGTCACCACGCTGGGCGACAGCGCCCCCTTCCCCGGCACGATCTGGGTCGCGAACCGCACCGGCAACAGCATCGTGGTGTTCTCTCCGAACGAGCTCCTGCCCTGCTCGGGCGCCTACGACCTGGGTCTCGACGAGGACCTCGACGGCTACTCGAACGCCGACGAGATCGACAACGGAACCGACCCGTGCTCGTCGGGCGACGTCCCCGCCGACCAGGACGGCGACCTCCTGTCCGACCTCAACGACCCGGACGACGACGACGACGGGATCGCCGATCATCTCGACCCCTTCGCGATCGACCCGACCAACGGCCTCGCGCTGGTGCCGCCGTTCGCCCTCGGCTGGGAGACCGACGTCGCCGGCAAGGGCGGCATCCTGAACCTCGGCTTCTCGGGGCTGATGTCGAACGGGGTCGACGACTACCTCGACCAGTTCGATCCGGCCGCGCTGACCGCCGGAGGAGCCGCGGGCGTGTTCACCGTCGAGACCGTCTCGGCGGGGAGCGCGAACGGCGCCGTGAACGACCAGGAGAACGCGTTCCAGGTCGGCTTCCAGCTCCCCGCAAAGGGAGCCGCGTTCACCGCGCGCACGGTCATCGCCGCGCCCTTCCTGGGCATTACGCCGACCGCCGATCAGTCGATCGGGCTCTTCCTCGGCACCGGCGACCAGGACAACTTCGTGAGCCTCTCGGTCACGGGGACCGGCGTCGAGCTGCGCAGCGAGGTCGGCGGTACGCCCGGAGCGACGCAGAGCCAGGCGCTCGCGCTGCCGGGGCCGGCGGAGGTCGAGCTCCTGCTCGAGGTCGATCCCAGCGCCTCGACCGTAACCGCGCTCTTCGGGCTCGACGGCGCGGCGCCCACCGCGCTCGCGGGCGGCCCGCAGACGATCCCCCAGAGCTGGCTCAGCGGCCAGGTGCTTGCCGTTGGCATCCTGTCCACCGCGGGCGGCGGCGGCAGCTTCGCCGCCACCTGGGACGAGCTCGAGATCATCGCCCCGCCCCCGCCGGTGCGCGTCAACGCGGGCGGGGCCGCGATCGACGATTGGACGTCCGACGACGGCCTCGTCAGCGGCTCGCCCGCCGCCTACACCAGCGCGCTGTCGGTCGTGCCGGATGGCACGGTCCCGCTCGCGACGCCGCCGGACATGTTCCGCTCGGAGCGCTACACCAACGGCCAGGACATGACGTGGAACTTCCCGCTCCCCGCCGGCACGACGTACGAGGTGCGCCTCTACTTCGCCGAGGTGTACTTCGCCTCCGCCGGCGCGCGGGTGTTCGACGTGTACGTCGAGGACAACCTCGTGCTCGACGACTACGACGTGTTCGCCGACGTCGGCGCCAACATCGGCACGATGAAGACCTTCGAGGTCACTCCCACGGATGCGGACGTCGAGGTGCGGCTCGCGCCCGTGCTCCAGAACGCGAAGATCTCCGGCATCGAGATCGTCGAGGTCCCGGCGCAGGTGCCCGGGCAGGTCGAGCTCTACGGCACGGACGCCGGAGGAGCCAACCAGGGCACGCTCAGCGCGCCTACGGCGCCGGTCCTCGGCAACTCGACGATGATCGAGCTGTCGAACCTGAACGGCTCGACGGTCGGGCTGCTCGCCTTCTCATCGGGTCGCGCCGACGTGCCGTTGCTGGGAGGCACGCTGCTGATCACGCTGCCGCCGGTGGCGGACGTCGTCGCCGTGCCGCTTTCCGGCGGATACGGGAGCATCGCGCTCAACCTCCCCTACATCCCCGAGCACGCCGGCCTGTCGTTCACCTGCCAGGCCGCCGCGCTGGATACCGCGGCGGCCCTCGGCTGGCGCTTCACGAACGGGCTCGAGCTGACGATCGGCAACTGAGCCCGCTCCCCTCGCTCACGCGCGCAGCGTGGCGAGGATGCGAAGGTAGGACGCGTAGCGCGCTCGCAACGGCCCCCCCCGGGTCGCCGCGTCGCGTACCGCGCAACCCGGCTCGTGGTCGTGGGAGCAGTCGCGGAAGCGACAGCCTGACGCGACCTCGAGCAGGTCGGGGAAGGCGTCGCGCAGCTCGTCGGGCGTCATGCGCCACAGGCCGAACTGCCGCACGCCGGGCGTGTCGACGATGCACGTGCCGTCGTCCAGCTCGTACAGCGACGAGGCCGTGGTGTTGTGCCGCCCCTTGCCGTCGGCCGCGCGCACGCGCCCGGTCGCGACGTCGAGCTCCGGCGCAAAGGCGTTGAGCAGCGTCGACTTGCCCACGCCGGAGTGCCCGACGAGCACGCAAGTTCGCCCGCGCAAGCGCGCCCGCACCGCGTCCACGCCGTCGCCCGTGACGGTCGAGCACGGCAGCACGTCGACGCCCAGCAAGGCGATCGGCGCAAGCGGTTCGAGCTCGGCCTCGACGTCCTGGGCCAGGTCGAGCTTGGTGACGCACACCAGCGGCTCGGCGCCTCCGCGCTCGATCGCGAGGAGCACGCGCTCGACCAATCCGACCGACAGCACGGGATCGCGCAGCGCCGCCACGATGACGACCACGTCGACGTTGGCGGCGAGCACGCGCTCGACCGAGGGACGGTGTGGATCCGGGCGTGAGAGCCACGTCGCGCGCGGCAGCACCGTGTGCACCCGACGCGCTTCGGCGTCGAAGGCGACGCGGTCGCCGATCGCCAGCGCCGAGCGCTGACGCAGCCGCACGTGCTCGGCCAGGTCGCACTCGACCGCTTTCGAGCCGTCCTCCGGCGCGACGCGGCAGCCGCCCGCGGTCACGAAGACCGCGCGGCCCCGCGCCAGGCCCGCATCGGCCTCCGACGCTTCCGGAGCCTTCTGGTTCGCCTCGAGCCGCGCGACCCACGCCGCGGTCGAGCTCGCGCGCGTCTCCTGCTGCTCCAGACGACTCGCTTCGCCTTCGATCAGCTCCTCCCAATCGTCGCGCCGCACCTTGCGGCGCGAACGCCCGGCGCTCTTCTGCTCGGCACGCCGCAGCTGTGCGGCGCGCTTCTTCAGCTTCTGGTGCTCTTGGCCCTTTTCCTTCTCCTCAAAGTACTTCTGGATGTGCTTCTCGCGTCTGCGATTGCTGCTCAACGGAACCCTGCCATGGAACGGGTCTTCGAAATCTCGGGACGTACCGGTGGCGCTCTTGGCGCGTGCGTGGGTTCCCGGCCCGCAGCCCCGTCGTGGGCGCGGGCATACCGGGAGCCGGGGCGCGCTCGCTCCGCAGGGGAGGAGCGGTCAGGGCCTCCGGCGTCCGTCGATCGCCGCGGTTAGCGGCGCGAAGGCGCGGAGGCGGTCCGGCTCACAAGCTCGATCGTTGCGGCGCGTTTCATAGGTCACCTCCGTGGTGCAGGGTTTCGCGGAAAAGCAAAGGAGCCGCTCGGCGGAGCGGCTCCACGTCGAACACGAGGTTAGCGCAGCCGGGCGCAGGCGCAACCCGGCTTGCGCAACGGCTTAGACGCCGATCACGAGATCGATCGCGTTGGTGAGCGCGATCTGTCCACCGACGTCGACCTGGCCCGCCTGGCACGTCGCGGTCGCGCCGATCAGCGCGCAGAGCGGCGGCACGGGTGCGGAGAACGGCGAGCCGGTTCCCACAACGCCCGAGATGACGATCAGCGGGTTCGGCGGCGTCAGGTCGATCAGGATCTCGCCAAAGGGTCCGCAGCCGCCCGGGCCCGGATCCTTCGCGAAGGCGAGGAAGTCGAGCGCGGGCGTGGCGACGGCCGGCGTCGTGATCGACGGGTTCCACACCTTCGACACCGCGGGCGAGCTCGAGCCCACCGTCAGCACACCGATGTTGCAGCCGCCGGCGCCGAAGCGCTGGACCTGACTGCCGGCGCCGAACGAGCCGTCGTCCTCGCCGATCTCCATCCAGAACGACGCGACTCCCGGCGTCATGAAGGCAAACGTGCCGCCGCACGGCCCGGTCTCGGCCGGCGCCGTGTAGACGTCGAATGCGTCGATCGTCCCGCTTCCGCCCGCCCCGGCGGTCATCAGCAGCGGGCCGGTCTCGCCGTCGACCTCGACGTACCCCCAACCGAGCGGGCCGTCCGGGATCGCGAACCCGATCGCGCTGATGTCGACCGTCATGGACACCGCCACCGCCGAGCCGTCGACGCTGCCCGGCATGCCCGTAAACGAGTAGGTCGCCACCGGCGTCTTCGTATCGCAGAAGCCGCTGGTCCCCGAGTACAGCGTCACGTCGAACGCGGCTCCCGGCCCGGCGACCAACGGGTCGAGCGCGGTCGTCCCGTAGCCGACGATGATCTCGCAGGCGACGTCCGTCAGCCCGCAGGCCTTGACGCCCCAGTCGACGAACTCCTCGCCGGCGCCGGGAACGGCAAAGAGCCCGCTGAACGCGGAGTTGGCGTAGCACGACGAAACAAGCGTGTCTCCCGCCGGAGACGTCTGGGTGATCTCTCCGGTCGAGTAGTCAAGCCGGTAGTGCTTGACGTCGCCGGAGACACGTTGAACGGGCACGTCCTGGGCTTGGGCCTGCGATGCGAGCGCTGCGAACGCGAGCGCGGCTAGAGGGGCAACTCGATAGCAGTTCATCGAACTTATCCTGAGTGAGGTACGGATAGGTGAGGGGTTCCGATGACCGGCCACGCGCTCGTCCGCTGGCGTTGGACGAGGCGCGCAATTTCCGGCTGCCGTCAGTCTAGGTCGCCCCTCCCGTTGCTGGGCCTCAAACCGCTCAAACGACCGCTTCAAGCGGTCGGCGGAGGCGCTTCGTGCGTTTCTACGCGACTCCAATCCGCGCCCCCTAGAAGGCCGTACCAGCACAAGGAGTCCAGAATAGCTGCTGAAGACCGCGGCGGAATGTCCGTCAACTTCACCTGCAAAGACATGGCGACGAGCGTGAGCTTCTACCGCGACAAGCTCGGCTTCACGATGAAGGAGCGCTGGCCCGACGAGAGCGCGCCGATGTGGTGCAACATGATCCTCGGGTCGCGGTCCGTCATGTTGGGCGCGGCCATGGAGCCCGGCGCGGTCGAGGCGAAGTGCGCCGAAGACCCCGGACCGCACCGCTCTACCGCAAGATGGCCGAGCGCTTCCAGCGCGAACGCCGCGGGCGTCGGCGTCATCGTCTACCTCATGGTCGACGACATCGACGCCTACAACGCGGAGATCCGCCGCAAGGGCGTCGAGCCCCGCATGGAGCCCAAGACGCCTTCGTCGACGACCCCGACGGCTACCGCCTGTCGATCTGCTCACCCGTCACGACGGCCCCCTGCCAGTCCTGCGGCAGGCCGCTGGCCGACGCGGCGCCGGGGCAGATGTACTGCCAGTGCTGCACCAACGACAAGGGCGAGCTGAGCCCTACGAGGAGGTCTTCAAGGGCACGGTCACCGGCTTCTTCATGGGCATGCAGAAGATGGAGCGCAGCCCCCCCGAGGCCGCCGCGAAGGAGCACCTGGCCAGGATGCCCGCCTGGATGATGCACGGGTAGCGCCCGCGGTCGGGGCCACGCGCGGCCCGGCGGAAACGGAGCGCGAATTCCGATAGACGGATCGCGCTCCGCACGGCACAACGTGCCCCATGACCCCGACCTTCTACTACATCCTCCACGTGGTGGCCGGCTTCCTGCTGACGGCCTTCACGTTCCAGGCCTTCGCCGCACCGGACCCCGCGCGGCGCAAGAAGACCCTCATGCTGACGGGCATCCTCGGGTTGGTGATGCTCGTCGCGGGCTTCGGCCTGCTGGCGAAGCTCCAGCTCTCGTTCAGCGGCTGGGTGATCATCAAGCTGGTGTGCTGGCTCGGGCTGATGGCCATCTCCGGCATGGCCTTCCGCAAGCCGCAGAGCGCGGGTGTCTTCACGCTGGCCGGAACGGCGCTCGTGGCCGTCGCGATCTGGGCGGTCTACGCCAAGCCGTTCTAGCGGACACGCTTCTTGTGGATCTTCGGGTACGCCGAAGATCCGCGGGAAGCAGTTGTCTCGGGCGGGGCCCACGCTCGATCGGTGCGGAGCCGAAGGGAAGAAGACAAGGCCCCGCGTATGCAGATCACCAGCTCCAACCGCTCCGTACCGCTTCCGCCGCCGCCCCCGTCAAATCCGGGGACCCTGCAGAGCCCGACGTCCGAGCGCAGCTCGGCGTCGACTCCGCCCACGGGGGCGGCGTCGGAACCCGTCGAGACACGCGGCCGCGATCGCACGCCTCCTCCGGAGGACAGCGACCGCATCCGCGACCGCGTCGAGCAGCTTCGCGCCCGCGTCCACGCGGCGCGCGGCTCCGGCTCCGACGCCGGCGACCCGCCCGCTGGAGGGTTGGGCGTCGAGGAGCGCTCGGGCGGCGGTAGCACGCGGCCCGGCCTGGCGCGCATCGAGAGCGCCAGCCGCGCGCTGGAGACACCGCCCGAGGAGTCCGGGCCGGAGCCCGCGCGCCCGTCGGGGACGTTCCGCGTCGGACGCGGGCTCGACGGAGCGCCGTCGACGCCCGACACCGGAGGCATCGATGGAGCGGGCGCTCCGCCCGAGCGCGAGGCGCCTTCGTCGACGAGCCCCGAGGCGGCATCGAACGGTCTGCAGGCGGCGCCGGACGACGGCGCACCGCCCGAGCGAACGGGACCGACCCTCGGCCCCGCGCCTTCCGCGACGGGCGGCCTGCAGCCTCCGCCCGATGCGGGCACTCCGCCCGAGCGAACCGGACCGACGCTCGGCCCCGCGCCTTCCGCGACAGGCGGCCTACAGCCGCCGCCCGATGCGGGCGCTCCGCCCGAGCGTCCGGGTCCGAGCGCGACCGGCCCCGCCTCGGGCTCGAACGGGCTCGCGGGTCTGCCGGACGGAGACGGTCCGGGACGCCCGGGCCCGTCGCTCGCGCCGGCGCCCTCCGCATCGAGCGGCGCCGCGAACGCGCCGGGCGACTCCGGCCGCGACCGCGGTGTGCGCGAGCTGCCGGATGAACGCCCCGAAGTGCAGCGCCGCGAGGCGCCCGGCAATCCGGGCGCAGGGCGCTTCGAACGGGCGATTTCGGCCTTCTCCGAGGTGACTTTCTCCATCTCGAACAACGCGCCGGGACGATCGCTGGATCAAGTCGGATAACTCCCGCGCCGCTCGACTACCATGTTCCGCCGCGGTCGGCGACCCGGCCGCCGCGGTTCCCCCCTCGGGTAGTCGAGATGAGCAACAAACGATCGAAGCTGTGCCGCGCGCTGAGCGCGGCGATCCCCGTTCCCGGCGCCGCGCTGCTCCTCGTCGGCGTGGCCGCAGCCCAGACCGGCCTGGCGTTCGACCCGGCCGCGGCCATCGTGGAGCGCGCCGACGCCAACCGCGACGGCGACGTCGCGGCGGAGGAGTGGGCCGGCTTCCTCGGCGACCTCGGCGGCGACCTGGAAGGGAACCTCGATCGCGACAAGGTCCTCGGGCGGCTGTTCTACGCCGACCTCGACGGTGACGGAGCGATGACGCGCGACGACGTCGTGCGCCTGGTGTCCGGCGAGCGCGCCGGCAGCGCGCGCACCGCGAGCCCGGGCAACTGGATGCTGCCGGCGCTGGCCGACACCGACGCGAACGGCGAGGTCACCGACGGCGAGTTGCTCGCGTTCCTCACCGAGTACTGCGACGTCGAGGGCGAGGTTACCGACGAGCTGCTCATCGGCTGGGTGCAGCGCATCCAGGCCATGCCGCCGCCGGAGGACCGCGGCGCGATCACGCCGCCGGTCGCACTCGCCAGCTTCGGCCCCGTGCTCGACTCCGACCGCAACGGCCGGCTCACGCTCGACGACCTCAACGCGCTGCACCGCACGCTCGACGCGAACGGCGACGGCAAGGTCGAAGCGGCGGAGCTTACCGCGCCGCCGAGCCCCGCCGCGACGCGCCGCACCGACTGGCGCGTGTCGAGCGCCGACCGCGAACGCGTGCCGCTGATGCCCTGGCAGCGCACGCTCGAGGACGCGCTGCAGCTCGTCGAGGCGACCGGCAAGCCGCTGCTGATCTGCGTCAACATGGACGGCGAGGCGGCCAGCGAGTCACTCGCCTTCGGCCGCTACCGCGATCCGGCCTTCGTCGAGCTGGCGAGCGGCTTCGTGCCGGTCGTCGCCTCGCCCGACCGCCGCGAGCCGCGCGAGCGCGACGACCGCGGCCGCCGGCTGCACGACCGGCGCTTCGGCCGGTTGCTCAACTCCGAGCACATCGACATCGAGCCGCTGCTCTACGAGGCCTACTTCAACGGCAACCGGGTCGCACCGCGGCATGTCGGCGTCAGCCCGACCGGCGAGATCCTCTTCGACCTCTACCTGCTGCAGGACCTGTCGATCATCGACGGCAAGCTGCGCGAGTTCGGCGTGCCGAGCCCGCCGTCACCGGCACCGAGCTCGCTCTCCGAAGCCGAGCTGCTGGCCAGCCCGGACGCGGCCAACCGCGCCGAGCTCGAGCGCCGCTTCGTCGAAGCCGGCGAGGACGCGCGGGCGATGCTGGCCGGTCTCGCCCTGTCCGCCGAGCGCGCGACCCAGCACCCCGAGCTGATCCGGCTGGCGCTGCGCGACTCCAGCGAGAAGGTCCGGCGGGCGGCGGCGCGCGCCGTCGCGCTGCACTCCGAGGCCGCCCCCGCCGACGAGGCCATCCGGGCCTACGGGGCCGCCGGCGAGGCCGGGGTGCGGGGCAAGCTCGCCGCATCGTTCGGGTCGCTGGCGACGCTCGCCGCGCTCGACGCCCCCTCCGCGCACGTCGACCCGGCGCGCTGGAAGCTGCTTCTGGCCGGGGCCCCCACGCCACCGGCCGAGACGGTCACGCTGGAGGCCTTCGAAGCGACGGTGGAGCGGCTCGACGCGCTCGACGCCGCGCTGCGCGAGGCTCCGGACGACGGCGAGCTGCTCGTCCGCCGCGCCGAGGAGGTCGCGCGCATGGCGCGCATCCAGCTCGGCCTGGGCGGCAACCCGACCTTCTTCCTGCAGGATGCGGTCGCCGCGTGCGACGACGCCCTCACCCACGTGCCCGACGACGCGCGCGCCCTGGGGCTGCGCGCCTGGTCGATCTACATGCAGGGCGACATCGACCCGGCCGCCGACGCGGCGGTGGCCGCCGTCCGCGCGCTGGAGCGCGACTCCGGCTCTGCCCTCGCGGCCGACGTGCTCGGCGTGCTGGCCAACGCGCGCACGCGCCAGATCTACGGCGCCGGGGGCAACCCGGATCCCGCGTGGGTTTCCGACGCACACGCGGCCTTCGAAGCGCTGCTTGCCCACCCCGCCTCGACCGAGGCGCACCGCACGACCTACCTCGACCTGCTCGGCTCGCTCAGCGCGTTCCACCTGCAGGGCTCAGCACTACGCGACGGACTGGCCCGCGACCCGCTCTCCGAGCGCCTCCACGGCTACCTGCGGTTCCAGGTGCTGCGCGACCGGGGCGCCCGCGCACTCGAGGCCGCGTACGAGGCCGAGCCCCTGGCCTCCGCGCCGGACTGGGCCCGGCCGACGCTGGACTGGTACCACGGGCTGGCGACGCTGATCGCCGCGGAGCAGGACGTGCAGAACCGCGACGCCGAGGCCGCGCGCGCGGCCTACGCACGCAGCGGGCTGCTCTTCGCCCGCTCGGCCGAGGCCGAGCCGGGCTTCGCGTCGTCCTCCGCCCACTACCAGTGCCTGGTGCTGACCGGCCTCTCGCGCCTGCAGGCCGAGGACGGACGCTGGCTGGACGCGGTGCGCAGCCTCACCGAGGCCTTCTCGATCGCGCCGGGCAGCGTCGAGCAGCTCGACGGCCTCGGCAAGACCCCTGCCGCCACCGCGCGCGAGCTGCGGAGCTCGCTCCGGGGTGCGGGCAAGGACGACCTGGTCGGCACGCTTGAAGCCGGCTTGGCCGAGGCCGGCTTCGGCTTCCGCTCGGAAGAGGGCTAGCCCCCGACGCGCAACTGCAGGCTCGCCAGCCGGCGCTCGAAGCGCTCGGCGGCGAGCTGGAAACGGTGGCGGTCCGAGCCGCTCAGCCGCCGGACCGCACCGCGGTGCAGGTCGATCTTGCGCCGCAGCTCGTCGGCGACGGAGCTGGGCTCGTGCGCGTCGAGCGCCTCGCGGTAGCCGTTGAGGAGCCTCGTGCGCGCCTCGCCGGGCGCGAGCTCGGCCAGCAGTCCGGCCAGGCGGCCGCGCGGATCGCCGAGGTCGGCCACCTGTCCGACGAGCGCCTCCGCGAGCGCGGTGCGCCGCGCCTCGGGCTCGCGCGAGCGCGCGTGCTCGACCGCCCAGCTCCACGTGTCGGCCCGCGGCTCGAGGATCGCGAGCCCGAAGGCGGCGTCCGCCAGCCGCGGGTCGTCGGCGCTCGTCGCCAGCTCGCGCGGATCCCAGCGCCGGGGGTTGCCCGCGCTCAAGACCAGGAGCCGCAGCGCCTCGGCGCGCAGCTCGGCGGGAGCCGGCCCCTCGTAGACGTCGAGCAGCTCGCTCTGAACCTGCGGCTCGAGGCGACGCTCCCAGAGCCCGAGGAGGGCGGCCTGCCGCGTCTCGATGGGGCGGTCGGCGGCGGCCGCGATCTCGAGCAGCATGCGTGGCGCCTGCGGGCCTCGGACGCCCGCCGCGACCCGATAGAGACCGCGCTGCCAGTCCAGGTCGTCCCGAGCCTGGGCCAGGCGCTCGCCCAGCCAGGCCAGCGCTTCGACCGGCGGAAGCTCGTCGATCAGGAACTCCGCCGCCTCGATGCGCACGGGCGAAGCCGGGTCGGCCGCCATGCCCTCGACCAGCGCCCGCCCGCGCGGTCCACCTGCGGCCGCGATGGCCTCGAGCGCGAGCACCCGGTTGCGCCGGTCGAGCTCGCCCTCGAGCGCCTGGCGGAAGAGGCGCACGCCCTCCTCGGCGCTGGCGTTGCCCTTCAGGATGGCTGCCCGCAGCCCCTCGATCGCACCGAAGCGCCCGTCGCGGTGCGGGTGGTGGAGCAACGCGAAGCCGAGCGGCCCGGCGCCGCCTTCGAAGTCCCCCATCAGGAGGTAGCCCATGCTCAGGAGCCCGAACCCGTCCGCGGCCAGGAGCGGCCCGGCGACCAGCGCCGGGTAGTCGATTCCGAGCCCGCCGGCGGACCGGAAGGCGAGCACCGCCAGCTCGGACCCGACGCCGAAGAGGTCGTTGGCGTCGGCGCCGAAGTGCTCGAGCAGCGCTGGCAGGTAGCGCGCCAGGGCGGGATTCGGCGCCGGCTCGAAGGCCTCGCGGTAGAGCGCCAGCAGGAGCACCGCCTTGAGGAACGGGTCGGTCTCGCGCACCGCCAGCCGGCCCACCGCGTCGGCGAACCACGGCCCGCGCGCCTCGGCGAGGCCGGCGGCTAGCGGCGAGTCGGCCAGATCGGCGTCGGCCGCGGGCAGGAGCAACGCGCCCGGGCGGGCGAGCTCGGCGCGCAGCTCGCCGAGCCAGGCCTCGAGCTCCGCGCCCGACGTCGGCGTGAAGCGTCGTTCGGAAAGCGCCGGCCCGGAGCCCGGCCGGCTCTCGCCGCCGACGGACAACAGCGGAGCTCCGAGGAGCACGGCCCCCGCGAGGCTGGCCGTGGCCCTCACTGGTGCACCTCGGCCTTGAAGCTGCGCTTGAGCTCGAGGATCTCCTCGAGCTCCTCCCAAAGGTCCTTCTCCTCGTCCGCCGAGCAGCCGAGCACCTTGCACTCCTTCAGGTCCGACTGGATCTTGTCCTTCAGCTCCTCGAGCGCCTGCGCGCCTCCCGAAGAGTAGTGGTCCACCTCACCGGAAGACCGATGCCATTGAATCCCGCGCTGGCCCGCAGCGGTCGCCGCGCCGAGGCCGGCCGCGACCATGGTCCACAACACCGCGCGTCGAGCCCGCGAGGCCCGGCGCCTGTCGACGTGACGCAGCATGACGTCCCCCCCTGGGTGGATCGCTCCTGGACGCACCTTGCGACCGAGCAGCGGCTCTCCTTCTCGCCCGCGCCTCCGCCGGAACATGGCGAAGAGCGGGTCCGACGCACGCCGCGGCAGGACGGCGGGCGGAAAGGGCGCCCGGGCATTTCATGAAAGGCAGGAACCGGATCGCGCGCTGAGGTGCGAGCAGCGCGCGCGGCCGGAAGGCCCGATTTTACGCAGCGTCGCGAGAACCTGCCAAGCCGAAGCGGCGCAGCGCACGCAGCGCCGACCGACGCATTCTCGACGACGGGACCAGCCGACCACGAAATTCCCGCCCGTCGCGGGCGGACATGGGCGCGAGCGGCGCGGCCCGATACCGCGGGAACTCAGGGGTCTAGGGCCGGTTTGGCTCCTTGGCGCCCTTGGCGAACAGGCCGCGGCGGCTTAGGAAGACCCTAGCTCCCTCGCCTCCCCTTGCCCGCTTCCGCACCGGAGGAGCTTCGGTCCGCGCCCGGTCGGCGCGCGCGAAAGGGCGGTTCTGCGGACGCTCTCGGTCCGTTGTTCGATGGAGGCGAAGGGGGACATTCCCCAACGACGCGGGCGGCGGCAGGCAGGCCCGCGACGAGGCAATCGCGGCGAGAGGACAGGCAGGCGGCTTGAGCAAGAGGACGCGCAAAGGCAAACGAAAGAACCGCGGACGCTCGCGGCGCGAGCGCACGGCGCGCAACCTGCGCGCCGAACGACAACGGGCAAAGCGGAAACAGGCTCCACCGCCACTGCTCGTCGAGGCTCTTCCCGCGGCGCCGTCGGGACCGGCAGCACCGGCAGCACCGGCAGCACCGGTCGAAGCGGCCCCGCCGGCGGCCGGGGTACAGAGCTGGCCCACCGCCCTCAAGGTCGCCGTCGTCGGCGGCCTGCTGGCGTTGGTCGGCACCGTGATCAAGTCGACGCTCGGCCTGGTGCCGGCGTTCCTCGACCGGCAGGCGAAGAGCGAAGCGGTGGCGCGCGGCGAGCAGCAGGAGCTGCGCGAGCTCGCCAGCCGCCTGCAGCGCATCGACGAGGTCGACGACGTCGCGCTCGGACGGCTCCGCGAGCTGGCCGGCGCACATCCGCAGTCCCGGGCCGAGGCGACCGGGCGCCTGGCGGGCTTCGCGCGACGCGTCTCGGACCGCGCGGCCGCGCTCGCGCCCGACGACGCGGACCTCGAGCGGCTCCACGACCTCGTCGAAGCCGCCGTGAAGTGCGCGTCCGAGCTGCGGCGTGACGAGCTCGGCTTCGACTTCGAGCAGCGCCGGCTGCGGCTGGTGGTTCCCGAGGCTCCGGACCTGGCGGCGCGGATCGAGAACCGCGAGCTCACGTCGGCCATCGAGCTCGACCTGGCGGCCGTCCGCCTGCCGCGTGCGGACCTGTCTAAGGCCTACCTTCCGGGTGCCGAGCTCTCCGGCGCCGACCTGCGCGACGCCAACCTGTACGCGCTCCGCGCCGCCGGGGCGAAGTTCAGCCACGCGGACCTGCGCGGCGCCAAGATCCGCCACGCCGACCTGCGGGCGGTAGTCGCGCGCGGTGCGGACTTCTCGTTCCTGGCCGGCGCGACGGGCGGGGTCGGCGTCGACGTATGCTCGCTGAGCAAGACGACGCTGGAGGGCGCCACGCTCGACGGGTCGAGCTTCGTCGGCGCACAGCTGTTCCAGACCGACCTGCGGAACGCCTCGCTGCGCGACGTCGACTTCAGCTTCGCGAACCTGACGCAGACCAAGTTCGGCGAGCAGCCGCTCCACCGCGTGCACCTTTGGGGGGCCGACCTCAGCCTGGCCGAGGGCCTGCGCCCCGAGGACCTGCACGAGGTGTGCTTCAACGAAGAGACCCGCTGGCCGCCGGGCTGCCCCGCCCCGACGTCGCGCTGGGAGTGCGGAGCGGACCACCGCGGGTTCTAAGCGAAGCCGGGCGCCCGTCCGGGAAGCGGACGGGCGCCCGGGGGGGGGCCGTGAGCTTGTGAGAGCTTCGGCTAGCCGAGCTGGATCTCGAGCGCGCCGGTCAGCGAGAGCCCTTGGGGAGCGGCGGGATCCAGGACCGCACCCTGGTTGTAGAGCGGCAGGCCGAGCAGCATCGGGTCGAGCGGGGTCGGGATCGGGATGATCGCCTCACCGGCGCCGGCAGCCCCCGTGCTCCCGCTCAGCGGGACGGTCAGCTGCACGTAGAACGGCGGCAACAGGTAGCCCGTGCCCCCGAAGATCGGATACGCGGCCGAGTTGCCCGCGATCCCCAGCAGGGCGAGGCCGCCTCCGACGCCGTCGCCGAGGACCAGGTTCACCGTGCTCCCCAGGGTCGGGCAGTTGGCCGCGGTCAGCGTCGGGACGACGCCGCCCTGGCCGGCCAGGCCGGTGCCGAACGGGAGGGCGAAGCCCGCGCAGGGCGCGCCGAAGATCTCGATGTCGGTCAGCGCGTTGGTCGTGCTGACTCCGGACGTGCCGTTGGCCAGAGTGATGTCGACGGGCAGCGGGGTCCCCGAACCTCCCTGCCCCGGCGCGAACGTGCGGAGCTCATCGGACCCGTCGTCCAGCGTGACGACCCTCTGGATCGCCGGGCACCAGACGCCGCCGTCCACGTCGTTCAGGGTCGAGGAGCTCCAGATCGAGAGCGCGAGCGTCGCGGGCTCGATCCGCACGAACACGTCGTCGCTGAAGGGCGAAGCTCCGGAGACGGTAGTCACCAGGTCTCCCCCGGGCAGCGGGTCGATGCCGATCGGCGAGCCGGCCGCGTTGATGTCGAGGCTCGCGCAGGCGATCGGGCCGGTGAGCTGCGTCCCCGCCGGGTTCAACGGAAGTCGGTGCGCGGTCAGTTGCTTGAACTGGTAGCAGGGCGACGCTTGATTGCCGATCGAGACGCCGATCAGGCTGTTCGTCGGCACGTCGTAGGCCAGGTAGTCGAGGTATAGATCGACCGGCTGCCCGCCCGCGTCGAGGATCGGCTGCAGGTTGTCGGCGGCGTCGAGGACGCTGAGCTCGGTGCCGCGGTAGCAGAAGACGCGCCCGTCGCCGATCGGCACGAGAGCGGACAGGCTCTCGTCGTCGAAGCCGAGGCTTGCGATCGAGCCGTCGGAGCCGATCGCGTACAGGCGAGGGCTGAAGAGGCCGAGCGGCTTGTGGGCGGTGTACGCGAGGATCGCGTCCCGATGCGGGTCGTAGGCCATCCAGTTCGAGCGGCTGTAGGCGCGATAGACCTCGTCCAGCAGCAACTCGCCGTCCCCGTTGTCGGCGTTGATGCGGTAGATGGCGTCGAGCCCGTCCGATCCGGGGGCCAGGACCAGCAGCTCGCCGTCGACGAAGGGCCCCGTCTGGGCCGAGAGGCTGGCGAGCGGGGAAACGAGGAGGGCGAGGAGGGCGGGACGAAGCATGACGGGTCGTTCTGGCTGAGGATCGAAGGCGAAAGAGAGGCGCCGGCCGAAGGCTCGACCGGCGCCGGGTTCTGCTTCACGAACGATCCGCGGTCTCCTCAGCCGACAGGATCGTCGCTGGAAAAGAGCATCAGGGCCCGAGCACGACCTCGAGCCCGCCGGTCAGGTCGAGCCCCCCGTAGGGCCCCACGCCGGTCAGGAGCGCAGCCTGGAAGCTGAAGGGCAGCCCCGCCAGCGGCGGGATGTCGGGCAGCGTGGTGAGCAGCTCGGCCTTCCCGGTCCCGTCGGTCACGAGCACCGTCGCGAGCAGCGGCGACTTGATCAGCCCGGCGCAGCCGCCGCCGAGGGCCTCGAAGAAGGGGTCGGCCGACAGGAACAGCGAGACCGGCACCCCGGGGGTGCCCTCGACCCCGATCCCGAAGTCGTCGCCCAGCGTCGGGGTCAGGCTCGACGTGATCGCCGGCGGCTCGCCGGAGCCGCAGCCGACGCCGAAGTTCTCCACGATCCAGCCGCCGGTCTCCGCGATCGTGATCGAGTGCAGCTCCTCGCCGGTCGCCCCGTCGTCGGCGTTGAAGAAGACCTGGACCCCGGCACGGAAGAACTGGAACGGGTCGGAGGAGGCGCTGCCCGGCGCGAGCTCCGCGAACGGCGCGGTGGACTCGGGCGTGCCCTGCGTCATCCAGACCTCATTCCCGGAGCCGGGCGAGTCCTTCAGGAAGAGGAGCCGGTCGTCGGTCGTCGCCGCGGCCGGGCGGAAGGGCGACCAGAAGGGGACGTCGGTGACCGGGAAGGTCCCCGCGACCGTGCCGTCGGTGCGCCAGAGCTCGAACTCCTGGTCGACGGGCTCGGCGACGAAGTAGGCCAGAGACCCGCCGACGACGAAGGGCAACGTCGGAACGCCGACGAGAGCCGAGCTGGTGCCGACGAACGTCAGCTGCTCGGTCCCTGCAGCGGTCCCGTCGGTCGCCCAGCTTTGGCCGTTGAACGAAAAGGCGTTGTGGAACAGCAGCTTGTCGCCAAGCACAACGAGGTCCTGAGGCTTGCCTCCGTCGGGGTCGACCACCTCAACGGTTCCACCCTCCGTACCGTCGGTCTTCCAGATCGCGCCGCGCGCCTGGAAGAAGACCTCGCCCTGGAACTCGACAAAGTTGTTGGGCTGGCTCGTATCGGACCCCAGGTCCTTGATGATGTGCGTGCCCTCGGCGGTGCCGTCGGTCACCCAGGGCTCAAGGCCGACGAGCGACGAGAAGGACTGCTCGCCGCCGAAGTAGATCTTGTCGCCGATCGAGACGGGCGTCTGCGCGTTGCTGATCTCGATGATGTCGCTCGTCCCGGCGGTCGTGCCGTCGGTCAGGAAGAAGTGCATGCCGAACAGGAACTGACGCACGGCGATAATGCCCTTCCCGGTGTCGCCGAGCGGGCGGCTCCACAGGACGAAATCGACGTTGAACAGGTCGTCTGCGTCGAAGAACTCCGCGGTGCCCTCGGGCGTACCATCGGAGCTGTAGAACCTCGACCCGGACGTCCAGATCAGCCGCTCGCCGAACTGGGCGAAGTTGGTGGGGTCGCCGAACGAGGTCGGAAAGTCCATGAGCTTGACCGTGGTCGCGGCCGAGCCGTCGCTGATCCACACGCTCTGAGTACCGGCGCCGTCGGTCGAGCGAAAGACGATCTGATCCCCGAAGTGCGCCTCGGGGAAGGGCTTCCCGCCCTGCAGGCCGGGAAAGATCTCGGTGACTAGCGTATCCGCGCTCGTGAGCTGGGCCTCGGTTTGCGGCGCGAGCGCGAAGAGGCCGAGGACGAGAGGGGCTAGGAAACGATCGTGGGGCATCAAGAGCTCCATGAGGGGTCCGATGAGCAGGGGCATCCCGATCGTAGGGCATTCGCCCGAATCCCGCTGCGCGCGCTACTCCGAACGCAGCGCGACCGCGGGCTCGATACGCGAGGCCCGCACCGCCGCGGGCAGCCCGGCGACCGCGGCCGTGACCACCAGCACCGGGAAGGCGATCGCGAGGAGCGTCCGGTCCACGTTGGGCACGAGCCGCGCCTGGGGTGTGAACTCGAGCGGCCCGAGCGCCCCCGCGGCCAGCCAGCCGATGAGGACACCGACCAGCCCGCCCAGCAGGCTCAGCATCAGCGTCTCGGTCAGCACCTCGAGCCGAATGCGCGTCGCCGTCGCGCCCAGCGCGCGGCGCAGACCGAGCTCCGACGTACGCTCCGACACCGCGATCCCGACCACGTTCGCGGCGCCGAGGCAGCCGAGCACCAGCGCGATCGCGGCGATCGTCAGGACCAGCACCTGCAGCGCCAGGCTGACCGACTCCACGCGCTCGACAAAGGCGATGTTCTCCTTCACGTCGATGGCGCGCGTGTCGCTCGGATCGAAGGAGTACAGGCTGCCGAGCGCGGTCCGGATCTCGGCCACCGCATCGCTCGCGAGGTCGGGTCGGCGCGGCGCAAAGGCGATGTGGCTGACGTAGCGGCCGCCGGTGTCGCCCATCTCCATCGCGGTCGGGTACGGGACCAGCATCGAGTAGGCGAACGACGCATCGCTCTCGTAGACGCCGATCACCTCGAAGCGCCGCCCCCAGGCGTCGACGGTCTTGCCCAGGGCGACGCGGCCGTCGTACATGCCATCCATCAGCGGCAGGCTCAGGAGGCAGACCTCAGACGCCAGCTGCTCCTCCTCCTTGGTGAACCAGCGCCCGGCGACGATCGCGAGGTCGGTGACGTCGGCGTAGTCGAAGCCCACGCCGTTGAGGCGCGCCCAGGGCCAGCTGCGCTCCTCCGAGAAGACCGGCCCGCCGCGACCGGGGCTGTAGGCGGGCGCCATCCCATCGATCGACGGGCACGCGTCGCGGATCATGTTCAGGTCCGCGTAGCGGATGCGGATCGAGCGCCCGCCGCGGTTGCCCGAGGAGCCTGGCCCGCGCGAGCGACGCGGCTCGACCAGGAACTCCTTGCCGCCGAGGCTGCGCAGGATCGACTCGGTCGCCTCCGGTACGCCGGTCGCGTAGCTCAGCAGCACGAAGAGGACCGCTGCGCCGAAGGCGACGCTCGCCAGCGTGAGGACCGACCGCAGCGGGTGCGACGCGAGGCTCCGCGCCGCCTCGCCGAGCACGGAGCTCAGCGTCCTCACGCCCGCCCTCCGCGCAGCGCGATCGAAGGCGCCATCCGCGCCGCCCGCCACGCCGGCCAGACCGCCGCGCCGAGGCTCACCGCCAACAGCAGGACGCCGGGCAGCCAGGCCGCCGCCAGCTCGGCCTGGGGCGGCGCGAAGCCGTCGGGGAGCTCGACGTTGCCCATCAGCGCCACGCCACCGGCGCCGAGCAGGAAGCCGAGCCCGCCGCTCGCGGCGCAGACCAGCGCGGCCTCGAGGAACACCTGGACGAAGATCCAGCGCCGCTTGCAGCCGAGCGCGCGGCGCAGGCCGAACTCGAAGGTCCGTGCGGTCACCGACATCAGGACGACGTTGGCGACGCCGATGGCCCCCAACAGGAGGATCAGCGCGCCCACGGCGCCGAGGAAGACCTCCAGCCCGCCGAACACCGCGTCGATGCGCGCCTTGCGCTCGAACGCGTCGAAGTAGGGGACGAGCGTGTTCTCCTGGTCGGGGTCGAAGCCGTGCCGCCGCGCGAGCACGCCGCGCACCTCGTCCAGCGCCGCCTCCTTGCCCGCGTCGGCGTGGGGGCGCAGCACGAAGAACTGGAAGTCGCGCGGCGACATGCGCTCCCAGGTCGTGAACGGCAGGAAGACCGAGCGGCGGTGGCTGGTGTAGATCTCGTCGCCGGCGAGCTCCTCGTCGCTGACCGCGCCGATGACGGTGATGCGGCGCTGCACCGTGTCCTCGCCCGCGCGCCGCGTGAAGATCAGCTTGATCTCCTCGCCGACGCAGGGGCCGTCGCCGAAGAGCTCCTCGCGCACCCCCCAGCCGATGACGCAGACCGGCAGCTCCTGATCCAGGTCGTTCTGGTCGATCCAGCGCCCAGCCGAGAGCGGAACGTGCACGATGTCGGCATACGACGGCTCGACGCCGGTCGCGGTGGCGCGCGTCAGGTTGTCGCCGCGGAACGCCTGGATGAACCAGTTGTTGGCCTTGGGGGAGAGCGCCTCGACCGACGGCGACGCGGCGCGCATCGCCTCGATGTCATCGCTGTCGAGCCGCACGAAGCCGTTCGCACGCACGTCGCCGCGCGAGCTGGTCGCGCGGTTCACGCGCAGGAGCACGAACTCGTCGCCGAGCGCCTCCAGGGTGCCGCGCTGGGTGGACTCGAAGCCGCGCCCGATCGCCACCAGCACGAACACCGACGCCACGCCCCAGACGATGCCCGCCGCCATCGGCGCGGTGCGACGCGCCTCGCGCAGCACCGAGCCGAGGCTCTCGGCGACGAGATCGGAGAGGCGCATCGCCCGCGGCCTAGCGCTCCCCGGCGCGGCGCGCGGGCGGCAGCAGCACGCGGTCGCCGGCCGTCAGGCCGTCGGTGACCTCGGTCATCAGCCCGTCGCTGAGACCGAGCTGCACGGCGACGCGCTCGACACGCGCCTCGTCACCGCTACCGACGACGCGGCTCGCGTTCCACACGCCGTCCTCGCTCCGCGCCAGCGCGATCTGTGGGAGCGACGAGACCCCGTCGCGCCGATCGATCACCAACTTGGCGTCGGCCGTCATGTCGGGTCGCAGGATGCTCTCGGGGTCCTGCACCGACACCTCGACCTCGAAGGTCACGATCCCGTTGTCATCGATCGACCCCGCCGGCGCGATGCGCCGCACGGCGCCGTCGAGCGGCTTGTCGCGATGCGCGTCGACCGTGACGAGCGCGGGCATGCCGACGCGAATGCGGCCCAGGTCGACCTCGTCGACGCGCGCCTCGATGTGCATCCGCGAGAGGTCGCCCAGCGTCAGGATCTGGGTCGCGTTGCCGCCCGCGGTGAGGATCGACGACACACCGTCGCCGACCTCCTTGTCGCGCGTCAGCACCACGCCGTCGATCGGGCAGAGGATGGTCGCCTCGCGCAGGAACGTCTCGCTGCGGGCGAGCGCCGCGTCGGCGGCAGCGAGCCCGGCCTCGGCCTCGGCGACGGCGGCTTGGAGCACCGGGATGCCGGCCTCGACCAGGTCGACGCGGAACTCGGCCAACGCGAGGGCGCGGGCGGCGTCCTCGTGCTCCTTGACCGAGACGTCGCCGACCTCGAAGAGCCCGTCGAGCCGCTTCACCTCGCGCCGCAGGAACTCGAGCTCGGGGTCCGAGACGCGCACCCGCGCCTCGTCCAGCCGCGCCTTGGCCGCGTCGAGCCGTGCCGACGCCGCGAGCCGGTCGGCCTCGTCCTGCTCGAGCTGGGCCTGGAGCTGCTCGCGGTCGAGCTCGGCCAGGACCTGCCCGGACTCGACCACGTCGCCCTCGTCGACGTAGAGCGCCTCGATGATGCCGCTGGCCCGGCTCATCACGGCGACGCGCGCAAGCGGCTCGACCCGGCCGGACGCGTTGACGCTGTCGATCACGTCGCGCGACTCGACGACGACGATGCGGTCCGAGTCGAGCGCGTCCCGGGCCGCCGCACCGTCAGCACCGCGCCACCAGAGCAGCCCTCCGCCGGCGCCCAAGAGCAAGACCGTCATCAGGCCCGCGCGGACGGCTCCGCGGCCGCCTGAGGGGGATTGGGGAGCGTGGAGTCTCATGCGTGCAGCAGGTCCTCGGGGCAACCGGCGGGATCGCCGTCGTAGGCGAGCAGGCCGTTGCGCAGCGCCAGCAACCTCTGCGCGCGCCGGGCGAGCGCGCTGTCGTGGGTCACCATGATGAGGGTTCGGTCCGCGCTCCGGAGCGAGTCGAAGAGGTCGAGGATCTCCGCTCCGGTGCGCGAGTCGAGGTTGCCGGTCGGCTCGTCGGCCAGGAGCACCGCCGGCCCGGTCACGAGCGCGCGCGCGATGGCGACGCGCTGCCGTTGGCCGCCGGAGAGCTGATCGGGATGGTGGTGGGCGCGGTTCGCGAGGCCCACCTCCTCGAGCGCGGCGAGCGCACGCTCGCGCCGCTCGCGGGGAGCAACGCCGGCGTAGACGAGCGGCAGCTCGACGTTGCGCCGCGCGCTGGCGCGCGCGAGCAGGTGGAAGCTCTGGAACACGAAGCCGATGCGCCGGTTGCGGACCTCGGCAAGCCGTGACTCTCCGAGCACGCTGACGTCCTCGCCGTCGAGCGCATACGTGCCCGCCGTCGGCGCGTCGATGCATCCCAGGATCTGCAGCAGCGTGGACTTGCCGCTGCCCGAGGGGCCGACGATCGCGACGTGCTCCCCGTAGCGCAGCAGGAGGTCGACGCCGTCGAGCGCGCGCACGACCTCGCCGCCGACCTGGTAGTGACGCGACAGGCCGGCGAGCTGAACGCACGGGCGCCCTGCCGACTCCGCGGAGTCGGCCGACTCGGACCGGTCGACGCCGATGTCGTGGGGTGCGGGGCGGACGGCTCCCATCCCGCCATCCTAGCCGGCATTCGGGGGGCGCGCCTAGCGACGGACGCGAGGGCCGGGGTAAGGTGCGCGGAGTCGCAACCGAAGGAGGCTTCGATGAGGGCAGTTTGCGTGGCGCTAACGTGCGCGCTCGTGGCGGGACCGCTCGGCGGACAGGAGCTGACGAACCCGGGCTTCGAGGAGGGCGCCCAAGGAGAGGCCCCCGAGGGCTGGACCGCGACCCACGGCGCCGGAGCCGCAAACGGCAAGCCCTCGGTGGTCACGCGCGACACCGACGTGGCCTGGGAGGGCGAGTCGTCGCTGAGGCTCTCCGGCGACGACGAGACCTGGTCGTGGCAGTACGTCGCGCAGCGGCTCGAGGCCAAGCCGGCGCAGCGGTGGGCGGTCCGGCTCGCCGTGAGGAGCGACGAGGTCCACCAGGGCCACGAGCAGCAGTTCTACAACTCCTACGTGGCGGTCTCCTTCTACGACGCGGAGGACAAGCTCTTGAAGCGCGAGCGCACGCCGATGATCACCGGCACCCGCGATTGGTCGAAGCTGGTGCTGCAGGGCGTGGCCCCCGAGAAGACGGTGCACGGCGAGGTCGCCTTCTTCCTCTCGATGACCGGCACGCTGTGGCTCGACGGGATCGAGCTCGACGTCACCCCCACCCTGCCCTTCGACAAGCAGGCCCGTGGGGCCGCCTTCGACGCCCTCGAGGGCCATCTGCGGCGCACGTACCCCTTCTTCGGCCTGAGCGACAAGCCGGCCGCGGACGAGCTCTTCGGCAAGTACCGCAGCAAGGCGGTCAAGAAGAAGGACGTGGAGGGCTTCGCCGAAGTGCTGGTCGAGATGCTCGACCCCCTCGACGACCTGCACGTGTACCTCGACGTCGCGGGCGAGCGCCTCTCCACGGGGCCCAAGGGCAACCCCAACCCGACCAACTGGAACATGGAGGTCATCGACGAGCGCGTCGACGAGGTGATCTCCAAGGGCGCGAACCACCTGGTCGCGCGCCTCAACGAGAACCAGGGCTACGTGCGCCTCGGCTCGTTCGGCGCGGAGTGGGAGGAGATCAAGCGCATCGACGTCGCCATGGACCAGCTGGCCGACGCCCACGGCTGGGTGATCGACGTGCGCCCGAACGGCGGCGGCGGCGAGGACAAGGCCCAGTACATCGCCGCCCGTTTCGTCCGCGAGCGCATCGAGTACGCGCGCAGCAAGTACCGCGACTCGTTCGCTCCCGACGACGAGACCGCCTTCACCGAGGCCTACCCGCGCTGGCTGGAGCCGCGCGAGGGGCGCCAGCGTGACGGGCGCCCCGTCGCCGTGCTGATGGGCCCCTTCTGCGTCAGCTCGACCGAGGGCTTCCTGCTGATGATGAAGGCCGTCCCCACCGCGACGCTGGTCGGCAAGCCGAGCCGCGGCGCCAGCGCCAACCCAGGCCGCTTCACGATCGTCCCGGGGCTCGACATCGTGTCCTCGCGCTGGCGCAGCCTGACGCTCGAAGACGAGTGCATCGAGGGCGTCGGCGTGCAGCCCGACGTCTTGGTGGACGAGCGCCTCTCGAAATATCGCAAGCGCGATCCCACGTTCGAGAAGGCCCTCGAAATCCTCATCGGCGGCTGAGTCCATCGAGCCGAAAGGGAGCGTGCGAGCGATTCACGCCCGCTCCCTTTAGAGGCGATGGACCAACGCCCCCCGCCGCCCCCTCACGGCCGCCCCTCACGGTCGCGGCGGGTGGGCCCCTCGCCCCGCGCTAGCCGAACACCGAGAAGCCGAAGCTGACGGCCGTCAGGGCGAAGAGCAGGAAGAGCCCCACGACGCCGATCCCGATGGCGATGATGCCCATCACCTTCCCGGCGCTGATCTGCGGCTCGCCCGAAGGGTCCATGTCGCCGCGCTGCATGGCCGCGAGATCCTGATTGGCCATCACCCAGGCGGCGGCGCCCAGGGGGATCGAGATCGCCGAGAAGATCGGGCAGCACGCGAGCCCGAAGGCGTGCAGCACGAGCCCGCCGGCGCCCAGCGCCAGCACCGCGCCGCCGCGGTGCGGGTCGAGCTCGCCGCGGAACGGCTCGCCTTCGGTCTCGTCCATGGACGCCACGGGGCCAGGTTACGGCCTTGCGGCGCGGGGCGCGACCCCCGCAAGGCGGGCGAGGGAGGCGGGAAAACGACGCCGACCGTGGAAAGGATTGCCGCCCAAAAAGCCCGGGCCGGCTTCGGACGCCGCGGTTCGTAAACCGAAGAGTCGTGGGAGGCCCCCACCTCCCCCCATCCTCACCCCCCATCCCCGGTCCTCAACATGAACGTTCAAGACAACGCGCGCCGGTTGCTTCGTCGTGTCCTTTCCTCCATGCATGGTGAGCTCGCAGATCAGGAGCGACTCACCGCCCCCGGGGCGGAGGAGTTCGGCGAGTTCGAAGACCTGCTGGACGGCATCGGCGCCGAGCAGGTCGAGGACAGCGCCGACGCCGCGCTCGCTCTGAAGGACAACACGATCGCCGAGCTCAAGACGATGCTCGCGCGCCTCCGCCCGCTGGGCGATCGCCTCGCGGCCACCGAGCGCGCCCGCCTCGCCGCCGTGCGGCGCGTCCAGCAGCTGGAGAAGAAGGTCCGCGACATCGACGAGGCCGTGCTGCAGCTCCGCCGCTCGGAGGAGAAGCTGAAGCGCGAGCTCGAGAGCGAGCGTAAGAACTGGGATCGCTACCGCGCCGCCCTGCCCGTCGCCGCGGAAGAGGACGCGGTCGAGACCGTGCCCGTGCACCACCTGCCCCTCTTCGAGCTCATGCAGCTCGACGACGGAGCGGTGCTCGAGCTCGCGCCGCGCCGCCAGGCGCCGTCGCACTCGGCCGGACTGGCCTCCTAGCTCTTCCCACGGGCCCACAGGGCCCGCAGCTCCTTCGCCGGACCTCTCCCGGACCAGCCCCCGGGCGCAGTACACTGTGCCCGGCGCGGCTCGGCGCCGGAGGAGAGATGCAAGGAGTCGGGGAGAGGGCTCGCCTGTCAGCCGGAGATCTGGCCGGACACCTCGCGTGTCGGCACCTTACGTCGCTGAACCGCGCCGCGGCAGCGGGTGAGATCGAAGTGCCGGCGTGGCGCGACCCCCGGCTGGAGGCGCTGCGCGAGCGCGGCTTCCAGCACGAGCGCGACTATGCGGCGCACCTGGCCGCCCAGGGCCGCGAGGTGGTGCAGGCCGCGGGCGTCGACGACACGGTCCGCGCGCTGCGCGCGGGCGCGGACGTCCTCACGCAGGCCGACCTCGCCGACGGCCGCTGGAACGGGAGGGCGGACTTCCTGCTGCGCGTCGACGAGCCGAGCGAGCTCGGCCCGTGGTCCTACGAGGTCGCCGACACGAAGCTCGCCCGGGAGACGCGCGGCGGAACGCTACTGCAGCTCTCGCTCTACTCCGACCTCGTGGCGCGGGTGCAGGGGACTCAGCCGCAGCGCATGCACGTCGTGAAGCCCGGGGAGGGCTTTCCGTCCGAGGCGTACCGCGTAGCCGAGTTCGCGGCGTTCTATCGGCTGGCGCGGCGGCGACTGGAAGAGGCGCTCGCCAACGCCCCGGCGGGCACCTATCCCGACCCGGTGCCGCACGGCGACGTCTGCCGCGGGGGGCCGCGCTGCGACGCGCGGCGCCGCGCGGACGACCACCTGAGCCTCGTCGCGGGGCTGGGGCGGCTGCACGCGGTCGAGCTCGAGCGGCAGGGCGTGTCCACGCTGGCCGCGCTGGCGGAGGCCGCCCTCGACGAGCGGCCGCAGCGGGGCAGTCCGGAGGCCCTTGAGAGCCTGCGGGCGCAGGCCGCGATCCAGCTGCTCGCCCGCGGCACCGCGCGACCCGAGCACGAGCTGCTCCCCGCGGCCGAGGGGCGCGGCCTCGCGCGGCTGCCCGCGCCGACCTCAGGCGACGTGTTCTTCGACATCGAGGGCGACCCGTACGTCGATGGGGGCGGCCTCGAATACCTGCTCGGCTACGCGGTCGCGAACGGGGGCGGCGGCTTCGACTACGCCGCGCTCTGGGCGCTCGACCGCGCGGCAGAGAAGCGCGCCTTCGAGCGCTTCGTCGACCTGTGCATGGCGCGCTGGGAGTCCGATCCCGGCTTCCACGTCTATCACTTCGCGCCCTACGAGCCCGCCGCGCTCAAGCGGCTGATGGGCCGCCACGCGACGCGCGAGGCGGAGATGGACCGGCTGCTGCGCGGGGAGCGCTTCGTCGACCTGCACGCCGTCGTTCGCCAGGGCCTGCGCGCGGGCGTCGAGCGCTATTCGCTCAAGGACTTGGAGCCGTTCCACGGCTTCGAGCGCGAGCTCGAGCTGCGCGCGGCGTCGGCGGCGCTCCGCCGCGTCGAGACGGCGCTCGAGCTTGGCCTCGACCTCGACCTCGCGCCGGGAGCCCGAGCCGAGGTCGAGGCCTACAACCGCGACGACTGCGTCTCGACCGCCTCACTCCGCGGCTGGGTCGAGCGGCTCCGCGCGACGCTCACGCCCGAGCCGCCGCGTCCCGAGCTCAAGGACGGCGCCGCCGGCGAGCAGCTCGCGGCGCGCACGGCGGAGGTCGACGTCGTCGTCCACGCGTTGACCGAGGGCGTTCCGCCGGACGAGAGCGAGCGCGGCGAAGCGGACCAGGCGCGCTGGCTCCTCGCCCACCTGGTCGACTACTTCCGCCGCGAAGGCCGCTCCGCCTGGTGGGAGTTCTACCGCCTGCACGAGCTGCCCGCCGAGCGGCTGCTGGAGGAGCGCAAGGCGCTCGCCGGGCTGCGCTTCGAGTGCGAGGTCCCCGCGTCCGGCGGCCGCCTCCCCACCCACCGCTATCGCTTCCCGCCCCAGGAGGTCTCGCTGCGGCCCGGCGCCGAGCTGCACGAAGCCGGCGGCGAGAAGGTCGGCACGGTCGCGGCCATCGACCCGGTTGCGGGCGCGCTCGACGTGAAGAAGACCGGAGCCGGCGTCGCCGTCCATCCGCGCGCGGTGGTCGCGAACGAGATCGTGCGGCCGCGCCCGCTCGACTCGTCGCTCCTGGCACTCGGGCGCTCCGTCGCCGAGAACGGCGTCGACGGCGAGGGCCCCTACCGCGCCGCGCGCGACCTCCTGCTGCGCCGGCCTCCGCGCGTCGAGGTTGCTGGCGAGGCGCTGACGCCGCGCGCCGGCGAGCAGGTCTACGAGACCGCGTACCGCGTTGCCGCCGACCTGTGCGGAGGCGTGCTGCCCATCCAGGGCCCGCCGGGCAGCGGCAAGACGTACAGCGGGGCGCGCCTGCTCGCGCGGCTCGCCGCGGACGGCGCGCGCATCGGCGTGACCGCCGTGAGCCACCGTGTGATCCAGAACCTGCTGGAGGCGACGCTCGCCGCGGCGCACGAGCTGGGCGTGGACCTCGCGGTGACGCACAAGCCGGGGCGCGACGCGACGCCGCCCGAGGATCCGGCCTACCGCCTGGCGACCGACAACGCCGCGGCGCTGGCCGCCCTCGACGAGGGGGCGATCGTGGGCGGCACCGCGTGGCTCTGGGCGCGCGACGACGCGGCCGAGGCGCTCGACTACCTCGTCGTCGACGAGGCCGGGCAGATGTCGCTGGCGCAGGTGCTGGCGGCGTCGCGCGCCTGCGAGAACCTCGTGCTGCTGGGCGACCCGCAGCAGCTGCAGCAGCCACAACGCGGCGCCCACCCCGAGGGCGCCGAGGTCTCGGCGCTCGACCACCTGCTCGACGGGCGGCCGACGGTGAAGGCCGGGCACGGGCTCTTCCTCGACCGCACGTGGCGCCTGCACCCCGCGCTGTGCGCCTTCACTTCGGAACTCTACTACGAGGGACGGCTCGCCCCCCGCGAGGAGCTCGCTCACCAGGTTTTGGCCGGCCCGACCCCCTTCGCGGGCGCGGGCCTGTTCCTGGTCGCCGTCGAGCACGAGGGCAACCAGAACGCGGCGCCCGAGGAGGTCGACGCGATCGCGCGGATCGTCGAAGCGCTGGTGCAGCCGGGCGTGACGTGGTCCGACCGCGAGGGGCTGGCCCGCGGCCTGACCGCCGACGACGTGAAGGTCGTCGCGCCCTACAACGCGCAGGTCGCCGCGCTGAAGGAGCGGCTCCCGGGGATCGACGTCGGTACGGTCGACCGCTTCCAGGGCCAGGAGGCGCCGGTGGTCGTGTACTCCATGACCAGCTCCAGCGCCGAGGACGCGCCGCGCGGCAGCGGCTTTCTGTTCGACCCCCACCGGCTGAACGTCGCCACCAGCCGCGCCCGGTGCGCCTGCGTGCTGGTCGCCAGCCCGCGGCTCTTCGGCGCCGGCTGCCGCACGCCCGAGGAGATGCGGCGCGTGAACGGGCTCTGCCGGCTGGTCGAGCTCGCCCACCCCGTGCGGCTCGGCTAGCCGCGTCCGGACCGTGACCGGGCACTTTAAAGGGAGCTAGAAGGAGACATGGTCCCTCCTGGCAAACCCTCTTTTTCACCGGTTTCCTAGGATTGCGTCGTCCGCGCCGTCCTGGCGGACACCTACCGGAGCGGCGCGGCCCTGTGCGGCGCCGAGGGCCGCGAGCCTCGTCCGCTCTCCGCTGGATCCGCGGAAAGCGACGTTGCCCCACCCGAGACACGGGTGGCGACCTCGCGGCTTGTCTCCGCTCCTACCGACCGATCTTCCCCCTCAAGTATGACTCTCCGTACCGTCCAAGTGCTCGCGGCCACGGCCGCCCTCGTGACTCTCTCGGCGTCCTCTGGCGCCCAGACGGGCCTGGCTCCCTACACCACGCTGCGTGCGTGGCCCTCCTCCGAAACCGGCGGCACCTTCGGGCGCTTCCTTTCAGGCGACGTATCCGACATGCCCGGCCAGGAGGCCGTTGGCCTCCGCGGTGGACGCCTCTACCTCCTCGCCGACCCGTCGGCCTTCGCCGGGCAGCAGCGCATCGACGCCTCATTGACCGGCGTGCAGGACATCGCGCTCATCCAGCGGCCCGGCGAGGCCCACTCCCATGCGGTGCTGACGGTCGACCCGACCAACGGCCTGCGGCTGTACCAGTACGACGCCACCCTGCAGGACTTCGTGTCCTCGACGATCGACGCGTCGTGGATCGGCATCGAACACCTTGCTGTCGGCGACCTCGACGGGGACGGATACCCGACCGATGTCGTCGGTACGTCCGGCATGTCGGTGCAGACGCTGATATACAACGACAACTCCATGACCTTCACGGTAGGCGCGAGCTACCTCACGACATCGCCCATTACGGACGTCGAGGTCGTCGACTACGACGCCGACGGGACCGGCGAGATGGCGCTGCTGACCGACTCGGGTCTCGAGGTGTTCGACACGGTGACCGGGGCCTACCCCTTCTCGCCGGCGCTCAACCCCGGCGGCTCACTCGAGGTGATCCCGCGCGCCACGCAGGCCGGCGACGACCTGGCGTGGACGACCAAGGTCGGCTCGACGTGGTACCTGGTCTTGCTCGACTCGACCGGCCGCGACCCGCTCGTGCCGATGATCTTCCAGGATGGCCCCGGGCCGCAGACCCCCGTCGCGATGGTCGACATCGTCGCGGTCGACTGGGACGGCGACGGCCGGACCGACCTGCTCGCGTGCCAGAACACGCTGCCGAACATGTACGTGCTCGAAAACGCGGGCACCGAGAACGACCCGACCTACTCCAACGCCCTCGCGGACGTCGAGGAGCTCCAGGTCCCGCTCTTCGACGACCTGGACATGCCCCTGAACGGCGCCACCGCGGCGGCCCACGGCGGGCAGGGTGAGCAGGCCTGGGCCTACTACCCGCTCGACTCCGAAGAGGCCGCCGCCGTCGTGCGCAAGAACCCCGACCTGCCCGAGGGGTCGGCGGCGGCGGAGGTAGGCTTCGATTTCCTCCACGACGCGCTGGACCAGAACCCCGACCACGTGCTGGTCGAGTTCTCGCTGCCCAACCTCGACGAGAGCCTCTACAACGGCGTCCAGGTGGCGCTCTTCGAGCAGTGCGACGAGGGGCAGCTCGTGCAGGCCCAGGCCCGCCAGAACGAGGTCTACTTCTTCCCCGCCGACGACGTCGATCGCTTCCGCGCCTTCGTCAACCTGCCGACCTCGACGCCCTGCTCGGGGACGGCGACGCCGATCTGGCACCTGGCGTTCCGCTTCGTCGACGCGAGCGTGTCGGGGGCCGACGTGACGATCCACAACTGGTACCGACTGCACACGCCGGCGGTGCGCATGTCGACGGATCCGGCGATCTACAGCTACGTCTACACGTTGCCGACGGCCGGGTCAGCGGGAACGGTCGACGTGCTCGGCAGCGGCGGGCTCTCCGTCGGCGGCGTCGTGCTCCTGGACGAGCTCCCGATCTTCGACGGCCCGCCCGTCGTCGGGCGAGCGACCGAGGGACCGCTGCTGACCCCGATCTTGCCGTAGGCGCGCGGCGCTAGAGCGGCCGGTGTCCGTCGCCCAGCGCGTAGAACGACCCCGCGCGGAATCTCTCTGCGCGGGGTCCCGACCCGGCCAGCTCGGCCCGCGCCCGGCGCAGCGCTTCCGCCGGTGACGCGCCGCCGGCGAGCTCCCTCAACAGGGCGGCCTTGAGCTCCACCGTCGCCCGCAGCTCAACATCGGTGCGGGCGAGCACCACACACCGCGCACCCGCCTCGAGAAACGCGCCGCCGAGGTGCAGCAGCCGATCCTCGCCCCAGCGCTCGTAGCCGCGCGAAGCCTGGCAGGCGGAGAGCAGCACCAGCTCGCCGAAGCGCAGCTCGGCGATCTCGCGGCGGCCGAAGATGCCGTCGCGCCCCTCGCCGGCGAGCACCAGGACCGAGCCGAGCTCCTCCTCCCAGGCCCCGTGCGCGAGAAACTGCACCACGCGCGGCCCGGCGACGTCGAGCCCGCGAATCGCGTCCACCGAGGCCCCGTCGCCCAGCAGCCTCTGAGTCTTCCAGCCGCGCGGCGCATCGAGCAGCCGCCGCGCCTCGTCCGCACCGAACGGCAGGCGCGCCAGCTTGGGGTGCTCGCGCTGCAGCTCGTCCGAGACCGAGAGCGTGCCGACGAGCAGATAGTCCGCGTCGCCGTCCGCCCGTTCGGCGGCGGGGAGCGACCCCACGTAGTCGAGCAGCGGCACCGACGGCGCATAGGCGAGGGCGAGCTCCTCGCCCAAGAGCCCTTCGCCGAAGGGCAGGCAGTCCAGCGGCGGGCCGTGCAGCAGCTCGGACCCGACGATCGTCGCCGCCGACCAACCGGACATCAGCCGGCGCGCCTCGTCGGGCAGCAGGCTCTCGGCGGCGCGCTCGAGGCTGCCCTCGAAGATCGCAAGCTCGACCGGGTCCTCGGAACGCACGAGCCGCCGGAGGCCCGCCGAGAGGTCGCGCCCCACGCGACGCAACGCGTCGTCGGAACCCAGCGGCACCACCGCGACGTGCTCGCGGTCGAAGACGAAGAGATGCGAGCGCGCCTTGCCCGTGAGGTAGACCAGCATGCCGCGCCCCGGCGGCATCGACGCGCGCACGCCCGCGGCGGAAGGAGCGGGAAGGCGCGTGCTCTGGAACCAGCCGCCGTGTGCCTGCGCGCGGAGCAGGTCGGTGAGCGCCGCCTGGGCGCCTTGCTCGTCGCCGAGGATCGCGATCGAGAGCAGCGTCTTCTCGTAGAGCACCTCGCGACGCTCGCCCAGGTGGAGAAAGCCGATGCCCTCGGGCGGCGTGGGAGCCGCATCCCAGGCGGTCAGAAGCGAATCGAGGACACCGTCCATCCGGCGTGCCCAGGGGGCGAGCTCCGCGGGCGAAGCCCCGCTCTCGCGCGCGAGCCGCGCGCCGTGGATCACCAGCACGCGCTCGGCCTCGAGCGTTGGCTCGCCGCCCGCGCCCCAACCCGCCGTCAGCGCTTCGGCGCGGGCGAGCGCCGCCCTGGCGCGGTCGTGGTCGCCGGTGAGCAACCCCAGGTCGCTCTCCAGGAGCTCGACCCGCAGCTGCTCGGCGGGCGCAACCCCGGTCTCGGCGCGGACGGTCGCGACCGCCTCCTCCGCGGCGGGCAGATAGCCGGGCTCGACCCGCGCGCGCTCCACGCGCGCAGCCGCGCGGATCACCGTGAACAGGGCGCGCCGCTCGGCCGAGATGGCGTCGGCCTCGGCTCCGCCGGCGACGAACGGTGCCGTGCGACGCTCGACCCCACCGAAGTCGTGCGAGACGAGCGCCAGCTCGGCGCGGTGCTGCTCGGCGTTCAGCCGGTCCTCCGTGCGCCCGGACTCGGACGCCCAGCGCTCCTCCTCCGCGAGGCAGTCGAGCGCCTTGTCCAGGACGCCCAGCTCGATCCAGATCTGCCCGCGCTCGCCCCAAAGCCCCGCCTCGTAGCCGCTTCGGTAGCCGGCCAGTCGCTTGGCGTGGGTCGCGAGGTGCAGCTCGAGCTCGGCGAGCTGGTCCTGCGCGGCGTCCCACCGCGCGGCGCGCCGCAGCAGGCGCGCGCGGTTCAGGCGCAGCTCGCAGGCGTAGCCGACCGCGGCGGGAAAGCGCGCGAGTGCGTCGCCCGCCACCGCCTCGGCGGCGAGCAGCTCGCCGCGCTCGGCGAGGAGCGCGCTCCACACCAGCTCGACCTGCGCACCGGACTCGGCGCTGCCCGTGTGCGCCGCGGCCTTGCGCGCGTTCTCGATGAGGGCCTCGGCGTCGACTTCGAGCTCGAGCTCGGCGGCCGCATCGCCCTGCGCCGCCAGGCGCGACGCGACCTGCACGTAGTACCAGCAGTCGCGGCTGGTCGGCTGGCCCTGGAGCTCGGACGCGAGCTCGCGCTCTAGCTCGACGAAGGCGCGGAGGCCGTCCGCCAGCGTCGCCGGATCGGACGACAGCGCCATCGCATCCTTGAGCGCCGCGTCCAGGTCGCGCTGGTCCTGCGCCGCGGCCGACCACGTCAGCAGCGACGCGAGGGCGAGTGCCGTTACTCCAGCCAGGCTTCGCCGGCCGAGCTTGCGACCACGCCGGTCGAATCGACCACGGTCAGGGTCCAGCGCAGTCGCTCGACGGACTCGAGCGCGAGAGACGGGGGCGGTATCCATGGGCTCGACTGCGGTTCCTGGAGAGCGCCAAGCGGGCGCGGCGGGTCGCTCGTGAGGTCGAAGAGCATGAGCTCAAGCCGCTGTCCGTCGACCAGCTCGACGTCCCAGCGAAACTCGTCGTAGGCCGGCACCGCGCCGATCGGATGGCTCAGCACCGGGTCGTCGCCAGGCCCGAGGTAGACACGCCCCGGATCCTGCGGCTCGCCGCCGGAGTCGGACGGGCCGAAAAGGAGCCACGCCATCACGCTCGCCGCCACGAGCGAGGCGACGGCGACGAGCGGCATGAGGCGCGCGGGCTGCGCCCCCCGTACCGACCGCACCTGCTTGGCGAGCAGCTCCGCGGCCGCGTCGAGCCCCGGCGCTTCGTGCAGCTCCTCGGCCTCGGCGAGCACAGAACGAGCGTCCTCGCCTGCTTCCACGAAGGCGGCCTCGGCCGCGCGCAGCTCCGCCAGGCGCTCGCGGCTGTCGGCCGACGAAGCGAGGTGCTCCAAGGCTTCCGCCGGCTCCTCGCCAGGCGAGGAGGCGAGAGCGTCCTCCAAGAAGCGCTCGTCGTCAGCCATGGGCTTCCTCCCGGGGCTGCTCGTCTGCGGCGGCGGGCTCTCCGCGCCTGCGGAGGAAGGCGGCAAGCCGCTGGATCGCCTTGTAGTACCGGCTCTTGACCGTGCTGACCGGCTCATCGCTGGCCCGCCCGATCTCGTCGAAGGTGAGCTCGCTGGAGAGCCGTAGCTCGATCACCCGCCGCTCGGCGGGTGGCAGGCTCTCGACGCCTTCGTAGAGCTCCTCGAAGCGCCCGCTCTCCTGCGGGTCGGCGGCCGCCTCCGCGGGCGCCTCGTCGGAGGCCCGGGTGCGCAGCCGCGCCTTTCGGCGGGAGGCGTTCATGAACTGGAGATAGCAGAAGCTGTAGACCCACGTCTCCAGCGCCGACGCTCCTTCGAAGCTCGGTAACTTCTTCCATACGAGCAGCAGGACGTCCTGGGCCAGATCGGCCAGGTCATGCTCGTCGAGTGGGCGTCCGGCACGCTTGTTTTGGACGGCGAGAATCCGCGGAACGCACAGCATTCGCCGCGAATAGGTCCGCCCGGCCTCGGGATCGCCGGCCAGAACACGGCGGACGAGGGCGAGGTCGGCCGGGCCTTGCTCGCCTCCGGAGGAGGCATCGAGATCGGATCGCACGGAGAGGAGAAGCGCGGGCGGGGTGGACTCTCATTCTAGCCCGAGCCCCGCCGTCGAAACGGTTTCCCGGGGGCCATTCCTTCGGAATCGCCGAGAGACCTCAGACGCCGCGACCGGTTCCTCTCTGAAGCGATGCCTCTCCTAACAACCGCCCTCCTCACGATCGCCGCCTCTCCCCCGCAGGAGGCCCAACCCACGGCTGACGAGCTCGCCTTCTTCGAGGCCAAGATCCGGCCGGTGCTGGTCGAGCGCTGCTACGAGTGCCACTCGACCGAGTCCGGGAGGATCCGCGGCGGGCTCGCCGTCGACAGCCGCGAGGGACTCCTCGTCGGAGGCGACACCGGCCCGGCCATCGTGCCGGGCAGCACGGCGCGCAGCCTGTTGTGGGAGGCGATCACCTACGAGGGCTACGAGATGCCGCCGGAAGGCCCCCTCGCCGACGACGTCGTCGAGGACTTCCGGCGCTGGATCGAGATGGGTGCGCCGGATCCGCGCGCGCCCGAGGTCGAGCTGGTGCGCAGCGAGGTGACGCCCGAGGACATCGAGGCGGGTCGCGACTTCTGGTCGTTCCGCCGCCCCGAGTCCGCGGCCCCGCCCGCGGTGAAGGACGAACGCTGGGCCCGCGGCGACATCGACCTCTTCGTGCTGGCGCGCCTCGAGGAGAACGGCATGCGGCCCGCGGACGACGCGCCGCCCGAGGAGCTGCTGCGCCGGATCACGTTCGACCTGACCGGCCTTCCGCCCACCGAAGCCGAGCAGGAGAGCTTCCTCAAGAGCTGGCGCCGCGACGCGGATGCGGCGATCGCCGAGGTCGTCGAGGCCTTGCTCGCAAGCCCGCGCTTCGGCGAACGCTGGGGTCGGCACTGGCTCGACGTCGCGCGCTACGCCGAATCATCGGGCAAGGAGCTCAACGCGACGTACCCGCACGCCTGGCGCTATCGCGACTACGTGATCGACTCGTTCAACGCCGACAAGCCGTACGATCGCTTCCTGCGCGAGCAGATCGCCGGCGACCTGCTCCCCGCCGCCACCGACGAGGAGTGGGCCGAGGGCCTGGTCGCCACCGGCTTCCTCGCGCTCGGCACCAAGGGCCTGATCGAAGACGACGGGCGCCAGTTCCGCGCCGACCTGGTCGACGAGCAGATCGACGTTACGACGCGCGCCGTGCTCGGCATCTCGGTCGCGTGCGCGCGCTGCCACGACCACAAGTTCGAGCCCATCCCGCAAAGCGACTACTACGCGCTCGCCGGCATCTTCGGCAGCACCAGCACCTACTTCGGGACGCTCGACACGCTCCAGAACCGCCAGGCGACGTCGCTGCTGCAGCTGCCCGTCGACGACCCGAACCCCTTCGACCGCAGCTACACGCGCTACGAGATCGAGGAGATGGAGGCCGAGCTGCAGCGCGCCAACGGTACGTTCCGCGACGCGCTCGGCTCGCGGCGCGAGATGCGCCGCGGCGACGGCGACGGCATGACCATGTCGCCCGACGACTCGGGCGACGACCGGTTGAACGTCGCGCGCCTGAGCATCGAGACCGCGATCCTGCGCGGCAGGCTCGCGTCGGTGGACTCGACCGGCCGTCCGCTCTCCTTCTGCATGGGCGTGCAGGACGACGAAAGCCCCAACGACGCGCGGCTGCTCGTGCGCGGCGAGGTCGACCAGCCCGGTCAGGAGGTCCCGCGCGGCTTCGTGCAGGTGCTCGAGGACCCCGAGCACCCCACCGCGATTCCCGCCGACGCCAGCGGGCGGCTCGAGCTGGCCGACTGGCTCACGAGCGCCGACAACCCGCTTACGGCGCGCGTCTTCGTGAACCGAGTGTGGCTGCACCTCTTCGGCCAGGGCATCGTGCGCTCGCCCGAGGACTTCGGCTCGACCGGCATCGCGCCGACTCACCCCGAGCTCCTCGACCAGCTCGCGCTGCGCTTCGTCGACTCGGGCTGGTCGGTCAAGACGCTGGTCCGCGAGCTGATGCTGTCGCGCGTCTACCGGCTGGACACCAAGCACGACGAGCGCGACTTCCGGAAGGACCCGGAGAACGAGCTCTGCTGGCGCGCCAACCCGCGCCGGCTCGACGGCGAGGCGCTGCGCGACGCGATGCTGCAGGCGAGCGGCGAGCTCGACCTGGACCGGCCGCGCGCCTCGACGGTCGCGCGCGGCGGCCAGCTGACGCTCGGCCGGCTGGCGCTGAACGCGCTCGACCTCGACGCGCCGGCGACCCATCGCTCGGTCTACCTGCCGATCGTGCGCGACTACGTGCCGCGCAGCCTGGACGTGTTCGACTTCGCCGAGCCGACGAGCGTCGTCGGGCAACGCGACGCGACAAGCACGGCCAACCAGGCGCTCTACCTGATGAACAGCGAGTTCGTGATCGACCAGGCCGACGCGATGGCGCGCCGCCTCATGGACGAGGCCCGCGGCCGGCGCGCGCGCGTAGAGCGCGCCTTCGTGCTCGCCTACGGCCGCCCGGCCGAGTCCGGCGAGATTCAGCGCGGGCTCACCTTCCTGCGCGAGTTCGAGCGCGAGGGCGACCCGTCCGAGCGACACGCCCTCAGCGCGCTGTGTCAGGCCCTCTTCGCGTCCGCCGAGTTCCGCTTCCTCGACTGATCATGCAAGGCCAACCCTTCCTCTCTCGTCGATTGCTGCTCCGCGGCGCGAGCGCCGGCTTCGCGGGCCTCGCGCTATCCGGCCTCGGCGGGCTGTCGGCACGCTCGCGCGCGCAGGACGCCCTCGCGCCGAAGGCGCCGCACTTCGAGCCGCGCGCCAAGCGCGTGATCTTCCTGTGCATGCGCGGCGCGCCGTCGCACGTCGACACGTTTGACTACAAGCCCGAGCTGGTCCGCGACGACGGCAAGTCGGGCCGGTATGGCTCCGGGCGGCTCCTCGCGTCGCCGTGGGAGTTCCGCCAGCGCGGCGAGAGCGGCCTGTGGATCTCGGACCTGTTTCCCAACGTGGGCGAGCACGCGGACGAGCTGTGCCTGCTGCGAGGCATGCACTGCGACCAGCCGAATCACCCCCAGGCGCTCACCCAGATGCACACCGGGACGTTCCAGTTCGTGCGGCCGTCGCTGGGCTCGTGGGTGCTCTACGGGCTGGGGACCGAGAACGAGAGCGTGCCGGGCTTCCTGTCGATCAACCCGCCGACCGGCAGCACGCAGAACTACGGCAGCGCGTTCCTGCCGGCGGTCTACCAGGGCACCAAGCTCAACCCAGGTCGGCAGCGGCGCTCGTTCCGGCGCCGGCGCCAGCCGGACGTAGTCCCCGACATCCGCAACCCGCGGCTAAGCGACGCGCAGCAGCGCGCTCAGCTCGACTTCGTGCAGCGGCTCAACGAGGACAAGCTCAAGCGCGACCGCAAGCACCCCGGCGTCGAGGGGGCGATCGACTCGCTCGAGCTCGCCTATCGCATGCAGTCGTCGATGCCGTCGCTCATGGACCTCTCGGGGGAGAGCGACGAGACGCTGGCGATGTACGGCGTCGACGTCGACGAGACCGACACCTTCGGGCGCCAGTGTCTGCTCGCGCGCCGGCTCGTGGAGGCCGGCGTGCGCTTCGTCGAGATCACCCACGGCAACTGGGACCACCACTTCCGCATGTCGACCGACCTGCCCGAGCGAGCGCGCGAGGTCGACCTGCCGATCGCGGGGCTGCTCACCGACCTGAAGCGGCGCGGCCTGCTGCGCGACACGCTCGTGGTGTGGGGCGGCGAGTTCGGACGCACGCCCCACGCGCCGGGCGGGAACGGGCGCGACCACAACCACCGCGGCTACACGACGTGGATGGCCGGCGGCGGCGTGCACGGCGGCTTCAGCTACGGCGCGACCGACGAGCACGGCTACGAGGCGGTCGAGGGCAAGGTCCACATCCACGACTGGCACGCGACCATCCTCCACCTGCTCGGCCTCGACCACGAGTCTCTCACCTATCCCTACGCCGGACGCGACTTCCGGCTGACCGACGTCCACGGGCGCGTCGTGCGCGACGTGCTCGCCTAACGCAAGAAACGGAGAACGACATGATCCATCGCAAGCTGCTCCTCACGCTGTGCCTCCTCGGCTCGACGCAGGCCTTCGCACAGGAGCCGACGCCGGCGCCCGAGCGTCGCGCGGACGTTGCGCCGGAGCGACCGGAGCGACCGGAGCGACCGGAGCGACCTGAGCGACCTGAGCGACCCGAGCGACCCGAGCGACTCGAGCGCTCGGAGGCCGCGACTCGCCCCGCGCACCCCGCCGGCAGCGCCCTGCTCGACGTCCTCGACAAGGACGGTGACGGTTCGCTCTCGGCAGCGGAGATCGATCAGGCGGTGAGCTCGCTGCGCGCGCTCGACAAGGATCGCGACGGGAAGGTGTCGGGCGCGGAGATGACGCGCTCGGCCCCGCGGGACCGGTCGGGCCGAGCTGAGCGCTCCGACCGCTCCGACCGCTCCGACCGCTCCGACCGCTCCGACCGGCTCGACGGCGAGGCGCGCCCGCGGCGCGGCGAGCGCGGCGCTGGATCGGACCGGGGGGGCTGGATGGAACGCGGCGACCTCGGCAAGCCCCGCATCGGCGACGTGGACGGCGACGGCCAGGTGACCGCCAACGACGTGCCCGCGGACCTGCGCGATCGCTTCGGCGAGTTCGACACCGACGGCGACGGCGTGCTCGACTCCGACGAGAAGGCCGAAGGCGTGAAGCGCCTGCGGGCTCGCATCGACGAGCTCCGCGAGCGCGGTCGCGGCTCGCGCGAACGGCGCGGCGGCAAGGGACGGCGCGAGGACGAGAACACCGAGCCGGTCACGCCCAGGCGCCCGCCGGCCAAGCCGCGCGACATCTAGCGACCTGCGCGGGTTCCGCGCTCAGCTCGCCGCGTAGATCGCGCGCAGCGAGTCGGCGAGGGCGCGGAACTCCTCGCCTCGCACCGAGGCGGAGCGCCAGGCGAGCCCGATCGTGCGCGACGGACCGTCTGACTCCAGCTCGCGCACGACCACTCCCTCGCCCGCGCGCGACTCCAGGGCCACCGCGATCTCCGGCAGCATGGTCAGGCCTAGCCCTCCCGCCACCATCTGCACCAGGGTGCCCAGGCTGCTCGCGCGGTAGGCGTCGAGCTCGTAGCTGCCGGCCGCCTCACACGCGGGCAGGGATTGATCGCGGAGGCAGTGCCCCTCTTCGAGCAGCAACATGGGCTCGCCGTCGAGCTGCCCGAGGCGCACCAGCTCTTCGCCGGTCAGGGGATGCCCCGGCGGCAACGCAACCAGGAAGGGGTCCGAGAAGAGCGCTTCGGTCTGGAGCCCGCGGAGGTCGGCCTCGAGCGCCAGCAGCAGCACGTCGAGCTCCCCTTCCAGCGCGCGCTGCACCAGGTCCTGGGTTTGCGCCTCGTGCAGGAAGAGCCGCAGCTCGGGATGCCGCTCGCGCAACGGCCCCAGGAGGCGCGGCAGCAGGTAGGGTGCGACCGTCGGGATCACGCCGAGGCTCAGCTCGCCTGAGAGCGGAGGGCGCTCGGTCTGCGCCTCCTCGATGAAGACGTCGACGCGCGAGAGGATCTCCTGCGCTTGGGTGGCCAGCCGCTCGCCGGCCGCGGTGGGTCGCACGCTGCGCTTGTCGCGCTCGAAGAGCTGCACCCCCAACCGCCGCTCGAGCTGCTGGAGCTGCGTGCTGAGCGCGGGCTGGGTGACGAAGCACGCCTCGGCCGCGGCGCGGAAGTTAAGCGTCTCGCGGATCGCGAGGAAGTACTCGAGCTGGCGAAGCGTGGGACGCTCGGGCATGGGTGGGCTCCGTTCGGTGGTGCCGGCGGATGGTGCCGCCGACGCGCCCTTTATGCCGTCCGCCTTGCCGTCGCGCTAGCGCGGTCTCCCAGGCCGTGTGCCGGCCGGGAAAAGAACCGGGGCGCGCCCCCGCCAAGCGGCGGAACGGCGCGCCCCGTGCAAGTGTCGGAGACGGCTCTAGAGCGTCTTCGTCGTCGTCGTGCCGAAGACCGTGAGGCCGAGGTCGGTCACGGTGGCCTGGGCGGCGATGACGTTCGGAGACCCCAGCAGGCTGAGGTAGTTGAAGTTCACGTTGCCGGAACCGTCGACCGAGACCGGGTTCGAGATGACCGTGGTCGCCGCGAGGTCCAGCGGGGTGTGCAGCAGCGGCAGCCCGTTCAGGAAGTAGGCCGTCTCAACCGGGTTCACCGAACCGATCGGCGCGAAGAAGAAGAAGGCCAGTCCGTTCGGGTAGGCGTCCTTGATCGTGACCGTCACCTGACCCGACCCGCTGATCGTGCCCGGCCCGGTGAAGTTGAGCTCGGGGCGCAGCGGCGCGAGGGTCAGCTTCTCGTTGAGCCCGCCGTTCTTGCGCGTGTACGCGAGCGCGCCGTTCCCCTCCGGCTGGAAGGGGTAGAAGACGCCGGTGCCGGACTTCTGGTACGTGTAGTCCAGGTTGCCCAGCGTGTTGCCGTTGTCCCCCTTGACGAGCTCGGTCACCAGGCCATCGGTGCTGAACTGCACGAGGCGGTTCTTGCCGTTCGAGGCGTTGTTCTCGGCTAGGAAGAAGACGTTCTGGCCTTCCTCGTGGACCATGTCCGTGGCGCCGTCGAGGCCGGAGAGCGTCGTCTGCGCGTCGTTGTCCGTGAAGGACGCTTCGATCGACTCGGGCTTCGAGAGGTCGGTGGCGATCGCCTCGCTCGAGCCGTCCTGGAAGAAGACCATGCGGTCGATCTTGAAGCCGTTCGAGCGGCCCGAGATCTCAACGGTGTGCTGGCCCTTGGTCAGATCCCAGTTGGCCTGGTACTGGCCGCTGGGGAGGTCGACGATGCTGTGCCAGTTCCACACGCCGACGGTCGAGCTGCCCTGGTTCGAGAAGATCTTGAGCCACTGGCCGCCGTCCACGCGCACCCAGGCGTCGTTGTCCTGATCGGGCTGCAGGTCCTCGTGGCGGTTGTGGTAGCGGAAGCGGTAGTTGCCCGCCTTCTCGATCTCGAAGTCGTAGCTCATGATCCCGCTGCCCGGCGACCCGAACAGGTCGGGGCCGTCCCAGCGGTAGTACGAGGTGCCCGTGAAGCCGGGGAACGCGGTGGACTCGGTCCAGTCGCCGTTCGGCGGCGAGCTCTCGATCTCGATGACGACCAGGTTGTCGTTCGGCTGGAAGACCGGGGTCGGCGGGCTCTGGATCAGGCTCTTGGCGAAGCGCAGGACCGAGGTCGAGCCGGGCGCGGCGCCGGGGTCGACCGAGGCGTAGAAGAGGCTCTTGCCCTCACCGAAGGCGAGCGGACCCGGGTCACCGTCGACCGCGGCCAGCGCCGACTTCGAGCCGTTGTTGGTGTCGAGGCGGAACAGCGTCGTGTCGCAGTTGCCGCAGTCGATCGAGTTGATGATGACCGTGTCGTCGTCCTCGAAGGCGAGGTCGCGGTTGCCGGGCACGTTGCCGAGCGCGGTCTGGCCGAGGCCGCCGAGGTCGACCTTGATCAGCTCGCCGGTGTCCGACTGGCCGACGACGACGAAGGTCTCGTCGGGATCGATCTCCATCGCGCCCGTCGTGCCCGGGGCGGAGAAGGAGCCGATGCTCGCGACGAACGCACCCGTCGGCAGCCAGCGCTGCACCAGGAAGCCGTCGGAGGTCACGAGCGAACCGTCGGCCAGGTTGCGGACCGTCGCGTTCGCGGGATAGGGCGCGGGCGTGGCCTCGAAGCCGGGGGTGAGCTCGTCGACCGGGGCAGGTGCGGACAGAGCGGTCAAGCTGAAGGCGAGGAGAAGGCTCATGTTGATTGCTGAGATTCGGGGAGTCCGACGGAACGGGCGGGGGACCGGATCGCGATTTAGGCGCAAAAGGGTAGAGCGAGTTCGCGTCCTAGTCGAGTTTCGATGCGGGTACTACCGATGAAACTCCCTTCATGTAAGCGCCGCGCTTTGAGAGATGGATGTGTAGAAGTCTCGGCGCTGGGAGGGTGGACACAAGAAGGCCGCTAGGAGGGCCCTAGGAGGTCGTTCGAGCCCTTTGCGGGCCTCGAAGCTCGCGGCGGCCCGGAGCCGCGGCAGGGCGGCCTACGGACCTTCACCTGATGGTGTTTTCACGCCACGCGAGCAACGCTGACGCGGTTGTAATGCCGCCCGTGTCGAGCGCCCAATCCCCTCTGCCGCGACTGCTGCTAGCCGTGCACGCGCTAGTCGCCTCGGCGGCCGTCGTCGTCGTGGCGCTGACCGGCTTCGCTCAGGAGCATCGCAGCCTGCTCGCGCACGCAACGCAGGAGAGCGGCCCGTTCGAACTCGGCGGCGCGCTCGCCCTGACCCTGCTCTCGGCGTACTCGGTGCGGGTGCTGCTGCGCGAGCGCGCCGAGCGTGCGCTGCGTCCATCCGTTCGGCTGGCGGTCGCGGCGATGGCCGTGCTCGGACTGCTAGCGGCGCTCGAGGAGCTCAGCTTCGGACAGCACATCCTCGGCTTCGAGTCCGGCGACTTCTTCCTGGAGCACAACCGGCAGCAGGAGATGAACCTGCACAACCTGCTCCCGCCGCTGCTCTTCAACGGGTTGATCGACACCGGCCCCTACATCGCCTTCGTCTACCTGCCGCTGTTCCTGCTGCTTCGCCCGCCGCGCGGCCGAATCGAGGCCTGGGTACGCGCCGGATTCCCACCGTTCACCGGGTCGGTGCACAACGTGCTGATCTTCTGCTTCGGCTTCTCGCTGCAGGCGTACTTCGAGCCGCTGGCCATCACGGACACGATCGCGCTCGGCACGAGCTACGCCCTGCTCGCCGCCGTCTTCTGGCGCGCCCCCAAGCTCCGGACGCGCGCGCACTTGCTCCACTTCGCGCTCGTGCTCGCCGCCACCGCCTTCTTCGTGAGCCAGCATCGGCTCTTCGAGTTCGCGAACATGCAGTACGAGATCCGCGAGTGCGTCTTCACGTACGCGCTGCTCCACTTCTACGTCCTGTGGATCGAGCAGCGCCGCGCACCGGGAACTTCCGCGGCGGCGGGAAGCGGTGAAGTCGCGTATCCTGCTTGACCGACCGTTCAACCCCAGACCAAGGAGCGTCTCGGATGAAACAGCTTGCACGCGGCGTGCGCCGACTGCTCGGCATCGCGCCCCTCGTCGCCCTCCTAGGCGCCGCGCCGTCGCAGGACGGCGAGCCGCCGATCTTCGACCGCAAGGCCGACGCGCGCGAAGCCGTCGCGCGCGGCGTCGAGCTCGCCGGCAAGAAGCACAAGCGCGTGCTCGTCCTGTGGGGCCAGGAGGCCGGCGACGGCCACCGCGAGCTCCACGAGACGCTGCGGCGCGGCAAGGCCGACAAGTGGCCGTTCTACTACGAGTTCGAGCTCGTCCCCGTACACCTCGGCGGAGACGGTGAGGTCAACGCGAAGCTCGCACGCACGCTCGGTGTTGCGCCCGAGGGCGACGCGCCGTACCTGACGATCCTCGACGCGAAGCACAAGCCGCTGGCCAACCGCAGCGCCGCCGGGATGCGGAACGAAGACGGCTGGGACAAGGCGCAGATCGGTGCCTTCCTCACGCCGCACGCCGTGGAGCCGCTCGACGCCGAGGTGGTGCTCAAGGGTGCGCTCGGCCGCGCCAAGGCCGAGAACAAGCGCCTGTTCGTGCACCTCGGCGCACCCTGGTGAGGCTGGTGCAAGAGGCTCGAGGAGTTCCTCGAGCGCCCGAAGGTCGCGCCGCTCATCGCCAAGGACTGGCTCGTGCTCGAGCTCGACGTCGACCGCATGAAGAACGGCAAGACGGTGGGACAGCTCCTGACGAAGGGCGAGCGCAAGGGCTACCCGTGGTCGGTGATCCTCGATCCGGAAGGCGAGCAGCTGATCACCTCGGACGCCCCCGACGGGAACATCGGCTGCCCGGTGATGCCGAAGGAGGCCGAGCACTTCCTGGCGATGCTCGACAAGACGCGCCAGCGGCTCACGGATGAGGAGCTGGACGCGCTGTCGAAGGAGCACGACGCCTTCGCGGCGCCGATCATCGAGCGCTTCGGCCTCCGCTAGCCGATCCGCCCAGGGTTGCGGGCAGGCGGTATCCTCGGGGGCATGAAGCTCCCCTACGCGCCTGCCCCTGCCCTGGTTGTCTCGCTCGTTCTCAGCGCCCCTTCCGCCGGCCAGGAGGACGGCGCGCTCGTTCGCACGGACGAGCACGGGCACAGCGCGCTTGCGTCGCTGGAGCCGGCCGGTGTGCGCGTGCAGACGATCGCTCCGAAGCTGGGGGTCGAGGCGGAGTGGACGGCGCTCGGTCCGTTCGGAGGCGACGTCTCCGACGTGCAGGCGAAGCCGGGCGAGGAGAACATCGTGCTCGCCGGGCTCGCGCCGAGCGGCGGCGGCTTCGGAGGCACGCTCTATCGCTCGACCGACGGCGGCGCTTCGTGGAGCGAGGTCGCCGACCTGGCCGGGACGAGCGTGCACGACATCGAGTTCGCGTCGGACGGCACCGCCTATGCCGGCACGATCGACAGCCCGTGGCGCAGCGACGACGGCGGCGCGACGTGGACCCAGCTCAACCTCGGCATCGGCGCGAACGACCAGACCTTCGAGATCACCCTGGACGCGAGCTCCCCGGGTCGCATTTGGGCCGGCGTCGCCAACGCGACCGGCTTGCAGACGCAGACGGTGCTGCGCTCGAACAACGGGGGGCTCTCGTGGCTCGACGTGACCCCTCCCTTCGCCAGCCCGGAGTCCTGTCGCGGCATCGCCGTGGACCCCGGTGACTCGAACCACGTCTTCGCCTGCTTCGACGGCGGCTTCAGCGGCGGAAGCGTATGGCGCACCGTCAACGGCGGCGTCAGCTGGACCAACGTGTCGGCGGGCCTGCCGGGCAACCCGATGCAGGACCTCGAATTCGACGGAGCGCGGCTCCTGGTCGCCGGCGGCAAGCTCTTCGGCAGCCAGTTCGTGGGGCTGTACGAGTCGCTGAACAACGGAACCACCTGGACGCCGATCCACGACGGCACGTGGCCGAGCCTCGTGATCCAGGACATCGAGCGCGACCCCGCGAACGCCAGCACGCTGCTCGTCGCGAGCGCCGGCTCTGGGATCTTCCGCTCGACCGACGACGGCGCGAGCTGGGACTTCGGCTACGGCGGCACCGACGGCCTGTCCGTCAACGAGGTCAGCGTGACGCCGTCGGGAGCCGCGCCGGTGTTCGCCGGCAACTCGTCGGTCGCGGTATGGCGCAGCGACGACGGCCTGACGTTCGCGCCTTCGTCCGCGGGGATCGGCTCGCTCAACACGGTCTCCGTGGCGGCCAACCCGTTGAACGCGGACGAGCTCGCGGTCGCCTTCCAGGGCCTCAACGACGGTGGCGTGTACACGTCGACCAACGGCGGCACGACGTGGGAGCTCGAGCCGCTCCCGGGCACGCGCTTCAACACGGTAGGCTTCGCGCCGAACGGCACGCTCTACGCGATCTCGGACGGACCGACGACGATCGCGGTGGAAGGGCTCTATCGGCGCGATCCCGTCAGCTGGACCGCGATCGGCCCCGACCAGGGCCCCCAGTTCGAGAGCGAGCTGTACGCCCTGGCCTTCAGCGAGAGCGACCCCGGCCTGATCCTCACCGGCGGCAGCGACTTCGGCGTCGCCGGAGCCGAGGCCACGATCTGGCAGACGACCAACGGCGGGGAGATTTGGAACAAGGCGTACGAGGCCGTCCCGGCCAACGACGAAGTGCGCTCGCTGGTCATCCTGGCGGACGGCACCGACCAGATCGCGGTCGCCGCCTTCGACGACGCGAGCTCGGCGGCGGACGGTGGCGTCTTGCGCTCGGTCGACAGCGGCGCTTCGTGGGCGGACTCCAGCTCCGGCCTGCCGGTCGGCGTGCAGTGCCGCGGACTGTCGGCTTCCGCCTTCGACCCGAACCTCCTCTACGTCGCCGACAACGACTTCGGCGCCGGCGGGCTGTTCCGCTCCTTCGACGGCGGTCAGACCTGGAGCAGCACGGGCTTCGCGGGACGTACCTTCGGCGTGGTCGCCGACCGGCTGCGCCCGGGGCGGATCTTCATCGCGCAGAGCACCGCCCCGCTGTCGTCGCGCTCCGAGGACGGCGGCGCCACGTTCGCACCGTTCGACGCGGGCCTCGGCGGAGCGGGCACGCTGAACCAGCTCACCGTTGCGCGCGGTGACTGCGAGGCCCTGCTCCTCGCCACCGGCACCGGCACCTACCGCCGCGCGGCAAGCTGCGAGCTGGAGGCCGACGACGCGCCGCTCTCCGCGTCGGCCGGAGGCAGCCAAGCCCTCGACCTGGCCGCCGGTCCGGACGCCGCGGGCGCCTCGTACTGGGTCGTCGGCAGCGCGACCGGCACCGAGCCGGGGACGACGCTCGCGGGGCTGACGCTGCCGCTCGTGTTCGACTTCTACTTCCTGCTGTCGCTCACGAACCCGAACCAAGTGCCGCTGGTCAACTCGTTCGCGACGCTGGACGCGCTCGGCCAGGGCTCGGCCGCGTTCACCGTCCCCGCCGGCAGCGACCCGGTCTTCGTCGGCGTGACCTTCTACCACGCCTACGCCACCTTCCTGCCCGGCCCGGTGACCGTCGTGCTGGGCGCGAGCAACGCGGTGTCGGCGACGATCGCCCCCTAGCAGCGCACCGCGCGGCGCCGACGATTCCCGCACAAGGGACTCCTTGGGAGCGCGCCCAGGCCAACTCGGGAAATCCCCGTGGGTCGGCCGGGCGCGCTCCCCTTTCGGATAACCAGCTTCGGGCTAGCCTGGAATTCGATAGCCCGACGACCGACTTATCCGGGAACAACCATGCTGAAGATCGCTTGTACGGCGCTCGTCCCGGCCGTACCAGCCCTTGCCCAGGGCTTCGTCGACCGCACCGATGACCTCAGCCTGCGCCATGAGGTCGCGACCGGATTCGACGGCATCACCGACACCGCCATCGTCGATTGGGTCCAGCGCGGGCTCGCGCTCGGAGACATCGACGGGGACGGCGACCTCGACGTGGTCTGCACCGGCGGCGTGCTGCAGAACACCGTGCTCGGCAACGCTGGGTTCACCTTCGTGGACATCACCGAGGCCGCGGGCATCGAAGCGGGCGAGCTCGACTCCGCGCCCGCGCTCGCGGACTACGACCGCGACGGCGACCTCGACCTGTACATCGGCGCCACCGAGGACGGAGGCTACGGCGGAGCCTCCGAGGGGCGCGGACGCATGTACCGCAACCTGGGCGACGGGACCTTCGAGGACGTGACGGCGCTCGCGCCGGCCGTCGGCTCGGGGCACACCGTCTTCAGCCAATGGGTCGACGCCGACTACGACGGCTACCTGGACCTCTTCGTCGCGGAGTTCTACACGACGACCAATCGCTACTACCGCAACAACGGCGACGGCACGTTCACCGACCTGACCGACGCGTCCGGACTGGGCACCGAGGGCTCGACGCACGCGACGTGCTTCGTCGACAGCGACAACGACGGCTGGCTCGACTACTTCGTCGGCAACGACTACTTCGTCAGCGAGTCCGCCGGGATGAACCCGCCTAACGAGAGCGACCTGCAGCTGCAGGGCCTAGGCTGGGGCGATTACCTCGACGTCACGCTCGACTCCGGCGCGGACCAGAAGCGCGGGATCATGGGCATCGCGATCGGCGACGTGAACTACGACGGCCGCTTCGACCTGTACAAGACCGACGTGCAGGCGAACTGGCTGCTGATCAACAACGGCTGGCCGGGCAGCACGAGCGCGTGGACGCGCGAGAACGTCTTCTATGGGGTGGACGGACACCCGATCCCGGACCCGGATTCGCCGACCACGAACCGCGGCATCGGCTGGGGGGCTGTGTTCCTGGACGCCGACTTCGACCTGTGGCTCGACCTGTTCTTGGTCAACGGGATGATCCCGGGCTTCAACACCGGGCCCCCGCTCTACAGCCCGCGCGACCAGCGCAACTTCCTGTGGACCGGGGACGGGCCATCGAACGACTTCAGGTTCACCGACTCGACCGAGGAGCTCGGGCTCGACGACGAGATCGACGATCGCTGCGTCGCCGTCGGCGACCTCGATGCGGACGGCGACCTCGACCTGTTCATCCAGGCCACGACCGGCTTCCTGCGCTACTACGAGAACCAGGTCGACCCGCAGGGTCAGGGCTGGCTCGCGGTGCGGCCGGTGTGCAACACCTCGGCGCCGGGAGGCTTCGGCGTCCGCTGCGAGTTCACCGACTCGCTCGGCTACCCGCACCTGCGCCAGATCGGGCTCGACGGCCCGACCGCGTCGCAGCACGAGAACCTGGCCTACTTCGGCCTCGGCACCGAGGCCAGCGTCGACCTGTCGGTGGAGTTTCCGTCCGGCGTGCGGCTGCTGTTCCCCGGCACGGCGCCGAACCAGACCGTCGTCGCGATCGAGCCTGAGCTGATCCGAACGAGCGCCGCGACGCTTCCGATCGCGGTGTCGAGCACCCAGCCCGGCACGAACAACAAGCCAACGCCGCTGCAGCCCACCGGGGTTTACGCGGTGACCGCTTTCGCGCACGACGCAGGGGGCAGCCCGCTCGACGGAAGCGCGGCCGTGGCGATCGAGACGCCGGGGCTCACGCCGCTTGGCGACGTGCTGCACCTGGGCGGCAACGAGTTCCGGCGCTACTTCGAAGCGCCCGCCTCCCCCGGCGCGTTCCGCAGCGAGGTGTCGTTCGACGGCTGGCAGGTCAAGATCCGCCCGCGCGTCCACTTCTATGACCCGTCCGACGCCTCCGGCACCACCATCCGCGTTGCGCCCGAGGGCGTGCGAGCTGGCACGACCGACCGCTTCGAGGTCACCGTGGCGCCCAAGGCCCCGAGCGGCGTGTCGCTGGGATCCGGCAAGTCCGTCGCGATCCACGTCGACGGGCTGACGCCGCTCGCGGGGCCGCTCGACCTCGGCGACGGGCGCTATCGCGCGCTCTTCCCCGCGCCTCCGCTCGCGGGCACGTACGAGATCGAGGTGATGTACGAGGGCGTCGAGGTCGCGCCGCACGGCACGATCGAGGCCGCGGGACCGCCGGCGCCGATCGTCACGTCGTACACGATTGAGGTGCCGCACATCACCACCTCGGCGGCGCCCAACCAGCTCAAGCTGAAGGTCACGCCCCGCGACGCCGCCGGCCGCCGCCTGGGCCCGCGCGCCGACGTGCAGCTGACGACGGTGCCCGATCCGGGCGCGGCGCAGACCACGGTGCGCGCGGACCTCTTCCCGCAGGGCCAGGACGACGGCGACTTCCTCTTCATCGTCGAGAAGCCGATCGTCGCGCACCCCGAGGACGAGTCGGGGCTGCTGCAGCTGACCGTCGACGGCGTCGACTTCCCGCCGCAGTCGTACACGTTCTGAGGGGAGGCGAGCCCCGCCGGGGGCTCGCCTCCCCTCGTCGGAGGACCGCTACCCGTCGATCGACTGCTGCAGGTTCGAGGCGTACGCGCCCGGCGCCAGCGGCTCGCCGGCGTCGGGGACGAGCAGCATCTGCTCATTCACGAACTCGCACGCTCCCGAGGGGAACGGGAGGCCGACTCCAAGCGGCAGCGTGTTGACGACGTGCAGCGGGCCGCCCGGCCCCGGGGAAGGCAGCACCAGTGTGACCGTCGTTCCCGCCGCAACGACCGGAGGCAGCGGAGCCCCGATGAGCCAAAGAAGCGAGCTCGCGCCCGCCAGCCCGGGCAGGAGCAGCGGAGGATCAAGCACGCCCGGCTGAACCGCCCACGCGGGCGCGCCCGGAATGGGCGCGGTCGTCTGGAACAGCGTCCAGGCGCCGGCGGCGGGGAACATCGGGTAGCGCACCGACCCCAGGCTGAGTCCGGCCGGAGTGCACGACTCCGCGCACGCGCCGGGGCCGTACGTGCGCGAGTCCGGCAGATAGCCGCCCGCCATCGTCACCACGTCGACCTCGTCGAAGCCGATGTCGGTCCCTCCCAGCATGTTGCGGAAGTTCCCGTACCCCTCGCCGTCGAAGTCGTCGCTCCAGCTCTCGATGAGAGCCGGGCGGACGTACGTCGTGCCGTTGACAGCGCGGAGCACGCCGTCCACCGGGGTCGAGCCCTCGTTGACGACGACGGAGTCCTGCAGCAGCCGCCAGTCGCGGGCCGCGAGCTCGCCGAAGTTCCAGGAGAGCATCTCGCCGACGAAGCCCGGGTCGGGGTAGCCGTCGGCCACGTCGTCGGCCTCCGGGAGCATGAGCGGCATCAGGACGGCCGAGATGTAGACCCCGTTCGTTCCGCCCGTCGTGTCTTCGTCGAAGAAGTTCGTCGGTCCGACCGGCGCGCCGATGTCGACGCTCGTGTCCTCTGAATCGATGCCCAGCATCGAGATGTGAGGGTTGCCCGGGATGTAGCGGATGAGGTTGTTCTGAATGCTGGGGTTGCCGATACCGCGGAGGCGTTCCACATCGTCGGGCTCGAACTTCATCCCCTCGAAGGTGCTGTCGTTGTGAAGCGTGTTGGTCACGTCGCAGATCGAGACCGCGGTGTCGGTCGAGCGCAGCGTCGTGCCGTAGATGTTCTGGATGTACTGGTCGTCCCAGCCGTGGATGAAGGTGTTGTGGAACACCTTCATCCGTATGTCGTTGTAGCCCAGCACGTCGTCGTCGTAGACATGCACCATCAGCACGCCGAACTCCGGCCCGGGGATGTCCAGGCCGATGACCGCGTCCCCGGCGAGCGACGCATAGTCGAGCATGTCGAACACGCAGTTCGACACCCGCCCGTGCAGATCTTCGACCTCGGTCTCGGCGTAGACCTGGATGTGGCCACCCTGGAAGGTGAAGCCGTCGATCATCTCTTCGAACGGCTCCGCGGGGTCGTCGGAGAGGCCGGACATGTCGACGAGGTACTGGAAGGGCATCCGGGAACCGAGCGGCACGACCGGGACCCAGGGCTCGAGCAACGGCGGAGCCTGGTCGCCGCGGATGATGCAGCGCTTCGCGCCGACGCCTTGGATGTGGATGTTGTCGAGCATCGTGATCGGGAGATCCTCGCCGTTCCCGCCGACGCCGATCGGCCCGTAGACCCCGGGCATCGCGTGCACGAGGCCCGGCGTAACGGGATCAGCTCCGGCGAGCGTCAACGCGGCGAGGGCGGCCTCGATGGTCAGGAACGGCATGGTCGGATCCCCGACGGCCATCGCGGCCATCGCCGGGGGCGGGTCGACGCCCGCGCAGGGGTCGACCCAGGCCTCGAGGAAGGGCGGGCCTCCGGTCAGCGGATCTCCGCCCCCCGCGAGGGCGGGAGCGGCAAGGAGGGAGAGGGCAAGTAGGGCACGTTGCATCATTGGGTAGATCTCTGAGGGAAGAAGGGTGTTGGGGGGGACGGCACTCCCTTCCTGCTTCCGCGCCCCGGCCGGGACGGAATCGCCCGAATTCAGCGCCGCCGGCGGGGCGGCAAGAAAACCGCGGTTTGTATCCAAGTCCTCCCTCCGCCGCCTGAAAGTGGAGGAGACTGCATGGACACCCGCGATGCACTTCGAGAGGCCGCGCGCGACCCCGAGCGCGGTTGGGCGCAGATCCTGCCCCGCATCGAGCGCAAACTGCGTGTGCTGTATCACTTCCGCACGACCCCCGAGCTGCGGGCCGCGGCGCCCGAGGACGACCTGATCCAAGAGGTCTTCGCGGAGATGCTCGCCGGCATCCATCGCTTTCAGGACCGCGGGCCGGGGAGCCTCGAGCGCTGGCTCGCCGGCATCCTCCGCCACCGCATCGAGGATGCGCGTACATCCGAGCGGCGTCGCCCCAAGGCCGAGACGGCGCTGCGGCGGCTCGACGGCTCGGCGGAAACGGCCTTCCCCGGGCTGCTCCAAGCCGTGGAGGACTCGCGCGCCGGCGTCACGCAGACCGTCGCCGAGCGCGAGCGCATCGCCCGCGTGCGGCGCGTCATCGAGTCGCTCTCGCCGCGCTCGCGCGAGGCGATCCTCCTCAAGATCTACGAGGGCAGGACCGGGCGCGAGTGCGCCGACCTGCTCGGCATCGACGAGAGCACGTTCTCCTACCGGATGAAGCGCGCCCTGGACTCGTGTCGCGTCAGCCTCAAGGACATGTCGTCGTGAGGGAGCGCTCCGAGCTTCACGACGACTCGGTCGTGCGCTTCCTCGAGTTCCGCGAGGGCCGGGGCGCCGCCGGGGAGGTGATCGGCGAGTTCGAAGTGGTCGAGGAGATCGGGCGGGGAGGCATGGGCGTCGTCTACAGCGCCATCCAGCCCTCGCTTGGGCGGCGCGTGGCCCTGAAGGTGCTGCCGCGCCTGCCGTCCGATGCGGACGAGGGCGCCCCGGCGCGCATCGAGCGCGAGGCGCGCATCCTCGCCGCGCTCCAGCACCCGAACATCGTACGCGTGCTGTCGGCCGGCGACTGGGACGGGCAGCGCTTCGTGGCGATGGAGCTCGTCAACGGGATGACGCTGCGTCGGCTCATCGAGCGCGGGCCCGACGCGCTCGATGAGATCGGGCACGAGGTGTGGCTCCCGTACGTCCTCGGCGTGCTGCACAAGGTCGCGGACGCGCTCGCGGCGGCGCATGAACGCGGCATCGTGCATCGCGACGTGAAGCCGGAGAACATCCTGCTCGACGAGAGCGGCGAGCCGTTCCTGGCCGACTTCGGCCTGGCGCGCGAGTCGGACCCCGACGTGACGCGGACGCAGGGCTTCGCCGGCACGCCGCGCTACGCCGCCCCCGAGCAGATCGCGGGCGCCGCCCCCAGCCCCGCCATCGACGTGTTCTCGCTGGGCGCCACCGCGTTCGAGGCACTGACGCGGCGCCACGCCTTCCCCGGCTCGGGCACGGCCGAGGTCACCGAAGCGGTGAGCTTCCGCGACGCGTCGTGGCCGCACACTCCGCAGATCCCGCGCGACGTCCGGGCGGTGATCGAGCGCAGCCTCGAGAAGCGGCCGGCCGCGCGCTACCCGACGGCGCGCGAGCTCGCCGACGAGCTCGGTCGGCTCATCCGCTTCGAGCCGGTGCACGCGCGGCCTCGTAGCGCGGCCTCACGCGTCTGGAACCGCGCTCGGCGCCGCCCCCTGCGGGCGTCGGCCTACGTCGCTTTGGCCGGGCTGGCCGCGGCGCTGCTCGCCGCAGCGGCCTTGCTGTCGAGCTCGCGCTCGGACGTGCGCCGCCTCGAAGGGCAGGACATCCTCGACCGAGCGAACGAGGCGCTGCGCCGCGGCGACCACGAGACGGCGGGCGACCTGCTCGCCCCGCTGCTCAGCTGGGATCCCCCACCGCCGTTCACCTTCGCGCTCCTGGGCGACGTGGCCACGCTGCGCGAGGAGTTCGACCGCGCGCTCGACCTGTACCAACGCGCTTACGCGGCCGGTCCGACCCTGGCGAATCGGGCGGCGCTCTCGCTCCTCGCCGAGCAGAGCAACGGAACGCCGCTACCTCCGGCCGAGACCCTGCCGCCGCCCCAGGACTTCCGCGACCTCTACTTCCTTGCGCGCTACCGCGACCGTTCGGGTGACTACGCCGGCGCTCTCGAGGCCATCGACGCAGCGCTGCTTTCGGAGCCTCGCAACAGCGCCCTGCACCTCGTCCGCGGACGCATCCTGCGCCGGATGGGCCGCGACCGCGACGCGCTGGGCGCGGTCGAGCGCGCCCACCACCTCGCGCCCGGCTCGCGGGCGGTGGCGGTCGAGTATCTGGAAGTCCTGCTGTCGAACCGCATGTATGCGCGCGTGGAGGCCGCCGTCCCCGAGCTGGCGCAAGGCGTCGGGGGCGCGGATTTGCACGTCTACCTGTCCGTCGCACATCGCATGGAGGGACGCGTCGACAAGGCTCACGAGATCGCGAAGGAGGTCCACGAAGAGGCCCCCAGCCCGTACTCGCTGACCCAGCTCGTCCTGGCGAAGGTGGGGGTGCGCGACTTCGCCGGGGCGCACGAGGCGCTCTCGAACGCGACCGACTCCCTCGAGCTGTCCGACGTGCTTTACGCGCGAGCGGCCCTCGCGCGGGCGGAGCAGGACTACACCGAAGCGGAGCGCATCGGCAAGCAGATGGTCGAGCTGGAGCGCCCATGGTGGGCGTCTCGGGATGGCCTGCGCGTGCTCGGCGGTGTGTACCGCGAGCAGCGGCGCCACGAGAAGGCGCTGGAGGTCTTCGAGCAGCTCGCCATGCTCAATCCCGAAGACCCGAAGTGGCTCATGCACCTGGGCAACGTCTACCAGGACCTCGGACAGCCGGAGAATGCCCGAAAGTGCCTGGCCCGCGCGCAGGCCCTCGAGCCACAGGCCTACGACACGCTCCGGCTTCAGGCCGAGCTGCATCGCTCGCTCGGTGAGTTCGAGGAGGCCCTCGTCCTCTACGAGCGCTGCATCGGACTCCGGCCCGACATGGAGCCGCAGCTGTCGTTCTACATCGGGCGCACGTGGCACGACCTGGACAATCCAGCCGCGGGCCTGATGTACATCGACCGCGCGCTCACGACCTGGCCGGACTGGGACTGGGCGCTGATCAACCGCGCGGTCTGCCTGAAGGACCTCGGGAGAGGTGCAGAGGCCGCGGCGGTGTACGAGCGCGTGCTGTCGCGGTCGCTCAGCGGCGTGCCCGCGGTCCACGCCGACTACGCCGACGCGCTCGACCTCGCGGGGCGCGAGCGCGACGCGCTCGACGCCTACGCCGTCGCCCGGGAGATGGACACGGAGCTCCCCACCGCCTGGTGCGGTGCCGCCGTCATCCACCTCTGGCCCGACGACGAGGCGCTACGCGACGTCGAACGCGGGCGAGAGCTGCTCGAGCGGGCGATCGAGCTCGCCCCCGACTCGCAGGAGTACCGCGAGCTCCACGCCCGGATGGTGCGCGACTTCGGCGGGCCCGAGGGCGCGCCGCGGCGGTGACTCCGCCGCGCGCTACTTCCTCGCCCGCGCGGGCGTCCTCTTCTCGGTAGCGGGCCCCACGTCGTGTCGGGTCCCAAGCCCGAAAGGAGTACAACGTGAAACACAAGGGACGCAAACAGAGCCCATGCGAGCCTGACTGCCGCGAGCACCAGGAGACCAACGCGACCTACATCCTCGTCTTGTTCCTCACCCTGATGCTCTTCGGCGTCGTCGGCACGGTCGTCGTAGTAACCGTGCTCTGGGACAAGGGACATACGGTCGCCATCCTCTTGAGCTGCGGCGTGCTGAGCGTCGTCGGAGGCCGACACCAAGTCCTGGCCCGGGTGCGGACCATCCTCCGCCTCTGGTACTCCTAGAGCTCCTCGTTGCGGGGCCTCGCCGACCTGGCCGAGGCCCCGCGTCGCCTTTCCGCCAACCTAGGTCACGCCCGGGCCGTCCGGCCCGTGGAGAACCAGGTGGCTGCGGACGTGCTCGAGGAAGCCGCGTGCGGTAGTGCTGCCCTTCTTCGCGCTCTCCCTCAGGTACTCGGCGACTCCGCGAAGGAGGCACGCCTCGACCTCGTCGGGCTCGAGCGCCGCGAGCCGGCGCTCGCAGGCCTCGTAGATCGCTTCGCGGAGCGCCTTGACGGCCTTCGCGGTGAGCTCATCGTCCAGCTCGCCGACGAGGTAGGCGTGGCACTGGAGGGCCAGCTTCCTACGACCCCGGGGATGCTGTGCGCTCGGCGCGGCGAGCACGTCGATGGCCTGCAGGACCATGCCGGCGATGAAGTCCATGCTGTCGCCGGTGCCGTCGCCGGCCAGCTCGACCGTCGCCTCCTCGACCACCTGCGAGTCGACGCCGAAGTGTTCGACTCCGCCCAGGAGCGTCTCGTCGTCGCGCTCGCGCTGCGTGGCCTTCATGTGCCGCCAGGTGGCGCGCTGTGCCACCAGCATCACGGTCTCCTCGGTCACGACGCCGGCCTCCAGCGCGAGGAGGAAGTGGCCGATGTCGGCCAGCGCCGCCTGCTCGGCCTCGGCGAACTCCTCGCGCGAGAACTTCTTATGAAAGAGCGTCGTGCGCACGAGTTGGGCCGCCAGCGGGTGCATCGGTGCATCCGAGGCTTGCGCCGGCTGCTGCACGAGGCCGTAGTCGAACAGCACGCGGTGGGCGACACGGCATGCCATCCACTCCAGCGCGTCGCCGTCGAGCTCGCCCTCGTGAAAGAGGCGGAAGGGATAGAAGGCCCATCGAAGCCTCGTGTGCACCTCCGTCAGGACGTCTTCATCCTCGCCTCGGTTCAGTTCAACACCGTGGTCGAGGCAGGTTCTCACAACGGCCCGACCCAAGATGTCTAGGATCTGCGCGGACATGATTCCTCCAAGTGACAGGCGTTAGTCCTCAACGAGACTGGACGTCCTTTTTGGAAGGAAAGCCCGAGAGCCTGCGTGCCCGCCTCATCGAAGCAGGCGGAGTTGTGCCGCGATGCTAGAACTTGCGAATCAAAGCGCCGCTTTCGCTATCAAAGAGAGGATTCAGCCCCTGGCTGGACAGCGCCCGCCCAAATGCGGGAATGCGAGAACGGCGCAGAGAATCAGGCGTCTTCGGCGTCTACGCGCTCGGGAGCGAGCTCTGCGTACGCCTTGTCCAGCGCTTCTCGGCGACGCGACGCGATGAGGCGCTCACGCACGGCGCGAAAGAGGATGCGGGCGCGCTCGTCGGCATCCGCGGGCGGTGACTCGCCGTTGCGATCCGACGTGGGCTCGGAGTCGTGGCGTCCGTTCAACTCGACGTTGGTCTCAAGGCGGCGACGAGGCTGATCCGTGGGCATATTGGTCTCCCTGGGCTGTAAGCAATTGTATGGCGAATTCGAAGCTCGGGATAGGGTCAGGAGGAGGCGAGCGTGCGCTCGATTCTCCTCCTCACAGACAGGCGCAAGTCGGGACTATGCGCGCGCCATTGCGAGCTTCAGAGTTCGCCTTTGCAGACAGGGAAACCGCTTGGTCAGCGCCCATCACGCAGTTCCTCGATGAAGGCGCGAAGGGCAGCAGCTCCGGGCTCCGGACCGCCGTAGAGGGCGTTTCGGAGCTTCTCCGCGAGCCGCTCGATCGCATCTTCAGCCCGCTGGAGGGCCGCGTCGTCGTACTCGGCGGAATTGGGAACCCCAAGAAGTCGGGCCGCAGCCGCGGCGTTGTCGGTGCTGGACGAGGGCTCGCGCCACGGCTCCGATTCCAGGATGCGGGTCGCGTGGGGAGCCAGCTCGTCGTTGCGTAGAGGAGCCTTCGGGAGCCCGGAGCGGTCGAGAAGCCGCCGGCAGATATGGGCGTGTGCCGCCTCTTCCTGTCCGACGAGCCCGCGGCCGTTGCAGTAGTCGATCGCAGCTCTTGCGAGGATCTCCTCTGCCTTCGTTGCTCCGAGGTCATATCGCTTCTTGGGCATGGCGTGAGCTCGCGGCATTCCCTATCGGGACCGGCCCCTCCGGGGAGCGCCGCTCGCTCACACCCGTGCCAAGGACACACGGGCCTCCGGAAGAACCGCAAGGTCGAACCTGAGCGCCGAAAGGACGGCTCGGCGCCTCGCCTCTATATAACGATGCTACGAAAGCGATCGGCGCACTAGAAGGGCGTCAAGTGCGCGGAAAGCCGCGTCCTCGGGCGCCTCGTGAGGTTTCTTGCAATCGTGCGTCGGCGGCTCTTCGCGATCGCGTTCCCCCGTTGTGCATGGTTCTCTTCGTCACGTGCAGCAGAAATCGCGGCACGCGACGGCCGGTCACGCCGCGCCGATTGTCGCGGGCCGTTCGGCGCTTCTCGGCAGTACGGGGTCCTGATGCCGATGGACGGCGGAACAGGCCGCCGCTCCAACCCAGCCGATAGGGGTACTGCACCGATGAGAAACGACAGGGATCAAGCCGAGCGCGCCGTGGTCATCAAGGCTTCCTTCGAGGGGACCTGCCGAGAGATCGAGCGTCTCTGCAAGCAAGGCTTCGAGATTGAAGAGGCCCAGTCTCTTCAAGACCGCCGCGCCTTCCACGTCAACCTCTGCCGCGAAGACTGCCCCGCCACCTAAGGAAACCATCAGGAGACCTGCCATGAGAACCGCGATCAGTGAGTTCGCCAACAACGTCAGCCTCTGGATCTGCCTGCTCGCACCGGTCATCGTCCTCGTAAGCCTCACCACGCCCGTACGAGGCGACCTGCCGGCGCACCTCGAGCACGACCAAGTACAGGTCTCCCTTCCCGACATCGCTCCCACTCCGCACTGGAAGGTGCCACCGGGGGTCGTGAACGCACCCCGCAAAACGGGCAGGCACGCCTACAACCGCAGAATCGAGCTTCACGAGCAGACGATGGAGCACGCCGAGCTCCGGCACCATGCCGTACCCGCCCGCCGCAACGACGATGAGAAGCAGGCCCCCGAGGCGACGCCGCTGCTAGCACCGTCCTACCCCGAGCCGATGAGCCGTCAGGTACCCGACATGGCGCTCATCGAGCACTACCGGAGCATCGAGCTGCACATCGAATAGCGCCGACACCGCACGATCGGGCGCGTGAACAACCGGGGCGAGCTCTCCTTGCGAGGGCTCGCCCCGCTTGCGTTTCCAGCGCTCGCTTTCTTGTCGGAACCACGACGCGACGCGCGCTTTCTTCGCCGCGTCGCGTCCTGCAAGGGAGGAAGGCGCGAGCACGCGCCGACTTTAGAAAGAGATCCACCAACAGAAAGGGACCCAGAGTCATGAGCCATCAAACCCAGCACGCGAACGAGCTCGTCGTCGTAGAGAACTGCTTCAAGGCGGCGTGCCTCAAGATCGAGCAGCTATGCAAAGAGGGCTTCGAGGTCGTCGAGGCTTGCGTTGTGAAGGACGACTGCACTTACCAGGTCAAGCTCTGCCGGGCCGCCGGCTGCTGCGCCCACTAGGGCGCCAACACAAGGAGACACCCCATGAAGACCCTCTTCTACTACCTCCTCTCGTTTACCCGACTCCTTATCTACTTCACCTCGTCGCTGGCGCTCGTCGGCGGCCTCTCACAGCCCGCCGCCGCCCACAACGGCGCAAGCTACGATGCGGCGGACTTCGTAGGCGGTGTCTCCCACCTCTCGGAAGCCGGTATCGCGGTGCACCACTTCGCCCATCCGCACTTCCATTCGCATCGCTGGATCGTGCGTGCGACCGGCACCTCGCATCCGGACTTCCGCCATCCGCACGAGCGTGTGCCGGTCGGCCCGAACCTCCACGTCGCCGTGACCGCGCCGGTAGAACCGACCGGGTTCCGCATCGACGCAGACGTCATGACCGCCGCGGGATGGAGCTACTACGAGCTTCCGGAGGACGAGCTGCTCCGCAACGGAAGCGAAGGGGACGCGCTTCCCAGACCGCCGGAGCACGCCCGCTTGCAGCCCACCGGCCTGCTCATCGAGCCGCTCGTAGCCCGCAAGGACCTACGCTTCGGCTGAACGGCTCCGGCCGACCAGCCCAGGGGGCGAGCCTCGCACGAGGGGCTCGCCCCCGTTTTCGTAGCGACCGCAGCGCGCGTAGGCGGTTCAGCCCCCGAAGGCCTTCCGACCGGCGGCGAGCTGCAGCAGCACCTCGGCGGTCGGAATCTCGCCCCGCACGGCGTTGCCGTCGAGGCGGCCCGCGAGGTCGCCCTCGTCGTGATCGTGAACGCGGAGCACCGGATAGCTGCCGTACGACTCGCCGAAGTGCTCGTAGGGTTGGCTGCGGTCGAGGGTGTCGACGAAGATCGGGACGAAGCCCTCGGCCGCCTCGATGACGCGTGGATCGCTGAGCGGACCGCTCGCGAAGCTACGACAGCCCGCTCACCCCGGGTTCTCGCCGAAGTGCACCCAAAGCGCCTTCTGCTCGCGCCGCGCGACCTCTTGGGCCGCCTCGTAGTCGACGTACCAGCGTACGCCGCCGATCAAGACCTGAGCGGACTCGGCCTCGGAGGAGGGCGGCGCGGGGTCCATCTGGCAGCTCGCGGAGAAGAACGCGGGGACGGCGAGGAGTGGGAGGAAGGCCAGCTTGCGGGAGACTCGACTCACGTGGCTACTCCAAGCGCTTGATCACGTGCCAGCCGAACGGGCTCTTTTGCGGATCGAAGGTGGTCATCCCCACCTCGCCGACCTCGAGCGCGAATCCGACGTCGCCAAACGCGGGCGCCATGCCGTCGCGCGGGGCCGACATCTTGCCGTCGAGGCGTAGCATCACGTCGGCCTGGCCCTCCCTCATCTTCGCCTGCGCCTCCTCCTGCGAGAGGGTGCCGGCGCGCTGCTGCGCGATGAGCTCCTGCTGGAGCTTCACCAGCTCGGAGTTGGCCTCAAACATCGCGCGCTCGCCGGCCTCGTCGAGCACGCCGTGGTTGGTCAACTTGTAGACGCCGGGCGTCGGATCGCTCTCGTCGAACGGGTCGTCGGAGTGCTCCAGGACGAGCGCCTTGAAGTCGGCGCCTCCCTTGGCCTGCTCGAGGATCGACGCGGCGAGCGCCTCGGCCTCCTCGCGCGTACGCGTCGCGCCGGTGCGCGGGACACCGTCGAACGAAATCAGCACGTGCTGGATCGAGACCATCTCGGGCTCGCCGCCCAGGTCGAGCTGCTTCTTGGGGCGCTCGATCGTCTCGGTCCGCTCCGGCTCGCCCTTCACAACGCGGGTCGAGGAGATCGTCACCTTCTTGGTCGGCTGCGACGGCTCGCCGCGCGGCGAGCGCGTGACCGGCACGTCCGACAGCGCCTCGAGCGCAGCCACACCGCCCGCCAGGCGACCGAAGGACGCGTAACCGCCGTCGAGCCCCCAGACGTTAGCCGTCTCGGCGTTGCACACGAAGAACTGCGACGAAGCGGAGTTCGGCATCGGCGAGTGCGCCATCGAGATCACGCCGTAGTGGTGACCGCGGTCGGGGTCGTCGGAGAACTCGTCGACGATGTTGCCGTAGGTGCCCGCGCCCGCGCCGGTGCCCTGGGGATCGCCGCCCTGGATCATGAAGTCGCGCATGACCCGGTGGAAGGTCAGGCCGTCGTAGAAGCCCTCGGCACAGTAGCGCAGGAAGTTGCGCACCGTCACCGGCGCGTGCTGCGGCCAGAGCTCGAAGGTCATCGTGCCCGCATCCGCGCCGTCGATGGCGCACTGCATCTCGACGTAGTAGCTGCCGAGGTCGGCGTCGGCGATCGGGCCGCCGGGGGTGAAGTCGTGCTCGACGTCCTTGGCCGCGGGCGGAGTGCCCGTGCCCGGGTCGGCCGCGCTCGGCTCCGGCGTGGCGCCGCTCGCGATCTCCGAAGGCGCGGGCTGGGCCTCGGACGGAGCCGCGGGCTGGGAGTCGGAAGCCGCATAGGCGTCGTCCGGGGTCGAGCTCTCTTCGGAGCCGGAGCAGGCCCCGACCAGTGGAAGGACGAGGAGGGCGGGCAGGAAGGTGCGATGCACGGGCGGTCCTCCGGCAGCGGTTCAGGTCACGCGATGCCGGAGCAACGGAAGCCCGGCTGTGGATGCTAGTTGTCCGAGCTTTGCTCGAGACCGAGGCTCTCCTGGCCCGAACGGCTCCAGTTCTGGAGCGGCTCGTTGTACACGCCCCCCACAACCGTGAGCACGGCCAGCACGGCAAGCAGCCCGGCGAAGCCCGGCTGGGCGCGAGGCGCCTCGTCCGCGGGCGACGCCAGGAACAGCGCCTTGGCCACGCGGAAGTAGTAGAAGAGGCTGACCACGCTGTTCAGCGCGGCGACGATGACGAGCCAGCCGAGGCCCGCGTCGACGCCCTCGACGAACAGCAGGTACTTGCCGAAGAAGCCGATGGTCGGCGGCAGGCCGGTCAGGCTGACGAGGAACGCGACCATCGCGATGCTCACGACCGGAGTCTTCCAGCCCATGCCCTTGAGGCCGTCGATGTCCTCGGTGCCGGTCACGCCCTGGAAGTAGAGCAGGAAGCCGAACGCCCCGAGGTTCATGAAGTAGTAGGCCGCGAGATAGAACATCGCCGCCTCGAAGCCCGACGCCGTCATGCAGGCGAGGCCGAGGAGCACGTACCCCGCGTGCGCGATCGACGAGTAGGCCAGCATCCGCTTGAGGCTCGCCTGCCGCAGCGCCGAGAGGTTGCCGAGCGTCATCGTGACGGCCGCGAGGATGGCCAGCAGCGCCCCGATGCGGTCGGAGTAGTCGGCGACGGTGTCCGCCACGCCCTCGACCATGAACAGCGCACCCACGAAGCGCAGCATCACCGCGAAGCCGGCGGCCTTCGACGCAACGGCCAGGAACGTCGTGACCGGCGTCGGCGCGCCCTCGTACACGTCCGGCGTCCAGAAGTGGAACGGGACGATCGACACCTTGTAGGCGAAGCCCGCGAACACGAGCACCACGGCGACGGCCACGGGCACCGGGCTGGTCGCGAACTGCGACGCGAGGCCGACGGGGTAGCCCTCGGGACCGCCGGTCCCCATCAGGTTCAGGTCGATCGTGCCGGTCAACCCGTACAGCAGGCTGATGCCGTACAGCATGATGCCCGCCGACAGCCCGCCGAAGATCACGTACTTCATCGCCGCCTCGGCCGAGCGCTTCTCGCTCTTGTGGAAGCCGGCCAGCGAGTACGACGCGAGCGAGAGCAGCTCGAGGCCAAGCATGAGCAACAGCAGGTTGTTCGTGCTGACCATGAAGAAGATGCCCACGGCGGCGCCGATCAGCAGGAAGAAGTACTCGCCGATGTCGTGCTTGCGCTCGGTCCGGTCGGCGAGCACGAACAGCACCACCACCGCAAGCGAGCCGACGGTGAAGAGCTTGAAGAACGTGCCGAACCGGTCGACCGTGACCATCGCGAACACCGGCTCTTCCAGCGCGCCACCGCTCGCTCCAAGGTCGTTCCACTGCTGGATCAGGAACCAACCGGTGACGGCCAGCCCTCCCAGCGTCAGGTAGCCGATCTTCCGCGAGTCGCGGCCCTTCGTCACCAGGTCCCAGACCAGGACGAGGAGCGAGAGGACCGTCAGGACGACCTCGGGGCCGATGTGGCCGAGCTGGGAGAGATAGGGGTTCACGTCGTGCCTCTCGTTAGCCGCCCAGCTGCTTCACCAGCAGCTCGATCGAGGCTTCCATGTAGTCCAGCAGGTAGAACGGGAAGATGCCGAGGATGATGCACAGCGCGAGCAGCGGAGCCTGGCAGAAGATCTCGCGCGCGTTGATGTCCGAGTAGTCCTTGTACTTCTCGTTCAGGCTCCCCAGGAACACCCGCTGCATCGCCCACAGGAGGAACGCCGCGGTGATCACGATGCCGAGCGTCGAGATCAGCACGAGCAGTTTGAAGCGGTGGTCCGCCGCCGTGTACGCGCCGACGAGCGTCACCGCCTCGGACACGAAACCCGCGAGGCCTGGCAGACCGAGCGCCGCGAAGAAGCCGAGCGTCGTCAGGCCCCAGTAGCGCGGCATCACCTGCGACAGACCGCCGAAGCCGTTCAGGTCACGGTGGTGCGCCCGGTCGTAGATCACGCCGACGATGAGGAAGAGCGCGGCCGAGCTCGTTCCGTGGTTGAACATCTGCAGCGCGGCGCCGCTCATGCCCCAGGTGGTGAGCGCCGCCATGCCGAGCAGCACGTAGCCCATGTGGCTGACCGAGCTGTAGGCGACCATCCGCTTGAAGTCGGTCTGCCCCAGCGCGACGAACGCGCCGTAGACGATCGAGATCACGCCGAGCACCGCGAGCGCATAGGCGAAGTGGTTGAACGCGTCCGGGACCACCGGGAAGCAACCGCGCAGCATGCCGTAGCCGCCGAGCTTGAGCAGGATGCCGGCCAGGATGACCGAGATCGGCGTGGGCGCCTGAACGTGCGCGTCCGGCAGCCAGGTGTGGAACGGGAACACCGGCACCTTGATCGCAAAGCCGACGAACAGGAACCAGAAGACCCAGGTCGAGAACTTCATCCCCAGCAGCCCTCCGCCGCCGGGCAGGCTGGCGCCGGTCAGGTTGCCCTCGCGGGCCTGGCGCGCCATCTCGAGCATCGAGAAGGGATCGGTGACCCCCGCGATGTTCCCCATGTCGAGGCGCAGCGCGATCACCGCCACCAGCATCAGCACCGAGCCGGCGAGCGTGTAGAGGAAGAACTTGATCGCCGCGTACTCGCGACGCGGACCGCCCCAGATGCCGATGAGGAAGTACATCGGCAGGAGCATGATCTCCCAGAACACGTAGAACAGGAAGTAGTCCAGCGAGCAGAAGACGCCGAGGATGCCGACCTCGAGCATCAGCAGCAGCACGTAGTAGGCCTTCTGCGACTTCTCGATGCCGAAGCTCGCCGGCACAGCCAGGAAGAGCAGCAGCGTCGTCAGCCACACCAGCGCGAGGCTCAAGCCGTCGACGCCAACGTGGTAGTTGGCGCTGATCATCTTGATCCACGGGATGTTCGTGTAGCCGACCTGCTGGATCTCTCCGGTCGTCTTGTCAAACAACCCGAAGTAGAGCCAGGTCGCCAGGACGAGCGGGATCCCCGTGAACACCAGGCTGAGCGTCTTGATCAGCGAGACGTTCGTCTTCGGCACGCAGAGGATCGCCGTCATCCCGATCAGCGGGAGGAAGATGATCCAGGACAGGATGTGGTCTTGCATGGAGAGGAAGGGGGGAGATCAGCTCAGGATCAGCCAGGCCGCGGTGAGGAGCGCGCCGCCGACCGCGAATGCAGCGTACTGCTGCACTCGTCCGGTTTGCAGGAGACGGGAGACGGCACCGAAGGTCTGCGAGACCAGGCCGACGAAGTTCACCAGACCGTCGACGACGATCCGGTCAAAGGCGGCCGAGACGACGCCCAGCTGCTTGTTGATCGCGCCGACGAGCAGGACGAGGCCGTCCACCAGACGCTCGTCGATGAGCTTGAGCAGCCGCCCGAAGGCGACGCTCGGCTTGATCACGGTCGCGTTGATCACCTGGTCGATGTAGTACTTGTCGCGCACGGTCTCGTAGACGATGCCGAGCGCGCCGGTGATCTTCGCGGGCAGGTCGCGCCGCCTCACGTAGAGGAAGTAGGCGAGGAAGATCCCGAGCGGGGCGATCAGGAACACCGACCCGAAGAAGGCGTAGTTGTGCGCCACGTGGGCCGTGTGGGCGTCCGGCTCGGGGAAGCGCTCGCCCAACCACCCGCTGACGTTCGGATACAGCGTGTCGAGCGTGGCCATGTGCTCGAACCACGCATGCGGGTGGTAGATGTTCCAGAACTGCAGGTCGAGCAGCCAGAAGTCACCGCTGAACATCCCGAGGAAGGCCAGGATGCAGAGCGCGGTCGCCATCTTCCACGGCACCTCGACCGGGACCGGGCCCGGGTGGCCGTGGGCGATGCCGCCGTCCTCGGCGTGCTCGACCTCGTGGTGGTCGTGATGATCGTCATGACCGTGACCATGGTCGTCGTGACCGTGGCCGTGCCCCTCTGACACGTCGCCGCGGTACTCCCCGAAGAAGGTCAGGAAGACCATGCGGAACATGTAGAAGGCGGTCAGGATCGCCGCCAGCGACAGGGCGAGGGTCGCGTAGAGCTTCCAGCCGTCGAACTGGCTGCCCAGGATCCCCTCCCAGCCGGCGAGCAGGATCATGTCCTTCGAGTAGAAACCCGAGAAGAACGGCACACCGGCAATCGCCAGAGTGCAGATCGTCATGCACCAGAAGGTGATCGGCAGGTGTTTTCGCAGCCCGCCCATCTTGTGCATGTCCTGCTCGTGGTGGCAGGCGTGGATCACCGAGCCGGCCGACAGGAACAGGCAGGCCTTGAAGAAGGCGTGCGTGGTCATGTGGAACATGCCCGCTACGACGCCGCCCAGGCCGACCGCGGCCACCATGAAGCCGAGCTGCGAGATGGTGGACCACGCGAGCACGGCCTTTAGGTCCCACGCGGTCATGCCGATCGTTGCGGCGAACAGCGCGGTGGTGGCGCCGATGATCGTGACGACCGTCAGCACCTCGGGCGAGAACAGCGGGAACATCCGCCCCAGCAGGAACACGCCGGCCGCGACCATCGTGGCCGCGTGGATCATCGCGCTGACGGGCGTCGGACCGGCCATCGCGTCCGGCAGCCAGATGTGCAGCGGGAACTGCGCGCTCTTGCCGACCGTGCCGCCGAAGGTGAAGAGGCCGGCCACGGTCATCCAGACCGGGAACTGGCCGTTGTTCGCCTCGACCACGGCCTGGGAGTGCGCCCAGAGATCGGTGAAGCGGAACGAGTTGCACGCCCGGCCGAGCTCGGGGTCGGTCCAGCCGAAGAACATCAGCATGCCGATCAGCAGGCAGACGTCGCCGACGCGCGTGGTGAGGAAGGCCTTCTTCGAGGCCCAGGTCGCCCACCGGTGGAAGTAGACGTTGTCCGGGTCGTGGGAGAAGTGCCCGATGAGCAGGTAGCTCATCAGCCCCATGATCTCCCAGAAGATGAAGAAGAAGAGGATGTTGTCCGACAGGACCAGCGACAGCATCGCGAACGTGAACAGGCTGATGTTCGCGAAGAAGATGTTGTAGCGCTTGTCGCCGTGCATGTACCCCTGTGAGTAGAGGTGCACGCAGAAGGACACGATGCCTACGACGGCGAGCAGCACCGCGCCGAGCGGGTCGTACAGGATGCCCGCCGCCACGTTCTTCGGGTCGTCCCACTCCATCACGGTGTAGAACCACTTGAAGAAGTGGCCCTCGCGCGCCGACTCGTGGAAGAACGGCTCGTCTCCGTGGTGGAAGATCGCCTTGAAGGCCATGTACACCGTGATCGCCATCACGATGCCCATGCCGCCGGTCAGGATCTTGTCGCCGAAGGGCAGCTTCTTGCGGAACGCGATCTGGAGCGCGTAGCCGAAGAGCGGGATGAACGGGACCGCGAGCAGCAGCCCGTAGTCGAAGCCCGCGTTGAACTCTAGAAAGGCCATCTACTCCCTCAGCAGGTCCGCTTCGCTCGGCTTGATCGAGTTGAAGAGGTGGAAGATGTTCAGCACGATCGCCAGCGCGACGGCGGCCTCCGCGGCCGCGAGGATGATCGTGAAGATCGCGAACATGCGGCCGTCGAGGCCGTTGTCGCCAAAGCGGTTGAAGGCGACGAAGTTGATGTTCGCCGCGTTGAGGATCATCTCGATCCCCATCAGGACGTACAGCACGTTGCGGCGCACCAGGATGCAGATGATCCCGAGCCCGAACAGCGCCGCCGACACGGCAACATAGGCGCCGAGGCCCATCAGCTAATCCCTCCAGGAACGTGGGACTGGGTCACGCTTCAAGCTCCCCGGCCGGGCTGGCCTCGAGATCGGTGCGCTTGCGGCGCGCGATGTAGACCGAGGCGACCAGAGCGACGGTCAGCACCACCGCGGCCAGCTCGAAGGGAATGACGTAGCCGTTCGCGTCGAGGAAGCCGACGCCGATGTTCTTTGCGTTCGATACGCCGTCGGCGGCGCCATCGTTGGGCGCGCCCTGCACGGCCCAATTCACGGTGCTGGCGACGCGCAGCGAAATCCACGCGGTCCCGGCCCCGATGATCAGGAAGCCAGCGCCGACCCGCGGCAGCTGCCGCTCGCTCAGATCCGGCGGCGTCAGCATGACGCCGAACAGGATCAGCACCAGGATGCCGCCGACGTAGATCAGGATCTGCGCCATCGCGAGGTAGTCGGACTCCAGCAGGATGAAGAGCCCGGCGATGCCCATGAAGGTGGCCATCAGCGAGAAGGCGCTGCGGACGACCGAGCGCTCCCAGATGCACACCACGCCGCCGCCAAGGGTCAGCGTGGCGAAGAGCGCAAAGGCAAGGCCTTCGGCGCCGCCGGTCACGAGCCCGCCGCCGAGCGCGGCGAGGGCGAGCAGCGCCATCGCTCCGTAGAAGGAGCGCTGCAGGAGGACTTCGCTCATCCGTCCGAACCGTCCTTCCCGTCGCCGGCGGCCTCGTCCTCCGCGTCCTTCTTGGCCTTGGCCGCGGCCTCCTCGCCCTCCTCAGCCGCCTTCGCGGCCGCCTCGGCGAGCTCCTTGGCCTTCTTGGCCTCCTCCTTGGCCTTCTTCTTCTTCTCGGCCTCGACCATGCGGACCTTGGCCTCGCGCGCCATGCCCTGGAAGGAGAGGAGGTCGTGGTTGAACTCGCTGCGGTCGTAGCTGACGAACGCGTACTCGGTGCCCATGTGGATGCAGTCCTTGGGGCACGGGTAGACGCACAGCTCGCAGAACATGCACTTCTGGTAGTCGAGCGTGAAGGAGACCCATTCGAGCTCCTTCCCGTGCCGCACCGCATCCATCTCGATGCAGTCGATCGGACACGCGCGCGCGCAGGCGAGGCAGTTGATGCACTTCTCCTGCTCCAGGTAGTGGATGCCGCGGTAGCGGTTCGGGATCGGCAGGCGCTCGTCCGGGTACTGCACCGTGATCGGCTTCTGCAGCAGGTAGCGCCCGGTGATCTTCATCCCCACCAGGGTCGACTTCACCGAGTTGACGACGTTCTTGATGTACTCCGCGGTGGTGGTCATCGGTGGTTGCTCATCCGCGCCAAAGCGGCGCGATCAGGGCCTCCCAGAAACCAGCCCCGAGCACGCAGGCGAGCGCCAGGGGGGTGAGGTACTTGTATCCCATGGTCATGACCTGATCGATGCGCACGCGCGGCAGGGTCCAACGCACCCACATCATCAGGAAGATCCCGGCAAAGGCCTTGACCGTGATCGTGAGGAAGGCGGCAACCTGGTGGACAATGCTGCCGTCGGGCAGCAAGTGCGTCACCGGGCTCTCGAACCCGCCGAAGAAGTAGAACGAGGCGATGGCCGAGAACAGGAACATCGCCGCGTACTCCTCCATGAAGAAGAACGACCAGCGGATGCCGGAGTACTCGGTCAGGAAGCCGGAGACGAGCTCGGACTCGGTCTCGGGCAGGTCGAACGGCGCGCGCTTGGTCTCGGCCAGGATCGCCACGAACAGGATGACGAAGGCCGGCACCATGAACGGGTTGCGGAAGATGAACCACCCCATCCCGAACCAGCCGGACTGCGCCTCGCTGACGTCGATCAGGTTCAGGCTGCCCGACACCATCAGCGGCACGAGCAGCGAGATCCCCAAGGGGATCTCGTAGGCGACCACCTGGGCCGCCTCCCGCATCGAGCCGTACAGCGACCACTTCGAGTTCGACGACCAGCCCGCCATGACGACGCCGATCGTCGTGGTCGACGCGAGCGCCAGCACCATGAACACGCCGATGTCGAGGTCGGCGAAGAAGAACTCGTGGCTGATCGGGAAGGCGACCATCGCGCCCAGCAGCGAGCCGAGCACCAGCGCCGGCGCCAGCACGAACAGCACGCGGTCGGCGCCCTTGGGAATCATGTCCTCCTTCAGCAGGAGCTTGATCCCGTCCGCCAGCGGCTGCAGGAAACCGTGCCAGCCGACGCGCATGGGGCCGTACCGGCACTGGATGTGCCCGGAGACCTTGCGCTCCATCCAGGTGCCGAACATCGCGATCAACGACACGATCGCGAGCGCGATTCCGACGCTCGACATGACGGCCGTCAGCGGCACGGCCCAGGCGGGGACGAAGTCGGGCTTGACCTCTTTCAGAAGCTCGTAGACGGCGTTGGTGCCGGATCCGAGCTCCTGGACTGTCAGGAGGGCGAGACTCATGGGCTAGCGGTCCGTCTCTCCGATCACGATGTCGGTCGAGCCGATGATGGCGACGGCGTCCGCGAGGAAGGTGCCGGGGAGCAGCTCCTCGAGGACCGCGAGGTTGCAGAACGACGGGCCGCGCACGCGGCAGCGCACCGCGATCTTGCCCCCGTCGGACACGACGTAGTGGCCGAGCTCGCCGCGCGGGTTCTCGATGCCGACGTAGGCCTCGCCGATCGGAATGCGCAGCGTCTTGGGGATGTCCGCGATGACCGGCCCGGGCTGGATCTGATCCAGGCACCACCGGACGATCTTGATCGACTCGGCCATCTCGATGGTCCGGACGTACACCCGGTCCCAGCTATCGCCGAGCGTGCCCATCTCGCCCTTGCCGATCGGTACGTCGAACGCGCCGGCCTCGGCCGCCTCGCCGTACAGGCTATAGGGCATGTCGCGCCGCAGGTCGAAGTCGATGCCGCTGCCGCGCAGCATCGGCCCCGAAGCGCCGAAGTCGTAGGCCATCTTCTCGGGGATGACGCCGACGTTCGCCGTCCGCTTGATGAAGATCTGGTTCATCATCAAGAGGTCGACGTACTCCTGCCACTTCTCGTCGAAGACGTCGCAGAAGCGCTCGACCTCGCTGAGCCAGCCGGGGGGCGCATCGTTGAAGACCCCGCCGATGCGGATGTACGAGTAGGTCAGGCGTGCGCCGCAGATCTTCTCGAACAGCGCCATCATCCACTCCCGCTCCCTGAACATGTAGAGGAACGGAGTGAAGGCGCCCAGGTCGAGCCCATAGGTGCCGAACGCGATCAGGTGCGAGCCGATGCGGTTCAGCTCGGCGCAGATCATGCGGATCAGCTCGGCGCGCCGCGGGATCTCGATATCCATCAGGGCCTCGACGGCCATCGAGTACCCGAGGTTGTTGTTCATCGCCGCCAAGTAGTCGTAGCGGTCGGTGTACGGCAGGTACTGGAGCCACTCGACGTTCTCGCCGATCTTCTCCGCGCACCGGTGCAGGTAGCCGAGGTGCGGCTGAGCCCCGGTCACGAGCTCGCCGTCGCAGCGGATCAGGATCCGCATCACGCCGTGCGTCGCCGGGTGCTGCGGGCCCATGTTGACCTCGAGGTCCGTCGTGCGCACGTCGAGCATGAACTCGCGCTCGCCCGAGGCCGTGGTCTCCCCCTCGGTCAGGGTCATCGTCCCTTGGTTCTGAGCTTGCTCCGTCATGGCGCTACTTGCAGGAGATGCCGTGGTACTCCTCGGGGAACTCGTAGTCCTTGCGGAGCGGGAACCCGACCCAGTCGTCGGGCAGGAGGATGTGGCGCGGATCCGGGTGACCGTCGAACTCGATGCCGTACATCTCGGCGCACTCGCGCTCGTGCCACTGGCACGAGCGGTGCACCGTCGTGCACGTGGGCAGCTTGGGCTCGGCCTTCGGCAGCAGGCTCTTGACGGAGAGCCGGTGCCGGTGCTTGACCGAGATCAGCTGCACGTTGACCCAGAAGTTCTCGTCGTCCTTGCCCGGGTCGGTCGCGGTCAGGTCCATCACCATCTCGAACGAGAGGCGCGGATCGTCGCGACACACGTGCAGGAACTGCGGCAGCAGCTGCGGGTCGATCAGGACGTAGGCGTCGCCGGCGCGGCCCTTGTCCTTCTTCTCTTTGTTCGCGGGGCGCGGCTCGTCGCAGCCCTCGAGCCCGGGAGCGCCGATCGCCTGCAGGTGGTCGTAGATCGCCTTGAAGTCCATCGTGCTAGGCGGTGCGGGCCGGCTTGCGGACGACGGAGGAGGACTGGATCTTCTCCTGCAGCTTCATCAGCCCCTCGAGCAGGGCCTCCGGCCGCGGCGGGCAGCCGGCGATGTAGACGTCCACCGGCACCACCCGGTCGACGCCCTTCACCACGGTGTAGCCGAACTTGTAGTACGGCCCGCCGCCGGTCGCGCAGGCGCCCATGGCGATGACGTACTTGGGCGACGGCATCTGGTCGTAGAGGCGCTTGATGCGCTCGGCCATCTTGAAGTTGACCGTACCCGCCACGATCATCAGGTCCGCCTGACGCGGCGAGGCGCGGAACGCGCCGGCGCCGAAGCGGTCGATGTCGTGGTGCGCGCACCCGACCGCCATCATCTCGATGGCGCAGCACGCGAGGCCGAAGGTCATCGGCCAGATACTCGACAGCCGGCACCAGTTGAGGAGCCAGTCGACCTTGGTGGTGAGAACGTTCTCTTCGAATTGCTTCTCGAGCAGCCCCATGGTGTCTTCCTTACTCTTCCGGCCCGGACGGGCTGGGCTAGGCGGCCTCTTCCTCTTTGCCTTCCTCGGACTCCTCCGAGGCTAGCTCCTCGGCCTTCTCGAGCGCCTGGATGGCGGGCAGGTGGTGTTTGGGCGCCGGCTCCGGCGGCTGGTAGGCGGGAGCGCTGTACGCGATCACCCAATCCAGGTCCCCCTTGGCCCACACGTAGGCGAGGCCGAGGAACAGGATCACGATGAAGAGCACGCCCTCGACCAGGGCGAAGGCGCCGATGCCCTTGCCCGCCGCCGCGCCCGTGCCGAGCACGGAGTCGTTCAGCACGATCGCCCAGGGGAACAGGAAGGCGATCTCGACGGCGAAGATGATGTAGACGAGCGCGACGGTGTAGTACCGGATGTCGAAGTTGACCCAGGCATCACCGATCGTCTCCTCGCCGCACTCGTAGGTCTCGAGGCCATCGTCGACCAGCCGCTTCGGCCGCACGACCGACGCAACGATCATGTTCGTGAAGACGAAGACGAGCCCGACGGCCGCGAAGACCAGGACGTTGAGGTAGTCGAAGTACATAGTGGGGGTCGACGGCGCGCGCCCCGGTCGGCTCTTCGACGGTCCCCCGGCGGTCTCCGAGCCCCCGGGAGGGTCCGGCCGAGCCGTCGGTGCGGTGTGGGTTCCCCGCCTGGAGAGAGGGGTTTCCAGACCGCGGTGGGAGCTTCGAGAAGGCGTATTTTCGAGGCCCAGGGGCGCTAAAATCGCCCAGCAGTCTAGGAGCGGCCGAGAGCGGGTGTCAAGCAACCCCGAGCGACACCAACGGCGGATTCTCCGGTCTAGGTCTGCGATGCTGCGACCCTTTGCCGCACCCCTCCCCCACGTCGTGCTGGCGGCCGGCCTGTTCGGCCTGCTCCACTTCGCGCTGGCCCCCTTCCCGCCGTGCGCTGGCGAGCCGCTCGCGCTGCGCTGGCTCCGCGCCGCGCACGGTCACCCGATCCGCACCCCAGCCGCCGTCGCGTGCCTCCTGCTGGCGGCCCGGCCCCCCCGCCGCCGCCCGACGGAACCCGAACGTGCCCCCACCGAGGAATCCCCTGGCACTTCGTGGTACGATGGCAGGCCTATGTAGCTGGGGCCCCGAGCGCCGGATCCCCGACGCCTCCCCCTTCGTGGGCCCTCTCACCCTCCTTTCTATGGCTTCTACCGTTCTCGTCGACGTCGTGCGCGGGCCCGAAGAGTTCGCAGGCTTCGGCAAGTCGATCCTCATCGAGCCCGTCCAGCCCACCACTCGCCCGGATCGCTATCCGACGCAGGCCGTGGTCGTCACGAACGCCGCCCGACGCTTGATCGAGCTCTCCAAGGCTGGAGAGCGTCTGGACAGCATCGTGGTCCACGGCGCGATGGACCCCACGTTGCACCCCGAGTTCGTGGAAATTAGCGAGAACTTGCGGGAGCTCTGCAACAAGTGGTTCGCGAAGGCTCAGCTGTCGCTGTTCTCGGAGGCGCCGCACCTGGACGACCCGCTCGTCCGGCACGCGTTGCTCGCCTACGACACGGTGGCGCTCCGCTTCGAATCCTCGACCCAGAAGACCTTCAAAGCGCTCACCGGCCGCGACGGCACGGAGCTGAAGGCTCTTGTGGAACATATGGGGAAGTTGGAGCACCGTAACCTGGTGATTCGCACCCGCTTCGTGCGCGGAACGATCGACAATTCGACCGATTCCGAGGTGCGCGGTTGGCTCAAGCTGCTCGCCAACATCAAGCCGGCCACGGTCCAGCTTGAGGCGGTCGGCAAGGCCGCGGACGGCCTGAAGGCGATCACCAAGACCCGCCTGACCCAGATCAGCGACCAGCTGACCGAGAAGGTCGGCGCGCAGATCGAGCACGTCTAGCGTCCCGCGGAGCCCGTCGCGCCTGGGGCGGACGGGCTCTTCGCGCTCCTTGGGCCACTAGCCTCGCGCCGCGCGGGCGCTAGGCTCCTGGGCCTATGGGAGCCCTAGCGACGGTCGCCATCTGGGCCGCCAGCCTCACCGTTGGCGTCTTGGTCCCCGCACGGGTGGCGTACGGCCTCGGCCCGGTCGGGCGCGCGAAGCGTCGCGCCAGGGCGGTTCTGCGCCGGCTCCGACAGCGCGTCGACGGCGTCGCCGAGCAGCGCCAGAACCAGCGCGCGGGCCTCCTGGAAGCAGCCCGCGGCTACGCCGATCGGGCCGCCAAGCGCCGCCTGGACGACCTGCCGGTCGAGTCGCGGCGCGACGAAGGCGTGGCGCGGGTGCGCTGGGGAGCCCTGCACGACGCCGGCTGGCGCACCGTCGCCGAGGCCGCCCAGGCCGGCACCGGCGCGCTGGCGGCGGCCCCGGGGATCGGCGACACCACCGCGGCGCGCGTCGTCGAGGCCGCGCAGCAGGTCGCCGCCCGCGAGCGCGGTCGCGCTCCCGAGCCCCCCTCGCCCGATTCCGACGAGGCCCGCGAGCTGCTCGACGCGGCCCTGCATGAGGCGGATCGTCGCGCCCGCGTCGAGCCGCTGGCGCAGCGAATGGAGCGCGAAGCGACGCCCCTCTTCGAGCGGATCGGCGACCTCGGCCGCCGCGCTGGCTTCCTCGGCTGGCTGGCGCGGCCGCAGCAGCGCGACCAGGTGGCCGAGACCCTTGGCGGCTGGTCGGACCAGGCCGAGACGCTGCTCGACGTCGAGCCGGGCCCGTCGCTCGCCGAGGCCGAGCAGGCGCTGGCCGACGAGCGCGGGCAGCGTGCCCAGGGCGATCTCTCCGCGCACGCCCGCACCCGCTGGCCCGAGGTCGAGGCGATCCTCGACGGCGCGTGGGCCGACCTCGACCTGACGCCGGCCGCGCGCGCTCCCTCGGCACGCGGCGGCCTGCCCGAGGACATCGCCGAGCGCGTCGAGGCCCAGCCGCTGGTGGCTGAAAGCCTCGGCGTCACGCTGCGGCGCTACCAGGCCTTCGGAGCGCGCTACCTGCTCGCGCAGGAGCGCGCGCTGCTCGGCGACGAGATGGGGCTCGGCAAGACCATCGAGGCCCTGGCCGCGCTGACCCACTGCTGGAACGAGGCCCGCGTCGCGCGCGAGGGGCCGGCCGCGCGCCCGGCCTTCTTCATCGTCGCGCCGGCCGGCCTGATCTGGAACTGGGCGCGCGAGATCGAGGCGCGCGCGCCGTTCCCGGTGCAGGTCGTGCACGGCGAGGACGCCGAGGACTCGCTGATCGTCTGGGCCGACGAAGGCGGCGCCGCGGTGACGTCGTACTCGACGCTCCGCAACCTCGACGTGACGCCCTACCTCGAGCAGCTCGGCGACCGGTTCGAGTTCCTCGTCGCGGACGAGGCGCACTTCATCAAGAACCCCGACGCCCAGCGCACCCAGGCCGTGGCGCACGTGCTGGCCCGCGTGCGGCGGGCGGCGCTGCTCTCCGGCACGCCGATGGAGAACCACCCCGAGGAGTTCCTCCAGCTCGTGCGCCTCGTGCAACCGGCCGCGGCGAAGCGCCTGGAGACCGGCGGCCTGACGCTCGACGGCGGCGGAGGCGACGCGGCGCTCTTTCACGAGCGCGTGGCCGGCGTCTACCTGCGCCGCAACCAGGAGGACGTGCTGACCGAGCTCCCCGAGCGCCTGGAGACGCTCGAGTGGGTCGACCTCGGCCCCTCCGAGACCGGTCGCTACCGCGCGGCCGTCGAGGCCCGCAACTTCGCCGAGCTGCGCCGCGCGACGACGCTGGCCGAGCCCGGCGCGGTCACCGCGAAGCTGGCGCGGCTGGAGGAGCTCCTGGCCGGCTACCGCGAGGCCGGCCGCAAGGTGCTGGTCTTCACCTTCTTCCTCGAGGTGCTCGAGGCGCTGTCCGAACGGCTCGCCGGCGACGCGCTGATCGGCACGATCAGCGGCGCCGTGTCTCCGGAGGGACGCATGGAGCTGGTCGATCGCTTCACCGACCACGAGGGGCACGCGGCGCTCCTCCTGCAGATCACCGCGGGCGGCACGGGACTGAACCTGCAGGCCGCGTCGGCCGTGATCTTCCTCGAGCCCCAGCTGAAGCCGACGATCGAGGACCAGGCGGTCGCGCGCGCGCACCGCATGGGGCAGACGCAGCGCGTGCTGGTCCATCGGCTGGTCGCCCGCGACACGGTCGACGAGCACCTGCTCGCGCTCCTCTCCGGCAAGCGCGAGCTGTTCCAGGCCTACGCGCGCCAGAGCGCGCTCAAGGACGCGAGCGAGGAGGCCACCGAGACCTCGCTCGCCGCGCGCATCCTCGACCTCGAGAGCGAGCGGCTCGGGATCGTCGACCCGGATCTGCCTAGAGCCGAACCTCGTTGACGTCGGCGGGCGTCAGGTGGACCGTCTCGCGGTGCACCTCGACGCCGCCGCGGTAGATCAGGAGCGTGCGCGCGGACTCGTCGACGTGCACGCGGCCCGACGTGCCGCCGGACAGCGGCATCTGCCCCGCCGAGAGCGACTGGCCCTCGATCTCTCCGGTCAGCAGCACCGCCTCGCCCTCCTCGTTCAGCAGCCCAAACGAGTCGCCGAGGCCGGGGTCGGTTTCGAGCAGCACGCGCAGGTAGCAGCTCGCCGCCACGCGCAGCTCGACGTTCTCGGGGTCCAGCGCCTCGGCCAGCTGCAGGTGCGAGCCGCGACCGCGTTCGGCCGGCCGCGCCCTCAGCAGCGTCCCGTCCACCACCAGGCCCTCGAAGTGAAAGCGGCCCTCGGCGTCGGTCTCGGTGCGCACGGTCGCCTCGCCCTTGGGGAGCGCGCTGCGCTCGCCGTGCCGGACCGTGCGCTGCGCGGTGACGCCGATGCCCGCAAGCGGCTCGCCGCCGTAGCTCAGCACGCGGCCGGACACGGTCAGGGTCTCCTCGGGCGCCAGCGCGAGGACGGCGCCTTGCGCACCGGCGCGGACGTCGGTGAGCGGCGTGAGCCGTAGCGACCGCAGGTCGAGCGCGAAGAGCCCATAGTGCCGATCGAGCAGCCCGTGCAGCTCGAAGCGGCCGGCCCCGTCGGCGCGGGTGTGGCAGCCCTCGGCGGGGAAGGTCCCGGCGAGGACCGACTCGATCTCGACGTCCATGTAGAGGTCGATCTGGCCCCAGCGGTGGATCATGTTCCCGTAGTCCTCCACGTCGAACGACCAGACGTGCGCACCGGGCACCGGCTCGCCCTCGCCGTCGACCACTCGCCCGCGGATCGTCTGGGCGGGCCGCTCGAGCACCAGCGTGATCGAGCCGCGCTCCTCCTCGGACAGGCCGACCAGCGACAGCTCGGCGGGCAGCATGCCCTGCTGGAGCGCGCGCACCGAGTCGCCCTCGACCGCGTCCGGCTCGAGCAGGAACGCTCCCTCGTCGTCGGTTTCGGTCGCCACCAGCCCCGTCGACACGACCGCGCCCGGCACGGCCTCGCCGTAGCCGTCGAGCACGACGCCCGCGAGCGAGCCCTCCTGAGGCTTGCCAAGCAGCATCAGGCGGAGGTCGAGCGCGTCTCCCTCGGGGAGCTCGTAGTGCAGCGGCAGGTAGCCGCGCTCGGAGACGTGAACCTCCGCCCCGGCGAAGAAGCCGATCGAGCCGAGGTCGAACGCGCCGTCGGCGTCGCTCGTGGTGCGGGTCACCGGGAAGGCCTCGGCGAGCAGGCCCTGCCGGTAGCGCCGCAGCGCGCCGTCGGGCAGGAACACGCCGAGCTCGGCGCCGGCGATCGGCAGGCCGTCCTCGTCGACGACCACGCCGGCATAGCGGCGCCCGGGGCCGACGACGACCACCGGCGGCTCGGGCGGGAGGCCCGGCATCAGGCCCGCGGCGTGCACCGTCGCCAGGCCGAGGCCGCGCGCCGTCAGCGATCCGCTCTCGTCTTGCACCGGCAGGCGGAAGCGGCCGTCGGCGCCGGATCGTGCGGTGCGTTGCTCGGGCGGGAGCGTGTCCTCGTCCGGATTCGCCGGCTCGAAGGTCACCTCGAGGCCCGCCACCGGATCGTCGGAGACGTCGACCACGCGGCCCTCGAACGTCTCGCGCACCGGCGCGGGCTCGGGGACGGGAGCCGGCTCGGGAGCCGCAGGGGCGGCCAGCTCGCGGCGCGCCTCGGCTTCCGCGAAGGGCGTCGCCGCGAGCGCGCCCGCGGGCGGATCTGCCTCGTCCGCCGCGAGCTCGACGCGCGCCACCTGCGGCTCGTCGGCGGGAGCCTGGGAGGCCTCCGCGTCCGCCCCGCTCCGGTGGAGCAGATATCCCGCCGCCAACGCCACTCCTGCCACGGCTGCGGCCCACTTCATTCCGGTTCCCATCGCGATCATCCCCACGCTCGTCGCATCGAGGGGCGGGAGCCGGAGCGGGCGCCGGCCCAGCTCGACCAGCGCGGCGCTCCACGCGTCCCGATTCCCACCGTGCGCCCGGTCCAGGCGCTCCCGCAGGCGCACGAGCGCGCGCTCGATGCGGGTGTGCACCGTCTTCACCGGAACGCCCATGCGCCGCGCGACTTCGCGCGGCGGCAGGTCCTCGAGAAAACGCAGCGCCACGGTGGTGCGGTAGGGCTCGTCGAGCGCGCCCACCGCCTCCACCAGCTTGCGCTGCACCTCGATGCGCGCCGCGATCTCGTCCGCGGCGGGCGCCTGCGCGTCCTCGCCGGGCGCGTGGAAGCGCTCGCGCGCCTCGCGGCGGCCGGCGGCGCGGCGGTCCTGGCGGACCAGATTGCGCAGCACCGTGGCCAGCCATGGGCGCCCGGGCACGCGGCCCCGCTCCTCGCGGTCGAGCGCCGCGACCAGGGTGTCCTGGACCGCGTCCTCGGCGCGCCCCGGATCCCCCACCAGCCGCCGCGCCAGGCGGCGCAGCCAGGCGCTCTGTTCCAGCAGGGCGCGGGTGGGGAGGCTCTCGGGGGCGGTCATGGTCGTTCCGAGGGGGGAATTGCCGCGGAGGCCGCGACTTCCTCAAGGGGATCAAAAAAAGTGCGCCGCGGGGTATCCTCCCGCTCCCTTTGGCGCGCCCGCACGCGCGCCGCTTTCCCACCACCCCCTTTGTCGGGGACCCCTGCAGGAGAAGGACGTGAGCGACATCACCATCCGCCAAGCGCGCGCCGCCGTGGACGCCGCCCGGGAAAAGTCGGCCGAGCTCGAGACCAAGATGAACATCGCCGTCGTCGACGCCGGCGGGAACCTGAAGGCCTTCGCCCGCATGGACGGGGCCTGGCTCGGCTCGATCGACATCTCGATCAAGAAGGCCAAGACCGCGCGCTACTTCGACATGCCAACCGGCGACATCGGAGCGCTGTCGCAGCCCGGCGGACCGCTCTTCAACATCGAGCACTCCAACGGCGGGCTGATCAGCTTCCCCGGCGGCATCCCGATCCGCGCGGGCGACGAGGTCATCGGCGCCATCGGCGTGTCCGGCAGCACGGTCGAGAACGACCACGCCGTCGCCGAGGCCGGCGTGGCCGCCATCTCGTAGCACCGCTGCGGCGGAGGGCGGGCCGCGGCGCGGTCGCCCTCCGCAGATCGACATGCCCGAACCCGGATCCCCCATCGCCGCCGTCGAAGGCGTGACGCAACGCTTCGGCGACGTCGTCGCGCTGAACGACTTCGCGCTCGAGGTCCGCGCGGGCGAGGTCCTCGGCCTCATCGGCCCGAACGGAGCCGGCAAGACCACCGCGCTCCGTATCCTCACCGGCCTGTTGACGCCGACCGAAGGCCGCGTGACCGTCGACGGCAAGGACCTGGCCGCGAACCCGGTCGAGGCCCGCCGCAGCTTCAGCTTCGTGCCCGACGGCGCGCCGCTCTACGCCAACCTGTCGCCGCGCCAACACCTGCTGCTCGTCGGCCGCCTGCACGGCATGGACGACAGCGGGCTGGAGACCGAAGCCCTGCGCCTGCTCGAGTCGCTCGACCTCGGCCCGCGCGCCGACGACCCGGTCGGCGGCTTCTCGCGCGGCATGCGCCAGAAGACCGCGCTCGCCTGCGCGATCCTCCCCCGCCCGCCGCTCCTGATCCTCGACGAGCCGCTGTCCGGCCTCGACGCCCCGACCGCCGCCGCCACCAAGGCCATCCTGCGCGCGTGGGCCGACCGCGGCGGAGCGGTGCTCTACACCTCGCACCTGCTCGACGTCGTCGAGCGCGTGTGCGACCGCATCGCGGTGATCCAGCGCGGCGAGCTGGTCGCCGCCGGCTCGCTCGATGAGCTGCGCGCGCGCTCGAGCGAGGGCACGCTGGAGCAGGTCTTCGGCGAGCTCACCGACGCCGAGGATCCCGGGGTGGCGGCGCGCCGGGTGTTGGGCTAGCGGGCTGCCCGCGGAAGCGATCGGACCCGTCGGCGATCGACGCCGGGTCGAACCTTGCCCGAGCTGCCACCGGGCTCCACCTTGCGGCTAGCCTCGCGTGTGCCGGCTACTTCCGCCGCGACACCGGCACCTTGTTCCCGCTCTGATCCACCGCGACCATCGTCACCTGTGCCTCGGTGACCTGCGTGCGCGTCCCGTCGTCGCCGCCGAAGCGGCGTTCGGCCCAGACGCACACGCGCACGGTGATCGAGGTCGTGCCGATGCGCTGCGTCTCGGTGAAGCAGGTCACAAGATCGCCCGTGTAGACCGGCTTGTGGAACTCGATCTTGTCCATCGCGATCGTGACCAGCGGGCCGTCGTGATGCTTGTGGGCTTCGACGGCGGCCGCGAGGTCGATCTCGGACAGGATCACGCCGCCGAAGATCGTGCCGAAGGCGTTGGTGTCGCGCGGCATCATCACGCGGCGGATGGCCGGAGCCATTTCGGTCGGGTAGTCGTCGCAGGGGCTCATGGTTGGCGCCGAAAGCTGGTCTTGGGCGAAGTCGAGCACGGCCGCTTCGACGAGCGGCGTGTGCCCGCGGAAGAAGTGGTCGGCGTCGGCGATCTCGCGGGCGTCGAGGCTCGGTGGGACGTCGGGGTGGAGTCGGCGGAGCGAGGCCAGGGTGCCGAACTCGTCGCGCTCGCCGAAGAGCGCGAGCGTAGGCCGCCGCAGCTCGGCCAGGAAGCCGCAGTCGTAGATGTCGACCGGCGGCGCGATCAGGACGAGGCGCGCGATGCGTGTATCTTCGAGCGCGACCCGCCCGGAGGCGCGAGAGCCGAAGGAGAAGCCGCCGGCCCAGAGCTCGGCGCCGGGGTGCTCGCGCTCGAGTAAGTCGAGCGCGGCCCGCACGTCGCCCTCCTCGGCGCTCGACGCCTGGGATTCGCCCTCGCTGGCCCCGACGC
>JBCCGI010000007.1:0-167402 GCA_039029355.1 Planctomycetota bacterium
CGCCGGGCGCGCCGCCACGTCGGCCTCCGCTCCGGCCAGCAACTGGCGCGGCAACCCGGCCGTCGAGGCGCGCCCCGCGCCGGCTCCGGCCGCGCCCGCTGCACCGCCCAGCGCCGGGTCGCCCGGCAGGCCCGAGCCGCGCGGCGCGGGATCGCCGGTCAGGCGGCCGGCGCGCTCGTGATCGCGCGCGTCGATCGCCTCCCAGTCGCTGCGCCGGAAGGCGACGCGCTTGATGTTGATCAGGTGCTTGGCGGTGATGTTGTCGGAGGTGATGTTCCCCGCCTGCGGCCCGCAGCCGAGGCTCATCGACGGCATCAGGTTGGTCGAGTACCCCACCGCGCCCTGGGACGTCGGGCCGTTGACCACGATGCGGTTGGCCGGCTTCTCGAGGAACCAGGCGTTGAGGACGGTCTCGTCCTTGGCCCAGATCCCGATCGTGTGCCCCAGCCCCTCGTAGCGCAGGGTCGCGAGCGAGACCTCGCACCCCTGCTCCCAATCCTCGACGACGTGCACCGACAGCAGCGGGCACAGGATCTCGATCGCGAGCGGCCACTCGGGCGCGGTGCCGCCTTGGGGGGCGAGCAGCACGCTGGTGTTGCGCGGCACCGAGAAGCCCGCGAGCTCGGCCACCCGCCAGGGGTCGAGCCCGACCACGTCGGCGTTCATGTGCCCCTTCACGGTGCACGCGCGCGCGAGCTTGTCGCACTCCTCTTCGCTGCAGAGGTACGCGCCGCGCCGCTGCATCTCGTCGAGCATGCGGTCGGCGATGGGCCGGTCGAGCACCAGCGCCTGCTCGGAGCAGCACAGCGTCGCGTTGTCGAAGCTCTGCGACGCGGTGATCCAGCGCGCCGCCTCGGCGACGTCCGCCGAGCGGTCGACGTAGACCGGCACGTTGCCCGGACCGACGCCGTACGCGGGCTTGCCGGCGCTGTAGGCGGCGTGCACGAGCCCGGGGCCGCCGGTCGCGAGGATCATCGCGGTCTTCTTGTGGCGCATCAGCGCGCCGGTCGAATCCAGCGTCGGATTCGACAGCGAGAGCACCAGGTCGGGCGGGCCGCCGGCGCGCTCGATGGCGCGGCGCAGCACCTCGGCCGTCTCGCCGATGCAGCGCCGCGCGCGCGGGTGCGGGCTGATCACGGTCGCGTTCCGCCCCTTGACGCTGATCATCGACTTGAAGATCGCGGTCGAGGTCGGGTTGGTCGTCGGGACGATGCTCGCGATGACACCCGCGGGGGTGGCGACCTCGTAGACGCCGCGCTGCTCGTCGCGGCTCACGATGCCGACGGTCTTCTCGTTCTTGATCGAGTCCCAGGTGCCTTCGGAGCCCAGGAGGTTCTTCAGCACCTTGTAGTGGACGCGTCCGATGCCGGTCTCCTCGACCGCGAGGCGAGCGAGGTCGTAGGCGGCCTCGGCCGCCGCGCGCGACATCGCCTCGCAGAGTCGGTCGACCTCCTCCTGGGAATAGCGCGCGATCGCCGCGCACGCGGCATGGGCGCGCTCGACGTAGTCGCGCACCTCCTGCAGGGCGCGCAGATCGGGGTCCAGGTGGGGCACGGGGCCGCTCTAGAGCCGGGCTACTTGTCCGCCTTCGGCGGCAGCAGCATCTCCACCACCTGCTCGTGCGGGCGCGGGATGACGTGCACGCTCACCAGCTCGCCCACGCGCCGCGCGGCGGCCGCGCCCGCGTCGGTGGCGGCCTTGACGGCGCCGACCTCACCGCAGACGTAGATCGTGATCAGGCCGGCCGTGGCGCGCTCCTTGTCCAGGATCTCGACCTTGGCGGCCTTCACCATGGCGTCGGCGGCCTCGATGGCTCCGACGAGACCCTTGGTCTCGATCATCCCCAGGGCGTTCTTGTGCACAGGGCTGTTCCTTCTCGTTGCTCAGGTGGCGGGTTGGGGGGAGCCCGGCTTCTCGTCCGGGGAGGCGGAAGTGTAGCGCGGGCCGCCGGCAAGTCCAGGTCACCTGCGACGACTAGGACGTTGCGATGTAGTTGTTAGCCACTTGGATGACCAGCGGACTCTCGGTGTGACCTGGCCCTTACCCGCGGCCTAGCCTCCCCTGCTCTGTCGCGGGCGAGGTCCGCCCGCGTCACCCCCGGATCGCAGCCCGCAAGGGCAACCCCCATCGATACGTCCCGCGCGCGGTTCTCCTGGGCGGCCGCCGCTTACCGCACATGGAGACTTCCTTGCTCGATCCCAAACGCTTCGGCCCCTTGGCCCTAGCCCTCCCGTCCGCCATCGCCGCTCAGGACCCGGTCGTGACGTCGGTCAGCCCGACGTCCGCCGAGAACCCAGGCGTGGTGCAGATCCAGGGCTCCGGCTTCGACTCCGCCTCGCTGGTCTTCTTCGACGGCCAGGCCGCAACCGTTCTGACGCAGACGCCGACGCAGCTCGACGTGCAGCCCGCGCCCGGCGACCCGGGCTTTGCGGACGTGCAGGTCACGAGCTCGACCGGCAGCACGGTGGCCGCCGAGGCCGGCGTGCTGTGGCCCGCGCTCTCCGCCGCCGAGGGCGGCCTCGGCGGGCAGCTGCAGCTCGCGCTCGAAAACGGCGTCACCGGCCTCGCGGCGCTCGGCTTCTCGCTCGGCGTGTTGCCGGCGCCGGTCCCGATCGACCCGTCGATCTACTTCGGGCTGCTGCTCGACCCCACGCTGGGCGGAGAGCTCGGCACGCTGCTGCTGCCGGCGACCGGCAGCGCGTCGGTGGGGCTGCCGATCGGCGTCGACCCGTCGCTGCTCGGCCTGGAGGTCTACCTGCAGGCCTTCGCCACCCAGGGGGCTCCGGCCCAGGACCTCGCCTTCTCGAACGCGGCGAGCGTCGTCGTCGGCGCCTCGGTCCCGCCGATCGGGCTCGCCTATCCGATCAACCCGGCGACCTACGACGTCGGGCAGCGCATCGTGCCGAACACGCCGGCGGTCAGCGGCTGGGTCGAGACCTGGTCGGTCGCTCCGGCGCTGCCGGCGGGGCTCGTGCTCGACCCGAACGACGGCACGCTCTCCGGCACCCCGACCGCGGGTGCGCCAACCGCCGACTACGTCGTGACCGCGGCCAACCCGGCGGGCGCGTCGACCGACACGCTGACCGTGACGGTCAACGCGCCGCCGCGCTTTGAGTTGACGGAGGTCGTCCACGGCTTCGGGCAACTGCTGCCCCACCGCACGCTGGATCCGACGACGCTGCAGACGACCGACATCACGTCGCTCGACGTGTTGATCGCCGAGCTCCAGAGCGGAGCCTCGATCCTGCCGGTGCCGATCTTCCCGACCGCCGCGGTGCTGCCCGACGGAACGCCGGGCAACCACTACTTCTCCGTGCGCTTCTCGGAGCTGCTCGACCTCGGCTCGGTGCTCGATCCGGCGCTGAGCGCGGCCGTGGTCTCGCACCTGACCGGCGCGATCACCGTCACCGGCCTCGACCCGGCGACCGGCGTGGTCACGCCGGTGCAGGGACAGCCGTTCGTCGACGGCAAGACGTACGGTTCGACGCCGCTCGGCGGCGCCTTCGCGCTCGACACCTGGGTCGTGGCCGACCCGCTCGACCTCGACGGCGACGGCGTACAGGTCGAGCCGGCCGACGTCGGCGGAGCGTTCCCCGGCCTCGGCTACCCGGGCAGTGAGAGCGCCAGCTTCCCCGGCGCGGTGAACACGGTCAGCCCCGATACGTTCGTGTTCGTCGCCGACACCGACGGCGACCTGACGACGCACGAGGCCTTCCCGGCCGGCCTGCAGCTGCGGCTCGCGATCACGAGCGCGGTGCTGGCGGATTCAGGCGAGGCGCTGGCCGACGCGGGCGTCGCTTCGGTGACGGTCGGGCCGGACGACCTCGACCCGGTCGTGCAGCTCGTCGGCGGTGTGCCCGCGATCACGCCGGGCAACGGCGACGTGGACGTCGATCCCGAGACCAACATCAGGATTCAGTTCACCGAGGCGGTCGACGTCGCGCGCGTCGGCCCCGTGCCCGGGCAGGGCCTGAAGGGCGGACTGCCGCCGCTGCTCGGCAACGTGCAGCTGACCTTCGGCGATCCCGGGCTGTCGATCCAGCAGCGCTTCACCGCGCTGCCGGTCAGCCCGTTCGACTTCACGCTCGTCGAGCTCGACCCCTTCGGGGCCTTCCCCGGCGACGGTCCGGCGTTCTTCGGCTGCGACGACCTGGGCGACGTCACGGTGCGCGTGCTGCTGGCGACGATCCCGGACCTGGTCGGCAACCCGCTGGGCGCGGCGGCCGTGACCGGCTTCTCGACCGGTGAAGGCCAAGGGCTCGTCAACGCGCCGGTGGCGCCCGACGCGCTCTACGTCGGACGCGCGGACCGGGGCGCGAGCCTGTCCGTACTGGACCTGAACGGCTTCGGCGCGAGCACCGGCAACCCGACGTACGACATCACCTGCCCCATCGGGCCGGATGAGACGAACTACCCCAACAACCCGAACCTGTCGCTTCAGGGAGCGCTGCTGATCCCGCCGCTGAACGTGGGCAGCTGCCCGCTCGACGGCGGCTCGGACGGGGCCTTCACGCTGACGGTCGACACGAGCCTCGACGATCGCCTGCTGCGCGGAGCGATCCAGTCGGTGGATGACATGGCGCTCGGGCACTCGCTCGACCAGGTCTACTTCAACGATCCCGAGGACTGCCTCGCCGGCGCGCAGAACCCGTGCGCGGGACTGGGCTTCAAGGTCTTCCAGCCGTCGCTCGGCGGCCCGAACACGCTCGCACCGGGGGGCATCCCGCTCCTGTCGGTGATCGGCGGTCCCAACCCGATCTCGTGGGCGCCGCATCCCAACCCGCCGGCGCTCTTCGTGAACACGTCGAGCGGGTGCGCCGAGAACGGGCTGTATGGAGAGGAGCCGACGTCGATCGACACGGGGCTCATCAACCTGCTCGGCCCCGGGCCGTTCCCGTTCGGAAACCCGTTGGCGTGCATCCCGGCCACGTCGCTGCTCAGCCCCGAGCAGAACTCGTTCTTCCAGGGTCCCTCGCCGCCGCAGGCCGACCTCACCCAGTGTTCGCCGTTCGCGATCCGGCAGCAGGTGGGTCACTTCCTGTACATCGTCGACCGCACGGCGGGCGAGCTGTTGGTGGTGAGCTCCAACCGCTTCTACGTCCTGGACCGCATCGCGCTGCCCGATCCGACGCGGCTCGCGATGTCGCCCAACCTCGACTTCCTCGCCGTGACGAACCGCGCCGACGACTCGGTGAGCTTCGTCAGCATCGACCCGCAGTCGCCCACCTTCCACCAGGTCGTCCAAACGACGCAGGTCGGCGACATGCCGTACGGCATCGCGTGGGAGAGCGGCAACGAGGACATCCTGGTCTGCAACGAAGGCGACGGGACGGTGTCGGTGATCTCCGCCTTCACGCTCGAGGTGCGCAAGACGCTGAGCGGCATGCTGACCGACCCGTTCGAGGTCGTGACGACGCCGCGCCAGCTGGGCTTCGGGCTGGGACGCGGCGTGTACTACGGCTGGATCCTCAACCGCAGCGGCAAGGTGTCGCTGTTCGAGTCCGGCCCCGACGGCGTCAACGGCTGGGGCTATGACGACGTGATCGGCGAGACGCCCTTCACGTTCGCCAACCCGACGGCGATCCAGCCCGATCCGCTCAACGTCGAGGGCGGGGTGTGGATCACCCACGAGCAGCAGCTCGACCTCGCGACCGGCGCGCCGACCGGGCTCGGCGGCGGCGCGGTCACGCGCATCGGCCTGACGGCTGTCATCCTGGGCATCTCTCCGATCGACCCCACGACCGAGCCCAACCTGCGCGACCTCGACTTCGTGCTGACCGCGTCGGTCGGCAGCGACGTGCTGACCGGCGTCCCGGCCGACCTGGCCTTCGACAACCACCGCAACTTCGGCTCGCTGCCGAACTTCACGACGGTGTTCAGCGCCGCCTCGGCGCTCACGATGAACGGGAAGAGCCTGGTCAAGGCCATCCCCGGCTCGCCGAACATCGTCAACGTCAACGAGCCGCAGTACCTCGTGCTGGCGATTCCGAGCTCCTCGGAGGGCCCCGGGGTGCTCGAGGTGCTGGACCTCGCCACGCTGGCGCGGGTCGACCTCAACCCGTTCGCCGCGGGCACCCAGTCCCTCGGCGCGCCCGGCGCGAGCGTCCTGATGGACTATTTCCGCCAGTAGCCGAAACCCCGCCCCTCGCAGCTTGTTGTCATGTGGGGCGGCGTTTTGTCGTTCTAATGAGGAGGGGAGCTGGGCGTTCTTCCGCCCCGCTCCCCTCTTTTTCTTCCGAATCGGCCCATCTTTCGGAGCAGAACCATGACCAAGAGCTCGCTCGCGAGCGCTCTTGCAGCAGCGCTACGCATTGCCTCGGTCGGCGCACTTGCAGCCGCACCAGCCGCAGGACAGTACAACGAACGCCCCGACCTCGTCGGATCGGGCAGCCCAGCGGTCGACGCCTCGGGGCGCTCGATCAAGAACAAGCGCACCCGCGCGATCCACACGACGGACCCGGGACTTCCCGGGGGTACGGCGTACTTCTTTGAGCGCGACCCGTTCCTTGCCTACCAGCTCGGGCGCAACCTGAACTTCCGCGAGTTCCGCTCGCGCGACGGTGTGTTCGACGACAACGTCTCGGGCCTCGCGGGCCCGATGCCCGACGGCACGACGGCCAAGATCACGGCCAACAACCACACGAGCTGCTCCGGCTGCCACAACGTGCCGCAGGGCAACGCGGGCGGCGGGACCAACTTCCACAAGGACTCCGGCCCCGGGCGCCAAACGCCGCACTACTACGGCGCGGGCATCATCGAGATGTTGGCGCTGCAGGTGCGCGCGGATCTCCTGGCCCTGCTCGACACGGACGCGAGCGGTTGGGTCAGCGCGGCGGAAGCCCAGGCCGGGCCGCAGTGCATCGTGCAGACCTCACCGGGAGGCAAGACGGTCGACTTCGGGAGCCCCCAGCTGAGCGGCGGCTCCATCGGCTCCCCCTCCTTCGACAACATCGTGCGCGTGTGGTACGTCGACGCGGCGGGCAAGCACGTGCCCGACGCCGACTCGATCGATGGCGTCACCACCTTCGGCTACAACTTCGAGCTCGTCATCTGGGGTTGGGGCCAGGGCCCCGGCCGCGCGGCGCTCAACCCGACCAACCGCGCCTTCTTCTGGGACCCGGCCAAGGCGCACTCGGGGCTCGATTCGTTCGACCCGACGACCTCGAACGACCCCGACGGCGACGGCGTCAGCGAGCCCTCGCTCGCCGGCGCGCTCCAGTTTCCCGCGACCCACGTGCCCGGCGACAACGGCACCGCCCTCGACCCGCTCGGCTTCAGCCTCGACGATCCCGACGGGGACGGCTACCTGACCGAGATCAGCGAGGGCGACCTGGACCTCGCCGAGTGGTTCATGCTCAACGCCCCGCGCCCGGCGTACGCCGGCTCGCAGGAGTCCTACGAAGCCGGCGTCGCGTCGCTCGACGCCCTGGGCTGCACCGTCTGCCACGTGCCGGACTGGGAGGTCAAAAAGCGCAGCGCAACCCACGCCGGCGACCGACGCTTCTTCGACCTCGACGTGTCCTGGAACGACGGCGCGCAACGCCTCGAGGGCGACCTCGTGCCGCTCTACACCAAGTCCGGCGGCAGCTATCAGATCAACGGCAACGCGTTCCTCGCGCGCGGCGTGTTCTCGGACCTGCGTCACCACGACATGGGCGACGGCTTCCGCGAGCTCGACTTCGCCGGCTTCCAGAACACGGTGTGGCGCACGCCGCCGCTCTGGGGCGTCGGCAGCGGGTTCCCGTGGGGCCACGACGGACGCTCGCTGACGCTCGAGGACGCAATCCTGCGCCACGACGGCGAGGGGGCCGCTTCCAAGGCCGCCTGGCTCGGAGCCTCGGAGCGGACGCGAGCGCAGGTCCTCCGCTTCCTCCAACGACTCGTCCTCTACGACGTCGAGTCACTCCCGGCCGACATCGACGGCGACGGCACGATCGCCCCCAACTTCGCCGTCGCCGGCATGGACACCGGACCGGAGCGCTTCAACGCCGAGTGGTTGTTCCGCAACCCGCTACGCATCCAGGGCCCCGTGACGGTCGACGGTCAGACGATTCAGTCGTTCGCGGGGACGAACGTCGATCGGGCGTACGGGCACAACCTGTACTACCGGAAGGACTCCGACGATGACGGTTGGCCGGACGTGTGGGACAACGCGCCCGGCACGACCGGGTATCGCGACGGGGTTCAGTAGCGGCGGGAGGACGTCTGACCCGTGCCGCGGCACAACCGCGGCACGGTCGGACGTCTTGCTGAAGGACCACCGTCAGCCTCTAGGGCGACGGCGACCGCTTCGATCCCGAGCGCGGGGCGCCGGCGCGTTTGTGGCGCTCGCCTGCTGATCTGCTCGCGAGCCCAAGGCGCGAGGGCCCCAAGAGGAATCGAGTCCCGGCGGACTCGCAGGCCCAAGGCTCCAAGCGACTCAACCGACGCAGCCCCCCCAGCCGAGCATCTCCGCCCTGGCACGGGCTAAGATCCGCCCATGAAGCTGCGACTCGGCCTCTCCCTCCTCCTGCTCGCCCCCCTTGCCATCTCCGCCCAGAGCTCCGCCCCCGGCCCGGTGCGCGTCTTCATCCTCGCCGGCCAGTCCAACATGGAGGGCAAGGCGAAGATCTCCCTGCTCGAGCGCCAACTCGCCCACCCCGACACCCGCGAAGACCTCGCGCACCTGCGCAACGAGGACGGCTGGACAAAGCGCGACGACGTCTGGATCAAGTTCCTCGATCGCTCCGGCCCGCTCACCATCGGCTACGGCAGCCCCGGCTGCATCGGCCCCGAGCTCGAGTTCGGCCGCGTCGTCGGCGACCGCTTCGAAGCCCCGGTGCTCCTCATCAAGACCGCCTGGGGAGGCAAGAGCCTAGCCCGCGATTTCCGCCCCCCGAGCGCCACAAAGCCCCCGGCGACGGAGATCCAACGCCTCCTCGCCAACCAGCGCGAGAAGCGCCCCGAGACGACCGAGGAGGACGTGCACGCCTCGTTCGGCGCCTCCTACCGCGCGATGCTGTCCGAGGTGCGAGACACGCTCCAACAGATCGACGCCTACGTACCGCAAGCCGGCGACCGGGGACACGAACTGGCCGGTTTCGTCTGGTTTCAAGGATGGAACGACCTGGTCAACCGCGACTACGCCGCCGAGTACACCGCGAACCTGACATGCCTCATCCGCGACATCCGCCGCGACCTCGAGGCCCCCAAGCTCCCCTTCGTCATCGGCCAACTCGGCGTCGACGGCCCAAACGCGGACGAAAAGAAGCGCGCCTTCAAGAACGCCCAAGCCGCAGCCGCCGACGAGCCCGATCTACGCGGCACGGTGGCGGTCGTGCGGACGGACGCGTTTTGGGACGAGGCGGCGCATGCGGTGTTTAAGAAGGGGTGGCGCGAGCACTTGGAGGAGTGGAATGAGGTTGGGTCGGATTACCCGTTTCACTACTTGGGGAGTGTGAAGACGATGCGGGGGATTGGTGGAGCGTTTGGGGAGGCGGTGCTTGGGTTGTATGACGCTCGGTAGAGCGTTTGGTTGAGGAGGGGGCGGGACTGGTCGGGGGCCGCTTGGGCTCTGCTTGGGATCTGCTTGGGATCTGCTTGGGATCTTCGCTCAATCGAGTTCAACGACCGGAGGCCCCCTAGCTCCGCGAGCGCCGCCGATCTTCGCCGAATCAAGAGAGCCGGCACGGCGATGCTTGATTCGGCGAAGATCCCCCCGCGGCTCGTAGGCTGCGGGCGGCGTCGGGGTCTGCGGGTAGGAGCACGACGGGGTCTCTTGGCCGCGGTGGCCGCCTGCAGGTCCTGTGTCTTCCGCGCTCCACGGTCATCTGGTCGTGGCTGTGTCGCGGCTCCCCGCGCGGCCGCTCTCGATCAGGGCGGTCGCTCGCCGTCTCCCCCTCGCTGCCTCGTTCGCGCAGCTTCGCTCTCGCTGGCCAGCGAGCGCCACATCTCGCGCCCCTGGAATCGCGGCCGACCGATCTTCGCCCAATCAGGCGACTTGATTCAGCACAGATCGCGGAGCCCCCAGAGGGCCCAGTCTGCGCCCAATCAAACCGCTTGAATCGGCAATGACTGGCGGCGGTCGCGCTCTGAGCTCCGCCGAATCAAGAGCGGCCGCGGTGAGGCCTTTTCTTGACTAGGCAGAGATCCCGAGGCGGGCGCCGGGAGCCGGCGCGCTGCCGGAAGCGCGCTTCCCGGGCAGTTGCACGACGCCGCCGCGGTCGAGAGCTCGACTCTCAAAGCCCCGCGGTGCGCCAGCCCAATCTTCCGTCACCAAAAGCGCAACCGACCCCGCCCCCGCCAGTCCCTAGGGCATGCCTCGCCGATCGAAAACGAAGCAACGTCTCCTCTTCCGCTGGGGGGGTCGGCGTCGCGGTTCCGGGCGCAAGCCCAAGGGTGCGCAAGCGGGTGTGCCTCACCGGATCCGCCCCGCGTTGGCCGCTCGGTTTCCGGTGCACGTCACCATGGTCGTCGAGCGTGGGCTCCCAAGCCTGAGGGGCCGTTTGACCTTTCGCGTCGTTCGAGGAGCGCTCGCCGATGGCTGCGAGAAGCCCGGCTTTCGCGTCGTCGAGTACTCGGTGCAGTTCAACCACATCCACCTCATCGCCGAGGGCAGCTGTCGCGAGCGGCTTGCGCGCGGCATGCAGGGACTTGGGGTGCGCATAGCGAAGCGGCTGAACCGATTCTGGCAGAGGAGAGGGAGGGTGTTCCGCGACCGCTACCACGACTGCATCCTGCGTACGCCGACCGAGGTGCGGCGGGCGTTGGTCTATGTGCTGCAGAACGCGCGTAGGCACGGCGTCCTTCTATCTAGAGGAGCCGTGGATCCGTGCTCCTCGGCGCGCTGGTTTGGCGGCTGGAGGGAGTGGGTCGCCAGCCGTGGGTCCCCTCTGCCGAGCGCCAGGACCTGGCTGTTGGGGCTCGGCTGGCGCTGCCGGGGGTTGCTGTCCATCTCGGAGGTGCCCCGTGCCGGGTGAAGCCAGGCGCCGGATCGCGCGCCGAGCGACCGCCCGGGGCCGGCAGCCGTCTTCCCGTTCCAGCCAGAGCGGCGAGTCGCCGCTTCTCCACCGAGCCTTCGTGCGTCTAGCCGAACGGGTTCCGATCCCGAGGAGCCCCGCGCTCTTCGGAGCGATGCGCCCAGCCTCCCCAGCCGCCACCGAACGCCACATGCGCCAGACCGCCGACCAAGTGCCCTGGCAAGCGTGTCCGTGCCCCGGCCCCCTACCTCTTCGAGTAGGTCTTCTTAACCCAGCGCGCCCAGGACTTGTCCAGCTCCTCGGGCAGGAACTCGAAGCGCTCCGACAGCGACTTGGTCTGTCGCGCCACCATCAATGCCCTGCTCTGTTCCTCGTCGCCGCTGGGAGCCGGCTGGCACAGGTCGAGCAGGAAGCCGCGTCGGTCGCCTTCGGCCTCGTCCAACAGGTAGTCCAGTCGCGACCAAGCCACCATGTGATCGCGCACGTCCATGTCGGCGTACGCCTTCCAGGCGAACATCTCCATGGACGGCGCGAAGAAGTCGTTCTTGACGAGCTTCTGGACCCGAGGTTCCCACTTGTAGTCGTCTTCGCGGATGTTCTGGCCGTCGCGGTAGCCGGCCTCGTTGACCCAGCGCGGGTCGATGCTGCGTACGCTGCGGTGCGCATGGGCCCGGGCGAGCCAGGTTGGGGCGCCGTAGAAACAGCCCCGAAAGCCGTCGATGAAGTTGATCGAGAGGCTGGCGGCGAGGCGGCAGTACAGCACCGTGTCGAACGGGATGTCGCCGCCGCCGCTCCAGGCCTGGCGGAGGCGCTCCACGTTGATTCCAAACCCCATGCAGCTCTCGTACCAACCCCAGCGGTAGAGCGTCTCGCTCTGCACGCCGACGTAGGTGCTCATGTGGCGGCTGTACTCGCTCATCCGCTCGCAGAGCAAGATCGGGAACTTGTGCGGCTGGCCGAGGTGCGGGCCGAGCTCGGAGAAGTCCTGCGGGCGCAGGTCGAAGTCCGTAAGGAAGGCCGCGTACAGCTCCTCGGCGCGTTGGGCGAAGAGGTGGAGACGGAGCCAGGGATCCAGCTCTCGCTTGGGCGCCTTGAGCTTGCCGAGCTTCTCCTTGAGGCGCGCGAGCTCCTTCTTCAGGCGAGTCTTCTCATCGGCGTCGCCCGACAGCTTGTAGGTATTGAGGGTCGAGCCGATGCGGAAGTGCTCTGTCTCGACCCACAGCATCGGGACGCCGCCCATGTTCTCCTGGACGGCCGTCGTGCTGTCGCCGTCGCGCCAGTGGAACGGCCCGAAGCTGACGTAGCCGAGGCGATCCATGAGCTCGGGCTCGCCGCGGGTGTAGGGGTCGACCTCCTCGAACTCCTCCATGCCGGTCTTGTCCTGGGCCAGGACGGGAGCCGGCGCGAAAAGAACGAGGGCGGCGAACACGATGGTGTTCGCCGCCCTCCAGAGACTCATCGTTCGAAGCTGAGAACAGCTCGGTTAGACGCCAGCTTGCTCTTTGGCAGCGGCGGCTTCGCGACGCTTCTTCAACTCCAGGGCCGAGGCCTTGGCGAGGTCCGCGCGCAGCTCTTGGCGCTCGCCCTCGAGCTTGGTCAGCTCCTTCTCGATCTTCGGGAGCTTCCTCGACTTCGGACCGTCTTCCTCGCGGATGTCGTCGCGGCGCGCCGCGAGGTCGTTCCACTTGGAGTCGGCCGCGTCCATCTTGTCGAGGAGCTTGGCCATCTTCTTCAGGGAAGCGTCCGGCTTCTTCTTGTACTCCTCGCCGAGCAGCGAAAGCATCGACTTCCAGAGCTCGGTGCGCGAGGTCTGCGACTCGAGCGGGTCGTGGTTGGAGCCGTCGGCCGACGCCACGAACAGGTGCTCGGTCTTGTCCTGCGTGAACAGGTTATGGAAGGGATGATCCTCTTCCATCACGTCCACCGGGACCTTGACGCAGTGGAACCAGGTCGAGAGCAGGAAGGTCTTCTCGTTCTCGATGCCACCCTTGAGCAGGGCGTCGTCGGTTCCGTTGCAGACCTTGCACTCGCGCAGCACCAGCAGCGGTCGCGGGTCGTCGCCGGCGATGAAGGCAAAGGCCTTCTCGCGCGACAGCGCCTGGCGTGCTGCCTTGGCGGAGCTGCGGTCGGTCTTCTGGGCCGGCGCGGTGTAGACCGGGTAGTCCCAGTCGAGGCGCAGCACGCTCTTCGCCGTGGGGCCGCGGATGGTGGTCGGGGGTGGGCCTCCGGAGGCGGGGCCGGCGGTACCGCCGCCGACGGGTCCGGCGCTAGGAGGCGGCATCAGCGGAGCCGAACTGGCTCCCGACGGACCGCTTCATCAGCCAGGGGCGGAGAACGCCGGGGCAGCCCCCAGCATCCCGATCAAGGCGGCGCTCAGGCCGGCGGACAGGATCCTTTTCGTGATCATGGGCGATTGGCGTTTTGGAGACGGGGTCGTCGAACCCCGGTAGGAACGCTGGGGCCGCGGGTAGCACCCGCGCGACTCCGTGCATCCAGCATGCGGCGCGCTGGGCGGAGCCGCAACCCGCGTTCAGGGCTGGCCTTCGGTTCTGTGCAAGCTCCGCGCAAAGAGCCGGCCCAGGGGCGCGTCAGAAGCTCACCGAGGCCTTCAGGCCTCGGGACAACCCGAAGCCGCCGTCGCCGAGGTCGATCAGGAGGCCCTGGAAGTAGAGCGGGGTGCCGAGCAGGAACGGGTCATCGGGGAAGGCCGCCGCCATCGGAGTCGGGGTTCCGGGCCCCAGGGAGGGGACCGGCCCGAGCAGGGTGACCGGGTTGGGGGGCTCGCCCGCGACCAGCAGCTCGCCCGCGGTCCCAGGAGCCATCCCCCACCCCGGCATGCTCGTCCCGCAGGGCGGGAAGGTCGGGTCCGGCTGCATCGCCACGGCCAGGTACGTGAACGACCCGGGCGGGTGGTGGCCGAACGGGTTCGCGACGCCCAGGGTCCAGGTCTGTCCGAGCTTGGGGGCGCCGCCGAGCTCGATCAGGCTGCCCTCGGGGTTGAGGTCACAGCCGAAGGGCTCGCCGGCGACGAAGCCCTCCGAGAAGCTCCAGCTCGCGATCGTTTTGGTCTCCCCCGCTCCGCCGGTCGCGCCGGTGAAGCCGACCCAGGCCTTGCCGTCGTCGAGCTCGAGGGCGGAGAAGTCGACCGCGACCGACAGCAACGGCGCGGACAGGTCGTCGAGGTAGACCTCCAGGCCGCTGGCGCCGTCGTAGCGGATCAGGCAGGTTCGGGTGACGCCGTCGTTGAGATTGAACGGCGCTTCGGCGTGGCCGAGCGAGTTTGCGTGGTTTGCGAGCTCGCCGGTCGCGTGCTTGATGTGGACCGAGACGTGGTTGTTGCTCGGGTCGCTGTACTCGCCGTTCTGCCAGGTATCGAGCTCGACGACGAGCGCGTCGGCTAGGTCGTCGTTGGCTCCGAAGAGGCAGCCCGAGCTGGTTCCCGAGCTGTAGCCCTGGCTGCCGCCGCACCAGGCGAGCGCGGTCGCGCCGTCGTTCTGTAGGACGAAGGCCATGCCGTCGGCGCCGGCTGTGGGTGCCATCGCGACCTCGAACGTGGTGGCGAAGCCGCCGGCCACGTTTTGCTTGTCTTGGTGCCAGGCCGCGCCGCTCTGCCAGAGCGACTCCGGAGTCAGCTCGAGCTTCGAGGCAGAAGTCTTGGCCGCGCCGATCAGCGCGAGCGAAGGCGTCGAGGTGAAGTCCGGATAGTCGAAGTCCGCCGCGGGTGCCGTCGCGAGCGCGGCGAGCGATGTCAACACCGCCGAGAAGCGTGCTCCGTATGCTGGCGCGGGTTGCAAGGCCGCCGCGGGTCGGAGAGCCACCATGGAGAGGAGCCTACCACCCCCACCGCGATCGCGCTCGACGGACCGAACCAGGCCCCCTACCATTCAGCCGACGGCCGTCCCGACTTCCCCCCCCCTGCGAAGGAGCGACTCCAAAGAAGATGGCGACGACGATCGACAACTCCCGCGAGGGGATCCTCAAGCGCTTCCGCGAGCAGATCGCCCGTGGTGAGCCGATCATCGGCGGCGGCGCGGGCACCGGCATCTCGGCCAAGAGCGAGGAGGCCGGGGGGATCGACCTGATCATCCTCTACAACTCCGGGCGCTATCGCATGGCGGGCCGCGGTTCGACCGCCGGGTTGATGCCGTACGGCAACGCGAACCAGATCGTGAAGGAGATGGCCTTCGAGGTGATCCCGGTCGTGGAGCGCACGCCGGTGCTCGCGGGTGTGTGCGGCACCGATCCCTTCATGATGCCCAAGCTGTTCCTGCGCGAGCTCCAGGAGCTGGGCTTTGCCGGCATCCAGAACTTCCCCACCGTCGGGCTGATCGAAGGACGCATCCGCGCGACGCTCGAGGAAACCGGGATGAGCTACGACCTCGAGGTCGACATCGTCCGCCTCGCGCGCGAGATGGACCTGCTCACCACGCCGTACGTCTTCAACGTCGAGGAGGCGAAGAAGATGACCGACGCGGGCGCGGACATCGTCGTGGCGCACATGGGGTGCACCAGCGGCGGCACCATCGGCGCGGAGACGGTCAGCCCGCTCGACGATTGCATCGGGACCATCACGGAGATCGTCGAGACCTGCAAGTCGCGCAATCCCGAGGTGATCTGCCTCTGCCACGGCGGCCCGATTGCGATGCCGCCCGATGCGGCGCACATCATCGCGCGCGTGCCGGGCATCGACGGCTTCTACGGCGCGAGCTCGACCGAGCGCTTCCCGACCGAAGTGGCGATCCGAAAGCAGATCGAGGAGTTCAAGGCGATCCGCCTTCCGAAGAGCTAGTGCCCTGCTTCCGGAGTTCCACCGCGCGAGGAGTCGTCGCGTGAGCGTCTGCCGCTGCCTGCGGTTCGTCAGCACGTCAGACGTCGTCGTCGAGGAGCTCCCGTGGGGGCCGCATGAGTGGCTCGTGCGCGACGACCTGACCGAGAGCGAGCACCTGCTCGCCGTGCGCGTCACGATGCCGCCCCGTCAAGCCCACCAGTTCCACCGCCATCCACACATGGAGGAGATGCTGTACTACGTCTCCGGCCGGGCGGAGCAGTGGGTCGGCCGCGAGTCGCGCGTGCTCGGGCCAGGAGACGTCGCCCACGTTCCCATGGACGAGGTCCACGGCACCTATAACACCTTCGACGAGCCGGTCGTGTTCGTCGCGATTCTGAGCCCCGCGAAGTTCGACGGTCCCGCGCTCGTGGACGTGTCGCGCGACGAGCCGTGGTGCTCGCTCAAGCGCCCCTTCGATCCCGAGGCGCCACGCTGAACGCGGGATCCCCTTCTCACCCCCCTACTCCGCCGCATCCATGACCACGATCGTCCAAGCCAGCGACCTCACCGTGCGGGAGAAGCGCCTGCTCTTCTGGGCCAGCTTCCTCTCCCTGGCCGCGGCCGGCTTCGGCTTCTCCTTCCGCGTCGCGATGGGAGGTGCCTATGGAGCCGAGCTCAGCCTGACCGAACAGCAGGTCGGCGAGGTGTTCGGAGCCTCGCTGTGGCCGATCGCGATCACGATGATCGGGTTCAGCCTGGTGGTCGACAGGACCGGCTACAAGCTGCCGATGTTCGGCGCCTTCGCGCTGCAGGCGCTGTCGGGCGTGGGCACCTATTTCGCGACGAGCTACACGGCGCTCTACGTGTTCGCGCTGTGCGCGGGCCTCGGGCACGGCATCGTCGAGGCGGTGATCAACCCGATCTGTGCCGCGGTGTACCCGAAGGAAAAGACCAAGTGGCTCACGATCCTGCACGCCGCCTGGCCGGCCGGGCTCGTCGGAGGGACGCTGATGATCCTGGGGGCCGACTCGTTCTCCGAGGGCGGGCTGCGGTGGCAGGTGCACGCGCTGTGGATCGTGGCGCCGTGCATCCTCTACCTGCTGATGTACATCCCGTGCAAGTTCCCCGTGGACGAGCGCGTGCAGGCGGGCGTGCCGTACGCCGACATGCTGAAGCAGGTGGGCTTCCTGACGGCGGCGCTGGCCTCGTTCCTGATCGTCTACGAGATCGGCAACCAGATCGACCAGCTGACCGGCTGGACGAAGCCCGAGGCCTGGTTCAACCTCAGCATGGCCATCGGCGCCGGCGTCGGCTTGGCCTTTGGCTTCTTCGTAAGGAGCCTGGGGCGGCCGCTGTTCTTCCTGATGTGCCTGCTGATGATCCCGGTCGCGACCGCCGAGCTCGGCACCGACGGCTGGATCAAGGGCCTGATGACGCCGGTGCTCGAAGGCCGCGACATCAACCCTGCCATGGCGCTGGTCTTCTCGGCGTCGATCATGCTGGTGCTGCGCGTCTTCGCGGGCGGCATCCTGAAGTTCTTCAGCCCTCCGGGCCTGCTCTGCGTCAGCGGCATCTTCTCGGCCATCGGGCTCTTCTGGCTGTCGAGCGCGACCGGCGCGGCGATCTTCATCGCCTTCGTGCTCTACGCGCTCGGCCAGACGTACTACTGGCCGTGCGTGCTCGGCTTCACCTCCGAGCGCTACCCGCAGGGCGGCGCGCTCACGCTGAACACCGTGTCGGCGATCGGGCTCCTGTCCGCGGGCATCATCGGCACGCCGATCCTCGGCGTGGCCTTCGACGAGTCGATCCACCGCAGCGTCGCCGAGGGTGCTCCGAAGCTGGCCGAGGCGGCTACGGTCGAGGGCGGCTTCATGTGGATGACGCACGACAAGATCGACCCGGTGAAGGCCGAGGCGTACGTGCAAACGCTGCCCGAGGCCGAGCGGGCCGAGGCGCGCAAGGTCTACTCCAAAGAGGCGCCGCAGGGCGAGGCGCAGGCCGGAGCGGGACGCGACGTGCTGCGCTACGCGGTTCGGTTCCCGCTGATCCTGCTGATCGTCTTCGGGGCGATCGCGGTCTACTTCCGGATGCGCGGGGGGTACAAGCCGATCGAGCTCGACACCGGGGCCTCGTAGCGGCCGCTGCCCTCCGGCAATCGCACCGGCGGAGGCGGCATCCGCCGCTCACGCCGGTGCGATTGCCGCGTCAAGGCACCTAGTCGAACATCCGCACCAGGTCGGCGAAGTCCGTGTCCACCGCGAACACGGTGTGCCAGCCGCTCTCGGTCTTCCGAAGAGCCCGCATACTCTTGAACGCCCCATCGGCGCCGCCGTCCTCCGTCGTCGTCCACTCCGGCGCCTGAAGGAAGCCCTCGCTGGAGAGGCTCGCGACGCGGTTCAGCGTCATCTCGATCTCGATCTGCTCGAGCTGCTTGACCGCGTCGTCGAGGTTCTGGAGGTCGTCGAGGCTGGCCTCGATCTTCGCGTAGAGGCTGGCGGAGCTCTGCACGTCCTGCAGGTAGGCCAGCGCCTTCACCTGACCCACCCGCGTCGTCAGGCGAACGTGCGGGTCCTCCCGGACGCTGAAGAACCAAGGGACAAAGCCCCAGACCAGGTGGTAGCCCCAGTCGAAGTGCCGATCGAGGTTGAGGCTGTCAAAGGCATCCGTGATGTCTTCGCCGACGACGAGCGTCGCCTCGCGCCAGCCCGCAACGATCGCAAAGCCGCTCGACTGCTCGCTCGACGAGGCGTCCAGCCCCACCACCGCGCGCAGCGAGAAGGACGACTCGTCGGTCGTCGCCCATCGGAAGACGATGATGCCGGGCGTATCGAGCTTCTTGCGCGCGGTGAGCAGCTTGCCGCTGAAGTCCGCGTCGGCCTGGTCGAGCTTGGTCTTGACCTGGCCCAGCGCCTGGCGCGCCTGGGTCACCGAGCCGTCGTCCGCCTCGAGCGCGCGTCGCACCTCGGCCTCGGCCTTCAGCTTCTCCAGCCGCAGCTCGACGACCTTGGCCGCGCTGTCCTGGGCGATCTGGATCGCCAGCTTCACCTCGGCGACCTTGGCCAGGTAGCCGTCCGGCGGCTCGACCGTCTTGGTGAGGATGTGCGTCTTGCCCTCGGTGAGACCGAACGCGGTGGAGGCCGCGCGGTCGTTCTTGTAGCGCATCACCGAGCCGGGTGCCTCGTGCGCGAGCGAGCCCGAGACCGAGGCGATGCGGTTCTGGTTGATCGAAGTGAGACCTTCGCGCTGGGTCTCCGACGTGAGGTCGTCGAGCGTGGTGACGAGCGAGCCGTTGGTGCCCAGACAGGAGGCGAGGCACAGCAGAACGGCGACGCCGCCCCTGCGCAGGGTGGCGATAGGCATAGGGATTCCTCTCTCGATTCGGTTGCGGGACACGGCGCGCCGCTCTCCGGTCGGCGCGCGCGTGGAAGGGATGCGAGCAGGCCTCCCCCACGCGCTCGTCAGGCTATTCGAAGCGGCGCGCCTCCGGCAACGCGCGCTACGGCCGAAACGAGTCCGAATCGAGCGCCGGCTCGTGGTGCGTCCCGAGCCCTAGGGCCAACCCCAGCGCTCCGAAGCTCGCGAGCAGCGAAGAGCCCCCCGTCGACACCAGCGGCAGCGTCAACCCCGTGAGGGGCAGCAATCCGAGCATCACCCCGCAGTGCAGGAACACGTGGCTGCCGAACACCAGCGCCACGCCTCCCACGACCAGCCGCGAGAAGCGCTCGCGGATACTCCCCGCGCGTCGCAGGATCAGCGCGACGAGGAGCAGATAGAGCCCGAGCAACCACGTGGCTCCCAAGAGCCCGCCCTCCTCGGCGATCACGGCGAAGATCGAGTCGCTGCCGCGCTCGGGCAGGTGCCCGGTCTGGTTCGCGATTCCCTGCCCTAGCCCCTGCCCGGCCCAGCCGCCGTTGCCGATCGCCACGCGCGCGAGATACGTGTGGTACGACGCTCCCTTGCGGTCGGCGATCAGCTCCTCGGAGTCGAACGCCTGCAGCCAGGTGTCCACGCGACGCTTCTGGTAGTCCTCGATCAGCTCGAAGTGCCAGGCGAAGCCCAGCGCGAGCGCGCCCGACAGCACCAGCCCCGCGATGGTCTTGCCCTTCGCTCCGGCCAGGTACGCCATCCCGAGCGTGATCGGCGCGATCGACAGCGCGGTGCCCAGGTCGGGCTGCTTGGCGACGAGCGCCATGGGGAGGAGCGCGAGCAGCGCCGCGCCGAGCCAGTCCTCCACCGTCTGCAGCCGGTTGCGGTAGAACGCGCGGGCGAGCGCGAGCACCAGCGCGATCTTCGCCAACTCGGAGGGCTGCAGATCGAAGCCAAAGGGCAGCTCGATCCAGCGCTTGGCGTTGTTGCGCACGTCGCCGATGAGCGGAACGAGCATCAGGAGCACGATCGACAGCGCGTACACCAGGTACGAGTTGCGGCGCAGCCAGCGCGGTCGCACGACCAGGCCGGCGAGCAGGATCGGCACGGCGACGACGACCTTCTTGACGTGGCTCGCGAACGTCGGGCTCTCGCGGAGGTAGGCCGCGTCGACCTCCGCCATCGCGCTCTGGAAGACCATGCCGACGGCGAGCAGCACGAGCGCGACCAGCATCACCATCCAGTCGATCTGGGTCCAGCGCACGCGCACCATGAAGGCGCGGAAGCCCAGCGGGGGACGCTGGCCGTCCCAGCTCATCGGTGAGCCTCTCACTCCGGCTCCTCCAAAGCGAGGCCGCGCCCTCGGAGCCACGTCCGCACGCTCGCGTGCGTCAGGATCTCCTGCGCCACGTACACCGCACCGTGCGACGACGTGGCGCTCGTGTCGTGCACGAAGATGACGAAGACCAGCTCCGGGTCGTCGATCGGCGCCCAGCCGGCGACCCAGGTGTGCTTGCGGACGCGGCCGGACTCGTCACGCGCGCTGCGGCCGACCAGGTCGGCGCTCCCGGTCTTCGCCGCGAGGCGGAAGCCGAGCGCCTCCTCGTTCAGCGCCTGGTACGCGGTCCCGCTCTCGGACTGCGTGACCAGCACCAACGCGTCCCGCACGCGCGCGAGCGCTCCCTCGGAGAGGGGCAGGCGTTGCGGCCTCGCCGGCGGCACGGGTTCGCCGCCGACCATCGACACCAGCCGCAGCGAGGGCAGGGCGCCCGTCGCCAGTCCCGCCATCGCCCGTCCGATCTGCATCGGCGTGGCCTCGATGCGGCCCAGGCCGTTGCCCGCGCGCCTCCGCAGCGAGTCGCGCAGGTGCTCGTCGAAGACGTAGGCCGACACGTTCTCGGCCAACCCACCGCGCGTGCCGAGGCCGTCGTCCGAGGGCGGCGCGGTGCGGACGCCGGTCGGCTCGCCGAAGCCGAAGGTGTGCGCGAGGCCGTGGAAGTCCGCCGTCGTCAGGTTCTCGCCCAGCCACGCGAAGTACGCGTTGCAGGAGCCCTCGAGCGCCGCCGCCAGGTCGACCGGGCCGTGGCCCCACTGCTTCCAACAGCGCACGTCGCCGTAGCCGCAGGTGCCGTCCGCCATCACCGAGCAGTCGACCGTCACGCTCGGATCGAGCCGCGCGCGGTCGAGGGCCCACGTGGCGACGAAGGGCTTGAACACCGAGCCCGGGGGCTGGAAGGTCGGGCGCCGCAGCGTGCGCTCCATCACCGGCGGGTCGTCCTCGCCGAAGAGCGGCGCCGACGCGGCCGCCAGCACCTCGCCACTTGGCTTGAGGAGCACGATCGCCCCGGTCGGCCGCTCGTACCAAAGCGGGTCGTACTTGGGGTCGTGCACCGGCAGCTCGGGCCGGTTGATGACCTGCTCGGCGGCGCGCTGGAGGTCGGCCTCCAGCGTGAGCCACACGTCCTCGCCGTCGACCGGCTCCTTGACCGAGACGTGCGTGCGGCCGGCGCCCTCGACGTCGTCGAGGCCGCGCTGCTCGCGGTAGCCGTTGCGGCCGCGCAGCTCGCGGTCGAAGAAGCCCTCGATGCCCGACACGCCGTTGGCCTCGTCGGGCAGCAGCACCGCCTCGACCAGCGCGACCAGCTCGAGCTCCTCGAGCTCGTCGCGCTCGGGCATCTGCCGCAGCTCGCGCAGCCGCATCTCGGCCGCGCGCTGGCGCTGGATGGCGCGCACGTCGGCGCGGCTGACGGTGCCGATGAGGTGCTCGGCGAGCGGCGCGCGCTCGTCGGGTGCCGCGGTGCGCTCGCGCCGGCGCGACTCCTGCGCCTCGAAGCCGGGGTAGCGCTCGGGATAGCGCGTGAGCAGGTAGACGACGTCGTAGCTCGGCTCCGACGCCAGCGTCCGCCGCCGCGCGCCGAAGTCGCGCAGGATGTAGGCCGCGCGCTCCTCGGCGCGATCGAAGCGGCCGCGCGCGAACCGCAGGCCGCCGGCGGGCCCCAGGTCGTCGAGCTCGGCTCCCTCGAGCATCCGATCGAAGGCCGCGCCGATCGCGAGCTGCAGCTGCTCCTCCCAGCGCATCACCAGCGCGCGCGCCAGGGCGTAGCGCCGGTCGCGGTCGCGCGAGCGACGCCCGACGAGGCTGGCCTGCCACGCCTCGGGATCGCCGTCCGGGTCCATGGCGGCCAGGAGCTCCCAGCGCTCTTCGCCGGCGAGCTCGCTGTCGCGCAGCTCGGGGTCGTGCCAGGGCATCACCGGGTCGGTCACCAACTCGGGCGGGTCGACGCGGAACACGCCGTCGATCGCCGAGAGCACCGCGGTGTCGTCCAGCTCGTCCCACTCCACCGGCTCGCCGTCGAGCGCGGCCTCGATCACCGCCTCGGACGAGAGGAGCGCGGCGAGCGTGCTGATCACGCGGTCGGCGTCCGCGGGAGACGACGGGTCAAGCGTCAGCTCGGCGACCAGCCGGGGCAGAGCGTAGCCGTCGCGCCAGGTGCCCAGCCAGCGGGCGCGCGCGCGACGGGTCCAGTCCTCTAGGTCCGCGCGATCCCAGCGCAGCAGCACGCGGATGCGCTCGAGGTCGAAGGCGCGCGCCAGCGTCTCGGGGTCCACGCGGCCGGCGGGGAAGCCGCTGGCCTCCTCGAACAGCGCCGACGCCGCGGCACCCTCCACCGCGCGCCGCGAGGCCTCGAGCGCCCCGATCAGCGCCTCGAGACGCGCGCCGGACGACCCGGCCGGCTCGTCTTCGAGCTCGACGCGCGCCGCCAGGAAGCCCAGGTGGTCGATCGAGTCGCGGCAGCGCTCGGCCAGCTCGTCGGACAGCTCCGCCGCCGTCAGGCCGCGCACGTCGGCCAGGAGCGAGAGGTAGGAGGCGTACGGGTTGCCCTCGGCCAGGTCCTCCAGCGCGCGCCACTCGCGCAGGCGCGCGCCCAGCAGGCCGCGCACGTAGAAGCGCAGATCGGCCGCGCGGCTCCCGCGCGACTCGGCGCGCCCATCGTCCACGGCCGGGACGTCCAGCGAGACCGTCGAGAGCGCCCCGCCGCGGGCGAACTCGCGCAGCTCGCCGGGCGACAGGTTGGCGAGCTCGTCGGCCCAGCGCTCGAGGTTGTGGCGCGCCTCGGCGAGCCCCACCGCGCGCATCGCCAGCGTCGAGCGCGCGTGCGCGACCTGGCCCAGCGGGTGGCCGCGGCGGAACGGGCGGTAGGCGAGCGTGAGGTGGTACGCCTCGACGTCGCGCGCGAGCACCTCGCCGCGCGCGTCGAGGATGCGGCCGCGCGTGTACGGCAGCACGCGGCCCGAGTGCACGAGGCGCGCCGCCTCCTCGGCCCAGATCTCGTGCTCCGCGAGCTGGATCCAGGCCACGCGCCCGATGAGCACCAACGTCGCGAGGACGAAGAGCACCAGCAGCCTCTGCGTGCGCTCGCCGATCACGCGAAGCGGCTCCCGCGCGAGGCCACCAGCGGCGTCAGCCCGGGCAGGCGGACGAGCAGCGGCCAGACCAGAAGCGAAGCGAGCGCGGTGGCCGCCGCGCCGCGCACCACCGTCCCGAGCGGGAGCGCGAAGTCGACGGCGCCGAAGCCGGCCGACAGGCGCGCGCGGTGCACCGCGGCCAGGAAGAGGCCCAAGAGGAGGGCGCAGATCCCGGTCACCGCCGCGCGCGGCAGCGCCGCGTCGGACTCCACCACGTTGCGCAGGCCGCGCGAGACCGAGACCGCGCCCAGCGTGCCCGCCAGGATGGCGGTCGGCGCGTCGGCGCTGAACGCGGCGCGCGCCAGCCCGATGACCAGCGCCGCGCGCACGGCGTCGCGGCGCGACAGCCGTGGCTCGAGGCCCAGCAGCAGCACCAGCCCGAGGTCCGGCACCCAGCCGCGCACGGCGGGCTCGGCCGCAAGACGGCCGAGCAGGGCGTAGATCCAGGCGCACCACACGACCAGCACCAGCCACGACCACGGCGAGCGCTTGGACCTCAAAGCGCCGCCTCCAGGGGCTCGCCGGCGCTCACGGTGCGCACCCAAAGGCCGCGCAGGTTGCCGCCGATGGGCGCGCCCTCGAGGCGCAGGACGCGGTCGGCGCCGGGCTCCTCGGCGCCGGGGCCGACCGGGACGCGCGCGGGGCCGAGGTAGAGCCCGCTCGGCACGCCCGGGTCGCCCGAGCCGGTGAACAGGTGCGCGAGCCGGCGGCCGTCGGAGCCGTCGGGCTCCAGCGAGAGCGGCTCTCCCCCGCCGGCGCGCATGCGCACGGTGCCGCTGCCGTCGCGTCCGAGCGATACCAAGCGCCCGAGGACGCGCGGGCGCTCCTCGCCCTCGAAGCGCGCGACGGCGACCACGTTCAGGCCGACGTCGCCCAGGAGCAGCGCGTCGGCGCTCCACGGGCCGGCCTCGCCGATGCGGCCGACGAAGCGCGCGCCGAAGGCCAGGGCCGCGCCCGGCTGCACGCCGTGCGTCGTACCGACTGCGACGCTGACCGTCTCGCGCCAGGGCGAGGGGTCGCCGTGCGACAGCGGCCGCGCCTTGCGCCACCCGGAGTCGGTCAGCGCCTGGGGCAGCGGCTCGTCCGAGGGCAGCCCGGGGTCCGGCGTGGCCAGCACCACCACGTGGAAGAGGCCGTCGAGGTAGTCCAGCTCGGGCTCGATGTTCCAGTGCTCCTCGCCCTCGCGCCGCACGCTGCCCAGCAGGTAGCCCTCGGCCAGCGACGCGTAGGGGTCCATCTCGCGCAGGCGCTCGTGCACGACCGCGGTGCCGCTGGTCAGCGCGCGGTCGCTCGGGTTCTGCACGGCCAGCGCGATGCGCGCGCGCGACGCGCCGCGCGGTCCAACGTCGAGGCCGCCGACGGTCATGTCGACCTCGACGCCCAGGGTCTCGTCCGACACGCGCGCGCCGACGTGGAAGCGGCGCGAGGTGACCAGCTCGACCTCGGCGAAGCCGCCGCCCGCGGGATCCGCCTGGGGCTCGAGCTTCTGGATGCGGCCGACGAACACCGGCCCGTTGACGACCGGAAGCCCCGGCTCGATGCCGCGCGCGTCGCGCAGCCGGATGCGGATCACGTCGCGCCCGCCGTCGCCGCGCCCGACGACCTCGGCGTGCACCAGGCGCCGCCCGCGCACCAGCTCGGGGTCGCGCGGCGTAGCGAACTCGGCCAGGGCGCGCAGTAGCTCCTCGCCCGAGCGCGCCTCCTCGCGGCGCGTCGCGTGGAGCTTGCGCTCGGCCGCGCGCACCTCGGGGCCGCGCAGGATCCACAGAGGGCTGGCGAGCTCCGCCACAAGCCCCAGGGGCGCCAGGACGACGCCCAGGGAGGCCTCCAGGGGCCCGATCGGCCGGATCGCGGCGCCGATCAGCGCGAACCAGCAGAAGAGGCCGAGGGTGCGCTTGCGGGTCGGGCTCAAGGGTGCGAATCCAGGTCGAGAACCGGATTGTGCAGCTCTCCGGAGCCTCAGCAAGGCTTTCCGCGGGGCGAGATCAGGTGCGAAGGGCGCACACCCGATAGAATGTCGCGCCCTTTACCCGCGCCACGCCCCCATGGCCAGCTCCAGTACCGCCCCCTCGACCGCCGCCCCCGCGGCCCTCACCCACTGCCCGACCTGCGGCGCCAAGCGCACGCGTCCGGACAGCACCCTGTGCGCCTACTGCGCGACGCCCTTCGATCTGGTGGCTCCGAGCTCCTCGGAGGACGGCGAGAACCCGAACCTCGCCCGCCTCGCGCGCATGAAGGAGCACAAGAACTTCGAAAGCGCGATGGCGTGGAAGCCGCTGGAGAGCTTCGAGTACCAGGACGCCGACGACCGCAAGGCGCGCGCACGCAAGCTGATCGGGTTCGGCGCGGTGCTGCTGGGCGCGTCGGTCCCGCTGGGACAGATCGCCTGGATGGGCACGCTCGGCGTCGTGCTGGCGGTGCTCGGCGTCGTGTGGATCGTGCGCGCCCGCTCCCAGCAGGCCGAGATCATGAAGCTGCCGCTGCTCAGGCGGCCGGCCATCGTGCTCGACCGCCGCAGCGACACGGCGATGGGCTTCTGGTCGGGGGCGACGGTCTACTTCTTCGAGCTCGAGTTCGACGACGGCAGCAGCGGCGAGTTCCGCTGGCCCGGCCGCGGCGTCGACCACCAGCCGCTCGTCACCGGCGCGACCGGGCTCGCGTTCACGCGCGGCGGGACGCTGCTCGGCTTCCAGTCGATCCGCGTCTAGAGGGCTCGCCCTCCGAGCCGGAGCGCAAGACCCGCACCGCTCCGCGGCGCGGGCCTCGGCAGAGCCGCTACTGCCCGATCCGAAGCGCCAGGCCGTTCGTCAGCCCGAAGGTCGGACCGCCGCCGATCGGGTTGACCAGCACGCCCTGGGCGAACACGTCGAGGCCGATCAGCGCCGTCTGCGGCGGCAGCGGGATCGCGACCGGCGACGGCGAGCCCGGTCCGGTCCAGGCGGGACCGCCCACGGCGGCAACCGGGTTGGGCGAGACGGCGGCGATGAGCAGCTCTCCGGTCGCGCCGGTCATCCCCCAGCCCGGGAGCGGCGTCCCGGTCCCGGTCCCCGCGAACAGCGCATCCTGCGCGTTGGAGATGCCGACGAACGGGAGCGAGCCGGCCGGCTGGCTCCCGGCGGGGTTGTCGACGCCGAGGGTCAGCACCGACCCGACCGCGGGGCTGCCGGAGACGACGCTCAGGCTGCCGGACGGGTTGCCGCCATAGGCCACAACGATCGCCGGCGCGACGATCTGTCCGCGGATCTCGCCGCCCGGGGCCGCGCCGGAGTGGACGTTGATGTAGTGCAGCCCGCTCAACAGGTCGGTGACCTCGCCGGGCGAGAGGGTCGCGGAGCCGCTCACCGTGCCGCTCGTCGCGGCCGTCGCGGTCAAGCCGAAGACCACGCCGGCGGACGCGCCGGGGCCCGCGGGGCCGTGCACGTGCGCGGCGCTCGCGGGCGCGAGCAGGCCGGCGAAGGTGCCGCTGACCTGGACCAGACCGGTCGCAGCGTCGAGCGTCACGGTGCAGCTGCCGGCACCGGGCGTGGCGACCGGGGGCACTTCCTGCGAGCCGTCGAGGTCGAACTCAAACGTCTGCGCCGAGGCGCTTCCCGCGAGGAGGAGGACGGTGGAAAGGACGAGGGCGGAGCGGCCCATGGAGAAACCTCCGTGTTAGGTGGTGAGGGGGTGGCCGGCGTGGGTCCTTGGGGTCCAGCGCCGGCGCGCGCTCCCCCTTGCACCGGGTTCGCGCAAACGAACCCGCTCCAAACCTTCGGGGTCGACCCGAGCGCGAGCGCTCGCGGCTTCGCGCGGGACCGCTCGGTCCCCCGCCTGGCGGGCTCGGTCGGCTAGCCCTCGTCGTCCGCCGAGAGCACGGCGGAGAAGACCTCGAGCTTCTCGAGGAAAACGCCCGTGCCGCGCGCGACGGCGGTCAGCGGGTCTTCCGCGATGCGCGCCGGGATCCCCAGCGTCTCGGAGATCGCGGGGGCGATGCCGTAGAGCAGCGCTCCGCCGCCCACGATCGTGCAGCCCATGTCGACCAGATCGGCCGAGATCTCCGGGGGAGTCTCCTCCAGCACCTGGCGAATCGAGTCGCAGATCTGCCGCACCGGGAGCGAGAGCGACTCGCGGATCTCGATCGACGTGACGGTCGTGCGCCGCGGAAGGCCCGTGACGGTGTCGCGACCCTTCACCTCCATCGAGAGCTCCTGCTCCATCGGCCAGGCGGAGCCGATGGTGAGCTTGATGCGCTCGGCGCTCTGCTCGCCGATGAGCAGGTTGTGCTCGCGGCGCAGGTGGCCGACGATCGCCTCGTCCATCTCGTCGCCACCGACGCGCAGCGACGTGGCGACGACCGAGCCCGCGAGGGCCAGGACGGCGATCTCGGTGGTGCCGCCGCCGATGTCGACGATCAGCGAGCCGCGCGCCTCGGTCACCGGCATGTCGACGCCGATACCGGCCGCCATCGGCTCATCGATCAGGTACACCCGCCGCGCGCCCGCGCGCTCGGCCGAGTGGATCACCGCCCGACGCTCGACGGCCGTGATGCCGGTCGGGATCGAGATGACGACCTGCGGCTTCACGAAGTGGCGCCCCTCGTGCACCTTCGTGATGAAGTAGCGGAGCATCTTCTCGGTCACCTCGAAGTCCGCGATCACGCCGTGGCGCAGGGGGCGGATGGCCTCGATGGTGCCGGGGGTCTTGCCGAGCATGGCCTTGGCCGCGTTGCCCACGGCCATGCCGCCGAGCAGGACCTCGTTGGTGCCCTTGCGCACCGCCACGACGCTGGGCTCGTTCAGGATGATCCCGCGGCCCCGCACGGTGACGAGCGTGTTGGCGGTCCCGAGGTCGATGCCCATGTCGACCGAGAAGCGGCCGAACGTCCACTCGAGCGGTTTGAATAGGTTGGACGCCATTCTCTCGACGGGACGCGCCCGCCGTTGCTGCGGAGTCTACCTGTGCGGAGAAGGCGATCAAGCGCGGCGAAGTTGCAAAAGAACGCGCGTCCCGCCCTTGGTTCGCGCCGCGCATAGGAAATTCCAAAACGTACGTGGCCGAGAAACGAGCGCGGGCCGCGCTCCCGGTGGGAGCGCGGCCCGCGTGCATTCCTTCGACGGCCGCTCGAGCGGTGTCGAGGCTAAAGGAACATCCCGGCGCCGTACCGCGCGAGATGCGCGTCGACAAACAGGATCGCGACGACCAGCAGGATGGTGGTCGTGATGGCGATCCCGGCGTCGATGCCGGCCCCGCCGCTTTCCTCGACGACTTCGACCTCGGCCGCCGCCGCGGGCTTACGCGACTTCGTCTGGCGACCACCGCCGCCTCCGCCGCCCTTGGAGGCGCGCCCGCCTCCCCGTGCTCCACCACGTTTTGCCATGTTTCGAGTCTCCTCTTAGAGCATGCGGGTCGACGCGGAGTCGCCCTGCTGGATCGGAGCACCGTCGACCGGGTCTTCGATGACCGCGGAGCACATGCCCGCCTGGACGTTCACGACGCGGACCTGGCCCTTGTATTGGTTGCCGGACCAGACGTCGAAGCTGTACCCCTTCTTGACGCCGGCGTCGCCGCCGACGTTCAGCATCACGAGGCCGAGGTTGGCGTCGACCGCGAGCACGGCGCCGTCGACCTTGTCCTGGGCCAGGATGTCCTCGTAGGAGGTGCCGGTGACCTCGACCAGCACCTGGAGGCGCGTGTCGAGCATGGAGACCTGGTCCTGCAGCGTCGTGCGCTCGATTTCGAGGTCGGCCACCTGGCGCTCGAGGGTCGCCTGGGCGTCCTCCGCGTCGCGCTGGGCCTGCTCCGCGTCCTGCTGGGCGGTGAGAGCGTCGTCGCGGGCCTGCTCGGCCTCGTGGGCGCGCTCGACCGCCTGGTCCTTCTCGCCGGAGATGCGGGTGAAGCTCTGCTCGTAGTCGCCGAGCGTGGACTTGATGCCGGTGACGTCGCCGAGGAGGCCGTCCTTCTCACGCTGCTCGCCCTCGAGCTGCGTTTGGAGTTGGTTGACCTGGGCCTCGAGCTGGTCGCGCTGCTCGCGGCGCTCGCGCTCGGCCGCTTCGGAAGCGGCGAGGTCGACCTCTAGCTTGGAGATCTCGTCGTCCTTGGCCTGCTCCATCTCGGCCATCGCAGTCGACTTGTCCTCGAGCTGCATTTTGAAGTCCTCGGTCTGGGCGAGGGAGTTGGACGCCCAGCCCAGGAAGGCTGCCGAGAGGATCAGGTTCAGAACGAGGAAGATCCGTCCGATGGGACTCATGTTTTTCCGCCGGATGGGGGTTCGATTGCGGGGGGATGGGGACCGCTTTGGGTCGTCGAGACGCTCGCAGCGTCTGCGGGCGCGGGGGGACTCTAGCGGCACCCCGGGAAGGGGTCAAGGAAGGGACCCGCGGGGGTCCACCGCCGGGCAGCCCGCGCGGCAGAGGTCCCTAACCCCCGCCGCCGTCCCGGTTACGGCCCGAACCGGGCCGGATCCCGGCCAGGAGGAGCGGCAGGGCCACCCAGGCCAGGTCGAGCCAGGGGCGGAGGAAGGCGATCGGCGGCCGCCCGCCCCCGGTGTCCGGGTCGGGAACCGGCACCTGGACCCCGAGGTAGCCGCGGACCATCCGATCCCGGCCCCCCTCGCGGATCCGAGCGATCTCGCGCCCGTCGGCGCCCATGGCGAGGCTGATCCCCGAGTTGGTGGCCCGCACGAGCGCCCGGCCGGAGGCCAGCGCGGCGATGCGCGAGAAGGCCACCATCTGGTCGACCTCGAAGCTCTCGCGGTACCAGGCCTCGTTCGAGACCACGACGTGGAAGTCGACCGGGCCGTCCCGTACCGGATCGGTGTAGGGCGGCAGGTGGGCGTTGTCGAAGCACACCGTGGCCGCCATGGCGTAGGAGCGCCCCTCGCGCGTGGGCAGCTCGAGCACGCCGGTCTCGTCGCCAGCCGCGAAGTCGGGCACGTAGCCGGACACCTCGCGGATGAAGCCCTCGATCGCCCCGACGCGCTCGAGGCCGTACATCGTCTCCGCCCCGGGAACCAGGAAGCGCTTGGGCGACAGGCCCGCACGCTGGCCCTGGGGGCCGTAGAGCACCGCGGCCACAAAGCGCCGCACCTCGCCCTCGAGGGGCCGAAAAACCTCGGCGCCGGCCAGGAAGCTCGTGCCCTCGGGCAGCGGCGCGGGCTCGCGCGGAGCCCAACGCCCGCGCCCGAAGAGCAGGCCGCGCACCAGCCCCTCCTCGTCGTCCGCCAGAGAGGCGAGCTCGCGGCGGCTCGGCGTGCTGGCGCCGTCGGCGATCCCCCGGGCGCCCTCGCGGGTGAGCTCCTCGACGCCCTCCACGAAGATCGAGGTGTAGAGCATCGACTCGCCCCAGCAGACGAGGTCGGGCTCGGGGGCGCCGGCGGCGCGCGCGGCGGCGACCGCCGAGCGGGTCAGCTCGCGCAGCTCGCTGAAGTTGCGCATCGGATCGCCGAGCTGCTTGCGCTCCTGCGAGAAGCCCGGCTGCACCAGGAGCAGGCGCGGGCCCGGCACGAACTCCCCCGGCCCCGTCCCGAGCCCGAGCGCCGCCCCCAGCGCCAGCGGCCCCAGCCCGCAGGCCAGCGGCAGCGGGCGCAGGGCCGCGCCCCGGACGCGCCAGGCCAGGGCCGCCAGCCCCCCCGCCGAGGCGAGCGCGAAGGTCAGCCCGGTCACGCCCCACACGCGCGCGCTCCCCGCCAGCCACAGCCACGCGTGGGCCTGGTAGCCGACGCGCATCCAGCCGAGCCCAAACGGCATCGGCACGGCCGTGCGGAGGGTCTCCATGGCGGTCCAGGCAAGCGCGACCGCGAGCGGCGCGGCCCCGGCCGGCACACGGACCAGCAGGCGGCGCAGAAGCACGCCGCCCCCGGCCGAGTAGAGGCCCATCCCCAGCCCGATATAGGCGAGCGGGGGCGGATAGATGAAGCGGATCCACAGCATCAGCGCCGCGGCGCCGGGCAGCGCTCCCAGGGCGTGGGCGAGGAAGCCCTTCCACGCGCGCCCCTTGAACGGCCGCGCCTCGACGTGCCCCCAGACCCCGGCGCCGAGCATCGCCACCAGCACCGAGCCGTCGGCCGACAGCACCCCCGGCGAGGCCAGGGCGAAGAGCCCCCAGGCGGCGAGGGCGCCGAGGAAGCGGAAGCGGTGGGCGAGGGCCGGGAGGTCTTGCATGGATCGCCCTACGGGCGCGGCGGCCGCGGCGCGAGCGCCGGGGACGCGACGATGGCCGCCGCGCCGCGCCGGGTCAACGATGGACGCGGGCGCGGCGCGCAGATGCCCTCACGGTCAGAGCGCGAGCGGGCGGTAGAGGCACAGCGCGCCCTTCTGGATCGTCTGCTCCGGCGGCACCAGCGCCAGCCCGTCGGCCCCGGTCAGGGCGACGATGTCGGCCGAGCCCTTCCAGGGCAGCGGCTCGGCCTCCTCGACCCCGTCGCGGCCCTGGCGGACCTGGACCGGCAGGTTGATCTGGCGGTCCTTGGCCGTGCGATCCTCGCCCAGCCAGCGCGCGACGCGGAAGCGCTCGCGTTCCTCCTCCACCGGAGCCCCGCGGAGCCGCGCCAGCGCCGGGCGCACGAAGGCCTCGAAGCCGAGCAGCGCCGAGACCGGGTTGCCCGGAAGGCCGAAGACCGGCTTCTGCCCCGCCATGCCGAACCAGATCGGCTTGCCGGGCTTGATCGCGACCTTGTGGAGCACGCGCTCCACCCCCACCGCCTCGAGCGCCGGGCCGACCAGGTCGTAGCGGCCCATCGAGACGCCCCCGGTGGTGACCAGGACGTCGCCCTCGGTCAGCGCGCGGCGGAAGGCCAGCTCGAGCGCCGCCGCGTCGTCGCGCACGATCCCGCGATCGAGAATCGCGCAGCCCAGCTGCTCGCAGGCAGCACGTAGATAGAAGGTGTTCCCCTCGCGGATCTGCCCGGCGCCGGGCCTCTGCTTCACCTCGACGAGCTCGTCGCCGGTGGTGAGGATCGACACGACCGGGCGCTGGTGGACCGACACCGGGTCGCAGCCCACCGCCGCCAGGACGGAGAGGTCGACCGCGCTAAGCCAGCGGCGTGGCTCGAACACGGTGCGGCCGACCGCCATCACCTCGGCCTTGTGGCTCACGTTCAGGCCGGAGCGGGGCAGCCCGCGGAAGAAGACCCGCCGCCCCTCGTGGCGGGTGTGCTCGACCATCACGACTGCGTCGCATTCCTTCGGCACGCGGGCGCCGGTGTAGATCGCCACGCACGAGAAGGGCGGCACGGCGCCCTCGAAGGGAGCTCCGGCGCGCGACTCGCCGACGCAGGGCAGCTCGCGCTCCTCGGTCGCCGAGGGCTCCTCGAAGGCGCCGCCGGCGAAGTCCGAGCTGCGCACGGCGTAGCCGTCCATGGCGCTCTTCTCGAACGGAGGCATGTCGACGTCGGAGGCCACGGCGGAGGCCAGGCTTCTGCCCAGGGCCTCGGAGAGCGGTACGTGCTCGGCGCCGAGAGGTCCCGGAATCCGGGCCAGGATCGCCTCGAGGGCTTCGGTGGGTTGCAGCATGGCTCTTGTGTACCGTGGTGGTTCGGGCAGGTCGAATTCCGGGACCGCGTCGGCCAACAGAGTAAGAATTGCGGAATAGCCACGCCCGCGCCTCGTTCCCGGCGAATCCACACCGGGGCAACGGCCCCTCGCACCCATCCTGAGGTTCCCCCGTGACGCAGCGCGCCTCCACCCCACCGTCCGCCCTCCTGGCCCTCTTAGGGGCCGCCCTGGTCGCCGGGTGCGCCGAGCAGAGCTCCGAGGGCAAGGAAACCGCCGTTCGTTCGGGAGCCCGACGGACCGAGGCACCGCGGGTCATCGCCGCCGAGGTCGAGCGCGACGAGATGGTGCGGTACCTGGAGACCACGACCAAGATCGAGTCCGAGCGCGAGATCATGATCCTGCCCGAGACGGCGGGCATCGTGCTGCGGGTGCTGGCCGAGGAGGGCGACGTCGTGGATAGGGACGACGTGCTCTGCGTGCTCGACAGCCGCGACCAGGAGCTGGCCAAGCGCGACGCCGAGGTGGCGCTCCAGGAGGCCCAGGACGCCGCCCAGCAGCCCGAGCTGGACCGCGCCGAGGCCGACGCGCGGGTGACGTCGACCCTGCGCTCCTGGGAGCAGGCCCAGCGCGACCACGAGCGCGACCTGCGCCTCTTCGCCGACGACACGGTGGCCAGCCCGGTCTCGCAGCAGGCGATCGAGGCCAGCCGGTTGGCGATGGACACGGCCCAGTCGGACCACGAGCAGGCCAAGATCGCGCTGCAGAAGGTCGAGCTCGCCGAGCAGCAGGCCAAGACCGCGGTCGCGCGCGCCGAGGTGGCGCTGGCGCGCACGGAGTTCGCCCTGTCGCAGTGCACCGTCACGGCGCCCTTCCCCGGCATGATCGCCGAACGCTCGGTCCGCATCGGGCAGAGCGTGGGGCCGGCCGACTCGATCTACGTGCTGACCGACACCGAGAACATCCGCGCCGTGTTCTACCGCGCGCAGGAGGAGCTCGACCTCTTTCGCCCGCGCGCAGCGACGCGCGAGGGCGGCGAGGAGGCTCCGGTGGTCCTGACCTTCGAGGCGACCACCGAGGCGATCCCGGGCGAGGTCTTCGCCGGCCGCGTGCTGCGCGTCAGCCCGACGATCGACCGCGACTCGGGCCAGTTCCGCGTCACCGGGGTGTTCGAGCGCTCGGGCGACCCGTCGGTCGAGCTCCTGCCGGGGATGTTGGTGCGGCTGCGCATCGCGACCGACCGGCACCCGGACGCGCTGGTGCTGCCCAAGCGCGCGGTGCGCCGCGAGGGCGAGCTGCCCTACGTGCTCCGCATCGACGACGACCGGACGATCGAGCGCATCGCCGTGCGCGAGGGCTATGAGGACGACGAGCGGGTCGAGATCGAGCCCGTGAACGGCGCGGGCCTCGCGGCCGGCGACCTCGTCGTCGCGGTTGGCAGCCGCGACCTGGAGAACGGTGACCCGGTGCGCGTCGAGGGCGAAGAGGACGGCACCGAGCCCGTCTCCACCGCCAGCGCCGCGACCGAGGGGTAGCCCGTGGAACGGCTCGCCTTCGTCACGCGGCGCCCCGTCGCCATCACGATGTTCGTGCTGGCCCTCGCGGTGTTCGGCTTCGTGTCGCTCGCGAAGCTGCGCGTCGACCTGCTGCCGGAGATCAGCTACCCGACGCTCACCGTCCGCACGACCTGGGCCGGGTCGGCGCCCGAGGACGTCGAGGAGCGCATCTCCGAGAAGGTGCAGGAGGCGCTGTCCACGCTCGACGACCTCGTGCGCTCGACGTCGATCAGCCGGGCCGGCGCCTCCGACGTGCTGCTGGACTTCGACTGGGGCACGCAGATGAGTTTCGCCGTGCAGGACGTGCGCGAGCGGCTCGACTCGGTCTTCCTGCCCGAAGGCGCCGAGCGGCCGCTGATCCTGCGTTACGACCCCAACCTCGACCCGATCCTGCGCATCGGCGTGCGCGCGCCGCCCGGCAAGGAGGCGCAGACGGACGAGGAGCGCGTGCAGGAGCTGATCCAGCTCCGCTACGTGGCCGAGAACCGGATCAAGCGCGAGCTGGAGGCGCTGGAAGGCGTGGCCGCGGTTCAGGTGCGCGGCGGGCTCCTCGAGGAGATCCGCGTCCGCATCGACCCCTACAAGCTCGCGGCGCAGAACATCGATCCCTCCGAGATCTCCACGCGCCTCGCCCAGGAGAACCTGAACGCCTCCGGCGGCTCGCTGCTCGAGGGCTCGACCGAGTACCTCGTGCGCACGCTGAACGAGTTCGTCACCGTCGACGAGATCGGGGCACTCCCGGTCGCGCGCCGCGGCAGCGCGGTCATCCGTATCGAGGATGTGGCCGACGTCGAGCGCACCTACGCCAAGCGCGAGGTCATCAGCCGCATCTCCGGCGGCGAGGCGGTCGAGATCGCGATCTACCGCGAAGCCGACGCCAACGTCGTGGCGCTGGCGCAGCGCGTGAAGGAGCGCATCTTCGGCACCGAGGAGCAGCAGCAGAAGGCCACCCAGCGCGAGGGCAAGGGCCAGGCCGAGTCGATGACCTTCAGCGAGCGCGAGGAGCTGGAGTTCCTCGCCTGGCGCCTGCGCAAGGAGGTCGACGTCGCGCTGCTGTCCGACCAGTCGACCTTCATCCGCGACGCGGTCAACGACGTTTGGAACGCGGCGCTCCTCGGCGCGCTGTTCTCGGTCGGCGTGATCCGCCTCTTCCTGCGGCGGCTGTCGGCGACCTTCATCATCGGCATCTCGATCCCGATCTCGATCATCGTCACGTTCGCGCCGATGTACATCGGCGGCGTCAGCCTCAACATCATGTCGCTGGGCGGGCTCGCGCTGGGCGTGGGGATGCTGGTCGACAACGCGATCGTCGTGCTCGAGTCGATCACGCGCTGCCGCGAAGAGGGCGACGACCTGCAGAGCGCCGCGGTGCGCGGCGTATCCGAGGTTGCCGGCGCGGTCACCGCCTCGACGCTGACCACCATCGCCGTGTTCGCGCCGATCGTCTTCGTGACCGGAATCGCGGGGCAGATCTTCGGCGACCAGGCGCTGACGGTCGTCACCTCGCTGCTCGTGTCGCTGCTGGTCGCGATCCTGTTCATCCCGATGCTGGCCTCGCGGCGCGTGCTGATGCAGGTGCCGGGCGAGGCCGGGAGCGGCGCGGACGAGGGTCGGGCAAAGCCCGCTGCGCCCGCGCCGCGCCCGCCGCTGGGTGAGGGGCTGGAGTGGAGCCTCGGGAGCTTCGTGCCGAGCACGCTCACGCTGCTGGGCCGGCTGCTGCTGCTCGTCGGCGGAACGCTGGTGTTCGGCCTGGTGGCGCTCGTCTTCGGCGGCGCGTACCGCCTGGCGGTGCTCGTGCTGCGCCCGACGGTCGGGTTCGCCTTCCAGGTGGTTTGGGGCGCGATCGAGCGCGCCTACGCGCCCGCCCTGCGCGGCGCGGTGCGCCATCCGTTCCTGGTCATCGCGGTCTCGGCGGGGCTGCTGTGGGCCGCGTGGCAGCGCACGCCGCACCTCGGCGTCGAGCTCCTGCCGGAGATCCACCAGGGCGAGTTCACGGCCTTCTGCAAGCTGGGCATCGGCAGCCCGCTGGAGGCGACCGACGACGTGCTCGCGCGCCTCGACCGCCAGGTGCGCCGGCTCGAAGGCATCGAGACGACCGCGCTGACGGTCGGCGTCGAGAAAGAGACGCTGACGCGCGAGATCGAAGGGGCGCACACCGCGCGGCTGTCCGTCCGGCTCACGCCCGAGGCGTCGACGCCCGAGCGCGAGATCGCGCTCGCCGCGGAGGTGCGCGCGCTGATCGCAACCGATCCGGCCGTACGCTCGGTCGAGATCGAGCGGCCGACGCCGTTCGCGCTCGAGTCGCCGATCGCGGTCGAGGTGCGGGGCTACGACCTCGAGCTGTTGGAAGAGGTCGCGCGCGAGGTCGAGCGCCGGCTCTCGACGCTCGAAACGCTCACCGACGTGCGCACCACCCTGCGGCCGGGCCACCCCGAGGCGCGGATCACCTTCGACCGCGAGAAGACGCTCGAGCTGGGGCTCGACCTGAATCAGGCCTCGAGCCTCGTACGCGACACCGTGCTCGGCAACGTCAGCACGCGCTTCAACGAGGGCGACGAGCGCATCGACGTGCGCGTGATCGGCGACGAGGTGGTCCTGTCGACGCTGCAGGATGTGCTCGACCTGCCGGTCAACCCCTCGGCCGACAACCCGGTCCCGCTGCGTGCCGTGGCGAGCGTCGAGACCGTGCAGGGACCGGCCGAGATCCGGCGCATCAAGAACAGCCGCGCGATCGTGATCAGCGCCGCGGGTGCGGGCCTCGACCTGGGCGGCATCGCAGCCGACATCGACGCGGCCCTGGCGACGATGGACGTGCCCGACGACGTCACGGTCGACCTCGGCGGCCAGAAGCGCGAGATGGACGAGGCCCAGGGCAGCATGCGCTTCGCGCTGCTCCTCGCGGTCTTCCTCGTCTACGTGGTGATGGCCAGCCAGTTCGAGTCGCTGCTGCAGCCGCTGGTCATCCTGCTGACCGTGCCGCTGGCGGGGATCGGCGTGGTATTCGCACTCGACCTGCTCGACGTGCCGCTGTCGGTCGTCGTGTTCATCGGCCTGATCATGCTGGCCGGAATCGTGGTCAACAACGCGATCGTGCTGATCGACCGCATCAACCAGATGCGCGCCCGCGGCATGGACTACGAGGCGGCCGTGCTCGAAGCCGGGCACGCGCGCCTGCGCCCCATCCTGATGACGACGACCACGACGGCCCTGGGCCTGCTGCCGCTGACGGGCTGGCTCGCGGGGCATCCCGGTGGTGGGCGCGCTGGGCTCGGGCGAGGGCGCGGAGCTCCGCGCGCCGATGGCGATCGCCGTGATCTCGGGGTTGGTGACCTCGACGCTGCTGACGCTGCTGGTCATACCCACCGCCTACACGATCCTCTGTAAACTCGGCCTGGCCCGCCGCGAGGAGCCGATCCATGGCAGCTGAACCGACGCTTCAACCGCTCGACCTTCCGCCCTCCGAGGGCGGGCCGCTGGACGGCGGGCTCTTCGAGGGCACCGTGCGCCGCCCGGTCGCGCTGATGGTGATCTTCGCGACGCTGATCGTGATCGGCGTGATCGCCTACCGGCAGATCCCGGTGCAGATGGTGCCGGACGGCTGGACGGCGCCGCAGCTCTGGCTCGGCATCCCCCACCCCGGCGCCGACGCCGAGGAGAACGAGGAGAAGGTCGCGCGCGTCGTCGAGGAGCAGCTGCGCACGCTCGCCGGCGTCGAGGGCTACGAGAGCTGGTCCGAGGACGGCTGGATCGAGATGAACATCGACTTCGACTCGTCGATGGACATGGACCTCGCCAAGGCCGAGGTACGCGACCGCATCGAGCGCGCGCGGCCGATGATGCCCGACACCGTCGACCGGGTGTACATCTGGTCGGAGGACGGCAGCCAGATGCCGATCGCCTTCTTCGGGATCCTGCACCCGGGCGACTCGGCGCGGACCGACTACCTGATGGACAAGATCGTGATCCCCCGCATCGAGGCGGTGCAGGGGGTCAGCAAGGTCGACGTCTGGGGCGTGCTGCAGGACTCCGTGCGCATCCTCCTCGACGAGGAGAAGGTCGTCGCCCAGAACCTGAACCTGGGCGAGCTGATCGGGCGGATGATGCAGGACAACTTCGCCCAGCCCCTGGGCGAGGTCGACGACGGCGGGCGCGAGATCATCCTGCGCAGCGACATGCGCTTCCGCACGCTGGAAGAGATCGCCGACTACCCCCTGGGCAACGGCCTGCGCATCCGCGACGTGGGCGAGGTGCGCCGGGTGAAGAGCGTGCGCAACATGCTGTCGCGCATCGACGGCTCGTACTCGTACTTCGGCGTCGCCAGGAAGGACTCCGAGTCCAACGTCGTCGACACCTCGCACAACCTGCAGGCGGCGATCGCCGAGCTGGAGGCCGACCCGCGCCTCGCCGGCGAGTTCAAGTTCATCAACTTCTTCATGCAGGGCGACCTGATCGAGTCGTCCCTGGCCCAGCTGCGCGAGACGGCGATCTGGGGCGGCGTACTGTCGCTCGTCGTGCTGTTCGTGTTCCTGCGGCGCGTGCGCCTCACGCTGTGCGTCGCGTGCTCGATCCCGGTCTCCGCCCTGATGGCGGTGGCGTGGGAGCGCTTCACCGGCGGCTCGTTCAACCTGCTGACGATGTGCGGCATCACGCTGGGCATCGGCATGCTGGTCGACAACTCGGTCGTGGTGATCGAGAACATCGCGCGCGTGCGGCAGGACGGCACCAGCCCGCTGCGCGCCGCGGCGGTCGGCACGCGCCAGATCGCGCTGGCCGTGACGCTCGCGACGATGACGACGGTGGTCGTGTTCCTGCCGCTGATCTTCATGACCGGCGAGCCCATCCTGCGGGTGATCTTCGGCGGCATCGGCATCCCGCTGTGCGTCAGCCTGGTCTTCAGCCTGCTCGTCGCGGTGGTCTTCCTGCCGGTGATCTCGGCCCGCATTCTCGGTCCGCGGCCGGCCTGGCTCGTGCGCGGCTCCTCGGCGGTCGCGCCGCTGACGCGGCTGCCGGTCCGGCTCATCGCCTACGTGGTCGGTGGCCTGCGCGCCGCGTGGCACGGCTTGCTCGGGCTCGTCTCCTGGGCCAACCGCGGCGCGGTGTCTGTCGCGGCGCCGCTGCGCTTCGTCCTCGCCGCTGGGGTCGTGGCCCTGGCGGTGTTCGGCTGGATGCGCCTCGCGCCGTCCTTCGAGACCGGCGAGAGCCTCCGTCCCTTCGGCGTGCTGCCCTCGGCCGCGGAGAAGAGCGCGCCCGAGATCCTCGGCCCGAAGCTGCTGATCCCGGCGGTGCTGTTCGTCGGGCTGGCGCTCGTGGGCCTCCCGCGCTGGCGCCGGCGCGCGCCTCAACCTCCGGAGCGCCCGGCGCGCTTCGTCCCCGCGGGCGACTCGCTGCTCGACATGGTCGTGGCGCTGAACCGCCGCCTGGTGGGCTGGACGCTCGAGCACCGCTTCGCCGCCGTACTCGTCGCAATCGGCGCCTTCGCCACCATCTGGGTCCCGCTCGACCGCAACACGGTGACCGCCTTCGGCGAGGATCCGTCGACCGAGTCCGCCCGCTTCCGCGTGCAGTTCGACACCGACTTCACGCTGCGCGAGGCCGAAGACGAGCTGGCGGTCTACGAGCGCTACCTCGACGACAACAAGGAGCGTCTCGGCTTCGACCACTGGTCCAACCGCTTCGACGACCGCGGCGCGAGCATCTCGGTGTACTTCGACCAGCGGCAGCTGCCCGACAAGATCGACGAGATCGAGCGGGACCTCAAAGCGAACCTCCCGCGGGTGCCGGGGCACCGCCTGAGGTTCTACGACGACTCCGAGTCGACCGCGCGCAGCAAGACGATCACGGCCTTCCGCATCACCGGCCCGGACTCCGGCATGCTCGAGCGCCTCGGCCTCGAGGCGAAGCGGCTGCTCGAAGACGTCCCCGGGCTGAAGGGCGTCAGCACGCCGCGCGAGACCGCGCCCGACCAGGTGCGGGTTGAGATCGACCGCGACCTGGCGCAGGAGATGGGGCTCGACACCGACTCGGTGCAGCAGACGATCTCCTACGTGCTGCGCGGCTTCGCGCTCCCCCGCTACCAGGAGGAGGGCCGCGACGTCCCGCTCCAGATCGAGTACGACGAGGAGAAGGTCGCCGGGCTCGCGTCGCTCAAGGACCTCGGCGTCTGGTCGGGTAGCGGCGTCGTGCCGCTCTCCTCGTTCAGCGAGCTGTCGTTCGCCAAGGGCTCGCACAGCATCCACCGCCGCAACGGCCGCACCAGCTTCACGCTGACCGGCGAGGTCGAGGACCCGCTGCGGCTGCTCGAGGTCACCGACGCGGGCAACCGCGCCCTGGCTCAGCTCGACCTGCCGCGCGGCTATGAGGTCGACCTGGCCGACTCCGCGCGCGAGCGGCAGGAGGCCGAGTTCGGCGAGCTGCTGAACGCCTTCCTGCTGTCGGTGGTGCTCGTCTTCCTCTTGATGGGCATCCTCTTCGAGTCGATGCTGCTGCCGTTCTCGGTGCTCTTCACGATCCCCTTCGCGGTGCTCGGCGCGATGTGGACGCTGCTGCTCACCGGCACGCCGATGGACTCGATGGGCTGGATCGGGATCATCATCCTGGCCGGCGTCGTCGTGAACAACGGCATCGTGCTGATCGATCGCATCCACCGCCTGGCGGCGCAGGGGCTGGAGCGCCGCGACGCCGTGCTGCTCGGCTGCGGGCAGCGGGTGCGGCCGGTGCTCATGACGGCGCTGACGACCGTGTGCGGCCTGATCCCGATGGCGATGGCACAGCCGACGAGCGACGGCATCGACTACCGCGCGCTCGCGACCATCGTGGCCGGCGGGCTGGTGACCAGCACCTTCTTCACGCTTTGGGTCGTGCCGCTCGCCTACACCGTGCTCGACGACCTCGGGCGCGCGATGGCCGGCTACGTGCGCTGGTGGGGCACGCTCTCGCGGCGCGTGCGGAGGGTCGACCTGGACCTCGACGGAGACTCCGACGGCGACCTTCCGGCCGCCGCCGACCACGCGTAGCGCCCGGCGCGGCCCCGCCGCCCCAGGCGGCGGAAAAACCGCCGCGAGAATCTCCCCCTCCGGGGATCCCCTTCCAACCCCTCCGCGACAGCGGCTACACTTCCGGCCAGGCTCCGCGCGTGGGGCCGATGTCCCTCCGATCCTTTCCAAAGCCATGTCCCTCGGCCAAACGGACCGCCCCCAGCCGCTGCGTCTCCGCCCCCACACCGGGGTGGCCGCGGTGGTCTCCACGTACCACGAGGAGCTGACCGGCGGCATGTTCGAGTCCGCGCGCGAGACGCTGCTCGCGGCCGGGCTCGCCGAGGACCGGCTGGCACGCATCGACGTGCCGGGCGCCTACGAGCTGCCGGTGGTCGCCCAGCGGCTCGCGGAGCGCGAGGACGTGGACGCCGTGCTGTGCTTCGGGCTGGTGCTGAAGGGCGAGACCGAACACGACCGCTACATCGCGGGCGCCGTCGCCGACGGCCTGATGCGTATCTCGCTCGAGACGCGCAAGCCGGTGCTGTTCGGAGTGCTCACCTGCGGCACGCTCGAACAAGCCCAGGCCCGCGCACGGCGCGCGAGCGCGGGCGGGCTCGACAAGGGTCATGAGGTCGCGCGGGCCGCCATCCTGGCGCTCGACGCTCTGGAACGGACCGGCGGCGCCCTCCGTGGCGCGGAGGCGAATCGATGAAGAAGCGCACGCGTTCCCGCGAGCTCACGCTCCAGTTCCTCTACATGCTCGACCTGCGTGGCCCTGAGTTCCTGGCGGAGGTCGAGGAGTTCCTGCGCGAGGAAGAGCCCGACGCCGCGGCGCGCGAGTTCGCGCTGCACCTGATCCGCGGCACGGCGGAGAACCTCGAAGACATCAACGAGATCATCCGCAAGATCGCCCAGAACTGGGATATCGAGCGCATGGCCGTCATCGACCGCAACGTGCTGCGCATGGCGACGTACGAGCTCGTCCACCGCCCCGACATTCCGCCGAAAGTGTCGATCAACGAGGCGATCGAGCTGGGCAAGCGCTACTCGACGCAGAACTCGGGCGGCTTCATCAACGGCGTACTCGACCGCATCAAGGACGGCTTCGCCGCGCCTCGCAACGAGAAGGCCGCGGGCGTCGAGGCCGGCGACGCCTAGTCCTCCTCCATCGGAACGAACATGGGCTTGCTCGATCGTCTAAAGACGCGCCTAACGCGCACGCGCGAGAAGCTGTCCGACGGCATCTCCGGCCTCTTCCGCGGCGGACGGCCGATCGACGCGGAGATGCTGGGCGAGCTGGAAGAGCTGCTCTACACCTCCGACCTCGGTCCGATGGCCAGCGAGGTCGTCGAGGACCTCGGCCGGCTGCACGCGCGCGGCGAGATCCAGGGCGAGCAGGACGTGCGCGACGCGCTGCGCGGCTACCTGACCGCGAACCTGCAGGAGGAGAGCGAGGAGCTGATCCCCCGCAACGAGGACGGCTCGCCGTTCGTGATCCTGATCGTCGGTGTCAACGGGTCCGGCAAGACCACGTCGATCGCCAAGCTCGCCCACCGCTTCACCGAGGCCGGCCACCGCGTGCTGGTCGGCGCCTGCGACACCTACCGCGCCGCCGCGTCGGACCAGCTCCACATCTGGGCCGACCGCAGCGGCGTCGAGATCGTGAAGAAGGGCGAGGGCGCCGACCCGGCCGCCGTCGCCTACGAGGCCGTCGAGAGCGCCGACGTGCTCGGCTACGACGTCGTGCTGCTGGACACGGCCGGACGCCTGCACACCCAGAAGAACCTGATGGAGGAGCTCTCGAAGATCCGGCGCGTGGTCTCGAAGCGCCTGCCGGGGGCTCCGCACGAGGTGTGGCTCGTCATGGACGGCACGAACGGCCAGAACGCGATCCAGCAGGCCAAGCTGTTCCGCGAAGCGGTCGAGCTGACCGGGCTCGTGGTGGCCAAGCTGGACGGCACCGCGCGCGGCGGCGCGATCTTCGGCATCACGCGCGAGCTCGAGCTCCCCGTACGCTACGTCGGCACCGGCGAGTCGATGGAGCTGCTCGAGGTCTTCCACCCCGAGTCCTTCGTCGACGCCATCGTCGCCGCGCGCTAGGAGCCGGCCCGAGTCCGGCCGCCGCCCGGGAAGGAAAGCTTGCACCGGTCGTCGGAGGCGGTGAGCCTCTAGCAGCCCGTGACCCCCAACGACTCCCCCGCCGCAGGCGAGGACCGCCTCCTCGCCCTCCTGCTGCTGCTTCCCGGCGCGGTCCTGGCGTGGCCCTTCGCGGGCGCGCCGATCGCCGAGGATCCGTACCCGCACCTGGCGGGGTCGGCGTGGATCGCGCTCGCGTCGCTGCCGGCGGCGCTGTTCGCCGCCTGGCGCGGGCGCCTGGCGGGCTCTCCCGCGCTCGCGCTGTTCGGGCTGGTGCTCGCCGCCGGCCTGGCGTCGGGGCTGATCGGCGCGGGCACGGACACGGCCGAGGCGCGGCGCGCGCTGGTTCACGGGCTCGCGCTGATCGTCCCGCTCGCCGCCGGCTCGGCGCTCGGCGCCGCGGGGCGGGCGGTGCTCGTGCGCGGGCTGGCGCTCCTGAGCCTCGCCTGGGTGGCGGGCGCCTTCGCGCGCAGCGAGCTGGCCCTCGCCGGCGTGCTGGGCAACACCGGCGCGCTCTCCCAGGCCGCGCTGCCGGGCGCGGTGGCGGGGCTGCTGCTCGCCGCGTCGGGGCGCGGCGCCTGGCGGATCGGCGGAGCCCTCGCCTTTCTCGCTTTCGCGGTGCACGCCGGCAAGGCGCCGGTGCTGGCGGGGCTGCTCGTGGCGGGCGTGGCGCTGGCGCTTGCGGCCGCCCTCGGGCGCGGGCTGGGGCGCGCGCGCTTGGTGCTGCTGGCGGGAGCCGCGCTCCTGCCGCTCTCCTTCGCTGCCCTGCGGCTCGCCCCCGAATCGACCGCGCCGGCGGACGCCGCGAGCGCGACGCAGGTCGACGACCGGCTCGCGGCCGATACCGGCGGCGTCGGGGTCCGCGTCGCGATCTGGAAGCGCGTTCCGGCGCTGCTCGCCGCCCACCCGCTGCTCGGCGTCGGGCCCGGCCAGATGCAGGCCGCGTTCCCGCCCTACCGCGATCCCGACGAGATCGCGGCCTCGAGCCACGGCAGCTGCGAGGACCACGCTACCGAGATCGACCACCTGCACAACGACGTGGCCGAGGGGTTGGGCGAGCTCGGGCTCGCCGGCGGCGTGCCCTGGCTGCTGCTGCTCGCACTCGCGGCCGCACACGCGCTCGTCGCGCTGCGGTCCACCGCGGCCGACCGCGCCGCCCTCGGCGCTGCGTCCCTGGCGCTGCTCGGCAACGCTCTGGCGCACTCTCCGCTCTACTTCCACCCCGCGTCGGCCTGGCTGGGGTTCACGCTGATCGGCGCGCTCTGGTCGGACGAGGAGCCGCGACGGGGAGCGCCGTGGACCCGCGCGCTCGCCGCCGCCGCGATCGCCGCCGCCCTGCTGGGCCAGCCGCTGATCGTCCACGGGCGCGAGCTGACCGCGTCGCTCCAGGGGCGCGCGCGCACGCTCGCCGCGGCGCAGGGCTCCGACGCCGCCGAGGCCCGCGACGCCGCGCTGGAGTGGGAGCGCTTCAAGCGCGCGCTCGACGCGCTGCCCGGCTCGGTGCCGGCGCTCTTCCTCGAGCTGGAGTGGTACCGCACGATGGGCGCCGAGGGCGCCGGCGAGGCGCTCGAGCGCATCCTCGCGCGTCGCCCGAACGACCTGCGCGCGCTGCAGACGCGCGCGCTGCTCGCGGCGCAGGCGGGCGACGTGGGCACCGCGCGCGAGCACTGGGGGCGCGCGCTCGCGCTGGATCCGGGGCACCCCAAGGTGCTCCGCAACCTGGCGCGCCTCGAGGCCGAAGCGGGCGAGAGCGACGCCGCGGCGACGCACGTCGCGGCGCTAGAGGCGCTCGGCTGCCTCGACCCGGCCTGGCTGGAGGAGCTCGCCGTCGCGCTGCTGCGCGCCGCGCGCGGCACGCAGGCCTTCGCGCTCCTAGAGCGAGTGGACGAGCGCTTCGGCGAGGCCTACGGCGGGCTCGCCAACGCCCTCGCCGCCGAGACACGGCAGGCCGGCAAGGCGGACCTCGCGGACGGCCTCGAGTCCGCCGCCCACCACCTGTGGGCGCGCGAGCACGCGGCGTCGGGTGACTACCGCGGCGCGGTGCGCAGCTACCGCCAGGCCGTGCGGCCGATCCACGCAGCGACCGGCGGCGGGCCGACGCTGCTCGCGCTGGAGCTGGGCGCGGCGCAGATCCTGTCGGGCGATCCCGACGGGGCGGAGCGCACGCTCGCCGGCGTCGAGCTGCTCGCGGCCGACCTACGGCACCTCCCCGGGTGGGCGCGGGATGCGCTGCGCGGGGCGGGCTACACGCCCTAGCCGCGGCGCGCTAGCGGACGACGGCCTCGCGCAGCAGCACCTCGAGGTCCAGCGGATGCGCGACGGCGTCGAGGGTCGTGCGGTAGCTGCCGGCGCTGCGCTCGGTCTCGCCTAGCCGGAGCTCGCCGGCGACCGTGAAGTCGACCCGCAGCCCCTCGCCGTCGACCGCGAGCGCCTCGGGCGTCCAGGCGGAGGGCCCGCGCTGGTGTCCGCGCGCCAGGCCCCCGCCGTCGCGCAACGCCGCGTAGCCGACGCAGACCTTGTCGACGCCCTCGTGGCGGTGGAGGTAGAGGAGCTCGCGCGTCAGCTCGCTGTACGCGATCGCGTCGTGGGCGGCGTCGAGCTCCTCGACGTGGCCACGTCCCACCGGGTCGTCGAGGAGCGTCAGGAAGGCTTCCTCGACGGCCGCGTCGGAGGTCGCCGGCCCGCCGCCCGCGAAGGCCTGGTCGAGCGAGGCCCGCAGGTCGGCCAGGCTCTCGCGCGCCGCCCCTCCGCAGGAGGCGAGGGCGAGCGGCAGGAGGAGCGCCGCGCCGAGGGCGAGGCGGAGCGAGCGGGCGGAACGGGCCGAGGGGGTCTGGTGGGCTGGCTTCATGTTCGGGTCGGAGCGTACGCGGCCCGGCGCAGGGGATTCAGGACGTCCGGGCGGGTTGGCTCTATCCCCGGAAAGCACGGAAAGGACGGCCTCCGAGAGGAAAGCGCCGCTTCCTTCGCCCCGGGGTCCCGCGGCGGGCAGAGAAGCCTCAGGTTCTTACACATACCGCCGGAATAATCCCCCCGCCCGGCGCACGTCCCACCCACACGGTCGCGGCCCACCCCCTTGCCGCCCGTTCCAACTCCCGTCCTTCGCTGTCGCCAATGGAGACTCCTGCCATGGTCGCGGTCCGTCTACGTCTCGCCGCCGGTCTAGCCGCGGCTACCCTCGTCCCCTCCCTTTCCTCGGCGCTGCCTGGCGATGAGGATCATTTTTTCCGGGCCTACTACCTGCAGCACGAGCACAACGACCTCGAGGGGGCGCACAAGCTCTACCTCGAAGTCGCGAACGACCGCTCGGTCTCTTCGGAGCTCCGCCAGAAGGCCAAGCAGGCCGCCGAGGCCCTGGGCGAGGACCTCGCCTCAGCCGACTTCACCCGGCTGATCCCGCGCGACGCGCTGTTCTACGCCCAGCTGTCGCGGCCCGGTGAGCAGCTCTCGATGCTGCTGAGCCAGCTCGGCCTCCTCGGCCGGGTGCAGGACAGCGAGGGCTTCGGCGTCAGCCCGCTGCTGGTCGACGGCATGCTCGGTATGCGCGGCGCCGCGGTCGCGGTCACCTCGATGAGCCAGGACGGGATGCCCTCGGGCGTCGTGCTGCTGCACCCCGGCGACCTCGACGTCGTGCGCGGCCTGATCGAGACCGCGCTGCCGGCCGCCGGCCAACCGGTCGAGGCCATCGGCGGCTTCCCCACCTGGAGCATCGAGGGCGAGGCCCTGGTGACGCTGACGAACCGCCTCGTGATCGCGAGCACCGAGCGCCGCGAGATCGACGGCGTGATCGCTCGCATGGGCGGCGCCAAGGGCGACTCGCTCGCGGACAACGACGCGCTGAAGGGCGTGCTCGAGCGCAGCGGCGACGGCCTGCTGAGCTTCTGCGTCAACGCCGAGCCGCTGATGCCCATGATCGAGGGCATGCTCGCCGAGCAGGCGGGCAACGACCCCGAGGTGGCGATGATGATGGCCTTCCTCGACGTGCGCAGCCTGCGCTCGGTGTCGGGGCACGTCGGCGTCGACGAGGACGGCGTGAACGTCGAGGTCGCGGTCGAGCTGGCCGAGGGCCATCGCAACCTGGCCTTCAACCTGATGCGCATGCCGCAGGTCGAGCGCGACACGCTCGCCCAGGTGCCGTCCGGCGCAGCCTTCTTCGCGTCGCTCGGCCTCAACCCCGAGGGCGCGGTCGCACCGATCACGCGCGATTCGGCGGGTCAGCCGGTGGTCTCCTTCTTCGACTTCGGTCGTGAGTTCTTCGGCAACCTGGTCGACCTGACGGTCTACGGGCTGCCGTCCGACGGGCACTCGCCGCTCCCGGACCTGGCGCTGCTGCTACGCGTCAACGACGTCGAGCGCTCGCACGCGCTCTGGAGCTTCGCCCTCGGCGCCGCCGGCGGCGCCACCGGCGGCTCGATGGGCCCGTCGCAGGCCAAGATCGCCGGGCACTCGGTCGACCAGTACAGCCTGGGCGGCATGCCGCTGTACCTCGCGGCGGGCGAGGGCCGCATCGTCCTCTCGCCGAGCCGCAAGGCGGTCGAGCGCGCGCTGCTCGCCTCGAAGCCCAAGCAGTCGATCTTCGACGATCCGGTGTTCTCGGCCGACGTCCAGCGCATCGACGAAGGGCACACGATCGTCGCGATGGCGAACCCGGGCCGCTGCATCGAGTTCGCCGCCGGCATGATGGACCCCGACGACATGGACGAGGAGATGGCGATGATCGCCGACCTGCTCGCCGACACGGTCGTCACCGTCGGGATGGAGCACACCGACACGCGCCTCGGCTTCCGCGCCCGCGTCAGCAACATCCCCGACGTCAGCGGCCTCGTCGTCCAGGCGATCCGCGGCGAGCGCGACCACGACGCCTTCGGGTACGCGGGCCGGGGCAACGGCAAGGTCTTCGCGATGAACGAGCTGGCGCCGGCCCCGGCCGAGGCCGGGCAGTCGCTGATGTCGCTGCGCTCCGACTTCGACCGGCTCGCGTCGGAGGGCCACCACCACCAGGCCCACGCGGTCGGCCAGCAGGTGTTCGAGGCGGCCTTCGAGGACCCGTACTACCTCAACAACATGGCCTGGACCATCGCGACCGAGAAGCCCTATGCCGGGCACTATCTGGAGCTGGCGATGAGCATGTCCGAGCGCTCGAACGAGCTCACCGAGTTCGGCAACTGGTACTACGTCGACACGCTGGCCCTTCTGATGTTCGAGATCGGCGAGGTCAAGGAGGCCGTCAAGCTCGCCCGCCGCGCGGTCGAGCTGGCCGGCGACGACCCCCGCGGAAGCGAGGCCAGGGACGCGCTCAAGCGCTATGAGGAGGCGCTCGAGCCCGTGACTACGGCGGCCGCGACCAGCGGCAGATAGGTAGAAGCGGAGTTTCTCTTGGCCGAGGGGGCGGTTCCGGGGATGGGGCCGCCCCCTCTTCCGTTTGGCGAAACCCCGCCAGTGACGCGGGGTAGAGTAGGGCGATGCTGAGCCTGCTCGCCATCTGGCTGCCGATCGAGCCCCACGCGCTGATCGCGATCGTGGCCGGCGCCCTCGCGGGACGCGCCTTCGCCCGCCGCTTCCTGCCCGGCAAGCTCGGCGAGGTGCTGTTCGCCCCGCTCTGCTTCACGCCGTTCTATGTGAGCTTCTTCCTGGTCTCACGGGCCGGCTTCGACCCCGGCTGGAAGGAGACCGGCACCGGCTGGGTGATCGGCTTCCTGCTCGCCGCGGTGTTCCAGTCGGGCCCGATGCTGCGCCGCCGCGAGGCGCCCGACGGCAACTAGAAGCGGAAGTAGATGAACGGCGTGTAGCCGGTCGCGACCCACGGCAGCGTCAGCGCCCAGGCGCCGCCGTAGACGAGCGACCAGGCCCAGGTCGGCAGCCCGCCGAAGAAGCCGTGCAGGTAGCGCTTGTACGTCACCCAGTGCGCCAGCCCGGCGCCGACGTAGACGCCGAACCACAGCGGGTCGGGGCTGAGCTCACCGCCGCGCTCCAGGAAGAGCACGACCTTGGTCAGCGTCCACATCTCCCCCACGCTCTCGCTCCGGAAGGGCAGGAAGGACAGCTGCACCGCGACCACGGTCAGCGGGCATCCGACCAGCGCGAAGAAGGCGGCCGGTGAGCTGCCCTCGGCCACGACGCGCCGGTAGATGCGGTAGATCGCGACGTAGGTCGCGTGCAGCAGCCCGAACAGCACGAAGGTCCAGGCCGCACCGTGCCACAGGCCGATCAAGCCCATGGTCACGTAGAAGTTGAAGATCGTCCGCGCCTCCGAGCCGCGGCTGCCGCCGAGGGGGATGTAGATGTAGTCCATCGCCCAGCTCGAGAGGCTGATGTGCCACCGGCGCCAGAAGTCGTTGATGTTGCGCGAGAACCAGGGGAAGTCGAAGTTGTCCGGCAGGTGGTAGCCGAGCAACGCCGCCGTGGCGATGGCCATGTCGCTGTACCCCGAGAAGTCGCAGTACAGCTGGATGTTGTACATGAACAGGCCCAGCCACGTGCCGAGGTTGGAGTACGCCCCCGGATCGCCGAAGACCTGGTCGGCGATCTGCGCGGCGTTGTCGGCGAGGCAGGCCTTCTTGATGAAACCGAAGAGGAACAGCGACAGCGCCGGGCGCACGGCGACGTCGGCCCAACGGCGCTTCTCGGTCAGGAGCGGCAGGAAATGCGCCGCGCGCACGATCGGGCCGGCGACGAGCTGCGGGAAGAAGCCGACGAACACGGCCAGGTCGAGCAGCGACCGCACCGGCTCCAGGCGACGCCGGTAGACGTCGATCGAGTACGACAGCGTCTGGAAGGTGTAGAAGCTGATCCCGACCGGCAGCAGGATGTTCAGCGTCCAGTCGTGCGCGCCCAGCCCCATCCAATCGAGCACCCGCGCGCCCGAGTCGATGAAGAAGTTGAAGTACTTGAAGAAGCCGAGCAGCCCGAGGTTGGCCACCAGGCTCACCAGCAGCCAGGCCTTGCGCGCGCGGGGCTCCGCGGCGCGGCCGAGCATCACGCCGACGGTGTAGTCGACCAGCGTCGAGAACAGGATCAGCCCGAGGAAGCGCCAGTCCCAGGCCGCATAGAAGGCGTAGGACGTGACCAGCAGCCACACCTTCCGCTGCACGTTGCTCCGCAGCGCCCAGTGCACCGCGAAGGCGACCAGGAAGAAGACGAAGAAGCGGCCCTCGGTGAAGATCATCGCGCCGCGTCAGTCGCGCTCGACCCCGCGCAGGTGGCGCGAGAAGGTCTTGGCCAGGACGTGGGTCAGCTCCCTCGCCCCGTTCAGGTTCAGGTGATCCGGGCTGAAGCGGGCCTGGACGCGAAAGAGGTCGGGGTAGAGCTTGGGCTGGTTGAAGTCGAACAGCGTCGGGATCACCCCCTCCTCGTGGAGGCGCAAGCGCACCGGCGCCCCCTCGATGCCCGGCGGGATGATGCAGATCAGCTCGATCCCGAGCTCGGCGGCGGCCTCGTACTGGCGCTCGATCGCGCCGGCGTAGACGTGGTCGAGGTCCACCTCGGCCGCGTTCGCCGCATCGATGCCGCTGACGTCGTGCTTGTACGTCTCGAGGTTGCGCCGGAAGTTGGGGTGGACCAGCGTGTCCTGGGTCTGGAAGCCCTGGTCCTGGACGAAGTAGCCCTCCTCGCGCTCGCGCCCGAAGTCGCCGGCGCGGATGCCGCGCACGTCGCGCACGATGATGCGGCCCTGGCCGTAGTTGGCCGTCTTCCAGAGGAAGAGCTGGGCGTGGATGAGCGCCAGGCGCAGCCGCTCGCCGAGGCCTTCATCCGCGGTGAACGAGGCGCCGATCGCTTTGCGCGTCTCGGCCAGGTTGTGCCAGAAGACGCTGCGCGAGGCGAAGGTGTTCTGCACCGACGGGAAGTCGGGATCCCAGTCGCCGCCCTCGATCACGATCCACTTCAGCTTCTTCGGCTGCAGCTCGAGCACGCGGTGGAGCACGTAGTCCATTTCCCACACGCGCATCCCGCCGACGCCGAAGTTGAAGGAGCGCAGCTCGACGCCGCGCAGCGCCATCTCCTCGTCGAAGCGCGGCGGGATGATGCTCCGCCAGAGGCGACTCGAGCCGAGGAAGAGGAGGTCGTACTCGTCGCAGTGCTCCTCGAAGTGCTCGAACTTGTCGCGCAGGCCGTACTCGCTGGGCCACGGCACCAGCGGCCGGATCGCCGCGGAGACGCCGAAGAAGCCGACCGCGACGAGGGCCGCGTAGAGGAGCGCGGAGAGGGCTCGGCCACGCTCACGCGTTCGCACCGTCGGCGTCATGCGGGAAGGGTGCCGAAAGTCCTCACCGGGCGCCAGAGCCCAAAAGCTCATGAGCGCGCGCCGCGACCCGCACGGCCCGCGCCTCGCCGCCGTCGACCAGCAGCGCCTCCTCGGCCAGGTTCACGGTCGGGCACACGTGGCGCGGCACCAGGAACAGCACCTCGCCGCGCGCCGGACGCTCGCCGGCGGTGACGCGTAGGGGCAGGTGTTCCTCGCTGGGCGAGAGCGCCGCCAGCTCGGGCCGGCCGAGCACGAACGCGCTCGGGTCGCCCGCCTCGGCGGCCAGCGACTTGGACCCGGCATCGCAGGTCACGACGTCGGCCGCGGGGTGGCTGACGACGCGCGCCGCCACCACGGCGGCGGGCAGGAGCTCGAGGTCCGGGTTCTCCTCCTCGCTGCGCAGGTCGTGGAACACGACCGTGCCGGGCGAGATGCGATGCACGGTGCCCGCGAGGCCCTCGAAGCCGGGGTAGGCGAGCGCGTGCAGGAAGCTCGGCGTGCCGCTGGTCACCAGCTCGCCCACCGCGAGACCGTCGGCCAGCAGCGCCTCGCGCAGCAAGAGCAGCCGGTCGTAGCCGCGGTGGATCGCACTCCGCCGCGCGGCCAGGTCGGCGCCGTGGAGGTGCCCGTCGTAGAAGTGGATCCCGCGCAGCCGCGCTCCGGCGCCGCGGGCGACGGCGAGGATCGCCTCGCCGTCCTCGGCCGGGATGCCCGTGCGGTGCATGCCGGGGTTCACGTCGACGAAGATCGAGACCTCGGGCGGGATGTCGGGCAGGAGCTCGGCGTCCTCGCACAGCACCGAGACGCGCACCGCGGGAAACGCGCGCGCGATCTCCCCCAAGGCCGCGAGCCCAGGCCCGCGCAGCGGGTACGCGAGGCACACGTCGGCCGCGCCGACGCCCTCCTCGACAAGCACCTCGGCGAGCAGCCGCGCCTCGCGCGTCGTCGCGCACTTGAAGTGCCGGACGCCGGCGCGCGCGACCTCGGCCCACACGGCGGGGATCTTGGTCGTCTTCACGTGCGGGCGCCAGCGGTCCGGGCTGCCGGCGTACGCGATCATCCGGCGCAGGTTCTCGCGCACGGCCTCCAGATGGACCACCAGCGCAGGGGTCTGCGTGCGCTCCAAAACGCCGGAAGGGAGCGCGTACGCTCCCGTATCGAGGTGGGTGAAGCGGGTCACCCGAAGAGCCTCTCACAACCGGGGGCGCGCCACCACCCACGCTGGTACCTTGGTCGCCCCCCGCACCGGAAAAACGCGCCCCCATGACCACCCGCACCCTCCTCGCCCTACTGCTCCTCCCCGCCGCCGCCGCCTCCCAGGGGCTGAACGCCTCGGGCGGCGAGCTGATCGCCGAGCAGGCCTGCTACGACGTGCAGTCCTACGACCTGACGCTCCGCGTCGAGCCCGCGGACCAGACGATCGAGGGCAGCCTGGCGATGGAGGCCGTGGCCACGGCGCCGACGCGGCGGGTCGCGCTCGACCTCGACGACCACCTCGAAGTGCGCGAGGTGCGCTCCGAGCCCGCCGGCACGTGGAAGGTCGACGGCCGGCGGATCTTCGTCGACCTCGCGAGCGAGGTGCCGCCCGGCAACGGGCTGCGCGTGACCGTCGACTACGGCGGCACGCCGCGCGAGGCTCCGCGCCCCCCGTGGGACGGCGGCTTCACCTGGTCCGAGACGAAGGACGGCAGCCCCTGGATCGCCACCTCGTGCCAGGGCGAGGGCGCGGACCTGTGGTGGCCGTGCAAGGACCACCCCTCGGACAAGCCGGCGCGTATGGGGCTCAATATCACCGTGCCCGAGGGCCTGGTGTGTGCGACCAACGGCGTGCTCCTGAGCGAGGAGACGAACGACGGCGCCACCACGTGGCGGTGGGAGACGCGCTCGCCGGCCAGCAACTACGCCATCGCGCTCAACATCGCGCCCTACCGCGTCCTGGAGAGCTCGTGGACCAGCGTCGGCGGTGAGGAAGTGCCGGTCTTCTTCTACGTCCTCCCCGAGCACGAGGAGCAGGGCCGCGAGCGCCTCCCCGAGTTCATCGCGCACATGCGCTTCTTCGAGGAGCTCCTGGGTCCCTACCCGTTCCGCTCCGAGAAGTACGGCGTCGCCGAGACGCCGCACCTCGGGATGGAGCACCAGACGATCATCGCCTACGGCTACAACTTCCAGCACAACGCCTTCGGCTACGACTGGCTGCACCACCACGAGGCCGCGCACGAGTGGTGGGCCAACCTGGTGACGTGCTCCGACTGGAAGGACATGTGGATCCACGAGGGCTTCGGCACCTACATGCAGGCGCTGTACGTCGAGCGCCTGAAGGGCATGAAGGGCCTGCGACGCGAGCTGGCTAACCAGCGGCGCGGCATGCGCAACCGGCGCGCGGTCGCGCCACGCGACACGCACGACTCGAAGCAGATCTACTTCGGCCCGGACGGCGCCTTCGACAACGACATCTACAACAAGGGCTCGCTCGTGCTGCACACCCTGCGCTGGCAGATGGGCGACGAGGACTTCTTCCGCGCGCTGCGCACCTTCGCCTACCCCGACGAGGCGCACCGCAAGGCGACCGACGGCTCGCAGGTGCGGCTGGTCGATACCGAGGACTTCGTGCAGCTCTGCGAGGGGATCGAGGAGGCCGACCTGGGCTGGTTCTTCGAGGTCTACATCCGCCAGCCGAAGCTGCCCGAGCTCGAAGTCGAGCGGAGCGGCTCCAACGTGAAGCTGCGCTGGAACGCGGCGGCGGCTCCCTTCCCGCTCGACGTGCCGGTCCGCGTGACCAAGGGCGAAAAGCGCCGCGACGTCCGCGTGACCATGGAGGGCGGAGCCGGAACGCTGAAGCTAGCCCGCGGCGAGGAGTTCGAGATCGACCCCGACCTCTGGCTCCTGCGCAAGCCGCGCTAGGTAGCCATGTGCCCCTTTGAGCCGCCCGCGCACTGGCGCCGCATCACGACCATCGACGCCCACACCGCGGGCGAGCCGCTGCGCGTCATCACCGGCGGCTACCCCGAGCTCGCGGGCGACACGATCCTGGCCAAGCGCCGCTTCGCGCGCGAGCACCACGACGACCTGCGCCGCGCGCTGATGCTCGAGCCGCGCGGACACGCCGACATGTACGGCTGCATCCTCACGCCGCCCGTGACGACCGACGGCGACGTGGGCGTGCTGTTCCTCCACAACGAGGGCTACAGCACAATGTGCGGGCACGGCATCATCGGGCTCGTCAAGGTGGGCCTCGACGCCGGCCTCTTCCGCCCGGCGGCTGACCCGGTAGTGCGTATCGACACGCCCGCGGGCCGCGTCACGGCCACCGCGCACCGCGGCGACGACGGGCGCGTGTCGTCGGTCTCGTTCCGCAACGTGCCGTGGTTCCTGCTGCGGCGCGCCGTCGCGCTCGACGTCGCCGGCCTGGGACGCGTGCGCCTCGACCTCGGCTACGGCGGCGCCTTCTACGCCTACGCCGACGCCGCGTCGGTCGGCGTCGAGCTGATTCCCGCGCGCTTCGCGCAGATCGTCGACGTCGGCATGCGCATCAAGCGCGCGGTGATGGAGAACATCGAGATCGTCCACCCCGAGGGCGACGCCGACCTCAACTTTCTCTACGGCACCATCTTCGTCGAGCGGCGCGCGGAGGGGCCGGTGCACTCGCGCAACGTCTGCGTCTTCGCCGACGGCGAGGTCGACCGCTCCCCCACCGGCACCGGCGTGTCCGGACGCGCCGCGGTCCACCACGCCCGCGGCGAGCTCGCGCTGCGCGAGCGCATCACGATCGAGAGCCTGATCGGCACCCCCTTCGACGTCGAGGCGGTCGAGGAGCTGGCCGTCGGCGGCGTCCCCGCCATCGTCCCCGAGGTCACGGGCGCCGCCCACGTCACCGGCCGGCACGAATTCCTGCTCGACCCGGACGACCCGCTGTCAGACGGCGTGCTCCTGCGCTGACTCGGAGACCGACGCCAGCAGCCGGTGCAGCACGGCCGGCCCGTCCGAGCGAAGCGCGTTGTGTAGGTGCTCCTCGGAGACCCACGGCCGCAGCCCGCGGATCGCCGCCGCGGTCTCCTTCGAGAGCTCGACCTCGACGTACATGTCGTGCACATACACCGCCGCCGCGGCGGGCACGTCGTTCGCGGCCAGACGCGCCGGATCGTAGAGCGTCGGCCAGTCCTCCTTCTCAGCCAACAGCTCGCCCGCCGCGCGCAGTGGCCGCAGCGCGCCGATCTCCTCCAGCTTCCACGGGTAGATCATCTCGCCGGTCAGCAGCACCGGCCCGTCCGCCCGGTCGGGCTCGAACTCGGGGAACTCCGCGCGCACGCGCTGCGCCGACCAGCGCGAGGCGAAGCCCTGGGTGTAGCAGGCCTCGTGCAGCAGCGAGAAGATCGGGTGCACGTCGTACGTCGACGCGTTCTCCACGGCGCGCAGGAAGCCGTACGCAAACCCGTCGGAGCCCGGCACGAAGGCCTGCTCGAACAGGTTGTGCAGCACCTCGAAGCCGTCGCTGAAGCCGAGCTGGATGCCCAGCGTCTGGAAGCGCCGCGGCGACAGCCGGTCGCCCGAGGGCAGGCGCACGTCGCGTGCGTCGAGCAGCTCGACGATGCGGCGCACGTGCTCGACGTCCTCGGGATAGCGCTCGTAGTACAGCCCGTTGCGCTCGCGCACGATGCGGTAGGTGCGGCGGTAGATGTCGTCGGGGTGCGCGCTGAGCGGCGGCAGCCCCCCGGTGATCAACACGCCCGCGAGCCCCTCTGGCGCCGCCGACAGGTACCGCGTCGCGCAGAAGCCGCCGTAGCTCTGGCCGAGCACGGTCCACGGCTCGTCGCCGGCCAGCTCGCGCCGGATCGCCTCACAGTCGCGGACGATCGCGTCGGAGCGGTGCTGCGAGAGGTACTCCGCCTGGGCTTCGGGCGTCTCGAGCCGAGCGAGCGCCTGCGCCGAGACCGGCGTGCTCAATCCCGTACCGCGCTGGTCGAGCAGCAGCACGCGGAAGTTCTCGACCGCACGCCCGATCCAACCGGACTTCTCGGTCGGCCGCGGCGCGCCGTGCCCGGGCCCGCCCTGCAGGAACACGAGCCACGGAAAGCGCGACGAGTCACGCTCGGCGTCGCGCACCTCGCGCGCGAAGACCTCGATCTCGCCCGAGCCGTCGGGACGCAGGGGCAGTGCGAAGCGGTGCTCGGTAACGACGAAGCCGCCGAAAGCGCGCGGGGGGAGGGCGGAGTGCTTGGTCATGCAGCCATCTTAGGCGCTCGCCGGCCCGCCCGGATGCACCCTGCGCCGCAGCCCGAGGGCGAAGCAGACGCCGATCGCGAGGAGCGCCGCCGCCGACACCGCCGCCCCCACGCGCAGCGTCCGCGGCCGGTAGCGGAACACGACCTCGTGCCGCCCCGCCTCCAGCTTCACCCCGCGGAAGATCGCGTCGGCGGTCGCGATCTCGCGCGGCTCGCCGTTCACGGTGACCTCCCAGCCGGGGAAGTCCTGCTCGGTCAGGACGAGGAGCCCGTCGCCGTCGAGCTCCGCCGTCAGCCGGACCGTGTTGTTGGTCCACTCGGGGACCGAGACCTCCGAGCGCGTGAACGGCTGCCCGGGGCGCCAGCCGTCGCCGAGGCAGGCCACCTGCAGCGGATCCCAGCCGCCCGCGAGCACCAGCGCGCCGAGCTCGTCGAACGACACGACCGCGGGCACGCAGAAGGCGCGCGGCAGCGGGTCGCGCGCGCGGTAGATCCAGGTCTCGGCCTCGCGCTCCTGGCCCGGTCCGGCGACCAGCTCCCAGCCGGGGTGGTCGAGCGGGTCGCGCATCGCCAGCGCGCCGACGCCCAGCAGGCGGAAGGCGCCGCTCTCGAGCAGGACGTTGCGCGCGTTCCATCCGAGGAGCGCGTTCGCTCCGGGCGGAAGGCAGAACGAGCGGTAGCCGTTGTAGCTCGCGATATCCAGCCCGTCGTAGCCGTCGAGCGCGGCGAGCCCGCGCACCAGGCCGGTGTCGGGCGGCAGCACGTAGCGCTCGCTGAAGAAGCGGTAGGGACCGAGGATCTCGGCCAGGATCGCCTCGGTGCGGGTCTCGGGGAACGACTCGGCGCGCGGGATGGCGGGGTTGATGCCGCGCGCGAAGAGGCTGCCCTGCGCCAGCACCAGCGCGAGCGCGGCGAGCTGCCACGGCAGCCCCGGCCGCACCGGCAGGAGGGCGAGGAGCGCGAGCGCCAGGACGCCGAGCGCGAGCGTCGAGGTCTGCGTTCGGCGCGGGTGCTCGACGCGCGACACCGCGACGACGCGCGTCGCCACCGGCGTCTCGCCCGACTCCTCGGTCATGAAGTCGAGCGCGAAGCGCCACACGCCCTCGTCGAGCCGCGAGAACACCAGCCATGAGCCGCGGAAGAAGGTCGCCCCGTCAGGCGCGGCCACGACGCGCTCCGGCGCGAGGCGGCGCGCGGCCTCCGACGGCTCCGCCAAGAGCTCGATCGGCGTGCTGAAGCACGACGTGCCGATCGGCCGCCCCACGGCGTCGAGCTTCTGCACACGCACCGTGCCGGCGTGGACCGGCACCGAGGGGTGCAGCCAGCCCTCGATGCGCAGGTTGTCCTCGCTCAGCTCCTCGGGCGGCGCGAGCGTGAGCCCGAAGAGCTCGTCCTCCTGCACGACGGGCAGGAGCTCGGGCGGCAGCGCCGCGGCGTCGCGGTCGAAGAGCGTGCCCGCGCCGAGCAGCGCCAGCGTCAGGGCCGCGGCGAGGCGCGCGGCGCGCGGAGCCGCCTGCACCGCCTCGCCAGCGAGCAGCGCCAACATCAGCGCGCCCACCGCGGCCAGGCGCTCGGTGGCTCCCAGCCCGATCAGCGGGATCTGGCGGTAGGCGTCGAGCACCCCGGGCGTCTCGATGCTGAGCAGGAGCGCGACGGCCGCCGCCGGCGCGATCAGGCGCCGCCGTCGCAGCACGCCCGTGGGCGAGAGCGCCGCGGCCAGCGCCAGCCCGAGGGCGAGCAGCGCGATCCAGCCGCTCGCCACCTCGGAGTAGGAGCCCTCGCCCCGGTATCCAACCGACCCCGGCGCACCGAAGAGATCCGGCAGCAGCACCAGCGGCGCGGTCGGTGCCAGGCCGCGCTGGCGCAGCACCAGCGCCATCCCCCCCACCGCCAGCGCGAAGCCCACGCCGCCGAGCACGCCGTGGCGGCCGAGCCCGGACTTGTCGCCGGACTCCGCCGCCTGCACGCGCGCGAACCACGCGCCGACGCCGAACAGCACCAAGACGCCGCCCAGGGCGGTCAGGTCGAGCCCGCCGGCGGCGAGCATCGTGTCGCGGATGGCCTTCGCGCCCGAGAGCTCGAGGTACTCGACGAACGGCAACAGGCTCGCCGCCGCCGCCAGGGTGCCGAGGGCGAGCGCAAGCAGCCCGAAGAGCCCCGCGCGGCGGTCCTCGACCAGCAGCGCCAGGGCCCACACCCCCGCGACCGCGCCGACGTAGAAGGCGGTTTCGGGGTGGCCCCCGAGGACGGCGGCGGTCAGGGCGAGGCTCGTCCCCGCCATCGCGAGCCCGGGCCGCGGCCCGCGGATGCGCTCGAGGCCGAGCAGCACCCACGGCAGGAGCGGGGTGACGTGCCCCAGGCTGAAGTTGAGCCACAGCACGACGTAGCCCGACAGCCCGAACGCAACACCGGAGAGTGCCGCGGGCGCACGCCGCAGGCCGAGCACGCGGGCCAACAGGTACGCCCCCAGCCCGGCCGCGGCGAGCCGCAGCCAGGCCATGCACGACAGCCCCCAGTCGAAGGCGGCGCGCCCGCCGAGCTTGTACAGCAGCACGAGCGGCGCCACCTGGGGATCCAGCGCGCCGGACTGCGGGTTGGCGATCCCGGGGACGCCGGCGTACAGGTCGGGGTTCCAGGCCGGCACGTCGCCGGCGAGCCAGCTGCGCGCGACCCACAGATAGAAGGGGTAGAAGACCACCCCCTGGTCCGAGATCGACGGGTTGCGCGGCCGCGCTACCTCGTCCGGAGCTCCGTCCGCGGCGATGGCCGCCGACCAGGGCAGCTGGCTGGTCGCGGTGTCGACGCCGAAGACCACGCGATCGGGATCGAACAGCCCGCCGCGCACCGGCCAGGCGAAGACGACCAGCGCCGCCACCAGGGCGATCAGGACCTCGCGCGGCGCGAGCCCGGGCGGGGCGGCGGAGGGGGCGGGCTGGGGGGAGGTCTCCAAGGCTTCGGGGATCGAGGGGCGACGGCGGGCGCAGGCGGGGAGGGTCGCACTCCCGAGCCGTGCCCGCAACGCCGAAGCCCCGCTGGGTTGCAGCCGGTTCGCGCCGCGCCGCGAACCGCCATGGCGAGGCCTGCGGCGCCGGGGTACAAATCGTTTCCTGCTTTCGACTTAGCTTGCGGGGAGTGACGCTCTCCGCAGCCCCGGCGGCCGGTTTATGATCTCGGCGTCCATGCCGCCCCAAGAGAGCCCCGGGCTCAGCGTCGTCCTCCCCGTCTACAACGAAGCCCTCGTGCTCGAGGGCACGTTTCGTGTGTTGGTGCCCTTCCTGGAGGGCCTCGGGAGGACCTTCGAGATCGTCTGCGTCGACGACGGGTCGACCGACGCCTCGGCCGCGCTCCTGGCCCGGAGCTCGGCCGCCGACGGGCGGATCCGCCTCGAGGCGCTCCCGGAGAACCGCGGGAAGGGCGCCGCGGTGCGCCACGGCGTGCTGGCGGCGCGGGGCGACTACGTGCTGTTCATGGACGCCGACCTCTCGACGCCGCTCGACGAGACGCCGGGTTTCCTGGGCGCGCTCGACTCCGGCTACGACGTGGCCATCGGCAACCGGCGCGCGCCGGGCTCGAACATCGACCGGCGCCAGCCCTGGGTCCGCGAGACCCTCGGCAAGGGCTTCACGATGCTGACCCGGACGCTGCTGGCTCCCGGCGTCCACGACTTCACCTGCGGCTTCAAGGCCTTCCGCGCCGAGGCGGCGCGCGGGATCTTCCGGCGCTCGACGCTCGACGGCTGGGCCTTCGACGCCGAGCTCGTCGTCATCGCCCAGGAGCAGGGCCGCAAGCTGGTGCAGCTGCCGGTCACGTGGCGCCACGAGGACGACACCAAGGTGCGTCTCGGCGCGGCGGTGTTCGGCTCGCTGCGCGACCTGTTCCGGATCTGGCGCCTGCGGATCGGGGGCCGCTACCGCTGATGGAGCGCGGGGCCTACGACGAGATGCGCGCGCTCGAGGACCACCACTGGTGGTTCCGCGGCAAGCGCCGGATGCTGAAGCCGCTGATCTCGGCCGCGGTCGAGCGCGGCGACGTCACGCTGCTGGACGTGGGCTGCGGCACAGGCGCCAACCTGAACCACGTCGAGAGCACCTTCCCCGCCGTATCGACCCTGGGGCTCGACTTCGACGACGGCGCGCTGCACTACTGCCGCGGGCGCCGCATCGGGGCGGGCCTCTTGCGCGGCGACGGCACCCGGCTGCCGGTGCGCGACGGCAGCCTCGACTGCATCACCGCGCTCGACATCATCGAGCACTTCGACGACGACGAGGCGCTGATCGCGGAGCTGCACCGCGCCCTCCGACCGGGGGGCGAGCTGGTGGCCTCGGTGCCGGCCTACCCGTGGCTGTGGTCGCCGCACGACGACTTCCTGCACCACAAGCGCCGCTACCGCACCGGCGAGCTGCAGCGCAAGCTGGCCGCCGCCGGCTTCGAGATCGTCGGGAGCCATGGCTTCAACTTCCTGCTGCTGCCGCCGATCGCGCTGGTTCGCTTCCTCAAGGGGCGCAAGGCGAAGAGCAGCGGCGCCGAGGCGGACGGCACCGACTTCTTCGAGCTGCCGCGACCGCTCAACGCGCTGATGGCGGGGCTCTTCTGGATCGAGGACGCCATCACCCGCGTGGTGCCCGTGCCCTTCGGGGTGTCGCTCTTGGTGCGGGCGAAGAAGCGGTGAGCCGGGTCCGGAACCTGCCGGGCGACCCGGGGCTGGAACGCACGCCGCTGCGGGCCGCCGGCGGCCCGCGGGTGGGGACGCCCTTCCGCTATCCGCTGCGCCGGCTGTCGCGCGAGGCAGGCCTCGAACGCGTCCTGCGCGCCCTGCACCGCGGCTTCGGCCCCCAGGAGTGGTGGCCCGCCCGCACGCCCTTCGAGGTGATCGTGGGCGCCGTGCTGACCCAGAACACCGCCTGGACCAACGTCGAGCGGGCCCTGGCGCGCCTGCGCCGCACCGAGGGAGGGCGCGGGCCGACGCCTGCGGGGCTGCTGCGGGCGAGCGACGACGAGCTCGAAGAGCGCATCCGCCCTTCGGGGACCTTCCGCGCCAAGGCCGCCAAGCTCAGGGCCGTGGCGGCCTGGTATCTCGAAGCGGGCGGCCTGCGGGCGCTGCGCGAGCGGGCCCTCGGGCCGCTGCGGGCCGAGCTCCTGGGAGTCCACGGCGTGGGACCCGAGACCGCGGACGCGATCCTCTGTTACGCCGGAGGCCGCCGGGCGCCGATCGTAGACGCGTACACTCGCCGCCTCCTCGGCCGGCACGCCCTGGCGCCGCCCGGGGCCCCCTACGAGGAGCTGCGGGCGTATCTCGCCGAGCGTCTCGTCGCCTCGCAAGCGGTCTACGAAGAGTTTCATGCGCTGTGCGTCCGCGCCGGATACAACCACTGCAAGCCGACGCCCCGGTGCGAGACGTGCCCGGCCCCTCCCCCTCCTCCCTCCCCTGTGATCCAGGACTGATGTTCGAAGGCAAGAACGTCGCGGTCATCGTGCCGGCCTACAACGAGGAAGCCACCATCGCGGAGGTGGTGGCGGACTTCGGCGACCAGGAGCTCGTGGACCGGGTCGTCGTGGTCGACAACAACTGCCGCGACCGGACCGCCGAGCTGGCGCGGGAGAAGGGCGGCGACGTGATCGAGGAATCGGCGCCCGGGTACGGCTGCGCGATCCGGGCGGGCCTCGACCACGCCGTGGACAGCGGCGCCGACGTCCTGGTCATCACCGAGGCCGACGGCTCGTTCCGCGCCGACGACCTGCCGAAGCTGCTGCACTACCTGGGCGACGGCCAGATGGTGCTGGGCACGCGGACGACGCGGCAGATGGTGGAGCAGGGCGCAAACATGACCTTCCTCCTGCGCTGGGGGAACGTGACGATGGCCAAGTGGCTGGAGCTCTGCTGGTACTTCCCGCACGAGCCGCGGCTCACGGACGTGGGCTGCAGCTACCGCGCGCTGTGGGCCGACACCTGGCGCGCCATGCGCGCCGGCACGCGCGAGGCCGGCCCGTCGTTCTCGCCGGAGATGATCTGCGAGGCCTACCGCCAGGGCATGCGTGTGATCGAGATCCCGGTCCACTACGGGGCACGCCTCGGCGGCGAGTCGAAGCACTCCGACGGGTTGCTCAAGGTCTCGAAGACCGCGATCGGAATGTTCCGCACGATCTGCCGCAAACGCTTCCTCGGCTAGTCGTCCACTTCGGACGGCCGCCCCTCGTCCGAAGGACTCCCGGGTGGCGCCGGCCCCCGCCGCTTTGTACGCTTTCAGTTCAAGCGGGTTGCGGCGGACCGGTCGGTCTGTAACTCGGGCGTCTCCCCTCCCAAGGCCCTGGCAGGAGCCTTCCATTTCATGCGGAACGCCTCGGTTTCCTCCTCCCCGGCCGCCTCCCAGCGGAGCTCGAAGATGGCGCACCGGATCCTGGTTGTTGAAGACGAAGAGTCCCTGGCCCTCGGCCTGCGCGATGCCCTCGCGCACGCGGGCTACGAAGTCGAGCTGGCCCACGACGGCCCGGCCGCCCTGGAGAAGATCGAGGAGGGCCGCTTCGACCTGGCCGTGCTCGATCTGATGCTCCCGGGCAAGAGCGGGCTCGATGTGCTGCACGAGCTAAGGGCTCAGAAACACGACATCCGGGTGCTGGTGCTGACCGCCCTGGCCGGCGAGAGCGACGTGGTGCGGGGCTTCGAGCTCGGCGCCGACGACTACATGCCGAAGCCCTTCTCGCCGCGCGAGCTGGTGGCCCGGGTCAACGCCCAGTTCCGCCGCCGCGAGATGGACACCGCGCCGCCGCCGCAGCTCCAGCTGCCCGACGGCATCGTCGTGGACCTGGCGCGCCTGGAGGTGCACCGCGGCGGCGAGATCGTGCCCCTGACCCCCCGCGAGGGGGACATCCTCGAGTACCTGGTGCGGCACCGCGACCGCGTCGTGACGCGCGAGGACCTGCTGCTCGACGTCTGGCATTATCGCAACGCGAACGTCGAGACCCGCACGGTCGACATCCACATCGTCGGCTTGCGGCGTAAGATCGAACCCGACCCCGCCAACCCGCGCCTGATCCAGACGGTGCGCGGAAAGGGGTATCGATGGTTCGACTGAATTGCTCCACCTGAAGTCCAGGAACGCCGCCTTTGCGGCGTACGGCGTCCTGCTCGTCCTCCCGACGCTCGTGTTCGGGGGGATGTACTGGCGCCAGCTCGTCCGGGACTACGAGCTGCAGCTCGACGCCGCCCCCGATGCGGCGGTGGGCACCGCCAAGCAGGTCGCCGATGCCCTGCGCCAGCAGGTGGCGAGCCTCCTGGCGCAGGAGGCCAAGCGCCCCTTCGCGCAGTACGCCGAGCTCTTCTCGCCCGGCGACGACCTGAGCGACGAGCTGGCGGTGCAGGGCACCCCGCTGGAGCGCGAGCCGACGCCCGAGGGCATCCTCGGCTGGTTCTCCTATGACCGCTTCCAGTTCCCCAGCGGGCCGGTGCTGGCCTTCTTCGGGTCCGACCGGCAGGGGGAGGTCGACGACGACCTGCGCGCCGACCTCGAGCGCGCCGCGATCACCTTTCGCGACCTGAAGGAGGAAGAGGGGCCGGCCAACCGGGCCACCCAGATGATCGGGCACCAGTCACAGCTGGTGCCCTCGCGCGTCGTGGCGGTGTATCTGAACCAGGAGGAGAACCGCGACTGCCTGGAGGACTGCTTTGACTTCATGCGCGACTGGGAGATCGACCTCGACACCAGCGACTTCTACCTCCAGCTCTACCGCGACACCGACAACCGGCCGCGCGCGGTCGCCATCCGGCGCGTGCTCATGGGGGTCGAGCTCAACCCCGACGCGCCGTCCAAAGCCGAGTGCCTGCTGCCCCTGCGCGAGGGCCTGGCGCTGATCCAGGGCTTCTACATCGACATCGACTGGCTGCTCCACGACCTGGTGCGGCAGGTCGGCGACCAGGAGATCGTGCGCGAATCCGAGCGCCTGATCGAACCGGGTGTGTCGCGCGAGGCGGACGAGGACTGCGAGGTGTGCACCGACGTCTTCCCCCTACGCGAGCTGGGCTTCGACACCTACGACGCGTCGGACAGCGAGCTCGGCCGGGTCCAGATCGCGGTCAACACCGAGCTGATCCACGAGCGCTTCAAGCGCCAGCGGACGATCTTCGGCGGGTTGGCCCTGATGATGGTGCTGGCGCTGATGACGGGGATGATGCTCATCGAGCGCACGGTGCGCCGCGACCTCGAGCAGGCCGAGCGCAACCAGAACTTCGTCTCGGCCGTGACGCACGAGCTGCGCACGCCGCTCGCCTCGATCCGCCTGTACGGCGAGATGCTGCTGGAGGGCTGGACCGACGACCCCGCGAAGATCCGCGAGTACCACCACCGCATCCTGCGCGAGACCAACCGGCTGTCGACGATGGTCGAGCGGGTGCTCCAGAAGGGGCGGCTGGTCTCGCGCCCCTCGACCTGCGAGGCGGTGGATCTGAACACGATGGTCGAGGGGCTGCGGGAGGCGCTCTCCGCCGCCCACCCGCCCGACGACCGCTGGCGCGAGGGCAACGACGACCTGCACTTCGACCTGGCGCCCGACCTGCCGAAGGTGCTGGCGTCGCTAGAGGTCGTCGCCGGCGTCCTGACCAACCTGGTCGAGAACGCCCGCAAGTACGCCCCCTGGGACCCGGAGACGCCGGACGGCGACCGGATCCAGATCCGGACCGCGCGCGAGGGCCGGCGGGTCGTGCTCGAGGTGCTCGACAGCGGCCCCGGCATCCCCGCCGGCGAGCGCGACCGCGTGTTCGAGGCCTTCTACCGCCTCGGCAACGAGGCCACGCGCACGGCCACCGGCACCGGCCTGGGGCTGCACCTGGTGCAGCTGCACGCCGAGTCCGTCGGCGCCGAAGCCGTGGTGCGCCCGCGCCCGGAGGGAGGAAGTTGCTTCCGCATCCGGTTCCGCGTCGCGACCTGAGGAGTCCCGGCTGCGGGGGACCCCTCTGGAGGGTCGGCGGGGTATGCTAAGGGGACGTATTCCGGGCCGAGAGGTCCAAAAGCACAGCTCCCCCCCCACCCGGCCCGGCAGTCGCCCAGCTCCTGGCAGCGGCGACTCGACTCCTTCCGCTAGCCCCCCTTCAACCGCCCCATGCACGTCGTCGTTCTAGGCGCCGGCCTCGCCGGTCTCGCCTCCGCCTATGAGCTCAGCAAGGCCGGGCACCGCGTCACGGTCATCGAGCGCGATGCCTGGGCCGGAGGCATGGCAACGAGCTGGAAGACGGGCGACTACTGGCTCGACCACGGGCCCCACCGGTTCCACAGCCGCGACGACAAGCTGATCGAGCACCTCTACGAGGTGCTCGACAACGACATCGTGATCCGCGACCGCCTGTCGCGCATCTACATGCAGGGGAAGTTCTTCCACTACCCCCTGAAGGCGCAGAACGTGTTCCAGAACATGCCCAAGCTCCTGCTCATGCGGGCGATGTGGGACTACATCTGGATCCGCGTGCGGCAGTGGTTCAAGCCGATCCCGGACGACAACTTCGAGAACTGGGTGCTGAAGCGCTTCGGGAGGACGCTCTACGAGATCTTCTTCGGCAGCTACACCTCGAAGGCCTGGAAGATGCCGTGCACCGAGATCAGCGCGGACTGGGCCAGCCAGCGGATCAGCCAGGCCAACCTCTGGGACACGATCATCAAGACCCTGCGCCCGCCGAAGGGCGGCGAAGCGCGCAGCCTGGTCTCGGAGTTCTGGTACCCCGCCCACGGCGGCATCGGCACGATCGGCCGCAAGTACGCCGAGAAGATCGAGGCGATGGGCGGCGAGATCCACCTGTCGTCGCCGGCGACGAGGGTCGAGATCGAAGACGGCGCGGCCAAGCGCGTGGCCTTCGACAAGGACGGCGCCGGCGAGCAGGTCGTCGAGTGCGACGAGCTGGTCAACACCATCCCGCTCCCGCGGCTGCTAGAACTCTTCTCGCCGGCCGTCCCCGAGGATGCGACGGCGGCGATTTCGAAGCTCCGCTACCTCGCCATCGTCTTCATCTACCTCGAGGTCGACGCCCCGACCGTCTCCCCCGACCACTGGGTCTACCTGCCGGAGAAGCACCTCACGGTGCACCGCATCTCGGAGTTCAAGAACTTCAGCGACGACGCGGCCCCCGGCGAGTCGACGGTGATCTGCTGTGAGATCACCTGCAAGTGGGGAGACGAGCACTGGAACCTCACGCTCGAGGAGGGCGCGGAGATCGCGCGCCAGGACCTGGTGAAGGTCGGCCTGCTTGACCCGAACGTGCCGTGCCGCGGCATCGACAAGCACCGCCTGCGGTACGCCTACCCGGTGTACGACCTGACCTACAAAGAGAACCTCGAGACGCTCAAGCGCGAGGCCAAGAAGGTCACCAACCTCCAGACCACCGGGCGCCAGGGCCTGTACCGCTACAACAACATGGACCACTCGATCGCGATGGGGCGCCGCGTCGCCAAGACCCTGGCCAGGGGCCAGGACCAGCGCGCGGACCAGGTCGCCACCGAAGCGGAGTACTTCGGGTGACCGGGATTCCGGGACTGGTCGAGGTCCCCGACGGCGCGCTGTACGACGTCTCCTGCGGTCTTTGCCACAGCGAGAGCTACACGGTCAAGTTCACCGACGGTCCGTTCTCGGTCGTGACCTGCAACGACTGCGGCCTGACGTACGTGACGCCGCGGCTCAAGGACGGGCACCTGATCGACGAGGTCTACAACGAGGGCTACTGGAGCTCCAACGCCGCCAAGGACCGCGGCTATACGGACTACCGCGCCGACGCGCCGCTCTACCTCAAGACCTACCGCCGCCGGATCTCGGTCGTGCGGCGCCACTTCCCGCAGCCGGCGCGCGTGCTCGACGTGGGATGCGCCGCGGGCTACTTCCTGCAGGTCATGCAGGAGGAGGGCTGGGACGTCACCGGAGTCGAGCCCTCGGACGCCATCCGGCCGCAGGCCGCCGAGAAGCTGGGCGCCGACAACGTGCGCGCCGGCCTGCTGCACGAGCAGGGCTTCGAGGACGACAGCTTCGACCTGGTCACGATGTGGGACGTGATCGAGCACATCCCCGACTTCATCGCGGCCCTCGAAGAGGTGCGCCGCATCCTGAAGCCCGGCGGCAAGATGCTGATCGAGACCCAGAACGTGAACAGCCGCGCGGCCAAGGTGCTCGGCAAGAAGTGGCAGCACTACAAGCACGCCGAACACATCTACCACTTCAACCCCAAGACGCTGGGAGTCGCGCTCGACCGCGCCGGCTTCCGCATCCTCGAGAACACGCCGAGCCTGGGCGGCAAGTACGTCTCGATGGGCTTCCTGTCGGAGCGCGCCGGCCGCCTGCACCCCGCGCTGTCAGCGCTGCTCTCGCCGCTCAGGCTGATCCGGAACAAGTCGGTCTACGTGAACCTCTTCGACGAGATGATCGTCGTCGCGGCGCCGGCCGGCTGAGGCGATGGAAGCCAACGCCTACAAGCAATTCCTCGAGCTGGAGCGCACCCACTGGTGGTTCCGCGGCCGCCGGACGGTGTACTTCGGGCTGCTGCGCCACCACCTGAACGGCTCGGGCGCGCCCAAGCGGGTGCTCGACCTCGGCTGCGGTATGGGCGGCTTCCTCGAGGGACTGGGCGAGATCGGCGAGCGCATCACGCCGTCCGACATCAGCCTCGAGAGCCTCGGACACTGCGCCGACCGCGGCTTCCCCCACGGCATCCTCTCGTCGGGCTACTCGCTGCCCTTCGCGGACGACTCGTTCGACCTCGTCTGCATGTTCGACGCGATCGAGCACATCCCCGACGACCACACCGTCATGCGCGAGGTCGCCCGCGTCCTGCGCCCCGGAGGGCACGTGTTCGTCAGCGTGCCGGCCTACCAATTCCTCTTCGCGAACAACGACCGCGTGGCCCAGCACCAGCGCCGCTACACGCGCGGCATGCTGCGCGGGGTCTTCGAGCAGGCCGGCCTCACGGTCGAGCGCAACACGCACTCGAACGTGTTCCTGTTCCCGCTGATCCTGCCGGCGGTGCTCGGGATCAAGCTCATCGAGACGCTGTTCCCGCGCAAGCTCGACCCCGAGCACACCAACCTGTCCTGGCCCATCCCGGGCTTCGTGCACGACTTCCTACACGCCTGCTTCGCGGCCGAGCTGCCCATCTCGCGGCGCTTCGACTGGCCCGCGGGGCATTCGATCGCCGCGATCGCGCGCAAGGCCTGACGGCCGGACGCGTCCGCGATTTCGCCGGAACTTCGACCACCGGCCGCGCCCCGGCGCGTGATCGGGCTAAAGCCTTTGCAACGCGAGGAAGGAGACCCATGAGCGACGAGAAGCAGGTCATCGTGTTCGAGTCCGCCTCAGGCCAGGAGCTGGAGATGGCTCGCGCGCTCCTAGAGCGAGCGGGCATTCCCTGCGCCGTACGCGGCGGCAGCGCGAGCGCCTACCTCGAGACCGTCATGGGCAGCGGCGGCGCCGGCGTGCAGGCGGTGGTCGTCGCTCCCCAGGACCAGGAGCAGGCGCTCCTGGCGCTGAAGCGCGCCTGGGGCTCCGGCACCGAGGGCGGTGAAGGCGAGCCGACCTAATCCGGATGGGGTCAGAGGGCCGCTCGCCGGGCCACAGCAAACACAAAGGGCGCGCCGGGCTGAGCCCGACGCGCCCTTGTTCTTGCAGGCTGAGCCCCGGGGCTCCGCCCTCTACTCCGCCGGCTCTTCTTCCTCGGCGGCCTCTTCCTCCTCGAAGAGCCACTGGATCCCGTAGCGCTCGTCGAGTCCCTCACCGGTGAGGAAGGCGCGCACCTGGGTCGTCGCGTTCTGCGTCGAGGCCAGCTTGTAGGAGTTGTAGATCTGCGGGGTCATCTGCGCGAGGTCGATCTCGCGCGCCCCGACCACGCGCACCAGGAAGGCGCTCGTGCGGCGGCGATCGAGCGACGCTTCAGGCACCTCGCCCTCCTCCAGCTCCGCGTACGCGCGCTGCTGGCTGAGGAACGCATGGCCCGGCTTGGAGACGTCGGGGTCGTCGGTCGGCGAGCCGCTCTTGTCGAGCCACGGACGGCGCTCGACGGTGTAGCCGGCGGTCTCGACGGCCGTGCGGAAGGCGTCTTCGCTGGCGCGACGGTGGTCCGCGGGACCCTCGTCGCCCTCGGGGGCGGGCACGGCGTCCTCGTCCTCGTCCACCGCGGGCTCAAAGGCCTCGAAGGCGGCGCGCAGCTCGTTGAGGCGCTCGACGACCAGCTCCGCCGAACGGTCCTTCGCCCAGCGGTCGAGCACGTCCTCGCGGATCTCCTCGAAGGGCGGCATCTCGGCGTCGAGCTTCTCGTCGACGAAGGCGACCACCAGGGCGTCCTCCTCGGCGGTGACGGTGGCGCCGACCTGGCCGGCTTCGGTCCGCGTGACGATCGACGTCAGGTAGGTGCCCCCAAGGCCCTCGAGCTCGCGCAGGCCCTGCAGGTCGAGCGGCTCGGGCGTCACGACCGGCTCGAGCCCCAGCTCGATGGCCTCGCCGAGGAAGTCGACCGCCTCGCCGGCGGCGAGACGCTGTGCCACGTCCTCGCGCCAGGCGCCGAGGGCGAAGTAGGCCGGCGCCTCGATCAGGCACGTCTCCTTGGTCTCGTCGAAGCTGAGGTACGGCGACGGCGGATCCTCGGGCTCGGCTGCCTCCTCTTCCGCTTCACCGGAGGCTTCCCCTTCGGAGGCCTCCTCCCCGTCCACGGGCTCCTCGTCAGCCGGCTCCTCGTCAGCCGGCGGGTCAGGGCGGCGGAAGTGGGAGTAGAAGACCAGGTTGTAGTACTCCTGGGCGCGCTCCTCGGCGTCGGCGTCCTCCGGCTCGGGGAAGCGCTCGAGCAGCGCCGCCGCCGGAGTCGTCTCGCCATCCCGGAAGACCGCGAAAGTCGCGCGGAAGCGCGGCTGGGTCATCAGGGCGTTCTTCTCGAAGTCGGGCCGGCCATCGAACCAGGTCGAGAGCACGTCGTCGGCCGGAGCCTCGGCCTTCGCGTCCTCGACCAGGCCGTCGGCGGCAACCTCGACGTAGTCGTAGGCGACCTCTTCGTGCTCCTCGACCCAGCGCTCCTCGATCGACGCGGTGTCGGGGATGCGCGCGACCTGGCCCACGAAGTCGAGGTAGCGGCGGATGCCCAGCACGCGCTTGAGGTTGGCCTCGACCGTGCTCGCCCCGCCGTAGCGCTGGGTGATCTGACGCCACACGTCCGCGGTCGCGCCGACGCCCTCGAGGAAGGTGGCGAGGTCGGCGTCGGTGACGAACATGCCGGCCTCCTGGGCCAGCTCGTCCAGCACGAGCAGCCGCGCGGCCTCCTCGTTCGAGGGCTCGCGGCCCTGCACGCCGACGAAGAAGCGCAGCACTTCCAGGCCGGGGATGCGGAGCACGTCGGCCAGCTCGTTGCGCTTCTTCTGGAACTCGGTCGCCGACAGCACGACCGTGCCCCCGCGCGGGCTCTCGTAGGAGAGCACGTCGGGATCCGACCGGTCGCCCGTGCCGAAGGTGGCCAGGATCGCGCCCGGCACCATGAACACGACCAGCAGGAAGACGAGCAGCGCGATCAGGAAGACGTACTGCAAGCGGCTGACGCCGCGCGGGACGTGGACGACGTCCTCGCCGAGCAGCCCGTCCTCCGGGTCGGCGGTAGCCGCGCCGGCGCCGGCGGCCGGGGCTGCGGCCGGGACGTTCGTGGACGCGGCCTCGTGGGAACTGGACGCCGCCGACGGCGGCGCTCCCTTGCGGGGCGTTTTCTTGCGGGATTTGCTCGACATGCCTCGTGCCTAGGGCGCGCAGGTTCGCGGAAGGAAGCGGAGCAGTGTACGGCCCGGTGACCGCGCCGCGCAAGGCCGCCCAGGGGGCCCCAGGGCCAACGGGACCGGGGAGGGGGCCCGGCGGCTCAGCCCTGGGCCAGCTCGCCGTCCCGCGGCAGGTCGTCGAGGCTGTTCAGGCCGAAGCGGTCCAGGAACTCGCGCGTGGTGCCGTACTGCAGCGGTGAGCCCGGCTGGTCGGCCCGGCCGGTGACGCGGATCAGCCCGCGGTCCACCAGGGTCCGCAGCATGGCGCCCGCCTGGACGCCGCGGATGGCCTCGACCTCGGCGTTGGTCACCGGCTGGCGGTAGGCGACGATCGCGAGGGTCTCCAGGGCCGCCGGCGTGACCTTCTCGGGGCCCCGCACCTTGGCCAGCCGGTGCACGACGTCGCCGTAGTCGGGGTGGGTCAGGATCCGCCAGCCGCCGGCGATCGAGGCCAGCTGGAAGGGCAGCTGGGCCTCCTCGAAGCGCAGCGCCAGGGCGTCCAGGGCCGCCTTCACGCGGGCCTTGGTGGGCCGGTCCAGGAGCTGGACGAGCCGGTCGAGCCCCAGCGGATCGGGGGACGCGAAGAGGAGCGCTGCGGCCTGCCGGAGCAGCTCCTCGTCCGACAGCGCCTCGCCCGGCCCGGGGCCGGAGGGACGCTTGCGCTTGGCGGGCTTGGCGTCGCCGTCGGGCTCGCCCTCGGCCGCCGGCTCGCCCTCGGGGTCGCCCGCCGCCTCGGCCTCGGTTGCGTCGGAGTCGTCCGCGGCCTGGTCGACCGTCGGCTCATCGAGCTCCGCGTCGGAGCCCTGGGCCTCGGCGTCCGCCACCTCGGGCGCTTCTCCGTCGTCTACGTGTGCGAGATCCAAGTTGCTCACGGGTCGAGGATGGCGACCGGCCCGGCCCGGGTCAAGGCTGGCGGGGCTCCTCACCGCTCGGCTCGGCCGACCCCGGCGCGCCGATCAGCTCGAGCAACGGCGCGAGGTCGACCGGGTAGCGGCGCTCCATCGCCAGCTTCCAGTGCAGGAACTCGCTCTCGGTCACCTGGTGCTGGCGCAGGCTGGCCTCGACGGCGTCCTCCAGCAGCGCCCAACGGCCCGAGCGCTCCTCGCGCAGCTCGACCACCTCGACCAGGAAGAAGTGACCGGCCGCGGGCACGGGGCCGAGCAGATCGCCCGCCGACGCGGCGAAGACGACGCGCGTCAGCGGCGAGTGCTCCTGCTCGACCAGGTACGGCAGCAGGCCGCCCTTGGTTCCCGACTCGTCCACGCTGTGCTCGCGCGCGAGCGCGGCGAAGTCGGCCCCCGCCTCTAGCTGCGCGCGCAGGTCGGCGGCCTCGGCCTCCTCGCGCACGACCAGGAGGCGCACCGTCGCGTTGTCGTTCTCGAAGGCCCATGAGCGCACGCAGCGCTCGGCGAGCATCTGACGGATCGTGCCCTCGCGGATGCGCGCCCAATAGCGCTCGGGGTCGACGCCCAGCTCGGAGCGGACGAACTCCTCGACGCTGCGTCCCCCCCCCTCGGCGGCCACATCCATCTTGAAGCGCGCGATCTGGGCCTCGGCTTCGGCCTCGACACCGACGGGATCCAGGCGGATGCCGAGCCGATCGGCCTCCGCGAAGGCGAGCCGGGTCGAGACCAGCTTCTCGACGACCAGGAACATCTCGCGCGGCGAGGAGCGGTGCCATTCGAGCAGCATCTCCTCGAACTCGAGCGGACGCCCCGCGATCCAGCCGGCGGGCACGCGCGGAGGCGCGTCGGCATCCGCGGCGGCCGCCGGCGTAGCGGAGGACCCGGCCTCGGTGCCGGCCGCGGCCTCGGCCGAAGCACCCGGCTCGCCGACCAGCGAGGGCGCGGGCCGCGGCGGCCGGGCATCGCCGGCGGGCTCGGACGCCGTGTCCGTGGGGCTGGCCGCGCAGGCGGAGAGGAGGAGCAGCAGCGGGGCGAAGCGTCGGTGCATTCCCATCACGGGAGCTTATCGCCTCGGTCACGCCAATCGATTGGTGATCCCGCCCCCGCGGGACGAATCTAGGTGCGTCGGCGGGACGGACCCGCCGGCCCAACGCCGCGACCCAGGAGACCGCAATGAGCCGCATCCAAGACGACCTGAACGCCCTCCTCGCCGACCAGCAGGTGCTCTACCAGAAGCTCCGCAGCTTCCACTGGAACGTCACCGGCCCGCTCTTCTTCGCCCTCCACGACAAGTTCGAGGAGCTCTACACCCAGTCGGCCGAGCGCATCGACGCCCTGGCGGAGCGCCTGCGGGCCAAAGAAGCGCGCCCCCTCGGCACCCTGCGCGAGGCGCTCGACCTGTCGCGCCTCGAGGAGGACTCCGGCATTACCGATCCCAACGGCATGGTGCGCGCCGTCGCCGACGACTTCGCGCGCATGGGCACCGAGCTGCGCGCCGCCGCCGGACGGGCCGAGGAGGCGGATGATCCCGCGACCTTCAACCTGCTGGAGGGCTGGGCCGACGAGGATGAGAAGACCCTCTGGATGCTCCGAGCGTACCTGGCCGCGTAGCGGCGCTCGTGAAGCGAGCTTGCGACGTGCGCCGGCGGCCGAGCGCGGCGACCGGGCGAGGCCCGGAAGCCGCGCCGCATGCGGCCGCGCCGACGCGACTCGATCGCGGAGAGCCGGCGCTCCCGAGCGCCCTCAGCGGTACTTGATCAAGCGCACCACGGCGATGTGGTGGCAGGTCGGGCAGGGAACGATGCGCTCGCCCGACTTGGCTCCGGAGACCGCGCCTCCGGTGAAGACCACCTGCCGCGTCCCGGTGCCGCCGCACTCGCGGCAGTTGCGGAAGCGCACCTTCTCGACGCGGAAGTCGCCCGAGTTCTCGACGTAGTAGGCGAGCACCCACTGCGTGCGGTTGGCCGACTGCCACTGGTCCCAGAAGTCCGTCGGGTCCTCGTCGTCGCTGTCCCCGCCGGTCTTCGCCTTCTTGGCGATCTCCTGGTTCTTGAGGTAGCGCTTGATCTTGTCCTCGATCTTCTTGCGCGCCTCGTCGGTGCTGCCCTCGGCGGCCGCCGTGTCGTCCTCGCTCGGCTCGAGTCCGGCCCGCGCGCGGCCCTCGCCGAGCATCCAGGTCCCGAGCCCGTAGGACGCCTGGCGGTACTTGCCGCCCTCGCGCTCTTCCCAGAGGGCGCGCACCTCGTCCGGCAGGATCTCGGGCGCGATCTTCTGCAGGTCCTGGTGCACGGACTGCAGGATCTCCTCGCCCATCGCGCCGTCGATGTACGCGAGCGCCTCCTCGTAGCCCATCTTGCGGGCCGCCGTGCTGGCGAAGCGCCGCGTCCAGTGGTGCCAGCTGCGCACGACCTCGGAGCGCAGGTCGCGCTCCTGGTACTTCGCCACGCGCTCGCGCAGCTTGGCGAGGTCGGTCATCAGCGGGCTGCCCGGGTACAGCGCCGGGAACTCGTCGAGCAGCGTATTCGCCTTGTCGTAGTGACGCCGCGCGCGCCAGAGGTCGGCCAGCTGAAGGTGGTCGACCTGCGCCTGCAGCGAGGCCTTCTCGCGCGTGCGGTCGAGCACCGCCTCCATCACGTCGGCCTGGTACTCGGGATCGGAGCGCTCGACGGCTTCGTAGTGCTCGAGCGCCTTGAGGTAGTCGAAGAGCTGCTCGCAGAAGAGCGCCAGCTCGAAGTGCGCCTCGGCAGCCGGTGTCCCCTCTTGCAGCAGGCGGTCCTGCAGCTCGAACACCTTCTGCTGGTACAGCTCGTCCTTGGTGTAGATGTCGAGCGCCGGCACCTGCACCACCGTCGCCGGCCCGGCGATCCGCCCCAGCGGCACCGGCAGGCGGCCCTCGGACGTCTTGAGCCACAGCTCGGTCGGCGTGCGGTCGGTGATGAGACCGACCAGCTCGGTGCCATCGATCAGCGCCACGCGGTCGGCGTCGATCATCAGCTCCTCGACGCCGGACTCGACGTAGCCGAACTGCATGCGCAGCTCCTCCTCCTGCCCGGGATCGAGCAGCGTCCAGCGCAGGTGTACGGTCCCGCCGTTGTCGAGGCGGCGGAAGTGCACCACCTCCTCGTCGTGCTCGACGATCGAGCCCCAGAGGACGGCGCCGTCGCGCAGGCGCAACATGGTCGTGTCGGCGGTCGGAACGGCCTGGGCCCCAGCGAGACCGGTAAGGGCCACAGGGAGGGCCGCCAGGAGGGCGGCCGGAAGGACGGAGGAGATCAGCTTGCGGAGGATCATGGCGTCTTGCGGCGTGCGGTGGGCTCTCGCCTCTCTTAGTCCGGCAGCACGAACTGTCTACGCAGGCGCTCCCCAAAGGGGACCTCGCGTTTCAGAAGGGTTTGGTAGCGACGCGTCCGCGTGGCGCCTTCGCTCGACCAGCGGATCTCGATATCGACCCGGTAGAGCACCGGCCCGGTCGGAAGGTCGCCGGCCGGCTCGGGCCAGGCGCGGGCGGAGTAGGCCAGCTCGGGACGGCCGGGCACGACCTGGTCGAGCACGTCCACCGGCTCGCCGGCCACCTGGCGGCCGTCCTCGGTCTCGACGAGCGGGAACATCGTCTCCTGCAGGTCGGCCACGATCGCGTCGACCGCGAACGAAGACTCGCTGCGCAGCTGCGCCGTGCGCGAGAGCGCGGCGCCGAAGGAAAGCAGCCCGAGGATCGACGTCATGCCGATCAGGAGGATGAACATCGCCATCACGACCTCGACGATCGTGAAGCCGGCGCGGTTCTGCGGGGTCCGCGGCTTCATAGGTTCCAGTCCTCGCGGTAGAGGGGGATCGGCACCTCGCGCTCGACCTCCCACCCGTGGTGCACGACCGCGCCGCGGTCGTGCTGGCGCGGCGTGGTTCCGCGCGCGCCGCGGCGGACGTGGAGCGTGGTGCCGCTGACCGCCTGCACCTCCATCCACTCCTCGTCGACCAGCACCATCTGGCCCTCGACCGGCGCGCGGTCGGGGTCGCCGATGGAGATCATCACCGCCTCGGTCTCGACCGTCGTGCCGAGCCGGGCGCGGCGCTTCAGGTCGCCGATGCGCTCGACCTCCATCTTGATCTTCACGCGCCGCGGCAGGATCGGAAGGTCGTCGGCCGCCGGCATGCCGGCCCCGGGCTCGTTGAGGAACACGCGCGAGACGTCGGGCCGGCCGCGCACCCACGCGTCCCACGAGGTGGCGCAGTCCTCGGGCTTGTCCCCTACCGTCCAGCCGTCGTTCACGACCGACGTCTGCGTGGCGAAGTCGAGCTCGAACCAGAGGATCCCGCCCGTCACCAGGCTCATGCTGCCGGCCGGCGGCTTGCCGACGGCGTTGAAGAAGTCGTCCGCCAGGATCGACTTGGTGTCGTCGGCGCCCACCAGCCGCTCGCCGCGGAAGAGCAGGCCGATCGAACCGGCCTCGCCCGGCGTCCCCTCGGAGTTCGGCAGCAGCGCCCAGGCGATCTCGAGCAGGTCGTGCTCGCGGCCGAGGTCGCCGAGCCGGTAGAGCTCGGCCTCGGTCGCCCGCCGCACCATGCGCAAGCGCATCATCGGCGTCCCCGGCGAGGCGTCGCGGTCGAGGTCGACCGTGGTCCAGTCCGCCAGGAGATCGCCCCGCGGGCCCGCCTCGATCGACGTCAGGTCCGAGCTCAGGAGCTCGAGCACCGCCGAGGAGACCTCGACCAGGTCGCGCTCGGACTCGGTGCGCCCCCAGATGCGGAGCGAGGTGTCGATCAGGTTCACCAGCGCCACGACGAGGATCGAGAGGAGCGAGAGGGCGAGCAGCAGCTCGACCAGCGTGAAGGCGCGCGTCGCCCGTGCGGTGCGGAGCCTCATCGTCCCACCCTCCTCAGCACCATGCCGGGGCCCAGATATTCGGCCCCGAAGTACTTCAGCCGCGGCGTCGCCTTCCAGCCGTGCGACAGCCCGAACTGCGGGTCGAAGGAGCCGGGCTCGTAGCGCACGAACACGCGCCACTCGACGCGGTCCGACTGCACGCCGATGCCGTTGCCCTGGCCGCCCACGAGTCCGTCCCACAGCTCATCGAGGCCGCGGGTCGTGTCGGGGTCGCCGTCCCAGGGCGCGTCGGCGCGCGTGCGCTGCAGCACTCCGAGGCGCGGGCCGGCGACGCCGGGCTCCTCGATGTCCCAGAAGACCGACTGCCAGAACGCGTTGGGCTGGCTCAGCGAGAGGCCCATGTAGTGCAGCTCGGGAGCGTCGGCTCCGTTGGCCCAGCGGTCCCAGTAGCGGAACGGGAAGAGCACCACCGGCGTCCCCGCCGCGTGCCCGTTGGCGTCGGTGCCGAAGCGGCCGCGGAAGAGGCCCGTGCCCTCGCCGTCCATCGCGCCCGGCTCGGCCGAGGCGTTCGGCATGCCCAGCGCGGTGCCGTCGATCCAGGTGTAGTGGATCAGCTCGTTGTCGATCAGCACCAGGCCGGTGCTGGGGAAGTCCTCGGTCGAGGTCAGCTGGATCTGCGCATCCTGCGCCCCCACCTGCCCGGCGAGCACCGAGACCGGCAGGTGCATCAGCAGCCCGACGCCCTCGCCCGCGACGTGCGGCTGCGGGTCGGTCCCCAGCATCCCGCGTCCGCCGGGCGCGATCGAGATCACGCCGTTGCCGGCGTCGTAGCCCTCGTAGCACACGATCTCGTCGCCGATACGCAGGAGGCCGGCGTCCTGGGGCATCTGGGAGAGGAACTGCCCGTTCTGGAAGCCGATGTCCGACAGCGCCAGGCGGAGCGTGTTGGGGGCTACCTCGAAGGTCAGCTCGGACTCGCCGAAGGCCCCGCTCACGACCATCTGCGCTCCCCAGGTGTCCTCGTTCATCACGAAGTCGGTCGTGCCGAAGCAGATCTCATCGACGGTCGCGGCCGGCACGAGGCCGCCGCCCTGGTAGCCGCCGCCGACGGACACGCCGGTGATGCCGCGCGGCCGCTCGCCCGAGGGGAACTTGGTGATGCGCGCCAGGAGGCGCGAGTCGTAGATCGGGGCGCCGGTCTCGAACTGCGTGCCCGCGGCCACCGGCACGGCGGCGGCCTCTTCGAGGCCGACGTGCACGTTGGCCGAGAACACCGCCGTCTGGGCCTGGGTCGACGGCGCCGCACCGGCGGTCACTCCGAGCTCGGTCCCCGGGTCCTCCTGCCAGTGGTACACCGTGTACTCGTTCGGCCGGTGCGCGTGGTGCACGCGGCCGGGGAAGCCGGGGTCGGACACGTCGGCGTCGACCATCACGATCGGGTCGAAGCGCCCGGGCAGTCCGAGGTTCACCCCGTTGTCCGGCGTCTGGAAGGTCGGCAGCACGACCGTGCCCGCGTTGTGCGCGTGCGGGTAGGTGCCGAACACGCCGCGGAACTGGAAGTACGAGCGCACCGCGCGCGTGACCAGGTAGTCCGCGTCCTCCTCCTCGCCGATGCGGTAGTGCCAGAACGAGCCGTCGAGCGGTTCAGGCGCCGGAGGTGCCGTGGGCGGGCTGATCATCAGGCCGGAGGGCGGCTGGGGGCCTCCGCCCTCGCCGCCGCCTCCCCCACCGCCGGGGCCGCCGACGCCACCGCTGCCGCCGCCCCCACCCGGGGGGACCGCGGTCCCGTCGCCGTCGTCGACGGTGACGCCCGCCTGGACGGCGAACCACGCATCGGCCAGCGCGTTCGGGTCGTCGCGGATCAGGTCGGTCCCGTCGTTGTAGTCGTAGCGGAACCACTCGGTCAGGCCGGCCTCGTTGCCGAGCCGAGTGATCTGCCCCACCTTGGGGTCCTGCACCGTGGCCGCGTCGAAGCTCGACGCCCCCGAGACGCGCAGCGAGATCGGGAAGATCTTCGTCTGCCAGGTCAGCCGCGAGTTCGGCGACAGGCCGTTGCCGGTCGTGATGCCGCCGCTCCATTGGAAGACGAACGCGCCGCTGCCGGCGATGTCCTCGGGCGCTTCGGCCAGGTTCGGGAGGTTCAGGTCCTCGGCGCGCCCGTCGAGGAACAGCTGGCTGCCGCTCCAGCCCGAGTAGTGGATCACCTCGACCCCGCCGATCCGGTGGAACGGCGGCGAAGCGGTCGTCACCGGCTCGCTGACGGTGCCGGTCCCCGCGTTGGTGATGCGCAGACTGGGACTCACCGTCATCAGCACCGCGTAGCCGCCGCTCGGGTCGAAGGCCGACATCAGCGTGTTCTGATCCATCGTCGCGTCGACCGGGGCGAGCTCGAGCGTCGCGGTCTTCTGCGTGTCGAGCCCGGTGCCGAGCGTGAAGCTGAACCCGTCGTTCAGCTGCACGACGATCCCCTCCGGCGGCTCCTCGGTACCGACCACGCGGCCGACCGCGAAGCCGCCGATGTTGCTCGCGAGGCTGCCCGAGCCCGACGAGATGTTCGTGCCCAACGGCAGCGCGTAGCCGTAGTGCATCACCGGCGTGCCGTCGGGGTACGAGCCGGTCACGGCGTTGAAGAGCCCCGAGGGCACGCCGGGGTCGACGCCCTCGAACGTCTGCCGCGCAAGCCGTCCGCCGAAGCCTGCGTTCGTCCCCTGGCTCTGGTAGAACGCCGAGAAGCTCGTCTCGCCCGTGATCTCGGCCTCGATCAGCTCGTTGCCGATGCGCACCACGCAGGTGTCGCCGACGTTGCCGAAGCCCTCGGTCGACTCGACCGACAGCACCGCGGAGTCCGGTCCGATGCTGCCGGTGAGGCGCGTCAGGCCGGGCGTATCGACGCTCCAGCGGCCGTCGACCAGCAGCGACATCTGGTCGGGGCGGTTGCCGCGCACGTCGACGTCGACGTGGAACCAGGTGTCGGTCGGCAGGCCGGGGCTGACGTCGCTCGGGGCCAGCGGGTAGCGCACCTCGCCGACCTCCTCGAACACCGTCGCGGGGTGGTCGCCGCCCGCGTCGCGCACCTGCAGCACCAGGTCGCCGTCGTCGATCGTCAGCGAAACGCGGTCGGAGTCGTTGTACGGTCCGCCGGCGTCGAGGAAGAGCGCCCCCTGCTCGGTCGCCTCCGGTTTGATCCACATCGAGAACGAGACCGGATGCATCAGCCCCGAGCCGCCCGCCCAGCCGACGATGCCGTCGGCGGCGTCGCGCAGCACGGTGCCGTTCGGCAGGTAGCGGCCCTCGAGGTCGCGCTGCTCGCCGTCGAAGTGCAGCATGCGGCCGACGCGGCGCCCCTGCTCCCAGGTGCGCGACACCCACGGCATGGCGAAGCCGTCCTCGTCCTCGTCGCGCGAGGCGAAGATGTAGTCGTTCGCGTCGGTCAGCGGGTCGTCGGCCGGCATGCTGTCGCGCGGCCCCAGGTGGGCCCGCGAGCGCGTCGGCGGCGACGAGCGGTAGATCGTGTCGTAGCGCGCCGTCGCCAGCGGGCCGGTCGCCCAGCCCGGCGCCTCGCGGTCGAGCCGGAAGGCGCGGTCGAAGTCCTCCTGCCGCGTCGCGAAGTAGAGCAGGTCCTGTTGCGGCACGACCAGCTCGACCTGCTCGCGCACGGCGTGCGCGCGCTCGATGCCCGACGGCGCGTTCACCGACGCCCGCAGCTCCATCTGGTGGACGTCGGTCGACACGAAGGCGAAGGGCAAGGTGGCGAACGCGAGCTCGCCGTCGTTGGCGTTCAGCGCGTTCTTGTAGAGCGCGCGCGCGTCGTCCTCGTCGATGATCTGGGTCATCGCCGCAGCCTCAGCGCCTGCGAGGCCCTCCTCGACTTTGAAGGCCTCGGGGAGGACCGGCGCGTCGGGAGGCAGCGTCTCCCAGCCCGCGGCCGGCAGGATCAGCCGGCGCACGAAGTCCTCGAACGAAGCGAACGGCCGCGACGCGATGATGATGTCGACCAGCTCGTCGGCCTCGGACGAGGTGATGCGCGACTGCCGGCCGCGCAGCTGCAGGTTCAGGAGCAGCGCCCGCAGCACCTCCGCCGAGGCGGTGTTGATGTTGACCGGGCGCCGCGCCAGCGGCGACACCACGGCGCTGAACGGCGCGTAGTCGTTCGCGACCGCGTCCATCAGCCGGATCCCGCCGCGGATGCTGGCCACCACCGCCAGCTCGGTCGTCTGGCCGTCGGTGATCTGGACCGTCGTGCCCTCGTTCAGCCAACGCGCGTCGTCGAGCTGCAGGACGCAGTCCTGCCCCCCACGGAGCTCGTTGCGGATGCGCGAGCCGTGCATCCAGGCGCGCCCGCCGCCGACGCCGGCGTAGACGGTCGTCGAGCGCTGGATCGCCGCCATCGCGTCGTCGCCCAGCTCCTCGGCCATCACGAGCGAGACGACGTCGCGCACCTGCTCGATCGCGTCGAGCCGGCGCAGCTGTCCGTCGGACGTGAAGGTGCGCCACAGGGCGAGCGCGAAGGCGCGCTGATCGATCACGACCGAGTTCCCCGGCAGCGCCGCCGCCGGCCGCGGGCCGCAGGCGGTCGGGCTGCCCTCGGCGTCGAGCTCGACGCCGAGCGACCGCACCAGGCCCTTCAGCGCGTTGCCCTCGATCGAGGCATAGCCCACCAGCTCACCCTCCGCCCAGATGAACCCGGTCGGCAGGAAGCCGCGGGTGGTCGTCAGGCGGATCTCGTCGCCGTCCGGCGCCGCGGTGCCGATGGTCACGGCCGCGCCGCCGATCAGGTTGGCGATCAGCTGGGGCGGCGCGCTGTTCAGGTCGATGCGCCCCGACACGTCGTGCACGTCGAGGTCGAACATGATCCCGCTGGGGTCGTTCGCGTCGAGGAACTCGGGGTCCTCGAAGCGGTTCTCGACCAGGAGCTCATCCAGCGAGTCGAAGTAGGGCGTGATGTCGACCGCCGGGTGCGACGCCCCAAGGCGCGCGCCCGCCAGCCGTCCCGACGAGTCGAGCGCCAGCTGTACCGACGAGCGGTCGGCCATCTGGCTGCTGGCCAGGTCGGCGTTGCGCACCGTCAGCAGGAAGGGCGTGCAGAGCACGAGCAGCGCCATCAGCGTCAGCAGCACCACCACCATCGCAAAGCCATCGCGGCGCCCCGCGGCGCGTTGTCGCGTTCCAACCATCAGCCATCCACCGTTCCGTAGGTCCCGACGAACAGCATCTTCTGCGCGCCGTCGTCGAATTCGAGGGTCAGGATCAGAGGTTCGGGGTGATGGATTCGGTCCAGCCCGCCGCCGGCCGCGAAGCGGACCTCGGTCGGGGTGTCCGGGGAGAAGCGCACGGTCTCCGGCAGCGGCACCTCTTCGGCGGCGGCGACACACGACACCACCAGGCTGTCGATGCTGCCGTGGAAGGGGTAGTCCTTCCCGCTCAGGTACATCGGGCGCTCGATCTTCCAGACCTCGGTGGTCTCGGGGAAGGAGGCCTTCGGCACGCCGTCGACGTGGATACGGAGCGCGGCGCGGTCGTACTCGAGCTTGATGCGCAGCCAGCGCCCGGAGATCGCGACGCCGGGTTCGGTCTCGACCAGGATGCGGCCGCCGGGCTTGTCCTCGCCCTTGTCCCGCAGGCGGGGGACGAACCACCCGCGGATGCGGCCGTCGTTGCCGATGTCGAGGCCGGCGATGCCCGCCACGACGATCGCCTTGCCGCCGCCGGTGCCCTCCCGGCGCAGTGCGCACTCGATCGAAAAGCCGTCGGTGAAGTCGAAGGCCGGATCGAGCTGGATCGGAATTTCGGCCCACGAGCCCACGCGGCCGTCGAGGTACAGAGCGTCGCCCAGGAAGCCGTCGTCGATGTAGAGCGTCCCGCCGGACGTCCCGCCCTCCAGGCCGCCGGCGCCGCGCATCGAGTTGCGCTCGAAGTGCCAGGTCCCGACCGTCTCCATCGACTCGGCGATCATCACGCCGCTCTCGACGTCGATGCGCACGCGCGCCGGCGCCTGGCGCGCGATGGCGGAGTTCTGGGCCGAGCGGAGCACGTTCTTGACCAAGCCCTGGGCCTGGCGCTTGCCGAGGTCGAGCGTCGCGAACATGCCGACGCCGGCGCCGAGCGCCACGCCGAGCACGGCCATCACGAGGAGCAGCTCGAGCAGGGTGACCCCCCGTCTCGCTCCCGTCCGCGTCACGCCGCGTGAGCTCATTCTACGTGCTCGAAGTTGCAGAGGTCGTCTTCGGTGTTGAACAGCCCGTCCGCCCCAGCGGAGATCAGCTGGAAGCGGCTGTGCTTGTAATAGCGCCCCTTGACCGGGTCCTTGTAGGCCTTCGGGAACTCGCGCAGCACTTCACCGTCGGCGGAGACGGTGGTGTAGACGCGCGACGAGTTGCCGTAGTCCACCCGGTGCATGTAGACGATCGGGTTGCCCCAGTGGTCGACGAACTCGAGCAGCTTGCGGTTGCCGAAGTCGGTCAGCGAGCGGCTCGAGAGGTCCCCGTCGGTGTTCCCGAAGCGGTCGTCGTCGATGTCGTGTCCGCCGGCCTCCCAGCCCTTGGAGAACAGCGCGACGACCAGCGCCTCGACGCCGACGTTGTCGCCGTCGTTGGGGACGCCCTGCTCGCTCGAGAACGAGCTCGGCGGGTAGGCGCCGTTCTCCTGCTCGTACTCGGCGATGATCACCTCGAGGGTCTGGAGGAAGTTCTTGGTGCTGACCGCGTTCGCCGCGTCCTCGGCGCCGCCGAGCTGGGTGATCAGCACCGTGGCCAGCACCGCGATGATCAGGATGACCGCCAGCAGCTCGAGCAGCGTGAAGCCCGCGCGGCGCAGGACTCTTCGTGCGGGTTTCAACGGATGCCCTCCCGGTAGATCAGCTTGTAGTTGTCGAGCTTGGCCTTCACCTGACGGCCCGGCTCGCCCTCGGCGCGGAAGCCGACCAGGATCTCGGCCGACGAGCGCAGGGAAGCGAAGGGCGCGTCCTCGATCAGCGGCACGCCGTCCGCGAGCAGCGTCACGCTCGTGTCGCTGTCGTCGCCGACGCGCTCGAGGCGCAGGCGCACCCACTGTCCGGTCGGGAAGGGTTGCTCCATGTCGGTGACCTGGGGCGACTGCCCCTGGCGCAGCACGCCGACCTGGAGGCTGCCGTCGTGGTGGCGGCTGACGCTGACCTCGGCCAGGGTCTCGCGCGAGGTGCTGCGCGAGCGCTCGCGCGCCAGGAACAGCCCCACGTCGGCCTTGGTCGCGGGGTCGATCCACACGTCGGCCTCGACGGCGACGAACAGCGTCGCGTTGATCGGGCGGAACAGCATCGTGGCGCCGGTGGTCTCGAAGGTGCCCTCGAGCGTCACCTCGCCGTCGACGATCCGGTGCACCGGGCCGGCCGACTCGCGGTAGTCCCAGTCGTTGCGGATGCTCTTGCGCTCGAAGCTGTCGCTCCACTCGACCTTCTGCTCGTGGTCCTGGATGCGCTCGATGTTCGAGCGCGCCCAGATCCGCATCGGGTCGTCGTCCGGGAGCGAGCGCAGCGAGTCGTCGAGCTCGCGCAGCTGCACCATCGCCTGCTCGGAGTCGCCCGCGAGGTAGGTACACCAGGCCACCCCCGCACGGCACACCGGATCGCGCGAGGCGATCGAGAGCCCGGACTCGAAGGAGGCGCGCGCTTCGGGCGGCGACTCGAGCAGCAGGAAGTTCAGCCCGCGCAGCGAGTGCACCGCCACACGCCCGGGCTCGAGCATCACGGCGCGGTCGAGGAAGCGCTCGGCGTCCTCGAAGTCGCCCATCTTGAACGACATCTCGCCGAGCGCCGCGAGCGCGTCGACGAAGTCCAGGTCCTGGTCGAGCGCCCGCAGGAAGGCCGCGCGCGCGCCGGGGAAGTCCTCTTCGAGCGCCAGCAGGCGGCCCGACTGGTACAGCGTCCAGGCGTCGGTCGGATCGCACTCCAGCGCGAGCTCGACGTAGCGCTGGGCCTCGCCGGGGTAGCCGGCCGACTCCGCCACGTACGACAGCGCGCGCCAGGCCAGGTTGGCCCGCAGCGGGTCGGCGTCCGCGGCGGCGCTCAGCTGGTCCTTGGCGGTGGCGAGGTCGCCGTCGGCGAGGGCCGCAAGCCCGCGCGCCAGCAGCAGCTCTAGACCGACGTCGTCGTCGACGCTGGCCTCGGGCGGCGTGGCGGAGCCGTTCAGCCCCTCGTCGCCCTTCAACAGCTCGGTCGCGATCCAGCCGGCGCGCGCGCGCTGGTTGCCGGGGTCGGTCGAGAGCGCGCGGCCGAACAGCGTGTGCGCATCGGCCACCTCGCCGCGCGCGAGCCGCGCGCCGGCCAGGTCGACGCGGATCTCCACCCGCTCGTTGATCAGGTCGGGGCTGTTGAGCGCCGGGCTGGAAGCGGCCTTCTCCAGGTGCTCGAAGGCCTCGGCCGGGCGGCGACGCGCCACGAGGAAGCGGCCCAGCTCCCACTGCGCCTCCCACGAGCTGCGGTCGACGCTGACGCCGTGGCGCAGGCGCTCCTCGGCCTGGTCGAACAGGAAGAAGCGCGCCTCCAGAGCGCCGAGGCGCGCGTGCACCTCGGCCCGGTGCGCGAACTGGTCCAGGATGCGGTTGTACTCGTCGAAGGCCTGCTCGAACGCGAAGCCGGCCTCGAAGCAGCGCGCGAGCCCGAGGCGCGGAGCCGGATCGTCCGCGTCGAACGCGGAGCACATGCGGTACAGCTCCTCGGCGATCTCGAGCGCGCGGGCGGCCTCCAGGCGGCCGCGCACGCAGTCGGCGGCGAGGTTCATCGCGTCGTTGTAGGTGCTGCGCGACACGCTGTCGCCCAGCTCGCGCCGGCGCACCTCGATGCGGTTGCCGAAGGTGCCGGCGAAGTCCCAGTCCGCAACGACGTCGCGGTCGACGGCGATGGGGTCCATGCCTTTGAACTTCTCGACGCCGCCCTCGGCGGGCAGCAGCTCGGTGAAGAGCAGCGGCTCCTCCGCGCGCGTGGGGTCGGTCTTGAGCCCCCAGCGATCCTTGTTCTGGATGCGGCCGAAGGTGACGCGCACCTCGTCCCAGTACCAGTCGTAGCTCTGCTTGTAGCCCTGCAGGATCAGGTCGATTTCCTGGGCCGTCAGCTCGGCGAAGGGGTCGTCGTCCTGGGCCCCGGCCGCGTCGCGCACGTCCTGGATCAGCGAGGTCGGCTTCTCCTCCCCGCCGCGGTCGCGGAAGAGCTCGAAGTCGTCGTAGTCGACGTCCCCGAGCCCCGTGTCGACCTCGGCGAAGAGGTCCGCAAAGGCGTCGGGGTCACCGTCGAGGCCCAGGTCGAGGCGCAGCAGCTCGCCGAAGGCGGCCGGAGCCGGGCCCGGCTCGGGCGGCGGGAACAGGCTCGTCAGCGCAGCGCGCGGCGGCTCGACGATCCCGAGCGGCGGTAGCGGGCGCGTATCGCTCGGCGGAGCGAGCAGGTCGCGCTGCAGCACGCGCAGACCATCCGCACCGCGCAGCACCGCGTCGAGCTCGGGCGAGGGGTAGCGCTCGAGCTCCGCCGGCTCCCCCCCCCCGCCGCCGCGGCGGGTCGAGGCGGCACCGGTCAGCAGCCGGTACGACAGGAACCCCAGCAAGAGGAAGACAACGAGGAAGACGATCTGCTCCTGGCGCAGCTTCATCAGGCGTCCTCCTCGGTCGTGGGCACCTGCAGGCGCGCCGCCACCATCGTCAGGTCCAGCCGCGAGTCGCCCGGGCGGCTCTTGGAGGCGATCATCTCGACCTCGTCGATCAGGAGCTGGCGCCCTTCGGAGGTGCGCTGGGTTCTCGCCATCAGCTGGGTGAGGGGCTTCGCCTCGCCCTCGAAGCTGAACTTGACGCGGGTGCGCTCGATGCGGCCGACGCCCTGGCGCGAGCCGAGCGCCGGATCGAGCCGGATCGTGATCTCGTCGAGCCGGCGCACGCCGGCCTCGATCGCTAAATCGGCGACCGACTCGATGATGTCGAGGGCCTCCAGATAGCGCTCGATCTGCTCCTCGCGAGTCGGCGAGAGCTCGGGCATCCCGAGGCCCGGATCGAGCTTCATGTTGCTGCGGTTGGCGCGCGGGATCAGCCGGTCGCGCACGTCGGTCAGCGCGCGCAGGTACTGGCTGTTCACCGAGGGCGCGCCCCCGCCGCGGTCGATCCGGAAGAGCTCGCGCGGCTCGAAGTCGGCGCGTGCCGACAGCTCCTCGACGGCCGCGTTCAGCCGCTCGTTCTCGTCCTCGGCGTCGTCGAGGTCGGCGGCCGAGAACAGCGACTTGCGCAGCTCGCTGTCGAGCCGCGCCTTCTGCAGGTTTTGGGACGAGATCGCGCTCTCGTACTTGCCGTCCAGAACCAGGTACCCGATCAGGAACACCAACGCTCCGATCGCGACCATCGTCACGAAGCGCTTGTTCTCCTGCCAGTATTCGTTGAGGTCCATCGGCTAGCCCTCTTCCTCTTCCATGTCGTCGAGCTCGGCGTCCGGCGTCTCGGGAGCCGGGGCTAGCGTGGTCATCGCGATCGTGAACTGCGAGCCGGTGGCCCCGAGCTGCTCCTTCATCCGGATGCCGGGCAGCTTCTCGTTCAGCTGGCGCACGAACTCCTCGAACTGGACCGTCGGCGTCTCGGTGCCCTCGCGCGCGCGACCCTGGATGCGGAGGATCGGGATCTCCTCGCCGCGGGCGATGCCCCAGTCGTCGTCGTCGCCCCAGGTGCTGGTCAGCTGCTCGATCCAGAAGTCGCGCGGCAGGGATTCGTCGACGGCCTGAAGCACGCGGTAGAACTGCTCGCCGGAGCCGACCGTCGCGTGCAGGCGGCCGACGTAGCCGAAGAGCTCGCGGTTCTCCTCGACCAGCCCGCGCGTGTCCTGGTCGACGCCCAGCACGCGGTTCACGTTGCTGCGCAGCTTGGAGACGGTCGAGGTGATCGACGCCAGGTTGCCCTGGCTCTTCCAGCCGTAGAGCCCGAGGAACGCCACCGCCAGCACGGCCGCGGCGATCAGGAAGGCGGTGCCCTGCAGGAAGTCGCGCCGCTTCTGGATGCTCTGCGGCAGGATCTCGATCGAGTACGCCTCGGGATCGGAGCCGGCGTGGGCCAGGCCAAGGGCCACCACGGCCTCCATCCGGTGCTCCTCGAGCGCGTCGTTGCTCTCGGGGTCGAGGCCGCTGGTGTCGACCACCTGGAAGGGGTCGAACATCTCGACCGAAACGCCGAGGCCGGCGCGCAGGTAGGCGTCGAGGCCGGTGAGCGCTGCCCCGCCGCCGCAGATCATCACGCGGTCGAGCTTGAGGTTGGACAGCTTCACCTGGCTCTTGCAGAAGAGCACGGTCGACTGGATCAGGCTCAGGATCTGCCCCGCCGGCCCCATCAGGGCGCGGCTCGCCTTCTCGGCCGTCGGATCGCTGAAGGTCGCTCCCTGCTCGAGCGACACCATGTTCGCCTTCACCTCCTCGGCCTTCTGCGGCGTGAGGCCGAAGCGCTCGACCAGCGCGTCGTCGAACAGCTTGGAGCCGCCGGTGAGGTTGCGCGCGAACAACAGGTCGCTGCCGCGGCAGACGATCACGTCGACGTTCTCGTGCCCGATGTTGGCCACCAGCACGGTGTCCTCCATCAGCACGCCGTAGTGCAGCCAAGCGTTGTAGAGCCCGATCGCGTTCGGCGTGAAGGCGTCGATCTTGCCGCCGCTGGCGTCGAGCCCGTCGAGGTGGTCCTCGAGCAGCGACTCGCGCGCCATCGCGAGCAGCACCACGTCCTCGCCCTCGATCTCGGGGATCTCGGGCAGCACGTTGAAGTCCGAGGCCACGCCGGCATCGGCCTGGCTGGCGATCTCCTCGGTCTCGAAGCGCATCAGCTTGCGCAACTGCCAGTCCGGCACGCGCGGCACCCGGGTGTAGCGGATGTTCACCTCGCGCCCCGTCACCCCGACCCGCGCGTTGTTCGGCTTGAAGCCGAGCTCGAGCGCTCCCCAGCCACCGTCGATGTCGCCGGAGGGGTTGGGCGCGACGGCGAAGCCGTCGACCAAGAAGCTGTTGCCCTTGACGTGGCCGCGCAGCACCTTCGCGGTGCTGGTGCCGACGTCGATTCCCGTTGCGGTCTTAGCCATTCGCTCGTTCTTCTAGTTGTTCCCGTCGGACGCGCCGAGCGCGCCCCGCAGGTGATCCGCCAGGCCCTGCCATTCGCGGCCCTCGACCACGCCCAGCACCGCCTCCAACCGCTCGCGCTCGAAGGCCGAGCGGCCGGAGTCCAGCTGCTCCACCTCGGAGCCGATCGCCGCGGCCAGGGCTTGGGCCTCGACCTCGACCTCGCTGCCGGCGTAGCGGCTCGCGAGCGAATCGGCGCTCGCCTGGCACTGGCGGAAGAGGTCCGCCAGGCCGAAGAAGCGAGCCCGCTCGACCTCGCCGCGCACCTCGCCGAGGCGCTCGAGGCCCTCCTGCAACAGGCGCGTGCGGGCCCCCTCGGCCTCGGCCACCAGGGCCGCCTCAAAGGGGTAGGCGTCGAGCAGCCGCGACCACGAGGACAGCGCGGTGCCGACCTCGCCCTTGCGCTCGCGATCGCGCGCGTCGGCGGCGAGCAGGTTGGCCTCCTTGCGCTCTTCGCGGAAGGAGAGCTGGAGGTCGACGGTATCCGCCGAGCCGATCTGCGCCGCGACGCGCAGCGCGCCTCCCGACAGCGTGCCGGTCAGCGTGACCGGCGCCGGGAAGGCGACGCGCAGCAGGTCGATGCCGCGGCCGAGCAGCAGCGCGTCGGCGCGGACGTCCTCGAAGCTCGACGTGTAGGCCCGGAAGCCGTCCGGTCCGGTGGTGGCGAAGAAACCCTCGCCCTCGCCGCCGCCGCGGGTCTCGACCGAGAACACCAGCTCGGCCCCCGCACCTGCGCCCGCCAGCTTCAGGCGCAGGCCGTTCTCGAGCGACTCGGCGCCGAGCGTGCCCGCGGTCCATCGCGCCGGCCCGACGCCGGCCTGGCCCGCGCGCAGCCGGATCCCGCCGAGCACGACGTCGGAGCCGCGCGCCAGGATCGCGGTGCGCGCCGGGGTGCCGATCAGCTGCACGCCGTAGTCCTCGAAGGTCGCGGCCGGGCTCTCGCTGGCCTGCTCTTCCACGAGGCTGACATCGTCGAGCGACGCCGAGCCGTCGCCGGTCGCGCTCGCCTCGACGACCACGCGCAGGCGGTCGTAGCCGGACAGGCTGCCCACCCGCAGCACCACGTCCTCGAAACCGTCGGAGTCGCGCACGGTTTCGCTCCACGCGAGAAGCTGCGTGCGCGAACCGTCGCTGGCCGAGAGCTCCAGGCCGACGGCGGCCTCGGCCTGCCCCTCGGCCGCGAGCGCGGCGCGCAGCTCGTAGACGCGGCGCCCGCGCAGCGTCAGCTCGGGCGAGGAGGAGCGCGCCCAGAGATCCGCCGCGAGCTCGACGCCGAGCCCGGTCGAGCCGGCGGCCCGGAACGAGCCGTCGCGGAAGAAGGCCTCGGGCGCGGAGTCCGTGGGCTCCCACCCCAGCGGCATGTCGCCCTCGAACGAAAAGTCGTCGAGCAGGTTGCCCGGGACCTCGACGACCGGGATGCCGCCCCCGCTCCCCGTGTCGCCGCCGCCACCCAGGAAGGCCAGCGCGGCGCCGGCTCCGCCCGCGACCAGGACCAGGATCGCCACCAGGCCGAGCAGCCCCTTGCTGCCCGACTTCTGCACGCGGTCGGCGCCGAGGGTGCGGACGTCCTCGCCCGCCCCCCCTGCGGCGGCCGCGGGTGCGGCGGCCGGCTCGGAGACGAGGCTGGCGTCGAGGAAGACGGTGCGCACGTTGCCGAACACCACCGCGTCGCCATGGGCGAGGCGGCGCTCGGTGATCTTCTCGCTTCCCACGCGGGTCCCGTTCGTGCTGCCGAGGTCGCGCAGGGTCACGCCGCTGTCGTCGACCTTGAGCTCGGCGTGGAGGCCGGAGACCGAGCCCTCCTGGATCTGGAGCGCGTTCTCGGGACGACGACCGACGGAGAGACCTGCGGCGGGGATGGAGACGTTCTCCCCCGCGCGATCACCGGACTCCAAGCGCAGGGAATAGCGCGATTCGGGCAACACCATGGATGGGGATGACTGGGGGGGGGTCGCGATGGGGCGGCGCGGGGCTCAGGAGCCTACATTTCCAGAACGCCCCGGCGCCCCCGGGCGGAAGGCTCGAAGGCAATACCACGGCGCCCGGGCGGAGTAACGGGCCGAGCACCGCGCCGGCCCGCGCCCGCCGGCGCTCCGAGCCCCTCTTCTTTAGGCTGCGGGGCGCGGATGGTACCCCCCCGCCGGAGCCTGGGGCAATCGCGCCGCCGCCGGCCCCCGCCCGCCTTGCACGCCCCTTGCGTTGCGGCGCAGAATCTCGGCCATGGCCTCGCCCCCGCGCTTCTTCCTCCAAGGGCACCCCGAGCCCGGCCCCCCGCGCCTGGCCGAGGGTGAGGCGGTCCACGCCACCCGGGTCCTGCGCCTGCGCCCGGGCGACCCCTGCGTGGGCCTGGACGGGCGCGGGCACGCCTGGCCCATGCGGGTCGCGGCCGTGGGACGCCGCGACCTGGGCCTGGAGCTGACGGGCGCCCCCGAGCACGAGCCCGAGCCGGGCACCCCCGGCGCCCCGCTCCCGTGGATCGAGGTCGCCGTGGCCTGGCCGCGCCGGCCGCGGGCCGAGGAGATGCTGCGCCGGCTGACCCAGCTGGGGGTCGCCCGCATCACGCCGCTGGTCGCACGCCGGTCGGGGCCCCAGTCCGGGCCCCGGTCCGATGCCGGGGACGGCAAGCGCGGCGGCGAGGGCTCGAGCACGCCCCCCGAGCCGGGCGAGGCGCGCTGGCTCAAGCTGCTGCAGGACGCCTGCAAGCAGTCGCGGCGGGCCTGGCTGCCGGACCTCGGAGAGGCGCGTTCGCCGCTCGAGCTCCTGCTGGCGCGGCCGGGCGCCGCGGTCGCGCTCCTGGACCCCGAGCGGGGCATGAGCCTGGACACCTGGGCCCGGTCGCTGGCCCCCGACGCCGGGTGTGGCACGCGCGAGCACCCGATCGTGCTGGCGGTCGGCCCCGAGGGCGGCTTCGACGCCGAGGAGCGCGACGCCTTCCACCGCAAGGGCGCCACGAGCGTACGCCTGGCGCCCCACGTGCTCCGCATCGAGACCGCCGCCGAGGCCGCGATGGCGGTCGCGGCGACCGTCTGGATGCGCTGAGCACCGCCCGCCGGTGCCCCGGGTCAGACGCTAGCGCCCGGCACGGCGGCCGCCGAGGTCGAGCCGATCGCGCAGGGATACAAAGCATCCCTGCCCCACCACGACGTGATCGAGCAGCGGGATCCCCAGCAGCCGGCCGGCGTCGGCCAGGCGCCGCGTGACCTCGAGGTCCTCGCGGCTTGGCTCGGGATCCCCGCTGGGATGGTTGTGGGCGACGACGACCGCGGCCGCGGCTTCGCGAACGGCGGCTCGAAAGACCTCCCTCGGGTGCACCAGCGACGAGGTCAGCGTGCCTTCGCTGACGCGGTCGATCCGCTTGAGCCGGTGCTTGCCGTCGAGCAGGAGCGCCAGGAAGCGCTCGCGCTGCAAGCCCCGGAGCTCGGCGGCGACGGCCGCGTAGACGCGCTTGGGCGTGCGCATCGGGGGTCGCGCGGGCTGGCGCGCCCGCTCGACGCGGCGGCCCAGCGAGAAGGCCGCGGAGACGCGCGCGGCGGCTTGGTCGGATAGCGCGAAGCGCGATGCAAGTTCGTATGGCGCAAGGCGCGACAGCTCGACCAGGTCGGATCGCGCCAGCAGGCTACGGGCACGCAGGGCCGCGGCGGGGCGGGGTCCGCCCAAGAGGACCGCGAGGGGGTCGCCGGCTTCTCGGGCCAGGTGGTTCTGGGTCTCCATGCCCCTACGACCTGGGGAGGGGGAGAACGGTTTCAGGTTGGGGGAGGGTTTTGGGGCGTTTTCGGGACTCCGAAACGGAGAACGCGGGTCTTTCGGGGCGGGGTTCCCCCAAGTCCGCCGATACGAAGTATAAGAGGGACGCGATCCGCAAATCCGCCTAGGCAGCGGACCTCCAGGCAACGGCAACCCTTGAGCCGGGTCTCGCCTGGGTGGGTTTTTGGGTGGCTGAACTCTGTTGTTCTCCTGAGCTACAGGACGAGCCCCAGGGCCGATGGAGCTCGCTCGATCAGGCGCCTCACCTGATCCTCCTGTCCGCGAGACGCGTGTTGCGTCTGCGCCCGGGCGGCCGCGTTCCTGAGCGCGGCCGCCCGCCTTCGTTTCGGCGGGCCGGCCGCGCGTGCCACCCGACTTGCGTTACCGGCCGGGGCGCCGGTCGTAGAGGCTGCCAACCCAGGAGCTCCCATGCACCGCACTCCCCGCGCCGCGCTGATCCTCGCCCTCCTCCTCGTCCCCTCGTGCCGGAGCACCGCTCCGGCCGTGCCCGTGCTCGCCACACGCTCCCTGGCGCCGGTGGAGTACGAGGCGCGGCTCGTCACCCACGCGCTGCGCCTGGACGAGCTCGCCGCGCTCCAGGTCGAGGCACCGGCCGAGGAACGGACCGCCCCCGCCGCGGAAGACGCGTTCGTCGACGTGGCGACGCGCGTCCTGCGGCTCGACGAGGAGCTCGCCTACCGCAGCCTCGGCTGGTCGCCGCACGCGAAGCGGGCGATGCGCGTCGACCGGCGCGCCGTGGCGGCGCTCGCGGACCGACTGGTCGCCTCGGGCGATGCGACCGACGTGACCGCGCCACGCCTGGTCGTGCGGGCGGGCGAGGTGGGCGCCACCGCGATCACCCACCAGGTCGCGTACCTCGAGCGCTTCGACGTGGTCGCGTCCGAACACTCGCTCGTCGCCGATCCGAAGGTCGACGTCGCCGAGGAGGGCCTGCGGATGGAGGTCCTGCCGCAGGCGCCGGTCGACGGGCGCATCGAGCTGGCGGTCGAGCTCAACATGCTCAGCCTAGAGCACCCGATCGCCACCCGCGAAGCGCGGCTTCCGGGCATCGCCACCGAGGTCTCGGTGCAGGTCCCTGTGACCACCCGCCAGACCCTGCGCGCGACGGCGTCGCTGGCGCTCGACGACGCGCTGCTCGTCGGCGGCCTGCCGACCGACGAGCCGGGCGAGTGGCTCTTCGCGATCTTCGCCGCCGCTCCGCTGCCCGAGTCCGAGCGCTAGCGCTCCCTACTTGATCCCGGCGAGCTCGAGCTCGAGGTCCAGCAGCACGGTCGAAAGCGCGACGCCACCGGTCGCGGCGCGGAAGCTCTCCTCGACGCTCTGCCCCGCGCTGCAACCGCGCAGCAGCTGGACGAGCACCGCGTCGCCGTGCTGCTCGCGGATCATCGCCACGAGCGTCAGCGACTGCGCGTAGGCGCGCGAGATCTCCTGCGGGTCCTTCCACGTCGACAGGCTCTCGCGCAGCGCGTCGAGCGCGAACAGCGGCGCGCCGACGAGCTCGCCGCGCGCGAGGTTGACGCTCGGCTTCTCGACCTCGAGCAGCTGCGCCAGCCCTTCGTTGAGCCAGCCGGGGACGTCGCGCCCGCCCAGCTCGCGCACAAACGCGTGCACCAGCTCGTGGCGCAGGATGCGCTCCCAACGACCGCGCTCGGTGGACAGGTCGTCGACCGCGACGCGGATGACGCCGTCGAAGACGCCGCCGGCCCAGTCGCCGAGCCCGGTCAGCGTGTCGAACTCGGCGCGGTCGTAGAGCACCACGCGGATGCGCTCGCCGCCGTCGATCACCGGGTCGATGCCGAAGAAGCCGCGGAGCGTCTCGTAGGCGCCCTCGCGGTAGCGGCCACCGCCCTCCAGGAAGTCGATCACCTCCTGGTCGTGGCGCTGCAGATCGCGGCGCTGGCCGTCGTACTCGATGCGGAAGTAGTTGCCCGGGGCGTAGGTGTCGCCGAGGGCGAGCTCGAGCTCGCGCCGCCAGCGCTCCAGCAGCGCCGCGAGCTCGTCGCGCTCGGGCGCGGTCTCGACCGAGCGCGCGAGCGTCTCGACCGCACGCTCCAGCTCGCCGCGCTCGTGCAGGCTCGTCGCAAGCCGGAACAGGGCCTCGGCCAGGTTGCGGCGGAAGACGTCGTTGTCGGGGCGCGCGGCGTAGCAAGCGGCGAAGAGCTCGACCGCGCGCTCGAGCTCGCCGGCCTCGAGCAGGTCGCGGGCCTCGTTGTTCCGCTCGATCCAGCGCGCGTTGTCGGCGTCGACCGGCGTCGGGCTCGGACGCTCTTCGGGCACCGGGCGCCGCTCGGGGCTGGCGACCGGACGCGACACCGGCTGGGAGGGGGCCTCCTCGGCCGCCTCAGGGCTGGAGGGGCGCAGGTGCGCCGCCGCGAAGAAGCCCGCGCCGGCGGCGACCGCCAGCGCGCAGACCGCGAGCAGGGTGCGGCTCGCGCCGCCCCGCCGTCTCCCCGCGCCGCGCCTGGTCCGTCTCAAAAGGGCTTGTCGGCGCCTAGCCGCGCCTCCTCTGGATCCGGGACGACCGAGTGCGCGCGTCCTTCTCGAAATTCAGGTTTTCCCTGCCGGCGACGTGGCTGCGCACGTCGTCGATCAGCTCGGACCAGCTCTGGTACCGGTGGTCGACCTGCTTGGCGACCATCTTCTCGATGAAGTACTGGAGCAGCGGCGAGATGCCGCGGCTCTTGAGCTCGGATGACGAGAGCGAGTCCATGATCTGCATGCGCAGGATCTCGCGGTCGTCGCTGCTCTCGAACGGGAGCCGCCCCACCACGACGTGGAAGAGCGAGAGCCCCAGGCTGTAGATGTCCGAGCGGATGTCCGCCGCCGCGCCGCCGCGGGCCTGCTCGGGCGAGAGGTACGCGACCGTGCCGACGGTGCTGTCGCCGCTCGGCGCGTCCTCCTCGCAGCCGGCGAAGCCGAGGTCGATCAGCACGACCCGTCCCTCGCGCGTCAGCATGATGTTGCCCGGCTTCACGTCGCGGTGGACGATGCCCTCGCCGTCGAGGTACTCCAGCGCCTGGGCGACCTCGAGCACGACGCGCAGGGCCTCCTCCTCCGAGAAGGTGCGCCCGCCGTCGAGCTCTTCCAGGAGCGTCGTCCCGTCGACCAGCGCCATGCGCGCGAAGTACGTGCGCCCGCTCTTCGCCACGCCGTAGCCACGGACGAGGCCGGGGTGCTTCAGCCGCTCCAGCAGTCGGGCCTCGGTGATGAAGGCCTGCCGCGTGGCCGCGTTCGCGGTGCAGTCGGGTTTCAACACCTTCAGGGCCATCAGGCGGTTGCTCTTCTTCTCGCGCGCCTTGAACACGTCGGCCGTGCCGCCGGTGCCGACGCGGTCGCCGACCTCGTAGCCGGGGATCTCGGGGATCTCGCCGGCGTTCGTCCGGCGCATGCGGCGGATCTGGGCTGCGTCCCAGCCGACGCGTTTCTGGAGCAGCGCGTCGAGCGCGCCGCCCTGCTTCAGCTCCTCGACCAGCCCCTCGGCGTCTTCGCGTCCCAGGTGGCCGCGGTGCACGAGGAGGGCGAGGAAGGAAAGGTCTTCCATATGGGGGAGTCGGAGGAGGGGGCGGGACCGAGAGCAGTGTAGCCGGGGGCTCTCCGGGGCCGGTAGCGGGACTCCCGCCGCGAGCGAACACGCAGAATCGGGATTCCTGGTCCGCGTCAAGATCGCCGGCCCGCGGCGCCGAAACGCTCGGCATCCCGCTGTCCCTCCGCCCACAGCCCAGGCCCCCCCCAACGCCCGTGCATCCCCGGACGAGCCGCGCCCTTTATAAATACCTCGACGTCGCCGACCGCTTCGTCCGGATCCGCATCGCGGGACCGCACGACGCGGGTGTGCGGATGCGCCCGGGGCTCGACCGGTCGGGCTACCGCCGGGCCCTGATCGCGGCCCTGGTCGAGGGCTTCGAGCAGGACGTCGAGGCACACCTGAGCGAGCTGCACCCCGAGGATCCGGGCGCCGCCGCGGAGCTGCTCTACCAGCTCGTGGTCGCGGTGAACCCCGAGCTGGACATCCGCAGCGTCAGCCTGCCTCCGGTCGAGGAGGCGCCCGCTCCGAAGGCCGCCGGGGAGACCGAGCTGCGCGTCGCCCCCGAGGCGGACGCCGCCGCGCCGCGCCGCGCGATCCGCCGCCGCGCACGGGGCCTCGCCGAGCGGCTCTCCCAGCGCGTCTTCGGCCAGCACGAAGCGGTCGAGCGCGTCGCCCGCGCGGTACGCCGAGCCGCCGCCGGGCTGAAGCCCGCGCGCGGGCCCTTGGCCTCGCTGCTCTTCGTCGGCCCCACCGGCACCGGCAAGACCGAGCTGGCCCGCGAGCTGGCCCGCGAGCTCGGCGGCGACCAGGGGCTGCTGCGGATCGACTGCGGCGAGCTGGGCCTGGGGCATGAGACCAGCCGCCTGGTCGGCGCACCGCCCGGCTTCGTCGGTTTCGAGGACGGCGGGATGCTGACCGAGGGTATGCGCCGCGCGCCGCGCGCGGTGGTGCTGTTCGACGAGATCGAAAAGGCCCACGGCAGGCTGCACGACGTGTTGCTGTCGGTGCTGGAGGAGGGCGAGATCGCCGACGGCACGGGGCGCAGCGTCTCGTTCCGCGACGCGATCGTGATCCTGACGTCGAACGCCGGCGCGCGCGAGGCCGACGAGGCCGATGAGCCGATCGGGTTTGCGGGCTCGGGGCTGGGCGCCGGCGCGCGGGCGGAGATCGCGACCCGCGCCCTGCGCACCCGCTTCGCGCCCGAGTTCCTCGGGCGCCTCGACGAGGTGGTGCACTTCCGCGAGCTGGGCCCCAAGGACGTGCGCCGGATCGCCGCGCGCCAGCTCGGCGACCTCGCGCTGCGCGTGCGTCACGCCGGGCGGCGCATGCGCTGGACCGACGCCGTGGCGCGCTGGGTGGCGGAGCAGGCGAGCTCCGGAGCCGGCGGCGCGCGCGACGTAGGAGCGATCCTCCGCCGCGGGGTCGAGGAGCCCCTGGCCGAGGCCATGCTGGACCTGGGCGAAGACGACCGCCGCTGGCTGTGCGTGCGCCTGCGGGCGGGACGGCCGGACGTGGTCTCCGAGCCCTAGCCCGAGTCCGCACGAGCCCGCGGCCAGAATCGCCCGCGAGCTCCCCCGGCCGGGCCAACCCGACCGCGCCTCGCTTTCCCGGGCAGGCCTTTCGCGCTGCCCCGCCCGCGCGGCTATCCTCGCCGGCCGATGCTCACTCGGCACAGACTGTTCCGCGCAGCCCTCAGCCTGCTCCTGATCGCGTCCCTCGTCGGGCTCTGGAGAGCCCAATCCACCGCCCAGGCCTCCAGCCGGATCGCCGCGCGCGCCGGCGAGCAGGTGCTGGCGATGGAGGAGCTCGAGACGCTGCTCCTGCAGCGCCACGCCTTCTCCGAGGACGGCCGCGACATCCTGCGCCACCTGGTGCAGACGCGCATGATCGAGTACCTGGGCGACGCCGGCGACGTGCGCGTGGGCCAGGGTGAGATCAACCGGCTTTGGGACCAGCTCGACCGCGACGCGAAAAAGGCGGGCGTGTCGGGCGGCATGGCGGCCGAGCTCAAGCGCACCGGCATGACGCCCGAGGAGTTCCGCGAGCTGCTGCGGCTCCAGATCCTGCAGCAGGTCCTGACGCGGCGCGCGCTCGGCCTGGCCGACGACGCGTCGGTCTCCGGCGAGCAGATGGCGGTCTGGATCGACGCCGAGATTCAAAAGCGCAAGCTGGAGGTGAAGAACCCGCCGTGGGACGACGGCGTGGTGGCCGTGTGCGGCGAGGTGAAGGTAACGGTGCGCGAGCTGGCGGGCCTGCTGACGCAGCACCTCGGCACCAAGGACGTGCGCGATGCGTCGTTCCACCTGCTGCTCCTGCGCGGCATCCGCGCGCGCATGCCCGACCTGTCGGGCGAGGCGCACGAGCGCGCGATCGACTCCGAGATGGCGTCGCGCCGGCGCGAGGTCGAGGGCGACGCGGCCTTCGGCGGGCTGTCGTTCGAGAGCCTGCTGGGAGCCCAGGGCATGACCGTCGAGTCGCTGCGGCGCGACCCGTCGGTCGCGATCGCGGCGCTCTCGAACCTGTGGATCGACCGCACGTACGACCAGGCCGGGCTGCGCGAGGCCTACGACGCCGAGCGCGCCTTCTTCGAGGACCGCTACGGCGAGGCCGTGCAGCTGCATGCGCTCTTCCTGCGCGGCGCGAAGTTCAAGAACAAGTGGAACCCGCGCACGTTCGAGGAGGCCGAGGCCGAGCTCAACGCGCTCAAGCCGCGGCTGACCGACCGCGAGCGGTTCATCGAGCACGCGCGGTCGCTGTCCGAGGACCCGCGCAGCAAGGCGTCGGGCGGCGAGCTGGGCTGGGTCACGCGCGGCGACGACCAGGCGCCGCCCTCGATCCGCGACGCCGCCTTCAACCACCTCGGCACCGGCGGCGAGATCCCCGCGGGCGGGCTCCTCCTGGGCCCGGTGCGGCTCGAGAACGGCCTGGTGCTGCTGTGGCTGTCCGCGCGCCGCGACAGCCCGGACTGGGCCGGCATGTCCGGCTACGTGCGCCAGGAGCTGCGCCGCCGCTTCCTGACCGACGTGCTCGCGCAAGAGGACGTGCAAACCTTCCGCGACGGATAGGATCCCGAGATGCTGATCGGCAAGGTGATGGGGAGCGTGGTCGCCACGCGCAAGGACGAGAAGCTAGAGAGCCTCAAGCTGCTCGTCGTGCAGGTTCACGACCACGAGAACCAACCCAAGGACCAGTACGTCGTCGCCGTCGACGCCGTCGAGGCGGGCGTGGGCGACCTGGTGCTCTACGCCAGCGGCTCGAGCGCGCGCCAGACGACGCTGACCGACGGCCGGCCCTGCGACGCGGTCATCATGGCGGTGATCGACTCGTGGGACCTGGGCGGCAAGAACGTCTACGAGAAGTGGGCCTAGGCCGGTGTACCTCGCGCGCGTGATCGGCCGCGTCGTCGCGACCCAACGCTACGCCGGGCTGACCGGCGTGCCGCTGCAGTGGATCCAACCGCTGGACGAGGACGGCGCCGCGATGGGCGCCGCGCTCGTCGCCTGCGCCGCGATCGACTCGGGTCCCGGCGACCTGGTGCACTTCATCGACGGGCGCGAGGCGGCGCTCGCCTGCCCCGAGACCTTCGTTCCGGTCGACGTCGCGATCATCGGCTTCGTCTCCGAGGCCGCACGCCTCGGCGAGCGCATCGGCGACGGGCAGGGAGCGGGCTGATGTTCCTGGCCGACGTCGTGGGCACGGTGGTGTCGCCGGTGCAGATCCCGCTGCTCGAGGGCAAGACGCTGCTGCTCTTGCGCGTGCTCGATCCGAAGGGACGCCCGGCGGGCAAGACCCGCATCGGCATCGACGTGGCGCAGGCCGGCGTCGGCGACCGCGTGATCTGCATCGACGAGGGCAACTCGGCGCGCCAGATCCTGGGCGACCCCAACGCCGCCGCGAAGACGCTGGTGGTCGGAGTGGTCGACTACGTCGAGCTCGAAGACGAGCTCGCCTACGACGCCCGCGACCGCGACCCGGTCGCTAAGCTGGAGCCCCAATGAGCGCCGACCAAGCCAGCTGGAGCGAGGAGGAGACGCGCCTGCGCGCGGCCCTCTGCCGCATCGGCGCCCTGTGCTACGAGAAGAGCTTCATCGTCGGCGCCGACGGCAACCTGTCGGCGCGGCTGTCGGACGACACGATCCTGATCACGCCGGCAGGGGCGATGAAGGGCTTTCTGCAGCCGCAGCACCTGGCGCACATCGACCTCGACGGCAGGGTCGTCGACGACGGACCGGGCCCCTCGTCCGAGGTCGGCATCCACCTGGTCTCCTACCGCGAGCGCCCCGACATGCGCGCGGTCGTGCACGCGCACCCGCCGCACGCGGTGGCGCTGACGATCGCGGAGGTCGACATGCAGCTCCCGGTGATCCCCGAGATCGTCGTCACGATCGGCGGCATCCCCACCGCGCCCTACGGCACGCCGGGCACGCCCGAGCTGCCCGAGTCGATCCGCGAGCTCGTGCGCTGCTCGGACACGCTGATCATGAAGAACCACGGCGCGGTGTGCCTGGGCGCGAACCTGATGGACGCGTTCAAGAAGCTCGACATGATCGAGCACACGGCGCGGATCCTGTGGCTCGCTCACACCGTGCGCGGCGGCCTGACGCCGCTGCCGCCCGAGGCGGTGGAGAAGCTGCTCGCGACGCGCGGTCTGCTGGGCATCACGACGACGAACACGCTCGAGAACCGCTGCGGGCTCTAGCCCGAGGCGCTCACGACGGGAGCGCCCCGCGCGCCTCGGCCAGCTCGGCGCACAGGAGCGCCCCCCCCGCCGCGCCGCGCAGCGTGTTGTGGACCAGCGCGACGAAGCGCCAGCCCCCCAACGGGTCGCGCCGCAGCCGGCCGACCGAGCAGCTCATCCCGCCGCCGAGCTCGCGGTGCATGCGCGGCTGGGGAGCGTCGGGGGCGTCGAGGTAGATCGTCGGCTCCGCCGGAGCGCTGGGGAGCCCCAGCTCCTGGGGCTCGCCGCGGAAGCCGCGCCAGGCGGCGATCAGGTCGGCCTCGGCGGCGTCGTCGGCGGCGAGCTCGACCGAGACCGACAGCAGGTGCCCGTCGATCACCGGCACGCGGTTGCACTGGGCGCTGACCGCGAGCGGGGCGGGGCGCACCTCGTCGCCCTCCAGCGCGCCGAGGATGCGCGCCGGCTCGCTCTCCAGCTTGTCCTCTTCGCTCGGGATGAACGGGATCGCGTTGTCGACGATCGTCATCGACGCGACGCCCGGCAGGCCCGCTCCGGAGATGGCCTGCAGGCTGACCACGCGCGCGGTGCGCAGGCCGAAGGCGTCGAAGAGCGGCTTGAGCGCCAGCACGAAGCCGATCGTCGAGCAGTTGGGGTTGGTGATCAGGCCGCCCGCCTCGGACTGGGTCTCCAGCAGCCCGAGGTGGTCCGCGTTGACCTCGGGCACCAGCAGCGGGACGTCGCGGTCCATACGGTGCGCGGACGCGTTGGAGACCACCAGACTGCCGCGCCGGGCGTAGGGGCGCTCCAGCGCTCGCGCCGGGCCTGAATCGAGGGCCGACAGCACCAGCGGCACCTCCGGTGTGCCGGCGGGGTCGGCCGAGAGCACCTCCAGCTCGGCCGCGGCGGCCGGCAGCGGCGTGGGGAGCACCCAGCGCGCCGCGTCGCCGTAGCGGCGGCCGGCCGAGCGTTCTGAGGCGGCCACCCAGGCGAGCTCGAAGCGCGGGTGGTCCTGGAGGAGAGCCACGAAACGCTGCCCCACGCTGCCCGTAGCACCGAGCAGCCCGACCGGAATCCTGGACGTCATGGAGCGGATTCTAGAGCCCCGGAGACCGCCTCCAAGGCCCTGGATGCGGCTCCATGACTCTCGGCGCGTCCTTTACTGACTTGGCTGCTGCTTCACAAGCGGCCTATGGATAGTCTTTCGCGCCCTTCCACCGATGCTAAGCGCGCGCAAAGAGGACTACGAGCACGCCCGCGAGCGACCCGGCGTGCGCCGGAGCGCGGCCGGGCGCCTGTGGCTCTACAACGTCGGCATCGGGTGCCTGGTCGGCACCAACTACCTGAGCCACGTCCCCGACGACCCGAAGCAGTGGCTGTTCGCGCTGCCGGCGCTGGTCTCGTCGGTGCTGTTCCTGACGCTGCTGCCCGGCGGGCTGGTGAGCCTCGCGGCGCACCTGGTCGATCGGCCGCGGGTGTTGGGCCTGCTGCAAGCGTCGCTCTGGACGGTGTTCCTGACGCTGCTCTTCGCCGATACGCGCATCTACAACATCTTCCAGTACCACTTCAACGGACAGGTCCTGAACCTGATCTACACCCGCGGCTCCGAGGACGCGATCCACCTCGGCTGGCAGGTGTGGACGACGATCGCCGGCGGGATGCTGGGGATGGGCGCTTTCCAGCACCTCCTGTGGCGGCGGGCCCTGCGCTTCGCGGTCGAGGACGACGTGGCCCCGGCGCCGCGCAGGCTGCTGGTCCGGCCGGCCTTCGTGTGGAGCGCGGTGCTGCTCCCGGCCGTGTTCGTCGAGAAGACGCTCTACGCCCAGGCGGATCTCAGCCGCGACCAGCAGGTGAAGGCGCTCTCGCGCGTCTTCCCGGCCTACCCGGCCCTGCCGGTCGAGACGGTCGCCACCGAGCTGCTCGGCGTGGACATCGAGCGCCGGCCGAAGGTCGAGCTCGAAGGCGTCGCGATGCAGTACCCGCTGGTCCGCCCGGAGATCGACGCCGACGGCCCGCGCCCGAACATCCTGCTGCTGGTCGTCGACTGCCTGCGGCACGACATGGTCAACGCCGAGGCGGCACCGAACGTCGAGGCCTTTGCGCGCGAGTCGCGGCGCTTCGAGGACCACCTGTCGGGCGGCAACTCGACGCGCTTCGGGATGCTGTCGATGCTCTACGGCCTGCACGGCTCGTATTGGTTCCCGATCCTCGAAGAGGGCACCTCGCCGGTGCTGGTCGACAGCCTGCTCGACCTCGGCTACGAGATGGGGATCTTCTCGACCGCGTCGCAGAACTACCCCGAGCTGCGCGACACGGCCTGGTCGCGCATCCCCGACCGCGTGTTCGACCAGTTCCCCTCCAGGGAAGCCTGGAAGCGCGACGAGGAGTCGTCGGCCGCGCTGATCGAGTGGCTCGAGGAACGCGCCGAGGAGCCCGATGAGCCGTTCTTCGGCTTCCTGCTGCTCGACTCGCCGCACCAGACCTACAGCCACCCGCCGGAGAGCACGCCCTTCACGCCTTCGGCGCCGGATCTCGACTACATGACCATGACGCAGAACGAGGGGCCCGACCCCGAGAGCCTGCTCCTGGTCTACAACCGCTACCGCAACGCGGTGCACCACGCCGACGCGCGCGTGGGGCTCGTGCTCGACTCGATCGAGCGGCTCGGGCTGGCCGACGACACGGTCATCATCGTCACCGGCGACCACGGCGAGGAGTTCCGCGAGTGCGGCTTCTTCGGCCACACCAGCGCGTACACCCAGCCGCAGGTCCACGTGCCCTTCCTGATGCGTGGGCCGGGCATCGAGCCGGGCCTCGAAGCGCGCCCCACCTCGCACCTGGACGTGCCGGCCACGCTGCTCGAGATGCTCGGCGCCGACCCCACCGCCCGCGAGCAGTGGACGCTGGGGGGCAACCTCTTCGCGCCGATCGAAGACCGCTGCCGCGTCGTGTCGGGCTGGAACGAGCTCGGCGTGTGGGTCCCCGGCAGCATTCTCCGCGTGCCGCTGTCGGGCTACGCCTTCGACATCGAGGTGTACGACTACCGCTGGAACCTGATCCCCGAGGATCAGGACATCCTGGCGGACGAGGCGGAGGAGCTCACGCGGGTGGCCGCGGAGTGCAACCGCTTCCTGCGCTGAGCCCGCTCGCCCCGCGCCGCTCGCGCTCCCGCAACGCGGGGAAAACCCCGGTGACGAATCGGGTCGGCTCCTCCATGCTGGTCGCGCTCGCCCTGCACCGCCCGCCGGCGGGAGACCGGACGGGTGCGCGCGGTTCGACTGCTCGCCAACACGGAAAGAGGAGACATGACGACGACGATCCTGCCCACCGACGACGACCTTCTGGCGCGCGAGTTCTTCAACCGCCTCGTGGACGAGGAGCCCAAGGTGCTCTTCGTCGTGCTCGGGCGCACCGACAGCGCGCTGAAGGCCTTCGAGCGCGCCGAACGGCTCGCCGGCAACCCCGACAGCACCTGGCGCCACGTCGTGTGGGCGCGCTTCCCCGAGCAAATCGCCGAGCGAACGCGCCGGCTGCAGGTCCCCGATCCGCTCGTCGACGTGCGGAGCGGCGGCGACCTGCTCGGCGCCGAAGCGGCCGACGGGAAGTTCCCCGACCACGTGCTCGCCTTCGCCCTCTCGATGGAGGACGACGTGTGCGACGTCATCGAGGAGACCGACCACGCCCCGAGCTTCCTGCGGATCTTCCGCTCGTTCGTGAAGGCCGAGGCCTCGCTGCGGGGGGACGACTAGCCATGGGTGCATCGACGCTTCGACGCGCGGCTTCGGCCGCGGCGCTCGCGCTGCTCGCCCTCGGCTGCCGGGGTGCCAGCTCCTCCCCCACCCAGCCTGAGCTACGCGCCTACACCCCGACCCGCGCCGGCGCCGCGCGCGCCGCCGGGCCGATCCTGAGCCTGGTCGAGCACGACGAGGACGGCGGGCGCACGGCGCTGAACCGCACGCACCGTTTTGTCGACGTGAACAGCCGCTTCGACCTCAAGGTCTCGCGGCAGGCGGTCGAGGCGCAGCTGATCGCGCGCGAGACGAGCCTGGACCCCGACGCCATCGAGGCGCTGCTCGCGGCCCAGGAGGCCGCGCGCGACGGCCTGCAGGGCCTGGCGCCGCTCGCCGCGGCGGCCGAGGCCTGGGCCGCCGATCCCCAGGGTGCGCAGGCCGAGCTGCAGCAGGCGCTGCAGGCGATCGCGCTCCCGGCGCTCTCGCTGCTGGATGAGATCGACCGCCCCCAGAGCCTGCTGCGCCCGGTCGCAGACGGCTTCAACGCGGCGCTCGAGACCGGCCCCGCCCGCGGGCCCATCGACCAGTACCGGCTGCTGTTCGAGCTGGTCGACACGCTCGTCGGCTCGTACCGCGCGGTGCTCGACCGCGACCTGGCCGACGCGGCCTTCGGGATCCTCCTGGAGGCCCGCATGACGCGCGACGGCGCGTGGCGCAACGTGCACCTCGACGGCTTTGACACCTACCCGACCGAGGAGCGCTTCCGCGTCGAGCGCTGGCGCATCGCCCCCACGCCCGAGGAGGAGGCCAAGCTCGAGCAGATGGCGGCGCTCGCCGACTCGCTGAACGCCGGCGAGACGAGCCTCGGCAGCCTGGCGCGCCGCACCCTGCGCGCCTACGTCGACGGCATCGTGAAGCAGGCGGAGGAGTGCATGGACCGCGCCGAGCGCGACCTCGACGCCCTGCGCGGACGCGCCGAGGCGTACCTGGAGGCCGAGCGCACGCAGATCGACGAGCTGCTGCGCCTCGCGCGCCGGCTGCGCGACGACCTGCGCCGGCTGTTCGACCACTACGGCTCGGGCAGCGCCGGCGCCGACCCGAGCGGCGTGCTCGCCGCGCTGCAGGGCGACCTGGCGCGCGTCAGCGGCATGCTCTTCGAGCTGGGCACCGGGCTCAGCGTATGGGCCGACCGCAGCCGCTTCGAGGCGGCCGGGCACTCGGTAGCGACGGACGTGCTCGCGATCCTCGACGGCCTGGGCGCGTGCGGCGCGAAGCTGACCGGCGACGTGCGCGCGCGGCTGCGCGAGCTGACCGATCTGATCGGGCTCACCGACGGCCTCGAGACCACGATCCAGACCATCGGCGCCTACGGCGACAAGGTCCTGCGGCACACGCTCGACGACCTGCCGCCGTCCACGCAGCTCGACCTGATCGACACCGGCCAGCGCTCGCCCGGCGACGCGCTGGTCTTCCGCATCGGCTTCGTGAAGGTCGACCCGGAGACCTCCGAGGCCCAGGGGACGCCGACGACGCTCGAGCAGCACCAGTTCGAGCTCGAGCAGATCCTGGTCCACTTCGAGTCCGCCGTCACGCTCGGCTTCGCCGACCCGAACGGCCGCGCCGAGGTCAACTCGACCTGGCAGGTGGTACCGGCCTACAGCCTGCTGCTGAAGCGCGGCTCGCGCCAAAGCGGCTACCACAACCGCCTGCTCGACCCGGGCTACGGCCTGCACATGAGCGCGCTGGACTTCGACGGCGACGACACTCCCGAGCTGGGCGTGGGCGTCGTGCTGTCGCTCTTCCGCGACTACCTGCAGGCGGGCTACGGCTACAACCTGTCCGAGGACCGCTGGTACGGCTTCTTCGGCATCGGCGTGCCGCTCAGCGTGCTGGGGGACGCGGCGAACGGGGCGATCCGCTGACTACATCCGCGCGCGGAACGTCCACACCCCGACCAGCGTCAGCATCAACGCGAGGTTGATCGGATCGAGGACCGTGATGCGCGCCACCATCGCCAGCACCGCGCGGCGCAGGAAGAGCGGCGACACCCCCCACTGCAGGAGCCGCTCCTCCCAGCGCTTGTAGAAGCTCCACGTACGCGCCGCGCCGCGCACCGTCCACACGGTGGCGATCAGGAACGTCGTGTAGCGGACGAAGTCGTAGGGGTCGAGCACGGGCTCAGGCCGCGGCCGGCGGCTCGCGGGTGATCCAGAACAGGATCAGGTAGACGATCGCGGCACCGACGAGGACCAGGAGCGAGAGCCGCACCTCGCGGCGCTTCACCTCGACCGAGTGCTCGATGACGCTGCGGATGCGCTCCGATTCCTCGTGGATCGCGCGGCGCATGGCGCGGACGGCGCGGTCCTCGAGGTCGTCGGCTTTTTGGTCGTAGAGCGAGCCGACCACCTCGGCGGCGCGCTCCTCGATCTTGTCGGCGCCCGAGGAGACCGCGCTCTTGAGCACGCGCTCGGCGCGGCCCTCGACCCAGCGGGCCAGGCGACCGCGCCGCCTGCGCTTGGGTTCGTCGTCGGGGACGGCTTCCAGGTCCGGGACCGGCTCCTCGACTCTCTTCGGGCCGGGTTCCGGCTTGGGGGGATCGGGCCCCAGGGCTTCGGAGGGCTCGGCCATGGCGGCGGGTACGGCTAGATCACGCGGGGATTCGCAGGCGCCGACCGTTCGATCTCGGCACGGCGCTCCTCGAAGCCCGCGCGGCCCATCAGGGCGTAGGCGGCGACCTTGCCGGCCTCGACGCCGGGCTGGTCGAAGGCGTCGACGTCGTAGTGCTCGCCGAGCACGGCGACCGACAGCTCGAGCATGTAGAGCAGCTGCCCGATGCTGTGGGCGTCGACCTTCTCGAGCGAGATCGTGGCGTTGGGGCGCGAGGCCTCGGTGAGCGCGATGCGCGTGCCGTCGCGCTCGGCCTGGAAGAGCTCCCTCAGCGTGTGGCCCCCGAGGTAGGAGGCGCCCTCGAGGTCGGCGTAGGCGTGGGGCAGCTCGACCGAGTGGTCGGGCTGGTCGACCGACAGCAGCGTGAACCACTTGTCGAACGGGCCCTCGACGTAGAGCTGCACCTGGCTGTGCTGGTCGGTGACGCCGACGGCGCGCACGGGCGTGGGGCCGCGGAAGACGTCCTCGCCGGCGCGCGAGCGGCGCTTGCCGATCGACTCCGCCAGGAGCTGGGCGTACCAGTCAGCGACGTCCTTCAGCCGGCTGGAGTACGAGAACGTGATCGCCATGCTCTTCTGCCGGCGCTCATGCAGCAGGTACTGGAGCGCCGAGTGCACGAGCACCGGGTTGTCGAAGAAGTCCGCGCCCTGGGCGCGCTCGTCCATCTTCGCGGCGCCCTGCAGCAGCCCCTGCACGTCGATGCCGACCAGCGCCGACGACAGCAGGCCGACGGGCGAGAGCACGCTGAAGCGGCCCCCCACCCCGTCGGGCACGACGAAGGAGCGGTACGACTCGCGCGCGACGATCTCGCGCAGCACGCCCTTCTCGGCGTCGGTCGTCACGACCAGGTGGTCGCGATGGCCGTCCTCGCCCAGGGCGTCGACCAGCCGCTGGCGGAAGAGCAGGAACTGGCTCATCGTCTCCGCCGTGCCCCCGGACTTCGAGATCACGTTGAAGAGCGTCTCGGCGGGGTCGATGTGCTCGAGAAACTCCCCGATCAGGTCGGGGTCGACGTTGTCCAACACGAACAGGCGCGGCAGCCCGGCCGGCGGGTTCAGGTTGTAGTACGGGCTGTTGAGCGCGGTCTGGAGCGCGATGTTGCCCAGCGCCGAGCCGCCGATGCCGAGCACCGCGACGTTGCGAAAACGTCCGCGCACCGACGCGGCGTAGTCGGTGATGTCGGCGACGACTTCGTGCTGGTACGGCAGGTCGAGCCAGCGCAGGTCCTGGCCGCGGCGAGCCAGCACGCGCTCGAGGCCGCGGGAGGAAGCGTCGGCGAGCTCAAGCAGCTCGGCCTCGCGGAGGCCGTGCTCGCCGACGGCGTCCGAAAGGCAGTTCGTGTAGTCGAGTCGAATCGCGCTCAACGGAGCTCTCCGGGGTTGTCCCTCTTTGGGGGGAGGCCGAGTGGGGCCCGGCAGACTAAGCCGCCCGCCCCGGCCTGCGCAACGCCCCCGCGCTCGCCGGCGCAACGCGGAGGAACTCCGGGGCGCTTCTCCTAATCGTCCGACTGGGAGCGCAGCACGAGGAGAAAAATCAGCTGGGCCACGGCGGTGAGAAGGCCGGCGACGTAGGTCATCGCGGCCGCCCCGAGCACCTTTTCGACCCCCTTGGCCTCCTCGCTCGTCGTCACGATCCCGGTCGAGGCCAGCACGGCCTTGGCGCGGCGGCTCGCGTCGAACTCGACCGGCAGGGTCACGAGCTGGAACAGCGCGGTGAGGAAGAAGCAGATGATCCCGATGTCGAGCAGCAGCCCGCCGACGCCGCCGAAGAAGAAGCCCGCCATCACGCAGTAGGCCCAAACCTGGGAGCCGATCGTGACCACCGGGACCAGCTTGGAGCGCATCCCCAGCGGCCCGTAATCCTTGGCGTGCTGGATCGCGTGCCCGGCCTCGTGGGCGGCGACCGCGATCGAGGAGATCGAGCGACCGCGGTAGACCTCGGGCGAGAGCCGCAGAGCGCGCGCCCGGGGGTCGTAGTGGTCGGACAGGAAGCCGGGGTGCTCCTCGATCGTCAGCCCGGTCGCCCCGCCGGCCTGCGCGACGGCGGCGGCCGCCTGGGCGCCGGTCATGCCGGTGCGCACGCCGACGCGCGCGAAGCTTTTGAAGACCGACTTCACCCGCCAAGAGGTGAAGAGACCGAAGGCCATCATCGGGCCGACGATCAGCCAGAACTCGGGACGGAAGAGCCAGGAGTAGAAGAACATCGCGAGGCCTTTACGGGGCTGTGGGAGGCGCAGGGGGGGTCCGGGGCCCCCGGGCGCCGCGGGCGCGGCACGAGAATAGGACGCGCCAAGCCGGCATACCAAGAGGCGATCGGAGCCTCTCTTTTGCGACTCAGCGCCCTCCGCGGGCAGGAAACACGAAACCTTCCCTACCCTAGAGGGACCGGCGCGCGCTATTAATCAGGGGCAACCCATGGGAGCGATCGACCCCAAGCTGCTCCGGATCGGCGAGTTCGCTCGCCTGGCCGGGACCAACCTGAGAACCCTCCGGTACTACGAAGAGCTCGGCCTCTTCACCCCCTTCCGGCGCAGCCAGGGGGGCTTCCGCTACTACCGCGAGACCGACCTCAACCGGCTCAAGCTGATCCGGGCGTTCCAGGACCTGGGCCTGGCCTTGGAGGAGATTCGCGAGCTCTTCACGACCCGCGAGGAAGGGATTTCCCGGGTCGAGCTGATGCGTCGCGTGGACCGCGCGCTGGCCTCGCAGGACGAGCTTCTGGTGCAGCGCGTGGCGGCGATCGAGAAGCAGCGCGACCGGATCCGCGAGGCGCGCGGGAAGCTGGAGCAGTGCGTCCCCTGCGCGCACGTTCCGGGCGTCGAGAACAACTTCTGCGAGCCCTGCCAGGCCGACGGATCGAGCCTGCCCGAGCAGCTGAGCGCGCTGTTCTAGCCGCCGGAAACGGGGCCGCCGAGGCCGCCTGCGCGGGTTCCGGCGCGGCCGGGTCGGTTCCAGCGGGGTAGGGTTCCTCAGAGCCTGCCTCCCGCATACACTCCTCCCCCCTCCTCCCGGTCGTGCCCGAACCTATCCAGAGCTACACAACCCGCGTGAGCGGACGCTGGAACCAGCGTCACGAGCTCCTCGAAGGGGAACAGACCCTCGGCGTCCTCACCGTCGAGCGGAATCGCTCCGGGATGGTGATCCAGGGCGAGTACCAGCCCGAAGCGGGCGAGCTCTACTACTTCCGCCGCGACCCGGGGCTGCTGCGGAGCCAGTTCTCGATGTGGACCGACGGCCGCGAGTGGCTCGGCTCCTCGCTGCGCTGGAGCTTCATGGGGCGCGCCGTGCACCTCTCGACCGGCACCAAGCCGTACCGCCTGCTGCCGCTGCCGGGCTTCCGGCGCGGCTGGGGCCTCTACGCGCCCAAGACCGGCGAGACGGCCCAGATCCGGGTCGGGATGGTGGGTCGCGCGGCCGAGCTCGACGTGTACCGGCGCATCGACATCTCGCTGCTCCTCTTTGCGTACTTCTTGGGGTCGCAGATCTACGGCGAATCGCTGTTGCCCGGCCCCTCGCCCGAGAAGGCCGTCCAGGGCTGATCGCGGCCGAATTTCGGCCCGATTCCGCGGAAGGATCGCGGTACCCCGCGCGTCCGAGCAGCCACGGGCTTCGACCCGTCTCCCGTGCTCCCGCCCTGGGGCTGCGGTAGGATTTGCGGCCCTCTTCGCCGAATCCCCGCCTCCTTGGGGACTCGTGATCTCAGGAATCCAACCATGCGCCCGCTGGCCGTCCTAGCCCTCGTACTCGCCGCCATCGCGGCCCTCGCCTTCGCCTACTTCTCGATCACCGGCGACTCGTCGCGCGACGACGCCCAGGTGTCCAACGTGGTGCGTCCCGCGATGGAGCCGGAGGAGGCCCAGCGCCGGGCGGATGCCGAGCTGGTCGAGGCCAGCGGCGGCGCCGAGGTCGAAGAGGTCACCCGCACGGCGGTCGGCCCCGAGGAGGTCCTGGGCTCCTTCGCGAACCGCCTGCACGGCAAGGTCGTGAGCCCGGCGGGCATCGCGGTGCCGGACGCGCGCGTCTCGGTGTTCCGCAAGCGCGCCCCGGCGCACCTCGAGGCGCTGACGATCATGTTCCAGAACGGCCCGCAGGACAAGGTGCTCAAGACCACGCGCACCAACGAGCGGGGCGAGTACGAGTTCAAGGCGCTGCCCCCGGGCAAGGACCACCTGGTCGTCGTCGAGCACGAGGACTACCAGCGCACCGAGGTCGGCCCGATCGAGATGGGCGAGGAGAGCCAGGTCCGCGAGGACATCGAGCTGCGCGAGGGCTTCCAGCTCTTCGGCTACGTCCGCGACCACGGCACCGGGCTCCCGATCGAGGGCGCGCTGATCACGCTCGACAACCCGCTCGCGGCTCAACTGCCCTCCGACCGCAAGAGCCCCGACCGCATGCAGACCAAGTCCGAGCCGGACGGGCGGTATGAGTTCCGCCACGTGGCGCCGGGCACCAAGTGGCTCATGTGCCAGGCCGAGTCCTACGGGACGGTCGTCGTCAACAACGTCACCTTCCTGGGCCAGGGGCAGGTCGACCGGCACAAGTCGCAGGACATCCAGATGAAGCCCGAGATGACGATCTCGGGTCAGGTCATCGGCCCCGACCGCGTGGGCGTCGAAGGCGCTTCGGTCGAGGGCATCAGCTACAACGCCGAGGCCTTGTCGCGCGGCAACGCGAAGACCGACGCCATGGGCAACTTCGTGATCCGCGGGCTGGCCGAGGCGCAGTACTCGGTCGTCGCGCGCGCCGAGGGCTTCGGCGAGAAGCGCCTGGTCCGCGTCGACGCCGGCGCCCAGGGCATCGAGCTCGAGCTGGCCGAGCTGGGCGGCGTGATGGGCCGCGTGGTCGACGCCTCGACGGGCCGCGCGCTCAGCGACTTCAAGGTGGCCGTGCGGATGGTCAACCTGAGCTCGACCTTCGTCGGGCGCGTGGCCGCGGCGCAGAACTTCCGCGGCGCGAACAACGGCGCCTTCCACGTGCCCGGCCTCGCGCACGGGCACTACGTGGTCGAGGTCTCCGCCAAGGGCTACGCGAACACGCGCTCGGAGCGCTTCACCGTCAACCAGGGCATCACCGTCCCCGACGTGATGGTCCAGATGACCCGCGGCGGGCGCATCCTCGGCCAGGTGGTCGACGGCTACACCGCCAAGCCGATCTCCGGCGCGGTGGTCGCGACCCAGGACAACAACTGGGTCGAGAGCCCCTTCACCAACGTCTTCAAGGGCCTGGTGTCGCGCACCACGACCGAAGCCTCGGCGCGCACGGACGAGAACGGGCAGTTCGAGTTCGAGCTCCTCACGCCCGGCGCCTACCAGGTGACGATCAACCACCAGAAGTACACCGCGCAGATCATGAACGACGTGCAGGTGTTCGAGGGGCAGGAGCGCGAGATCGGCGTCATCAAGCTCTTCACCGGCGGCCAGACCAGCGGCACCGCCTTCCTGGCGGACGGCAGCAAGGCGGTCGGCGCCTCGGTCTCCCTCCACCCCACCGACGGGAGCGGCCGGAGCTACGAGGCCCGCACGAACTCTGAGGGGCACTACCGCATCACGAACGTCGCGCCCGGCTCGTACAAGCTGAGCCTGTCGCGGCCGGACCTGCGCGAGGCCAACCCGTTCCAGGTGATCGTCGACATGAAGCAGTCGGAGATCGAGATCGCCGTCGCCGACGGCGGCGAGTACAAGCACGACCTCTACCTGGGGAGCGACTAGCCCCCGGCCCCCAACTTTGAATCGGCTTGGCCTAGGAATCCTGGCCGCCGTGCTCGTTCTGGGCGCGGCGGCCGTGCTGTTTACCCGGCTCGCGGGCTCCGGCGGAACGGCGCCCCAGGGAGACAGCGTCGCGCGTCCGTCCGAGCTCGGCCGCGGCGCTGAGGTCGCACGGCCGGGCGGAGGCTCGATCGACGCCCCGGCGGAGCCCGAACGCACCGACCTCGACGCGGCCCCCGCCGAAGCCGCGCCCGAGCGTCGCGTCGCAGGCACCCCGAAGGGCCTACCCGCCCTCGGCGCCCTGAAGCAGACGCTGGTCGGGCTGGTCGTCGGAGACGGCAAGCCGATCAGCGGAGCGCAGGTGCTCTACACCGACCGCGCCGGCGAGGCTCTGTGCGAGGCCACCAGCGACCCGCGCGGCAACTTCGAGCTCGCGGTCCCGCGGCCGCTGGAGGACGGGCTGATCCTGGTTCAGGCGCGCGGCTTCGCGCCGCTGGAGACCGGCCCCCACGCCATCCGCGCGGGCGAGCGCCGCTTCGTCGGCAACCTGCAGGTCGCGCGCGGCATCATGCTGCGCGGCAAGGTCGTCGCGCCCGGCGGCTTCGCGCTGGCCGAGGCCCGCGTGCAGCTGCGCGCCGGCGGTCCGGGCGGCGGCTTCAACCGCTATGTGCAGGAGGCGGTCGCGGACGCCGACGGCGGCTTCGAGTTCCCCCAGGCGCCGCTCGGCACGGTGAAGGTCGAGGCCTTCGCCAACGGCTACGGCGCGCGATCCGAGGAGCTCCGCCACGCGTCGGCGAAGGACCACGCGCTGATCGAGCTGGTGCCCGAGCGCGCCATGCTGCTCCTGCTGCGCGACCCCGACGGGGCCGGCGTGGCGGGCGCACGCGTCAACCTGCGGCCGCACGACCCGCGCTCGACCGACGTCAGCGCGACGGCCGACGACAACGGCGACTGCCACGTGCTGGGGCTGGGCTCCGAGCTGTGGGAGGTGCGCGCCGAGGCCGACGGCTACCGCCCCGCGGTCCGCGACAGGATGCGCGCGGACGGCAACCCGATCGAGGTCGAGCTCCTCCCCTGGCCCTGCATCGAAGGCCGCATCAGCGCTCCCGCGGGCGCGGCGCTCCCGAGCGGGGTCACCGTCCGCCCGCTGTCCGCCAACGCGCGCGGCGGCTTCGTCGACAGCGGACGCCACGACGAGACGCCGGTGGCGGCCGACGGCAGCTTCCGCATCTGCGACATGCGGCCAGGCCTGTACGTGATCCGGGCGAGCGCCCCGGGCTTCGCGCCGACCAGCTCGGAGACGATCCGGCTGACGCTGGGCAAGGACGCGGTCGGGGTCGACGTCGAGCTGCGCTCGGGCGGCGGGCTCAACCTCTTGGTCCACTCCGGCGACGGTCCCGTCGGTGGAGCGCGCGTCGAGCTCTTCGACACGACGCCGCCCCCCACCGAGCTCTACCGCAGCCCGGCGACGCCCCAGCCGGTCTCGACCGTAAAGCCGGTCGCGAACGCGACCACGAGCTCCGAAGGGGAAGTCGCCTTCGAACACCTCGCCGAGGGCCGCTACTGGTGCATCGTGCGCCCGCGCGACCTCCTGCCCCAGCTCTACGGCCCGATCGTCGTGCAGGAGGGGCGCAAGGAGAAGGTCGGCCCCGTCCAGGTCTCCGCCGGCGGCCGACTCCACGGCACCGTCACCGACGGCGCGGGCAAGCCGGTCGCGAACGCGGTGGTGCACGTCTTCGGCGAGAGCGGCTCGGTCCGCACGCCGATCCAGATCGAGGCGAACGACAAAGGCGCGTGGACCTCGCCGCTGTTGCCCGGCGGGTCCTACCGGCTGACCGCGCGCATCGTCTACGGCCGCCCGGCGACGGCGCGCACCGCCACCGCGCGCGGGAGCGTCGAGGTCGGCGCGCGGCGCGAAGTGGCGCTGCAGTTCGAGTAGCGCGCCCCGCCGCGCGCCCGCTCAGGCGGGTATCAGGGCAGAACGATCTCGGCCGAGAGGTCGTCGCCCGCGCCGCCGTCGTCGCCGGTTCCCGTCACGAGGATGCGCTCGCCGCCGTCCACCAGGCTGGCGCGCACCCGGGCGCGCGGGAGCTGCATCGCGAGCGGCGCGGCCCACGTGCTCGCGTCGGGCGGGGCCAGCTCGACGCTCGCCTCGGGCGTCTCGGTCAGCGCCATCGAGTCGATCACCGCGATGCCGCCGATCACCGCCAGCTGGGTCGGCGTCTCGAGCAGCGCGTGGTAGGCGCGCGGTTGGTTGAGCCGCGTCGGGAGCTCGGCCCATACGTCCAGCGTCGGGTTGTAGCGCACGACCTCGTCGAGCGTGACCTGCTCTAGGAACACGCCGGTGCGCGCGCCGCCGGTGACCAGCACGCGACCGTCGGTCGAGAGCACGACCTGCGCGTGGTAGGCGCGCGGCCCCGGCATGGAAGCCGTGGGGAGCGCCGTGCCCAGCGCGGGGTCGAGGAGCAGGCACGTCTCGGTCCAGTCCTGGGTCGGGAAGCCGAAGAGCGAGGAGACCTCGATGCCGCCGGTGACGAAGACCTCGCCCGAATCGAGGAGCGAAGCCGCGTGCCCGATGCGCCCGGCGGGCAGCTCGGGGCCGCTGGACCAGGCGTCGAGCACCGGGTCGTAGATCGCGGTCGAGACCAGCACGCTCAGCAACGTCGTGATCGGGTCGGCGGGGTCGTCGAGCTCGACGCCGCCCGCGACCAGCACCCGGCCGTCGGCGAGGAGCGTCGCCGTGTGCTGCGAGCGCGCCTGCGGCATCGACGCCACCTGGGTCACGGTCCCCGCCACGGGATCGAAGAGCTCGGCCGCGGCCGTCGCGAGCCCCGCGCCGTCGCGCCCGCCGAGCAACAGCACGCGGCCGTCGGTCAGCAGCGTCGCCGTATGCGCCCTGCGCGGCGCGGCCAGCGTGGCGGAGTGCGGCTCGAAGCTCTGCGTCTGGGGGTCGAAGACCTCGAGCGTCGCGAGCGCGACGTCGCCGCCGCCGGCAACGTCGACGCCGCCGGCCAGGAGGACGCTCCCGTCGGGGAGGGAGGTCGAGCTGTGCCCGTCGATCGCGCCACCGCGCTCCCCCACCGCCTGCGCCGTCGAGGCCGGCACCTGCATCGCGAACGACACGTCGTTGCTGATGTCGTCCACGAACGTCGTCGCCCCGGGCAGGGTGAAGAACTGCGCGTGCAGCGGCACCCCGACGATCATCGGGGTGTTGGGCAGGAAGAACGTCTGCGTCGCCTCGCCCGCCGGCGACAGGGAGCCGAACAGCCAGTACGGCAGGAGCTCGAGCCCGAGATCGAAGAAGCGCGGGTCGGCCGGGTCGACGATCGCGAGCGGCGTCGGCCCGGAGTTCAGCGACACGCCCAGCCCCCAAAGCTCCGACGGGTCGCCCGACAGCGTGTAGGTCACGCCCGAACCGAGCACGCCGTCGGTCCAGGAGAGCTCCTGAGCCGACGGAAGGAGGGGAGCAAAGAGGGCGACGATCCAGGGAGAGGGGCGCATGAGCGAAGGTGAGAGACGAAGGGGTTGGCCACCTCGAATATAAACGGGCCGGGGCGCCCGCGGGTCGCCCAGCACGACCGCGGACGCCCCGGAAAAGGCCGGAGACGAGATCCTTACGGGATGTAGATCTCCGCCGACAGGTCCGGCGTCACCGTGCCGGAGCCGGTCGTGAGGATGCGCTCACCACCGTCGGGGAGCGCGCTGACCGCGAGGGGCGCGGCACCAGCATGCATGCTGCCCGACAGCGTTCCACGAGAGCGCCGCCGTCGTGGTCGTCTCGATCGTGTCGTTCGGCGTGCCGGTGAACGCGAACGAGGTCGAACGTGTCGATCGCGCTCACGTCGCCGCCGACGTCGAACAGCGTCGGCAGCACGCGGTTGGCCGCCGTGCTCGGGACGCTCGTCCACGAGTTGGCCGAGGTGTCGTACAGCCGGCAGCTCGCCGGCGGAAAGAAGTTCTGCAGCACCAGATCGCCGGTCACGCCGCCCGCGAGCAGCACGTCGCCGTTCGAGAGCGTCGTCTGCCCGTGCAGCGCGCGCTCAGTGCTGGACGGCGTGCCCAGGATCGAGTTGCTGCCGGGGTCGTAGCGGCGCGCGTCGCTCGAGAACTCCGGCACGTCGAAGATAGCGAGGGGCGTCGGGCCGGTGTTGGTCGAGATGGCGAGCCCAAAGACCTCGGCCGGGTCGCCTTGGAGGTCGTAGGTGACCTGGTCGCCCAGCACGCCGCCCGGTCCGGGTCAGCTTCGCCGTGAAGGCCGAGCCGGCGCGGCGAGAAGCAGGGCCTCTCCTGAACTTGTGGTGAGGTTGGGGGGGGCCGAAGCGAGACAGGCGTCTCTTCGGGGGGATGCGGCCGAGCCGAAGCAGGCCACGGGGTTGCTCCGGTCTAGGCGCAGCACGAGAATCGGGGGCGCGTGGACGCCCCCTTCCCTGCCGATGCCTGGACCGAGCTCCTCACGACCGAGCTCGGAGTGCCGGTGCAGGTCAGCTTCGGTTCGGCGCGCCGCAACGTGCTGGTTGCGCGTCCCGACGAGAGCTGCGAGGGATACCGCGTGCGCATGCACGCGGGCTTCCGCAACGCCCCGCCCGAGGTGCGCCTAGCGGTGGCGCGCTGGCTTCGTTCCGGACGCCGCGCGAGCCGTGCGGCGCGCGTGCTCGACGCGTGGATCGACGACGTGCTGATCCCGTCCTTCGCCCCGCGCCGTCCGGCGCGCTGCGTCGTCGCGGGCGAGCACCACCACCTCGGCCGCCTCGCCGACGAGCTGCGCGGGGACGCGCTCCCCACCGAGCTCCTCCCGCCCGAGCGCTGGCCCGCGATTACCTGGGGCAACCGCCGCCGCACCGGCGCGCGCCGCTCGCTCCACCTGGGCACGTTCGACGCGGTGCAGAACCTGGTGCGCATCCACGCCGTGCTCGACCAGGAGGAGGTGCCGACCTTCTTCGTGCGCTTCGTGCTGTTCCACGAGCTGCTGCACGCCGCGCTGCCCTCGCAGCGCGCGAACGGACGCACGGTGCACCACGGCGCCGCCTTCCGCGCCCGCGAGCGGGCCTACCCCGACTACCAGCGCGCCAAGGCCTGGGAGGACGACAACATCGGGCGGCTGCTGCACTCGACGCGCACCGGGCGCGACATGCGCCCCCCGTCCCCGTCCGCGTCGCTGACGAGCTTCGTGCAGCGGCTGCTGTTCGACTAGGCCGCCGGAGCTACTCGGCCCGGTCGGCCTCGTGCGCGCCGTTGGCGACGATGCCCAATACGTTGCCGCCGAGCGTCTCGAGCATGTTGTAGGTCTCTTCGACCAGATGCTTGGGCGTCTCGCCCAGGCGCACGACCAGCAGGATCCCGTCGGCGATCGTCCCCAGCAGGCTGGGCTCGGCCACCAGCATCGCCGGAGCCATGTCGATCAGGATGTAGTCGTAGCGGCGCTTCAGCGTGTGCAGGATCGACTGCATCCGCTCGACGAACAGCCCGAGGCGCGGGTCGTCGGGCAGCGTGCCGGCTCCCATGATGTCGAGCCGGTCGACCGAGGTGCGCCGGATCGCCTGCTCCAGCGGCAGCTGCCCCAGCAGCACGTCGGTGAGGCCCTGGCGGCGCGGGACCCCGAGGTACTCCTCCAGCGAGGGGTGGCGCACGTGGCCGTCGATCACCAGCACCCGCACGCGCGGGACCTCGACCATCGCGAGGGCCATGTTGAGCGTCGCCACGCTCTTGCCCTCGCCGCGCACGGCGGAGGTCAAAAGCACGGTACGCGCCGCCCCATCGGGGTTCAGCGCCTGGATCGAGTTGCGCAGGCGGCGGTACTGCTCGGCCAGGTGGCCCTGGGGCCGCAGGGCCATCACGAGCTCCTCCCGCCGCACGGGGATCTCAGCCGCCTCCCCAGGCTTGGCGGGCTCTAGGGAGCTGGAGCTGTTCTTGCGTCGAAAGAGGGCCATGGTCGGCAGAAGGGGTATCGGCGAGGATCCTTCCAGACCGTAGCGGCCGTTGCAAACGGGGACCGCAAACCTCTCGGTAACGGCGTGGCGGTCTACGGACGGTCCAGGAGCTCCAGGTCACGCACGGCCAGGGCCGGGGGAAAGGGCGGCCAGCCGGCGAGGGCCAGGCGCTCGCGGGCCTTGGAGGAGGTCCGTGCCTGCCGCACCCGGTGCCAGGCCCGCGTCCGGAGCGAGCGCGCCAAGCCGTCGGCGCCGGCCCGCAGCAGGCCGGTCAGGGCCTGCTCGATGGCCTCGGTCACGGGAAAGAGCTCCTGGACCGGGAGCGGCCGCTCGAGGCCCTCGTCGAGCCGCTCCAGAAGCCGCATGCGCGCGGTCTCGCCGGCGGGAGCGGCCTGGCTCGCCAGCGCCGCCAGGAGGTCCAGGTCGTTCGAGGTCGCCGCCCGGTCGAGCAGCGCCGCGCGGCGCTCGGGCTCCAGGACGCCGGCGAAGAGCGCCACCCGGTCCAGCGCGAGCCCGGTGGCCTCGTCGGGGCCGAACTGCCGCGCCCGCGCCAAGAGCGCGCGGACCTCGTCTCCCTCCCCACGGCGGACGGCCGCGCCCAGCAGCCCGCCCAGGGTCCGGGCCGGGGTGGGAGCCGCGGCCAGCAGCGCCGCCGCGACGTCCGCCTCGCCGCTGCCCAGCCACCAGCCGAGGAGCACCCCGCGAGCGCCGCTCTCGGCCGGACCGAGCCCCATCTGCGCCAGCCGGCCGGGGTCGCGCAGGGTCGCCGGCGGGACCAGCCCGGCCCGCTGGATCCACGAGCCGAGCTCGCCATAGACCTCGCGCCGCCAGCCGCGCCCGGCGCCCAGGAGCGCCGCGGGCGCCGCCGGGGTGGGTGCCGCCCCGCTGGGCCCACCCGCCGGCACGACGACCGCCGCCCAGGCGCGGACCGCCTGGCGCAGAAGCTCGGACGAGGCCGCGGGCTCGGCCAAGGCGGCCCGCAGGCGCTCCTCCCAGCCCTCGGCTCCGGCGCAGGCGGTGGCCTCGAGCGCCACCAGCAGCCGCCGCCGCTCCTCCGGACCGGCGGACTCCCAGGGGGACGCCAAGAGGGCCGGCAGGCTCGCGCCGTCGGTCAGCCGGCAGGGCGCCCCGGCCAGGGCGCGCGCGATGCGGTCCGCCTCCTCCACTCGCCCCCCGCCCAGGGCCAGGCGCAGGCGGGAGAGGAGCACCTCGATCGTGCTGCGGCGGGCGAGCGCGGGGGTCCAGCGCTCGACCGCCGCCCCGGACAGCACCGCGTCGAGCGCGCCCTCGTCGCCCCGCTCCCAGCGCCCGACGGCCAGCGGCAGCGCGGCCGGCCAGCCGGTCTCGACCAGCGCCCGCAGGGCCGCGTCGCGGCGCGGGCTCGGGGCCTGCCCCTCGCCGGCGGCCTGCAGCCAGGCGAGGAGCGTCTCCGCGCCGGTGCGCAGCCCCGCCTCACCCGGCTGGGTGAAGCGCAGGAAGGCGCCGCCCTCCGAATCCCCGTCGGTGTCGAGCCCCGCACCCTCGAGGCCCACTCCGTGGGCCACGCTGAGGGCCAGAACCAGCTGATCCCAGGTGCCGAGGTAGGGCAGCCGCTCGTCGAAGGCCGGCTGGGTCGCCCGCGCGCCCAGGGCGGGGTCGAGCACGACGCCGATCGGCAGGCCGCCGATCCGGGCGAGGCGGTCGACGGTCTCGGCCAGCGGCGCCGCCATGTCGATCGCCAGCAGGTCGGCCCGGCGCCCGTGGGAGCGCCGTTCCAGGGCGCGCGCCAGCTCCAGGTCGGTCAGTGGCTGCCAGTCGAGCGACGTCGACCAGCGCGCGGCGATCTCCGCCCCGGCCTCGCGGCCCACGCCGAGCGCGGCGCCCCCCTCGCCCAGGAGGTCCACCACCAGCGCCAGCGCCCCGTCGTCGGCGCCCACGGCGCGCCCGAGGCGGCGGCGCACCTCCGCATCGCCCCCCTCGATCGCCCGCAGCAGAAGCTCGGAGTGCTCGCTGCGCAGGTGGGTGGCGAGCCAGCGCTCCGCGCGCCCGCGGACGGCCGCTTCGGGCGCGGACAGCTCGGTCAGTCGAAGCACGACGTCGTCGGCCCCTTGGCCGGCCGAACCGAGCGCGGCGAGGGCGGTGAGGAGGACGGGCGGAAGCAGCGGGACCATCGCCGTGAGCCTACGGGACCGGCTGGCTTCGTTGTGGCACCGCGGGCCTAATCAGGCGCTTAACCACTGTGCAGAAGGTGCTTGTGGAATGAGTACGACGATGCGCGGCTCCGGCTCAGCAAGCCGCGCGCGGGCCTCGTGGCGCTCGCCTGGCCGGGGCCGCGGTGGGCCCCGCGGGCCTCTTCAGGAAGCCGCTTCGAAAAGTGCAGCACCGACCCCAGCCAGCTCGGAAGGGCGGCGGGGGTCGGGCTTGGTCCTGCTAGGCTCTCCCCCCCATGTTCCACCGCTTGCTGATCGCCAACCGGGGCGAGGTCGCCGTCCGCATCGCACGGGCTTGCCGCGAGCTCGGCGTGAGCCCGGTCGGAGTCGCCTCCGCCCCCGACCTCGAGGCGAGCTGGGTGCGCGCCATGGACGAGGTGGTCTGCCTCGGCCCGGCCGCCGCCTCGGAGAGCTATCTCGACCCCGTCCGGGTCGTCCAGGCGGCGCTGCAGACGCGCTGCAGCGCGCTGCACCCCGGCTGGGGCTTCCTGGCCGAGAACCCGCGCTTTGCGACTCTGTGCCGCCAGCACGGCGTCACGTTCGTCGGCCCGTCGGCCCAGCTGATGGAGCTGATGGGCGTGAAGTCGCCCGCCAAGGCCGCGGCCCGGGAGGCGGGGCTGCCCGTGCTCGCGGGCTCGGACGGCCCGCTGCCCGACGCCGACGCGGCGGCGCGCTGCGCGGCGGAGGTCGGCTATCCGGTCATCCTCAAGGCCGACCACGGCGGCGGCGGGCGCGGGATGCGCCTGTGCGCCGACGAGGCCGAGGTGCGCGAGGCCTTTGCCGCTGCGGGCGCCGAGGCGCGCGCCGCCTTCGGCTCGTCCTCCATCTATCTGGAGCGCTACCTCACGGGCGGGCGGCACATCGAGGTGCAGGTGCTCTGCGACGGCTTCGGCACGGGCGTGCACCTGGGCGAGCGCGAGTGCTCGGTGCAGCGCAAGCACCAGAAGCTGATCGAGGAGAGCCCGAGCCCGGCCCTCTCCGACGAGGAGCGCGCCGAGCTCGGCGCGAACGCCGCGGCCGCCGCGCTCGCGCTCGGCTACACGAACGCGGGCACGATCGAGTTCCTGCGCGACTCAGGCGGCGCGATGTCGTTCCTCGAGATGAACACGCGCCTGCAGGTCGAGCACCCGGTGACCGAGGCGATCACCGGCGTCGACATCCCGCACGAGCAGATCCGCATCGCGGCGGGCCACCGCCTCTCGGTGAGCCAGGCCGACGTGCGCTTCCGCGGACACGCGATCGAGTGCCGCATCAACGCCGAGGATCCGTCGGAGGACTTCCGGCCGTCGCCCGGACGGCTGGAGGCGTTCGACCTCGGCGGGAGCGACGCGGTGCGGGTCGACACGCACCTCACCGCCGGCGACGAGGTCACGCCGCACTACGATTCGCTGCTCGCCAAGGTGATCGCCTACGCGCCCACGCGCGCCGAGGCGATCGAAACGATGGTCGCGGCGCTCGAGGCGGCGCGCATCGAGGGCGTCTCGACCACGATCCCGCTCCACCTCGCGGTCCTGCGGAGCGAAGCCTTCCGCGCCGGCGAGTACGACACCTCCTCGATCCCCGGCTGGCCCGTGGGGCAATAGACCATGGCGAAGGTTCCGCTCTCCCCCATCGGCCGCCCGCTCGACGCGTTCCTGGACGGCGCGACGACCGCTAAGAACCGCTCCGAGCTCAGCGGGCGCGAAGGCGAGCTGCGCGAGCGGCGCGCCGAAGTGCACGGCGGCTGGGGCGAGGAATACGCCGAGCGCGTCCACAAGAAGGGCAAGCTGACCGCCCGCGAGCGGATCGCGCTGCTCGCCGACGACGACTCCGAGACGTTCGAGGTCGGCACCTTCGTCAACTGGGGCCGCTCGTTCGGCAAGCTCAAGAGCCCGGCGGCCGGCGTGATCACCGCGTTCGTGCGGATCTCCGGACGCTGGTCCATGGTGATCGCGAACGACAACACCGTGGCCTCGGGCTCGTGGTGGCCACAGACCCCCGAGAAGATCGAGCGGGCCCAGGAAATGGCGCTGCGGCTGCGGCTGCCGGTGGTCTATCTGGTCGATTGTTCGGGGCTCTACCTCCCCGAGCAGTCGCACACGTTCCCCGGCCGCACCGGCGCGGGGCACATCTTCAAGAAGAACAGCGAGCTCTCCGCGGCGGGCGTCCCGCAGATCGCGGGCGTGTTCGGCGACTGCATCGCGGGCGGCGGCTACATGCCGATCATCTCCGACCGCGTGTTCATGACCGAGCAGGCCTACATGGTCATCGCCGGGGCAGCGCTGATCAAAGGCGCGAAGAGCCAGAAGCTCTCGAGCCTCGACATCGGCGGCCCCGAGGTCCACGTGGCGCAGTCCGGCTGCGCCGACGAGCGTACGCCGGACGACGAGACGGCCCTGGCGCGCATCCGCGCCGAGATCGAGAAGCTGCCGGGTCCGGCCGCGGACTACTACCGCTACGGCGGCGAGCCGGGGGAGCCGCACTTCGCTCCGACCGAGCTGCCGGGTCTGTTCCCGGCCGACCACCGCATGGCCTACGACGTCGAGGAAGTGCTCGCGCGCGTCGTCGACCGCAGCCTCTTCTGGGAGCTGCTCCCCGACCGCGGGCGCGAGATGATCGTCGGCGTCGGCCGGGTCGGCGGGCTGTACGTCGGCTTCATCGGCAACCGCCAAGGCCTGGTCGACGACGCCGAGCACCACGGCGGGAAGAAGCCGGCCGGCATCCTCTACCGCGAGGGCATCGCGAAGGTCTCCGCCTTCTCGCGCGCCTGCGACGCGGACGGCATCCCGATCGTGTGGCTCCAGGACATCTCCGGCTTCGACATCGGCGTCGAGGCCGAACGCCAGGGGCTGCTCGGGTACGGGTCGTCGCTGATCTACACGAACAGCACCAACACGGTGCCGATGTTCTCGGTGCTGCTGCGCAAGGCCTCGGGAGCGGGCTACTACGCGATGGCCGGCCTGCCCTACGAGCCGGTCGTGCAGCTCTCGACGCCGCTGACGCGGCTCTCGGTGATGGAGGGCCGCACGCTCGCGATCGCGGCCTACAACACCAAGCTCGACGACGACTTCGAGATCCTGACCGACGACCCCGACGAGCGCGCCAAGATCGAAGCGGGCATGCGCAAGGTCGAGGAGCGCATCGAAGGCGACATGGATCCCTACCAGGCGGCGAGCCAGATGGACACCGACGAGATCGTCGAGCTCGGCGAGCTGCGCCGCTGGCTCGAGCTCTTCGCCGCGGCTTCCTACCAGGCGACGGGATACCGGCGGGTCAAGAACCCGCGCATCTGGTCGCTGCACGACATCGACACCCTGTCCCAACCGCGCGGATGAACGACCCCCTCGAGCTCCGGTTGCAGCGGGACGGCGAGACGCTCCAGCTGCTCGCCCCTTCTGTCGGTTGGTTCACCTCGTCCCTCGCCAAGGGGCAGGCGGTCACGCCCGGAGCGCCGGTCGGCGTGCTGCGCCAGCTCGACCGCTCCTTCCCGCTCGTGGCACCCGAGGGTGCCCTCGGCCGCGTCGTTTCCGAGCGCCCCGAGCGGGTGCACGAACCGGTGGAGTTCGGCCGCGTTCTTTACGAGCTCGCCCCGCTTGAAGTCGGCGCCGAGGACGAGGCGCAGGCCGCGGCCGAAGCGGCCGCCGGTCCGGTGTTGCGGGCGCCCTTCTCGGGGCGCTTTTGGACGCGCCCCGGTCCGGGTGAGCCCAACTTCGTCGCCGTCGGCGACGTGGTCGAGTCGGGACAGCCGATCGGGCTGATCGAGGTCATGAAGACCTTCACGCAGGTGCCCTACTTGGCGAAGGGTGGACTGCCCGAGCGTGCATGCATCGTCCGCATCGTTGCGGACGACGGAGCCGAGCTGCGCGAAGGCGAAGCGCTGCTCGAAGTCGAGCCGGCTTAGCGGTTGCAAACCGGCGACGCAAGGAAGATCCAAAGGAGCGCCTAAAGGCCCCGAAAGCCGGGGCTTTTCGACCTCCCGGGGTTGTCGGATCGTTGCCACGGAGCGATCCTTGGGCGTCCTGTCCCCCCGGTCCCGACGTCCCCCCTCGCCGGCAATTCCCTCAACACCGGAGCCGGCCCCAATCGACGCTCGGGAACGCTAGTCCCCCCTACAGTCCTGAGGAGCCGCCCATGCGCGCCCTTCGCGTTGCGTACGCCTTGTCGGCCGCCGTCCTATGCGTCGGTCTTAGTTCCGCACAAACCACCTGGACCGGTGCGGTAAGCACCAACTGGGACAACCCGTTCAACTGGAGCACCGCTCTCATCCCGACCGGCGCAGATGACGTCATCATCGCGCCCGCAACGAACCAGCCGTCGACCTACATCTTCGGTCCGGCGTGCAACGACCTGACCGTCCAAAGCGGCGCGACGCTAACGCTGGGGTCGGGCTTCGACCTCGATGTGTCTGGCGGCGTCACGATCGACGGCACGCTCACCGTTCAGTCGACCTCGAGCGACATCAACGTCGCCGGGGATTGGACCGACAACGGCACGTACAACAACGGCGGCGCGACGGTCGAGATGACCGGCACGGGCAACCTCGGCGGAACCGCCGGATCGATCTTCCAAGACCTGGTCGTCAACGGTGGCACGCGCTCGGCGGTGGCGAACTTCACGGTGGACGGCGACGCGACCGTCGAAGGCGGCGCCACGCTCGACATCGCCGCCGGCGTGACCGCCACGGTCTCGGGCAACTGGACCTCTTCCTCCGCCGGTGTCTCGACCACCGGTGACGGAAGCATCGAGTTCGTCGGTACCGGCTCGATGACGACGGGGCTCAACGGCCTTCCGAACGTATTGATCAGCAGCGGGACGCGCACGGCGAACGCCTCGACGGTCTCGGGCGACCTCGACCTGACCGGCGGCACGCTGCAGATCGGTGACAACGCGACGCTGATCGTCGGCGGCGACGCCGGGCTCACCGGCGGCACGCTGAACTTCATCAGCTTCTTCCCGGGCAACGAGACGCTCGACATCAACGGCAACGCCACCGTCACGACGACGGCCGGCACCTTCGGCCCGGACGTCCGCATCCTCTGCGCGGGCGACTGGAGCTCGGACTCCTCGTTCGACCCGAGCGCCGGCTCGGTCGAGCTCGACGGCGCCGGCTCGCGCACGCTTAGCGGCTCGTCGCCGTCCTTCTTCAACCTGCGCGTCGTCTCGGGCACGGTCAACTCGACCTCGGCGATCTCGGTCGCCAGCTCGCTGGTCATCGACACCGGAGCCACGCTGGACTCGGACGCGATCGTCGACGTCGACATCGACACCGTGCTCGGCACCGCCACCGCGACCTGGGACATGGGCGGCCTGACCCACACCGTCGGCGCGGACTGGACGTCGGCCGGCGGCTCGGCCACGAACGGCACGATCAACTTCGACGGCCCCGGCAACGTCAACACCGGCGGCGGCACGATCGACAACGTCGACATCACGTCGGGTCTGCGGACGGTCCCGCTGATGGGCGTCGCGACCAACCTGACGCTGACCGCCGGCGAGATCCAGATCGCGGACGCGGGCACCCTGTCGGTGGGCGGCAACGCCAACCTGAACGGCGGCACGCTTTCCTTTGACGACACGAGCGCCAACCTGGAGACGCTCGACGTCGAGGGCGACGTCACGATCACCGGCACGGTGGCCGGCGCCTTCGGGACCAGCTCGCAGATCCACTGCGCGGGCAACTGGAACTCGCCCGTGACCTTCACCCCCACCGAGGGCGTGGTTCGCCTCGACGGCGGCACGGTCTCGGCGGTCAACGGGGCGGCACCGACGCTGCACAGCGTCCGGCTGGCCACCGGCACCAAGACCTTCACCGCCGGCGCGACGCTGACCGGCGACCTCCGTATCGACGACGGCTCGGCGCTGGTCACGAACGGCGCGATGGACATCGCCGGCTTCGTCAGCGCCGGCGACGGCACCGCCTCCTGGGACATGGGCGGCCTGACCCACACCGTCGGCGGCAGCTGGACCTCGACCGGCGCGTCGGCCACCAACGGCACCGTCAACCTCGACAACGCCGGGGGCACGCTCGACACCGGTAGCGGCACCATCGCGAACGTGCTGCTCAGCGCCGGCACCTACGCCGCGGCGGGCGCGATGATCGACAGCCAGCTCACGATGACCGGCGGCGAGCTCGCGCTCGACCCCAGCGCCAACGTGGCCGTGGGCGGCAACGCGACCCTGAGCGGCGGCACGCTGTCGCTGGGCGCGACCTCCACGCTCGACGTGGCGGGCAACGTGAACGTCAGCGGCTCGACCGCCGGCACGATGGCCGCCGACTCGCGCATCGAGTTCGCGGGCGACTGGACCGGCTCGGCGACCTTCGCGCCCACCGAGGGCACCGCCGCCCACGACGGCGCGGCGACCGCCTCGATCCTGGGCTCGGATCCGCGCTTTCATAACCTGTCGATCGAGGCCGGCACCGTGACCGTGTCGTCGGCCACGACGGTCGAGAACGACCTCATCCTGGTCGACGCCCTGGTCGCGGCAGCGGTCGTGACCGTCAACGGCGGGGCTGCCCTCGACGCCGCGGCGTCCTGGGACCTCGGCACGCTGACGCACACGGTGGCCCGCAACTGGACCTCGGGCGGCGGCTCGGCCACGAACGGCAAGATCGAGTTCACGGACGACGGCACGACCACCTTCGGCGGCGGCACGCTGGACGACATGCTCGTCAGCGGCGGCGCCCGCACGATGCTGACCGGCACCGTCACCGGCGACCTCGAGCTGACCGGCGGCACGATGCGGGTTACCGAGGATCAGGCGCTCACCGTCAACGGCGACGCGACCATGACCGGCGGCCTGATCAGCTGGTTCCCGAACGTCACGGGCGGCGACGAGCTGCTCACCGTCGACGGCAACGTCGTCTGCAACGTCGGGATCGAGTTCGAGAGCGGCAACTCGCAGTTCTTCTGCGGCGGCAACTGGACCTCGGACGGCACCTTCACCCCGTCGGCCGTCACGGTGCACCTGAACGGCGCCAGTCCGACGACCGTGTCCGGCACGCCGAGCTTCTTCGAGCTCAACGTGACCGACTCGACCCGCACGATCACCGGGCCCACCCTGATCACCGGCGAGCTGTCGGTGGCCGGCACGGGCGTGGTGGACGCCGACGCGGTGATGGACATCAACGCCGACGTCACCCTCGACGCGACCGGCACGTTCGACCTCGGCTCCCTGACCCACACGGTCAGCGGGGACTGGACCAGCACCGGCGGCTCGGCCACCGGCACCGGGGCGATCAACTTCGACGCCACGGGCACGCTGGACACCGGCACGACCGCCTCGATCCCGAACGTGATCGTCAGCGCGGGCACGCGCAGCGCGAACACCTCGCTGATCGCGGACACGCTGTCGATGACCGGCGGCACGCTCCGCATCGAGAACGACCAGGTCCTGACGGTAAACGGCAACACCACGCTGAGCGCCGGCACCCTGGCCTTCAACAGCGGCGCCGACGGCGGACTGCTGGAGACGCTGGACCTGAACGGCGACACCGACATCACCTGCGTCGCGGGCACGATGGACGGCAACTCGCTGATCCTGTGCTCCGGCAACTGGTCGTCGAGCTCCGTCTGGGTGCCGTCCGACGGCTCGGTGCTCTTCGACGGCGGGACCGCGACGACCATCGGCGGCCCCGACCCGACCTTCAACGACGCGATCGTCTTCGACGGCGACAAGACCAATAGCAGCGCGCTGACGGTCAACGGCGACCTGACCGTCTTCGGCGGGCAGAGCCTGACCTCATCGGCCGCGATCGAGGTCTTCGGCAACGTTGCGCTGCTCGCCTCCGCGACGTGGAACGCGGGTGCGCTGACGCACACCGTCCACGGGGACTGGGGCTCCACCGACGCTACCGTCGGCGGGACCGCCACGATCGACTTCGTCGACGACGGCTCGCTGACGACCGGCGCCAGCACCGTCCCGAACGTCCTGGTGTCGGCCGGCACGCGCACGGCGGCGACCTCGACGGTGGCGTCCAACCTCGACATGACGGGCGGGACGCTGCGCATCGCGGACAACCAGACCCTGACGGTCCAGGGCGACGCCGATCTCAGCGGCGGCACGCTGGACTTCAACGACGTCACCGCGGGCGATGAGACCCTGGCGGTCCAGGGCGACGCCAACATCACGGCGACCTCGGGGGCGACCTCGCCCTCGTCGCAGGTCGTGGTGAACGGCAACTGGACCTCGACCTCGGCCTGGTCGCCGGCGAACGGCACCGTGACGCTCTCCCCCGCCGTCGCCTCGACGCTGGGCGGGACGAGCCCGACCTTCTCGAACCTGACCCTCGCCTCGGGCACGGTCGACGTGCTCGTCGCGAGCACCGTCAACGCGACCCTCGCGGTGCAGTCGGACGTCGTGCTCGTCACGCAGGACGCGCTGGACGTCAACGGCAACGTGTCGCTGGGCGACGCGACCGCGGCCTGGGACATCGGATCCTCGACCCACACCGTGGCCGGTGACTGGACGTCCGCGGGCGCCAGCGCCACCGGCTCGGGCACGATCGAGTTCGACGGTCCGGGCACCTGCGACACGGGTACGGGCACGCTGCCGAACCTGCTGATCACCGCCGGTCCGCGCAGCTTCTCGGGCGCCAACGTCGACGGCAACGTGGACATGACCGCCGGCTCGATCGCCATCCTGGACGACGCCACCTTCGCGGTGACGGGCAACGCCAACCTGAGCGGCGGCACGCTGTCGCTGGTCTCCGGCGCGGCCGGTCCCGAGGTGTTCGACGTCGACGGCGACGTGACCATCGTCGGCGCGGTGTCCGGTGCCTCGAGCGCCGACGCCGAGTTCTTCTGCGGCGGCAACTGGACGTCCGACGGCGGCTTCGACCCCGGCTCGGGCACCGTGATCCTGGACGGCTTCGGCGCGACGACCCTCGGCGGGACGGGGCTGACCCTGCCCGACGTGCGGATCGCCGCGGGCGACAAGACCCTGACCGACGACGCCTCGATGGCGAGCCTCGAGCTCGTCTCGGGCGCTACGCTCCTGACGAACGGCGTGGCCGACATCGACGGAGCCTGCATCCTGGGCGACGGCACCTCGTCGGTCGACCTCGGCGGCCTGAGCCACACCGTGCTCGGCGACTGGATCTCGTCCGGCTGCAGCGCGACCAACGGCCGCGTTGAGTTCGACGGCAACGGCACGCTCGACACCGGCTCCGGCAGCATCGCGAACGTCGACATCACCGCCGGCGTCCGCGTCGCGCAGAGCAGCACCATCGCCGGCGAGCTGACCATGACCGGCGGCACGCTCCGCATCTTCGACGACCAGACGCTGCTGGTGGAAGGCGACGCGAACCTCACCGGAGGCACGCTGACCTGGTCCGTGGGCGCCGACGGCGGCGGGGACGAGGTCCTCGACGTCGAGGGCAACGTCGTCTGCACGGCCGCGGCCGGCAACACGTCGTCCGGCTCCTTCTTCCGCTGCGCCGGCGACTGGACGTCGAACGGCGACTTCGCCATGACCTCCGGCACGGTCGACCTGGACGGGTCGAGCGACTCGGCGCTCCTGGCGGCCGGCCCGAACTTCGACCCGGCCTTCCCGCGGCTCCGCATCAGCGGCGCCACGCGCTTCGTCACCGACGACATGGACATCACGTCCAACCAGGTCGTGATCGAGGCCACCGGCGGCATGGACGTGACCGGCGCCAACGTCTCGATCCCGACCAACCCGGTCGAGGTCAACGGCGTGCTCTCGCTCGGTCCCGACGGGATCGTCGGCTTCGGCCCGACCTCGGTCGTGATCGTCACGCCCACCGGCACCCTGAACGTCATCGGCGCCTTCGGCGCTCCGGCCGTCATCACGGGCGTCCTGGGCAGTAGCTACCTGATGAACATCGACGGCACCCTCGAGGCGGTCAACTTCCGCTTCGAGCGGATGGGCCCGGCCGGCATCACCGTCAACGAGACGGCGACGCTGGTGCAGATGGTGGGCGGCGTGTTCTCGAACCCGTCCCCGGCGGCCGGATCGATCCTGCTGGACATCCGCCGTCCGTCGCCGACGACCATCAGCTACGTCGACTTCGAGGACCCGGCGGGCGTGGGCTCGACCAACGTTCGCTCCCTCGGTGGCACGACGATCACCTTCATCGAGTCCGAAGGCAACTTCTCCGGTCCCGGCTTCGAGTTCGATCCGCTCGGCCTGGTCGAGTGGGTGAACGACCCGACCATCGTCGACAGCTTCACCGCGACTCCCGGCCCGGACGTGGTCGACCTGGAGTGGGTCACCTCGAACGAGACCGACTCGGATTCGTGGGTGCTCCAGCGCGCCGAGGACTTCCTCGGCCCGTACTCCGACATCACCACGATCGCGGCCGCCGGTCCGAGCACCTACAACTTCTCGGACGCGGGCGTCTTCGCGGGCACGACCTACTTCTACCGCCTGGTCGAGCTCAAGACCTTCGGCCTCCTCGACGAGGTCTCCAACACGACGGCCACGCCGTGGGGCTCGGTCCTGCCGCCCAACGTGCTGACCGTCGGCGCCTCGGGCGCCTTCGCCGACATCCAGTCGGCCATCAACGCCGCCACCTTCCTCGGCGCCGTGGTTCGGATCGAGCCGGGCAACTACGCCCCGTTCACGGTGAGCGGCCCGACGGTCGGCACCCTCCGCATCCTCGGTGACGGCACGGGCACGGTGACGGTCGACACGACGACGAGCCCGGTGACGATCCAGAACGTCGGGATCTTCGACTCGGTCGAGATGAGCGATCTCACGATCGGCAGCAGCAGCTCGCCGAACGCGGGCATCGTGGTCCAGAACTGCATCGGCACCGTGGTCCTCGACGAGCTCGACGTCAGCGGCGGCACCGGCCAGCCCGGCATCCGCGTCAGCGGCTCGACGCAGACCGCGGTCCAGCGCTGCGACGTCGACGGCGATCCCGGCATCCTGGCCGAGCTCGGCTCGACGGCGGTCGTCGGCCGCGGCACGCTCGACGAGATCGAGCTGACCGGCACGTCGGACGTCCGCATGGCGGGCCTGACGGCGACCCAGACGGTCGACGGCAGCTCGACGCTGACGGTCCTGCCGGGCGTCCACGCCGACATCGACATGCCGGAGTTCGTCTCGCTCGGCCAGAGCTTCCCCGTCGTCCTGGACGGTGAGGTCAACGGCATCTATGCGCTGGCCTTCTCGACCAGCCTGTTCTGGTTCGACCTCCCGAGCCCGCCGTGGGAGATGGTCGCCCTGCTGAACATCACGCAGGCGCCGGTCATCAGCAGCGGCGTGCTCTTTGGCCCGACCCCGCTGAACCTGCCCATCCCGCCGGATGGGTCGCTCTACGGCGGCGCGCTGCCGCTTCAGATGGTGGTCGTGAACCCGACGACGCTCCGGTTCCGCCTGTCCAACGTGGCCTCGATCGTGATGGTCAACTAGGGATCTAGCGGAGAAGCGACAAGGGCGGGGAGGAGCACAGCTCCTCCCCGCCCTTGCTCATTTGTGCGCCGCGGAGCACGGCGCGTGCGCCCAAAAAGGGGCGCGGGGTAGGAGAAGGGGATCTGCCCCCCTGCCGCCTCCTCCCACCCCGCCTAGGTCTGTCCGGACCCGCCGGAGTCGCGCGGCTTTCGCGTGCGCCCGAGTCTAATCGCGCCCGCCTGACGGACGCCGTAACCCGGCGGTAACCCGGACGCCGCCCGCGGCAACGGACCCGGCGCGTCCGGCGCGCACTTCAATACCCGGCCGTGATGAACTGGATGCTCGCGCTCATCCACAGGCGCCACTTGCGCTCGAGCTCGCCGTCGCACTCGGGGTCCCAATCCCTGACCGTGGCGCAGAGCGCGTCGATCCACGCTCGGTACAACCGAGGCGGTACCGCCAGAGCGTCACGGCCGTGCGACTCTCCGAGCCGCTTGAGCTCACGCTTCATCTCGGGGTCCCAGATGTGATGCCGCACCAGGATGGCGACGGAGTCTCGCAGCATCCCTGCCTGGCTGTTGAAGGTCGTCCGCGCGAAGAAGGCGTCGATCTCGGGAGACGTGCGGAGGAACTGGTCGTAGAACCGCTCTCCGAATCCTCCCCGTTCCTCGCAGCGCGCGAAGCTCTCCCGGACGGCCTGATCCGCCTCGAGCAGAACGTCTTGGCCGACCAGCGGCTCTTCGCTGACCTCTTGGAAGAAGTCGACCCTGGCGACCATGGGTTCGGTGAGCTCGAGCCGATGGGGCGTTCGGGGAGCGATGGTGACGAGCTCGGGCGCGCTGATCTCGAGCCGCGAGCCGTCGGCGAGGTCGACATACGTCAGGTTCCCGCAGAGCAGGTGAAGCACCGCCCACTTTCCGGCCGGCAGGGTGTGGGGCTCGAGCAACGCGGGCGGAATTGTCTCGTTGGTGAACAACGGACTTGAGCCCTGGGGAGCGAGTCCGTCGGGAATACGCTTCTGAGTCATTCTCTTGGTTCCTGTCTTGTGCGCGGCTCCAACGCGGCGGCGTTGCTTCCGCGCCGCCCCCCTGCGTCAGTCACGTTCACGGCGAACGAAGATGTGCCACTCGTCCGGCCCCTGCCGCTGTGCGAAGTGCTCGACCCCCATGTAGCTCCAGACGTCGTAGAGCGGGGCTGGCTCCCACTTGTGCTTGATCAGCACGACGTCCTCTTCCTCCATGCCCTTCACCGCCCTCATGATCGGCGGAAGCGGATCCGCATCGAGTCGCTCGTCGGACTCCAGCAGGTCGACAACGACGGTCGCGTTGTCGATCCAGTCGGGCGCGCGCTCGCTGTTCGTCGGCAGTGGCTCGGCTTGGCGCTCCTCGACTGCGAGCCGATCCAAGTCCTCCGGGGTCGCGTGGATCCCAGCGGCGTCGTGGATTCCGAGGACGATCTGATCGGTCGGGATTCCGACCATCTGAGCGACACGCTCGATCCGGATGCGAGGCGGCATAAGCCGTCGCATCAGAGGGTTCCGCAGCCTGGAGAAGTCGTGGGGGTTGAGCGCGATGATGTACTCGAGGACCGCGGGGCCGAGGTCCAGAGCCGCCTTGAGCTTCGACTGACCTGTCACACGTAGAGTCACGACTGCACCTCTCCTTGTTGGCTGTGGCTTCCGCTTGGCTGGCGGCTTGCTTGGCCGCGCTTCCCAAGCCAGACGCGCTCCAATGGCAAGTCGCGGTCCAACCGCTGCCCGGCGCCACAGCGGCCCGGAGTCGGCCTGGGCGCCCAGTGCGCGATGTCACATCCACATCACCGTTGAGCATTCCACAACGGCGAGCGCTGTCGCTATCGCAACCCCCCCCCCATCAAGGGCCCTGGGATGCCGATTCCTGCCCGGCACACCGGTTGCCCAAGTCAGCCTTCTTCACCCCGAGGCGACAGGACCTCCGTCCGCCAAGCCGAGAGGGCTCCCATGAGTGCCAGCAGCAGGGTCAACCGGCTCAACCCCGACCAGACGATTGGAGGTCTGGCCGCAGCCGACGCTTGCGCACTGCCCGCCCTCGAGCGCCTTGGAGTCGACTACGTCGGAAGCTGGGAGGCGACTCTCCGGCGGGCGTGTGTCGAAGTGATGGTGGTGCTGAGCCTGCTGCCGGTCGGCCTCGCACAAGCGGACTCGACCGAGTCCCCACGACCCGCGGGCGCAGCCGGGTCCTAGAGGTCGACATGAGCGCACTCCAAGACCTCGACAACGCCGACGAGATCGCCGCCTTGGTTCGGGCCTTCTACGCTCGCGTTCGGACGGACGAACTCCTGGGGCCCGTCTTCAACGACCAGGCCCACGTGGATTGGGACGAGCACATCCCCCGGCTGACGGCGTTCTGGTGCAAGATCGAGCTCGGGATCCCCGGGTTCATCGGAGCACCGACCCAGAAGCACTCCGCTCTCTCGAGCACCATCCCGTTCGCCGCCAAGCAGTTTGGTCGGTGGGTCGCCCTCTTTCATGAGACCGTCGACGAGGGTTGGTGCGGGCCCCACGCGGAGTCGATCAAGGCGAACTCGGTCCGCATCGCGCGAGCGCAGTCCCTGGCGGTGATTCGCGCTGAACCCTGGGCCGGACCATCCCGCCCCCCCGGGCTAGTGCGCGAGGAGCGATAGCCGGGGGAGGTAACATCCGCGGCATGGACGCGAACGAAACGGGTATCGGCGACCTACTCCCGCTCGCCCTGGATATCACCACCACGCTTTCGAGCGCGGATCGGTCGCGAAGGCTCGTCGAGGTCGTCAGCAGCGCGCTTCCCTGCGACTCGGTCGCCCTGATGAAAGCGGAGGGCGACGCACTCGTCGTGACCGCCGCACTTGGGCTGTCCGAGGATATCTACGGACGCCGCTTCCTGCCTTCCGAACACCCCCGCCTCGACATCATCAGCTCGTCGACGGAGCCGGTTCGCTTCCCCGCGGAGAGCCCCCTGCCCGATCCGTTTGACGGACTGGTCGTGGATGGCCCGGCGGCCCTCAGCGGGCACGTTCACTCCTGCCTGGGATGCTCTCTGCGGGTTGGCGACGAGCTCGTTGGCGTCCTTGCTGCCGACGCGCTCAAGCCGGGCGCCTTCGAGTCGCTGAGCGATGGCTTCCTGTCTCACCTGGCTGCCCTTGCCGGAGCGGCTCTCCGGACGAATCAGCTCATCGAAGCGCTCGAGTCAAAGGCCGAACGGCTCGGCGTGGTGGCACGCGACCTCGTCCAGGAGGAGATGCAACGGAGCGGCTCTCTGCTCATCGGCGACAGCCCAGCGCTCGCGAGGCTCCGCAGCGACATGAACATCATCGCCCCCTCCGGGTTCCCGGTGCTCGTCACGGGAGAGACCGGAGTCGGCAAGGAGCTCGTGGTGCGTGGGATCCACGCGGCCTCCCCCCGCAAGGACCAGCCGCTCATCTACGTCAACTGCGCTGCGCTGCCCGAGGCCGTCGCGGAGTCGGAGCTGTTCGGCCACGTCAGAGGCGCCTTCACGGGAGCCGACAGCGAGCGCCTCGGGAAGTTCCAGAGCGCCGACGGTGCGACCCTCTTTCTGGATGAGATCGGTGAGCTTCCCCTCCCGCTCCAGCCAAAGCTGCTCCGCGCGATTCAACAGGGCGAGGTGCAGCGGGTCGGAGCCGACGACCTGCGAACGGTCGATGTACGGATCATCGCGGCTACGAACCGGGTCCTGACGACCGAGGTGGCCGAGGGGCGGTTCCGTGAGGACCTGCTCCATCGACTCGATGTATGTCGGATCGACATCCCTCCGCTTCGCGATCGAAGGGAGGACATACCTCACCTGGTCGGTCACTTCTGTGAGCTGAACCGCGCTCGGCTCGGCACGGGCCCGATTCGGTTCTCCCCCGACGCTCACGAGGTCTTGGCAGCAGCGCATTGGCCCGGAAACGTACGCGAGCTCGAGAACGTCGCTGCACGGGCCGTGCTTCAAGCTCGGGTACGGTCGACCGGTTCGGAGCAGGTGCTGGTGACAGCGGAGGACCTCGACGTGCGTGGAGCGGAGGCACGCCCCCTCCCCGCCGTCGCCGACCAGGCGCCGGAGGCTCAAGCCGCGAGCGACAAGCCGTACCGGGAGAGGGTCCGGGAGTACGAGCGCAGGCTGATTCTGTCGACGCTCGCTGCGAGCGACGGGAACTGGGCAGCCGCAGCCCGAGCACTGCAGATCGACCGCGGCAATCTCCATCACCTCGCGCGGAGGTTGGGCATCAAGTAGTCGGCGGGCAGCTTCTTCGGCCGCCTCATCTCGCCCCTGACCCGCACAGCGTATGCTCGTGCCCGTGCTACGCGCCTTCACACGCCCGACCGGGTCCGAGCTCCTGCGCTGCGAGCTGACGCACCTCGCGCGCGAGCCGATCGACCTGGCGCGCGCCGAGGAGCAGCACGACGCCTACCTCGATGCCCTGCGCGCGCTGGGCACCGAAGTCTACGAGCTGCCGCGCCTGCCCGACCACCCCGACGCCGTGTTCGTCGAGGACACCGCGCTGGTGCTGCCGGAGGTGGCGGTGATCCTCCGCCCCGGCGCCGCGTCGCGCCGTGGCGAGACCGACAGCGTGGCCGAGGCCCTCGCCCCCCACCGCGAGGTCCTGAGGCTATCCGACGCCGGCACGATGGACGGCGGCGACCTGGTCGTACTCGACGGCACGGTGCTGGTCGGCCAGAGCAGTCGCACCAGCCACCCCGCACTGCGCGAGCTCGCGCACCTGCTGCTGCCCTTCGGGTACCGCGTGAAGGCCTGCGGCGTGCGCGGCACGCTGCACCTGAAGAGCGCCTGCACCGCCGTCGACGAGCGGACGCTGCTCGCTCACCGGCCGTGGGTCGACCTGCACCGCGCCGCCCCCGAGCGGGTGCTCGACGTGCCGCCGGAGGAGCCGCACGGCGCCAACGTGGTCCGCGTGGGCGAGACTCTGCTGGTGTCGGCCCAGGCGCCGCGGACGGCCGAGCGGTTGGAGCAGGAGGGCTACGCCGTACGCCAGGTGGACGTGTCGGAGTTCGCCAAGGCCGAGGGCGCGCTGACCTGCAAGAGCCTGTTCTTCTAGGCCTGGCGGCCCAGAGGCGCGCTAGCGGCTCAGCCCTGCGAACCGGAAGCCGCCGCCCTCGGCGGGCTCCCAGCGCAGCGCGAACGACACCAGCGCGCCGTCTGCCTCTAGCACCAGCTCCTGATCCGGCACGCCGCTGAACTCGTCGACCGCGTCGAAGCGCAGGCGGATGTTGCCGCCCTCGATCACGTTCTCCTCGGGCGCGAACGTCTCCTGTCCGTGGCGGAGGCGGAAGACCGGCTTCAGGATCGCGATCTCGCGCGGGAGGCGCACCTCGACGTCGTCGTCGAAGAAGCGCTCCGAAACGATCTCGAGCGCGACGTCGCGGTCGAGCGCGGCCAGGGCCTTCTCGACCAGCACGTTCGGCGTCACCTTCGGCAGCGAGGGTCGGCGCGTGCGCTTGAAGTCGATCGTGTCGACCCACACGACCGCCTCGTTGGACACCAGGATGGCGCGCTCCGAGTAGACGTCGTCCTTGTCCTTCTCGTCGCCGAACAGCTCCATCGCGATCTCGATCTCGCCGAAGTCGGTCGTCGAATACGCGGGGACCGTGGGCTGCGTCTCGGACGGGAAGGTCTCGTAGTCGCCCTCGTGCATGTCGGTGAACTTCAGGCAGAGGATCACCGTCGCGTTGTGCAGCGCGCGGTCGCTGCGGTTCTGGACCGACAGCTGGAAGTTGCTGCCGAAGAAGGTCGGTTCAACCTCGAGGTCGAGGTACACGTCCTCGGGGAAGATGCGCGGGTAGAACTCGCCGAGCAGGTCCTCGCAGAAGGTGATGTCATACAGGATCAGGTCCCACTCGCCCTGCGCGCGTCGGCGCGCGAAGTGGTCCATCACCAGGCGCGAGCCGTCCTCGAAGCGGCCGGCCTCGAACTCGAGCTTCGCGGTCTGGAGCTCGGGGCTGAACCACGACGCGCCGAGCATGGTCGAGCGGTACAGCTCGCGGATCGAGGTGCCCGAGCGCGACTTGCGCAGGTAGCGCGCGCGCACGCGGTAGGGATCGAGCAGCTCCGACAACGCCTCGGCCTGACGCGGGTAGTAGGCGGAGGCCTGCTCGAAGAGCAGCCGCGCCTCGTCGCCGTTGCCGCGACGAGCCTCGTTCACGCCCTGCAGCAACAGCGCGGGCGCCGAGCTGCCGGGGTGCCGGCGAACGTAGTCCGCGAGCAGCTCGCCCACCTCGTCGCGCTCGGAGTCGGTGGCGAAGCCGCCCTCGATCATCGCCAGCGCCTTGAGCAGGTGCGCCTCCTTCTCGTGCGGCGCCATCGCGATGGCCGCGTCGGCGGAGGCCGCGGCCTCCTCCCAGTCCTGCGAGTAGGCCGCGAGGTAGGCGCGGTCGCGGTGCAGGCACAGGCGGTACCACTCGTCGAGCATCGTCCAGTAGAGCTCGGAGTGGCGCGTGCTGACCTCGACCAGCTCGTGCTCTAACTCGCGCAGGGTCTCGACGAGCTCGCGCCGGTCGCCTTCCGCCTCCTCGAAGTCGTCGAACAGCGAGCGCGCATCGAGCTTGATCGACGGCGTTCGCACGCTCGCGACCGGCGACGTGACGTTGAAGCCGGTTTGGAAGCTCGCGACCTTCGTGAAGGTCAACAGGCCCATCCAGCGGCGGGCGAAGCCCCAGGTCGCCTCCTGGTCGGCGAGATCGCCGCGCGATGCATACAGGCGCAGCAGCACGTCCAGCAGCTCCTCGCGGGCGGCGAGCACGTCGGGGTGCACGCCGCGGTAGTCCTGGTCGCCCAAGAGCGCCACGTAGTCCTCGACCGAGTCGGCGTGTTCGAGCGCCAGGTCGATCTCGTGCAGCACGCGTACGGTGCGGTCGATGTCGACGACGCCTTCCTCGCCGCGCGCGGCCTGCTCGGCGTCGCGGAGCGCGTCGAGCACCGGCGAGAAGGCCTCCTCGGCCTCGGCGCGGTGCGCCTCGTCGCGCCGCTCGACGCTGCGCCCCTCGAAGAAGTAGCCGGCCACGGCCAGACCGACGCAGATCAGGACCAGGACCGCGAGCGCGCGCATCAGCCATCCGCCGAACGCGTCGTCGTCTTCGTGCTCTTCCGCCATGGTGTCGGACCGCCCCCTCGGGGCGGCGGGGAGGTTTTGGACCGGAGCGCGGCCCTAGGCCTGGACGCTCTCGCCGGGGCGCAGCTCCTTGGGCAGGTGGAACACCACGCCCTCGGGCTCGCCCTGCATTTCACGCACTTCGGCCACGCCCATTCGCTCAAGATGCGAGATCACGCGCTGTACCAGCACCTCGGGAGCGCTGGCCCCGGCGGTGACCCCCACGCGGACGCCGTCCGCGAACCACGCATCGCGGATGTCCTCGGGGCCGTCGATCAGGAAGGCCCGCAGGCCCTCGCGCTCGCCCAGCTCGCGCAACCGGCTGGAGTTGGAGCTGTTCTGGGAGCCCACGACCAGCAGCACGTCCACGCGCTCCGTCAGGTCCTTGACCGCGGTCTGGCGGTTCTGGGTCGCGTAGCAGATGTCCTTGAGGTCGGGCCCCTCGATGGCGGGGAAGCGCCGCTTGAGCGCCTCGATCACCTCGCGCGTATCGTCGACCGAGAGCGTGGTCTGCGTGACGTAGGCCAGCCGCTCGGGGTCGCGGACCTCGAGCGCCTCGACCTCCTCGACCGTCGACAGGACGTACACCGGGCCGGAGACACGGCCCGAGGTGCCCTCGACCTCGACGTGACCGCGGTGGCCGACGAGCACGATCTCGCGCCCGTCGCCCTCGTAGCGCTGTGCCTGGGTGTGCACCTTGGTGACCAGCGGGCAGGTCGCATCGATCACGCGCAGGTTGCGCGCCGCGCCTTCGCGTTCGACGCGCTCGGCTACGCCGTGAGCGCTGAAGATCGTGACCGCGCCTTCGGGCACGTCGTCGAGGCTCTCGACGAAGCACGCGCCGCGTTCGGTGAGCTCATCGAGCACGAAGCGGTTGTGCACGATCTCGTGCAGCACGTAGACCGGCGCGCCGTAGAGCTCGAGCGCGCGCTTCACGATCTCGATCGCCCGGTCGACGCCCGCGCAGAAGCCGCGCGGCTGAGCCAGCTCGACGCGCAGGTCCATCAGCGCGCGTCCTTGCGCGCGGTTGCGGCGTGAGGGCGAGAGCCCGCGGGGCGATCGAGGAACCAAGGTCGCTGCATTTCGATTCGGTCTTCCTTGGGGCGGAGGGGGCTCGGATTCTACCCGGCCGCCCGCCGCGGGCCGCGTGTGGCCTCGTACGGCACGCGGTGCAGCGTTTTCCCTCGCGGTCCAGAGTGCCGCTCGAGGGCGCGTGCTAGACTCACTCTCGCCCCAATCCGTTGGATCTCGTCCGCCCTCCCCTGCGCTTGCTCCCCCAAGCCCCCCTCAGGGTCTACATCGGCCGCAGACCCGGGATTCCAACCTCCCCCCCTCCATGCAGACCAAGGTCACTCTTCGCCTCGGCGTCCTTTTCGTTTGCGCATCCTCCGCCGCCGCACAGATCCCTCGTCAAAACGCGTGCGGCGTCACCTACACCTCGGGTACTCCGTGCCCGCCGGGGTTCGTCGTTCCGCCTGTAGGCTGGCATGGCGGAGACTCCCACGAGCACATCCAGCAGTGCTTCAACCCGCTCGACGTGACACCGAGCGAGCTCTACACCGAGATGCAGCTCGAGAACACCGACGTGCTCAACGCGCTGATCTGGGGCGCGGGGTTCATCACGCCGGACACGTTCCTGAGCTACACCTCGCAGTTCGTGACCGGCTCGGAGGACCCGATCACGGTGGCGGACCCGACCAAGATCCTGCAGTTCGGGATCGAGACCTCGGGGGTGAGCTGCGGCAACCTCGGGCACATGATCGGGCTCAACATCACGAACACGGGCTCGGACATCTTCCAGTTCGGCCTTGGCTGTACGCCGATCTATCCCGACCCGGGCTGGAACAACGACGGCAGCGGCGACTTCTCGCAGCCCATCCTCGACCTGTTCCGCCAGCAGGTGAAGGCGGTCACCGGCTACGCGCACCAGTCCTGGCCGGTCGACCTCTACGCCGACCTCTACGACGGCGGCTGGGACTGGGAGGACCCGCTCCTGCCCAGCTACGTCGGTGAGGACGCCAAGTGCTCCTTCGGCCAAGACATGGCGTTCCCGGTGCCGAAGACCTGCGGCAACACGCACCCTGTGCTCGCGCCCTTCGACGTGGCGCTCGGCCGCGTCGACTTCATCGAGGCCTTCGAGATGCTCGAGGCCACCTGCGGCGACAACCTGAACAAGCGCTACTTCGGCATGTTCTACCGCCTGCTGAACACGGGGCAGCAGGTGGCCCTCAGCGCGGGCACCGACGCCGACTGCATCGGGCACGCTTGCAACCCGCGGGCGTGGGTCAAGCTCGAGAACGGGGCGTCGTTCACGTACGACAACTGGACCAAGGCGCTCAAGCTCGGGCGCTCGTCGATCTCGCACGGACCGCACCAGTTCCTGGAGATGACCGTCGACAACCAGGACATCGGCGACACGCTGCAGCTCAGCTCGCCGGCCGCGATGGTGAACGTCAAGGCGACCTATCACCTCGACCTGCAGGACGCTACGCAGGTCACCGACACGATCGAGATCGTCCAGAACGGCACCGTGGTCGCCAGTGAGTCCTTCGGCCCGATGGGTACGGGGACGCATACCTTCGAGATCGACGTCCCGGTGCTGGAGAGCGGCTGGATCGCCGCCCGCACGGCGAGCTACTCGACGCACACCTCGGCCGTGATGACGCTCCTCGACGGGAAGCCCGTCGCGACTTGCGAGGACGGCGACTACTGGGCGCTCTACGCCGACTTCCTCCAGTGGAACCTCGACCTGGCGGCCTTCGTCAGCGCCGAGGCGCTCGAGTTCTATGTCGGCTGCTCGGAGACCGAGATCCGCGAGTACATCAACCGCGGCCGCAAGATCTACGCGGCCATCCGCGACTACGCTCAGCCCGACCCCTTCGGCACGCAGCGCTTCGGGACCTCGTCGCCGCCGTCCTGCGGCCCGCCGCCGGGCATCGTGACCGACGACGTGCCGATCCTCGGCCAGCCGTTCACGCTGCGGTACTTCAACGCGCCGCCGAGCTCGGTCGGGGGCCTCTTGGTCAGCACCGTCCCGCTGCCGGTCGGCATCCCGGTGCTTGGCGCGAGCCTACACCTGCTCATCAACCCCGCGCTCGACCCGGTCTCGACCATCTCGAACGAGGGCGGCTACGGCGAGACGACCATCCCGTCGATGCCCCCGCCGACCGGGCTGCCGCTGCACCTGCAGTACGTCTGGTTCAACCCGGCCGGGTGCAACCAGTTCGGGCTGCTGAGCTCGAGCGACGCGATGACGGTCACGGTCCAGCCCTAGGCTCGGCCCCCGCGCCTCGCGGCGGCGGTGCTAGGCGTCGGTCAGCGAAGCGATCGGCGCCACGTTGCGCGCCAGGAAGAAGCGCCCGATGTGCGCGTCGAACTCGGAGCCATCCTCGCGGCGCATCCGATAGCTGCCCTCCATCGTCCCCCACTCGGTCGCGAGGGGGCAGCCGCTCATGTACTCGAAGCTCTCGCCGGGAGCGAGGTCCGGATGCTCGCCGACGACGCCGGGGCCGCGCACCTCGCGCTTGTCGCCGTTGGCGTCGCGGATGACCCAGTGCCGCGTCAGCAGCTTCGCGCGCACGTCTCCCGCGTTCTCGATGACCACGCGGTAGGCGTATAGGAACTGGCGCCGCTCCTCATCGGACTGGTCGGGCAGAAACTGGGCGGCGACCCGGATGCGGATCCCGTCGGTCGTGGTGTCGGAATGGCCGGTTTCCATCGCTCGCGTAAGGATATCCCCTCCCCCGGGCCCCGCAACGAGGCTAGCGTGAAGTCCTCACAAGATCGCGAGCGGGAACGTTCAGGTCGCGTTGTGGCCAAGAGCCGGCTTCGCGCTCGCGCTCAGTCCATCGAGAGCAGCGCCGCGGCCGCCGCCTCGGCCATCGCGCGGTTGCCCGCGGCCGTGTAGTGGCCGTCGTAGGGCAGCACCGGCAGCTCGCCGAGGTCCTTCAGGAGGCCCTCCAGGGCGGGTCGCAGCAGGCAGATCCGCACCCCGCGCTCCTCGGCCACGCGCCGCGCCCGGTCGGTGATCTCAAGGCTGAGGTAGGGACCGACGAGCCCGTTCGCGTCGGGGACCAGCGCGAACACCAGGTCGAAGCCGTCGCGCGCGGACAGCTCCTGGAAGCGGACCAGGTAGCCGTCCAGGCGCTTCATGGCGTTGTCGAGGAAGTCCGGCGGAGTCGGGTCGCCCGCGCGGTTCTTGCGCTTGTCGTGCGCCGTCATGATCAGCGCGCTGCGCCGCACCAGCTGCTTTAGCTGCCACTTGGTCTTCGTCCAGCCCTCCATCGCGGCGCCGGTGTCGAAGGCGATCGGCCCCGACTCCGACAGGTTGCGGAAGGTGCCGTCGATGTCGCGCTCCTTGACGTCGTTCCAGTACCAGAAGACGACGACGACGTCGGGGCGCAGCTGGTCGCCGAGCTCCTCCAGGAGCCCCAGCTCCTGACGCGTATCGTACGCGCGGTGGCCGGCGTTGATCACCGTCCATGGACGGTCGCCGTCGCGCTCGTTCAGGAAGAGCTCGAGGTGGAACGGCAGCGTCTGATCGTCGGCGACGCCCTGCCCGTAGATGAGGCTGTCGCCGAGGGCGAGCACGCGGCGCTCCCCTTCGGCCTTCGGGAGGACCTCGGGGCCGCGCAAACCGAGCGCGTTGATGTGCACCTCGTGCAGGTAGGTGTAGTGCGTCTCGCCGGGGACCATCTGCCACCCGCGGTGCGGGTTGGCTTCGACGCGGCAGATCGGGAGGCGCTCGGCCAGCGGGGTGCCGAAGCGCATCCGTGCGAGCGCCTCGACGAGGGCGAACGCGACGAGGAGCGCGAGCGCCGACGCCAGCAGCCCGCGGCGCAGACGAGCCAGCCGGCCACGGCGCGCGAGAGGCTCGGAATCCGTTCCGTGGCTCATCGGGCGAGATCGTACGATCTACTTCGGTGGATCGCATGCTCGACTTTCTCGACGGCGAGGCGCGCGACGGGCACGTCGAGCTCGCGCGGAACGAGTGGCACCAGGACCGGACGCCGACGCGGCACTCCGAGTACGTCCGCGAGGTGCTCGACTCGTCCTGGGCACGGAGCTCGGTGCGCGTGCCCGCGCTCCGCGATGCCTCGGGCGCGGTGGTCGCGAGCCTTACGCTCTACGACCTGGCGTGGCGCCTGGGCTCCCGGCGCCTGCGGCTGGGCGGCATCGGCACCCTGGTGGTCCGGCCGGACCTCCGCAAGCTGGGGCTCGGCACGCGCCTGCTAAAGGCCGTCCACCACCACCTCGTCCAGCAGGGTTTCGACGGCGCCGTGCTGTTTTCGGGAATCGGCCGCGAGTTCTACGAGCGCCTCGGCTACGCCGAGCTGCCGGTCGGCAACATCGACGTCGACTGCACCGACTGGGAGGACGACGTGGCCCGCCGCGGGCTCCCGGCCGTCACCCTGCGCGACTACGAGCCGGATGACTTCGACGCCGTACGCGAGCTCTACAACCACTCCTCGTCGCTGCAGAAGCTCGCCGTGCTGCGGCCGGAAGACTACTGGCAGCACCGCCTAGGCGCCCTGGCCCTGCGCGACGAGCACTTCTCGGACGGCCCCGAGCGGCACCGCGTGCTGGTCGCCGAGATCGAGGGCGAGGTGACGGGCTACCTGATCGCGCGCCTGCGGCCGCTCCACCAGGAGCTGACGGTCCTGGAGTACGGCTTCCGCCCCGAGGCGCCCGAGCACCTGACCGCCCTGGTCGCCGCGCTCCTCGGAGAGTTGGACGGCGAGCGCCGCGAGGCTCCGCGGGTGCGCGGGGTGGTCCCCTCGCGCTTCGGCAACCTGTGCCCGCAGGGCGACGTCCGCTGGCGGCCGGAGCGCGACACGCGCCTGATGCTGGCCTCCTTCAGCGACTTCCTGGTCCCGGCCGAGTGCGGGCCGGACGACCGCCACGTGTGGGGCAGCGACCGCTTCTGATGCCGATCCACTCCCTGGGCATGGACCTGGCGCAGATCGACCGCATCGCCGAGGTCCTGGAGCGGCGCGGCGAACGCTTCGTGGCGCGCGTCTTCACCGAGGCCGAGCAGGCCTACTGCGACCGCCGGAGCGCGCGCCGGGCCCAGCACTACGCCGGGCGCTTCGCGGTGAAGGAGTCGGTGATGAAGGCCCTGGGCACCGGCTGGGCACACGGCGTGCGCTGGCGCGACATCGAGGTCGTGCGAGCGCCCGGCCAGGCGCCCAAGGTGGCGCTGCACGGCCGCACCGCCGAGATCGCCGCCCAGCTCGGCATCGCGCGCATCCACATCACGATCACCCACGACGCCGGCATCGCGGCCGCCGTGGCGGTGGCCGAGTCCGACGGCTAGCGGCGCGTCCCCACCGCCGCGAAGACGCGGTGCGGGACCGGAAGCGGATCGTCCGGGAAGCGCTCGGCGAGCAGCGCGGCGTGCTCGCGGTCGAAGCGCTCGACCGCGCCGGGCGCCAGCGCCGCCGCGACTCCGGCGCTGGCGCGGATGCGGCCGCGCCAGCCCGCGTGGGTGTAGCTGAGGTCGAGGTCGAGCTCGGAGAGGCGCACGTCTTCGAAGCCGGCGGCGGCCAGCTGCGGCCCGTAGTCGGGATACCGCCCGTCGCCGCCGCCCAGGTGCCAGCGCGGGTTGTGCGCCAGGATCAGCGCCTCGGTCGCTGCGACGACGTTGCCCGCGAGCGGTAGCCAGTCGAGGTGGACAAGGGCCAGCCGCCCGCCCGGCGCGAGCAGGCGCAGGGCCTCGGCGGCGGCGCGCTCGGCGTCGAGCCAGTGCCAGCACTGCGCCGCCGTCACGAGGTCGAAGCTGCCGGAGGAGAAGGGCAGTTCCTCGGCCCGCCCGCGCACGCGCCCCAGCGCGAGCCCCGCCCGGGCGTCCAGCTCGCCTCCGGCGCGGAGCAACTCGTGCGAGGGGTCAAGCCCGACCACGCGCGCGCCGCCGGCCGCGAGCCGGCGCGCCATCTGCCCCGTCCCGGTGCCCACGTCGAGCGCGCGCGCCTCGCTGCCCACGCCCCGCGCGTGCAGCCACGCGACCGCCTCGTCGGGCAGGCCCTGGCGGAAGCCGGCGTAGTCGGCGGCGGCCCGGCCGAAGTCGATCGAACGCGTCACTCGCGGTATCCCAGTACGACCAACAGGCAGGGGCCGCCGGCGATGACGCCGAGGCCGTGCTCCTCGCAGAAGGCGACCGCGGCGTCGCTCTCGGCGCCGGGTTGCATCCACACGTGCTGCACGCCGGCTGCGTGCGCCTCGGCGACCAGGGCCTCGGTCACGGGCGGCGGCGTGATGACCGACAGGGAGCGCGGCGTCGCGGGCAGCGAGGCGAGGTCGGGGTAGGCGGTGAGTCCCTCGACCTCGGAGGCGCGCGGATTCAGCGGGTAGACCGGCTCGCGCTCGTCCTGCAGGTAGGCCCGCAGCACCTTGTTGCCGTACTTGGCGCGATCGGTCGAGGCCCCGGCGACCGCCCAGGGACCGGACTCGAGGAAGGCTCGGATGCGTTCTTCGTCGCTCATGGGCGGAGTTTAGTTCAATGCCGGCATGGACCCCACCGCTGGCCCCGGCGCAGTTGAGCTCGGCATCGCGTCGTCGGACGACGACCTGCGCGACATCCTCGCGCTGCAGACGGCCAACCTCGAGCGCGAGCTGTCGCCCGACGACGCGCGCAGCCAGGGGTTCGTCACGCTGCGGCACGACCTGGACGCGTTGCGCGACATGAACCGCGCCGAGCCGCACGTGGTCGCGCGCAGCGCCGGCCGCGTCGTGGGCTACGCCCTCGTGATGCTGCCGCGCTTTTGGGAGCGCGTTCCCGAGCTCGCCCACATGCGCGCGCTGCTCGCCGAACGGACGCACCGCGGGCGTCCCATCGAGGAGCTGCGGTACTTCATCATGGGCCAGGTCTGTGTCGACCGCGCGTTCCGCGGGCGGGGCGTGTTCGCGGCGCTCTACGCCCACATGCACGCGCTGTACGCGGGCCGGTACGACGCGGTCGTCACCGAGGCCGCGACGCGGAACACACGCTCGGTGCACGCGCACGCCAAGGTCGGCTTCGAGCTGCTACACCGCTACGCCACGCCCGCGGGCGAGAGCTGGGATCTGATCCTCTGGGACTGGCGCTAGCCGCCCCGCGCTAGCGGTTGTCGTAGTCGCCCACGATCGCGCTGCGCAGGCAGGGGAACAGCCGCTCGCGGCCGAGCGGGTTGGGGTGACCCGCCTGCGGGTGGACCGGTCCGAAGAAGTACTGCCGCGGGCGCTCGCCGTGCTCCTCGAGCGCGGCGTCGAGGACGGGCCGCGTCAGCACGTAGGGGATCTCGAGCTCGTCGAAGAGGCCGCACAGGAACTCCTCGCGCCACGCCTCCGGCCCGTAGCCCTTGACGCTCGACTGGCCGCAGAAGAGCAGGTAGCAGCCCTGCATGCCGCGTGCGTCGAGCTCCGCCTGCATGGCCACGACGAGCGCCCGGATCAGCTCCTGCTTCTTCCGGCGCCGCTGCGCCTCGCCCGACAGAATGCCCCGCAGCCCTTCGGGCAGGCTCTTGCCGTACTTCAGGTGGCTCCAGATATAGCTGTTGATGCCGATGCGGTTCCGCTCGAAGTAGGTGCGGATGTCCTCCACGATCGGCGTCTCGAGCCGCAGCGCGCCGCCGTCGTCGAGCGAGAAGTGCGGCTTCGGCCAGACGCGCAGCGACAGCATGCAGCGGTCGAAGTCGCCGTCAACGGTCAAGCCGATGAGGACGACGGGGTCGGTGCCGACGAAGTGATCGAGGCTGTTCTTGAGCAGCAGATAGACCTGGTCGACGCCGTAGCCGCCGACACCGTACGGCAGGAGCACGTAGTCCTCCGCGAGGTCGGACACCCCGAGCATGGGGCGGTATTCGCGCGCGGCGTAGGACGCCCCGTACAGGAGCACCGGGCGCTTGTCGCCCACGAACGGGCGATGCCGGTGGTCGTAGGTGATCGGGTCGACGAACTCGTTTACCCAGCCCAGCAGCGGGTGGTAGCGCTCGGGAGGCGTGAAGCGACGCTCCTCCGGCACCTGGATGTACTCGCGCAGCATCCAGAAGTCGTCGTGCGTGTTCGCCTCGACGAAGAGCGCCGCCTTGCGCACCTCGGCGCCCCACTTGCGGGCGAGGGCCGAATCGCTGAAGAGGAGGAAGCGCAGGCCGGCCTCCGCCACGAGCGGGCTCGCGAAGACGGCCAGGAACAGAACGATCCAGCGGCCGCGGCGCGAGGGCCCGGGCGGGTCGGCTTGCGGCTCCCCCTCCGGCGAGCTCAAAAGACCGTGTAGACGAACGGCGCGACGACGGGCACCGACTGCAGCACCACGAAGATGATCGCCGCGGGGAGCAGGATCACGATGAGCGGGACCAGCCACCAGAAGGGACCGCTCCAGAGCCCGCGCATAAGTTCCATCGCCGTGGAACACCCCGTTGCCAGTTGACTGAATATCCTCATACAGTTGCCTTCGCCCTTCGGGCCTGATTCCGCTGACTCTCTCCTCCGACCCAGCTTTGCTCTTCTGCCCCGCCTGCGAGGTCGCCCTCGCCCCGAGCCATTCCTGCCCGAGCTGCGACCTTGAGGTCGGCATGCTCGGAGGCGTCATCGACTTCCTCGGCGAGACCGAGCGCGACAGGCAGTCCAAGGGCGTCGAGGACTTCTACGACATCCGCCCCTTCCCGGGCTACGCGCCCGGCGACAACGCGTCGACGCTGATCGACCGCTGCCGCAGCTCGCCGTTCCTGCTGGGCCTCGACCGGGCGATCCCGGCCGACGCGCGCGTCGTCGACTGCGGCTGCGGCACGGCGCAGATCCCGTCGTTCCTGGCCCTCGCGTCGCCGCACCGGCAGGTCATCGGCGTCGACGCCTGCCGCGCGTCGCTGCACGAGGCGGACACGTTCCGCCAGCGCGTCGGCATCCCGAACCTGACGCTCGCGCGCGGCGACCTCTTCAAACTGCCGCTTCCCAAGGGCGAGTTCGACTACGTGATCAGCCGCGGCGTCGTACACCACACGCCGGACCCCTTCGGCGCGATCCGCTCGGTGGCGGACCGCGTCGCGATGGGCGGCTACCTGATCCTGGGCTGGTACGAGAGCATGGCGCGCCTGTTCCACCGCGGGCGCCAGATCGTGCACAACGCGATCGGCCGCCCGGTGCGGGTGCTCGACCCCGTGCTGCGCCGGCGCGACCTGGACGAGGAGAAGAAGCTCACCTGGATCGAGGATCAGTACCGGCACCCGCTCGAGCGCCTGCTCTCGCTCCCCGCCGTGCACGACGTGCTCGAGGAAGAGGGCTTCGAGTGGATCCGCACCATCCCGCCCGCGCCGGAGGGCGACGAGATCTTCGTCCCGACGCCGCAGCCGAGCGCCGCGGGCATCTTCGGCAGGCGCCTGGGCTGGGTGATGCGCGGGTTGTCGGACGAAGACGCCGGCCTCGTCTCCACGGTCATGCGCCGTCATCGCCCGTCCCGGCGGTAGTAGCGGTCGTCGACCACGAGCAGCGCGAGCTGCGTGCGCTCGAACAGGTCGCGAGCCTCGGCCTCGCCCCGCACCGGCGGCTCGCCGCGTTGGGCGAGCTCGAGCTCGACGAGGAGCGGCGGGCCGCCCCGGCTCTCCACCTCGCTGAGCACCGCGTGCAGCTCGGGCTCGTCGCCCGCGCTCACCACCCGCGGCCGCACGGTGCCGTCCGGCGCGACGCACGCGGGCGCCGCGTCGCGGAGGCGCGCGGTCGCCGGCACCGCGAGCTGGCCATAGCGCAGCGGACCGGCGGCGCCTTCGGGCAGGTCAAGGAGCTCCGCGGCGCGCTCGGTGCGCACCAGGACCGGCAGCGGCAGGAAGGGCTCGCGCGGCGCCAGACCGCGGGCGAGCGCGTCGCGCACGTCGCCCTTCGCGCCTGGGATCGCCAGGCAGACGCGCTGGCCGAAGCTGCCCGGGCCAAAGCCGGAACGCCCGCGCACCCACCCGACGAGCTCCTCGTCGCGCAGCGCCGCGGACACGGCGGTGGTCAGCTCCGACGAGCTCGCGAACGTGCTCGCCTCCTCGGGCACGTCGCCGCGCGGCTCAACGCCGAGGGCGCCGTTCTGTCGCCAGCGCTCGCCACCGGAGGCCTCGACGTGCCACGCGAACAGCGCCGCGCCCAACGCACCGCCCGCGTCGTCGGCGGCCGGCTGCACGAAGAGGTTGTCGAAGGGCCCCTCGCGGAGCAGCCGCGCCATCGCGGTCTGGTTCAGACCCAGCGTGCCCGCAACGCACAGATCGTCGGCCGGCACGCGCCGCTTCAGCTCGCGCGCGAGCCCGAGCAACGCGTCCTCGACGCGCCGCTGCACGCTCGCGGCGAGGTCGGCTTCGGGGCAGGAGTCCACGGTCAGGTCGAGCGGTGCGCCGGGGATGCGCGCCTTGCCGAAGATCTCCTCCAGCTCCTCGCCGAACATCTGCTCGTGGTCGAAGGCGAAGCGGAACGCGTCGGACTTGACCTCGAAGCTGCCGTCGTCGGCCAGCCGTAGCAGCTCGCCGACCTCCTTTTCGAAGCGCGGCGTTCCGTGGGCGGCCAGCGCCTCGACCAGGTGCTCGTCGCGGTCGGGCTCGAAGCCCAGGAACTGCGTGAAGGCCGAGTAGAACAGCCCGAGCGAGTGCGGGAAGGCGATCTCGGTCAGGAGCTCCAGCTCGGTGCCGTCGCCACGCGAGAGGCTGGTCGTGCTGCGCTCCCCCGCTCCGTCGGCGACCAGCACGGCCGCCTGGTCGAAGGGCGACGGGAAGAACGCGCTCGCGGCGTGGGCTTGATGGTGGCTGGTGAAGCGCACGCGGTCGACCGGCACGCCGATCTCGGAGCCGATGCGGTTCTTGAGCCACAGCCGGTCGCCGAGCCACGTAAACATCGTCCGCGAGAACACGCCCGCCGGGGCCGGGAAGTGCCGGAGCTGGTTGAAGAGCAGCCGCTCGAAGCGCCGCAGCGGCTTCTCGTAGAACACCACCAGGTCGAGGTCTTCCGACGCCAGCCCCGCCTGGGCCAGCACGTGTCGCACGGCGCGCATCGGAAAGGAAGCGTCCCGCGGAAGGCGCGAGAAGCGCTCCTCCTGAGCCGCGGCGACGCAACGCCCGTCGACGACGAGCGCCGCGGCCGCGTTGCTGTGGAAGGCGGAGATGCCGAGGATCTTCAAGGCCTGCCGCGCTCCCGCGCTAGAACTGGGCGCGGATCGCTTCCGCCTTGGTCTCGTCGGTCGGGTCCTGCCAGCCCGAGAGGTGCTGGGTGCGCTTCGACACAAGCGCGAACGGCAGCACGATCGTGTAGTAGGCGAGCCACATCGTCACCCGCCCGAAGCCGGCGCCGGAGCGGACGCCGAGCCGCTTCCACGCACCCAGCAGGCGGTTGCCCTTGGCGGCCTTCAGGGCCGACTTGACCTCGCTCGCGCGGCCCTCGCGGCGCAGCTCCTTGAGGATCTGGCCCGTGTACCCCATGTGGTACTTTTCGTCGACGAGGATCGCGTCGAAGATCGCCTTGGTCTCCGGATCGTCCTCGAGCAGTGAGCTGTGCACCGCGAAGAGCTCGGCCGCCTTGCACTCGGCGACGTGCAGCTTGGCGACGTAGTTCACCTCGCCGACCTCGTCGATCGGCGACCCGGCGAGCGAGCCGTGGAAGTCCAGCTCGCCGGCGCGCGTGCGCTCGAGGTCGAAGGCGCGGTCCGAGCTCGCGTCCTCGTCGTGCGGCAGGGCGCCCTCGGCGCGCAGCTCCGCCGCGCGGCGGCGGAACAGCTCGGCGTGGCGCACCTCGTCCTCGTAGTGGCGCTCGAGGTGCCCGCGCAGCTGCTCGCGCTGGGCGAAGGGAATGGCGGCGCGGATCTCGGCGCCGCCGTCGGCTTCGGTCTCGGCAAAGCTCTCCAGAGTGCGAACTTTGCGAACAGGATCGGCCCAGACGGCGCGGAAAGCACGCCGCTGGAACCACTGGGTTCCGGGAAGTTTCATAGGGGCGAGAGCGAGAGCTAGGGTTGCTTGCCCCTTAAGCCTAATACCCACGCGGGATTTGGTGGCCGGGAGGAGAGGTGATTGTCGGCCGCCCCACCGTATCCTCGTTCTATGCACAGAATCACCCAGGTCGGCGTCCTGTCCCTCGGCAAGATCATGGGCGCGGCGGGCGCCCTGCTCGGAGTCGTGCTAGGGCTCCTCTATGGAATCATCTTCGGCATCGTCGGAGCCGTGGGGCTCGCGGACGGCGCGGAGGAGGGGGGCGTCATGCTCGTCGCGGGCGCCGGCATGTGCATCGGCGTCCCGCTCGCGTACGGTGCGCTTAGCTTCCTGTTCGGGCTGCTCTACGGGGTCATCCTGAACCTCGTCTTCGGGTTCGTCGGCGGCCTGGAGCTGCGCATCGAGGCTCCCGGGTCCGGCGACTCGCTCGAGTAGGGTCGGCCCGCACGGCCTCCCCGCGGCTTGTCCCCGGTGTTAGGCGGTCGCGCGCGGCGGCGGGCGGTATCCTGGGGCCGCCATGAAGCGCGCGGAGAAGGCGGAGCGCATCCAGGCCGTCTTGGACGATCTGATTGCCGAGGTCGAGGTCCCCCTCGACCATCGTGACCCGTTCACCCTGCTCATCGCGGTGCTGCTGTCCGCGCAGTGCACCGACAAGAAGGTCAACGAGGTCACCCCGTTCCTCTTCGAGCGCGCCGCGACGCCGGCCGAGATGGTCGAGCTCTCGGTCGAGGAGATCCGCGCCATCATCAAGCCCTGCGGCCTGTCGCCGGCCAAATCCAAGGCCATCGCCGGGCTGTCGCGCATCCTGCTGGAGGATCACGACGGCGAGGTGCCGCGCAGCTTCGAGGAGCTGGAGGAACTCCCCGGCGTGGGGCACAAGACCGCGAGCGTCGTCATGGCCCAGGCGTTCGGCGTGCCGGCCTTCCCGGTCGACACGCACATCCACCGCCTCGCGGCCCGCTGGGGCCTCTCCGACGGCTCGTCGGTGGCGCGGACCGAGCGCGACTTGAAGCGCGTCTTCCCGCGCGAAGCGTGGAACAAGCTCCACCTGCAGATCATCCTGTTCGGCCGCGCGCACTGTCCGGCGCGCGGGCACGACCTCGCCGCCTGCCCCATCTGCGGCTTCGCGGCGACCAAGACCCGGATGCGGGCCGAGTCGGCCCAGCGCCGCGCCGTCGCGCGGAAGAAGTCATGAGCGACATCCTGGATGCGGCCTGGTCGGCCCTCGAGGAGGGCCAGCCGGAGGAGGCGCTCGAGCTGCTCGAGCGGGCCGACGACGTCCCTCAGCGGTGGGCCGCGGCGACGCTGGCCTACCTCGGCCTGGAGGACTTCGAGCGCGCCGAGAGCGCCCTGAACCGCGCCAACGCGACGCCCGCGGGCCGCGACGACGCGGACGTGCTGATCGCGAGCGGCGAGCTGCACCTCGCCCGCTGGCGCACCGACGAGGCGCACGCGGCCTTCGACAAGCTGTGCGAGCGCGAGCCCAGCGTCGAGGGCCTCGAGCGGCTCTCGCTCTGCTGCGACCTGCGCGGCGACGTCGAGGGCGCCGACCGCGCGCTGCAGCAGGCTCACGAGCTCGACCCCGAGAGCCGCCCGCTCCCCCCGCGGCTCTCGCCCGAGGAGTTCGAGAACGTGACGGCGGCAGCCGTCGAGGAGCTGCCGGAGGCCTTCCGCGAGGCGCTGAACCGGGTCGCGATCGTCATCGATCCCGTGCCCGGAGCCGGCGCCGTCGTCGGCGACGGGCGCGAGACGCCGCCCGACCTCCTGGGCCTGTTCGTGGGGCCGTCGCTGCTGGAGACCTCGGTCGAGGCCTCGGCCGAGCTCCCCCCCACCGTCTACCTCTTCCAGCGCAACCTGGAGCGCATCTCCGCCGACCGCGACGTGCTGCTCCAGGAGATCCAGGTGACGCTGTACCACGAGCTCGGACACGCCCTCGGCTTCGACGAGGAGGGCGTGGACGAGATGGGCCTGGGCTAGCCGGCGATCGCCCCGCGGAAGCGCGGGCATCGCGCACCGCAGCGGCCTAAGATCCGGGGACGATGGAAGCCCAACAGTACCTTCTGCTCGCCGACCGCTGCCTCGAGCGCGCGGCCACCTGGCTCGAGGACTTCGACCCCGACGAGGTCGACTACTCGACGCCGGACGGCGTGGTGCGGATGGAGTTCGCCGACGGCGTGCAGTTCATCCTGAACCGCCAGGCGGGCGCCAACCAGATGTGGTACGCGGCGGGCGTTCGCGCCTGGCACTACGACTGGGACGCGGACACCGAGCGCTGGCTCGACGATCGCGACGGCCACGAGCTGTTCACGAACATCGCGCGCACGGTCGGCGAGAAGCTCGGCCGGCCGCTGCAGCCGGCGGGTTAGCCGTCGCCTTCGCCCGGCGGCTCGCCGCCACCGGGCTCTTCGGCCTCGGGGGCCTCGGCCGGTTCCGCGGGCAGATCGGGCGGGTCGGCCGGAGGCTCCGGCGCAGCCCGCTGCGGCACCTCGGGCTCGGTCTTCAGCAGCTGGCGGATGCGCGGCGCCGCCGCCGGGCCGGAGAGCATCAGCTCGACCGGGCCCTCCTCGGGCAGCTCGAGCTCGAGCGACGTCAGCCCGGTGGCTTCCGCGACGGGCAGGCGCACCTGCAGGTCGAGCTCGTCGGCGATCAGGTCGTAGCGGCCGCCGAGCTCGACCAGGACGCCCTCGCGCAGCTCGAAGGTCTGGTCCGGGTAGAAGATCACCCCGCCATCGAGCCGCATACGCAGCGGCGCGACGCGGACCGGCGCGACCGTGCTGAGCCCGTCCCACGGCTCCTCGGGCGACCCCGCGCCGAGGTGCGGGAAGAGCGTGTAGCTCGCCTCCCCCACGTGCAGCGTCACGTCGGCCGAGGCCCGCTCGAGCGCGCCGTCGAGGGGCAGCGCGAAGTCGCGCAGCTCGAGCCGCCCGATGCGGGTCGGATCGGCGGGCTGCAGGCCGTCGAGGAAGGGCAGCAGGCGCGCGACGACCACCTCGGACCAGTAGCCCTCGAGTGCGAACCCCACGTGGCTGACCTCCGGGTCTTCGCCCGCGACCGCCGCCGGAGGCACGAACGCGTCGCCGCGGACGCGCCCTTCCAGGATCAACGCGGCCGGCTCGCTGCGCAGCTCGACCCGCACGGTGTCGTCGCCCGGTGCCGCGCGCTCCAGCCGCAGCCGCCCGATGCGGTCGCCGAACGCGCGCACGTAGTCCACCTGTTCGGGACCGACCACCGCCAGCATCGCGGCGTCGAGGCCGTCGACCGACCAGCTGAACGTGTGCGGCGTCCTGAGCCCCATCAGGAAGCCCTGCAGCTCGTCGAAGGTCACCTCGACCTCGACCGGTCCCTCGCCCTTGATCTGCCCGGCTTCGGTGCGGAACGACCAGCGCGCCGTGCCGCTGCCGGAGAAGTCGCTCCGGTCGCCGTTCGCCAGCTCGAGGCGCCCCTTCTCCAGCGTCAGGTTCAGCTCGCGCCCGGCGGCGTGCATGGCGGGCGTCTCCCAAGAGAAGTGCCAGCTGCCGACCTCGAAGAGGTAGCGCAGGCCCTCGCCCGAGAGGCTCGCCTGGCTGGACGCGGACGGAACGACGTCGGCCTCGGCGCGCTCCTCGAAGGCGCGCGCGAGGTTGAGCGACCCGTTCGCGTCGGTGACGAGCGCGGCGCTGAGGTCCATCGAGAGCGGGCCCAGGTAGCGGTCGCCGAGCCCATCGAACAGGTCCCACAGGGCGGGCAGCTCGACGTCGGCGCTCGCGACATACTCCTCGCCGGGCGCCAGCAGGAGGACGTTCTCGATGCGCTGGCGCGAGAACCACGCGAGGCGGAACTCGCCGAAGGTCAGCGTCCCGAGGTGGCGCTCGGCGAAGGCGCTCTCCCACTTCGGTCCCATCATGCGGCCGAACGAGGCTGGCAACAGGAAGACGAAGACGATGCCCGCGCCGAAGAAGAAGGAGAGGCACCCGAGCGGCGCCCGCACCAGGCAGCCGAAGGACGGACGGCAGCCCTTGGGCTGCGGCGCGTCGCCCGCCGAGCGCACCGTTTGCTCCGTTTGCTTGGGGGCCGTGATCGTCATCCCTCGCGCGCCCCCTACGGAGCCGGGGGGGCTCCATTCCGCAGACGTCGAAGGTCCATCAGTTCCAGCTCGGATCGGGAGGCAGGTTCTGCAGGTCCTCGCCCTCCTCGCCGATCGAACGGACGACGCTGCGCCAGGTCGATTCCTGGTCGTCGCCGAAGAGCGCCTCGACCGACAGCGGCGCCGGGAGCCACGAGCCGGTCTTCAGCTCGCGCTCCAGCTGCCCGCTGCCCCACCCCGAGTAGCCGACGAAGACGCGCACGCGGCCGCGCGCCCCGTCGGGATCGCGCGCGATGAAGCGGCCGAGCGAGGCGAGGTCGCCCCCGAGCCAGATGCGCCCGTCCAGCGACAGGCCGCCTGGGATCTCGTCCGGCGCCGTGTGCACGAACTGCATCGAGTCGTGCGCGACCGGGCCGCCGAGGAACACCGGGAAGGTCACCTTGCCCAGGTCCGGGTGGTCGGGCAGCAGCGCGCGCGTCGTGACCTCGGTCGCGCGGTTGACGACCAGCCCGTACGCCCCGTCGCCGTTGTGCTGGCACATCAGCACGACCGAGTGCATGAAGTTCGGGTCGACCAGATCGGGCCAGGCCGCCAGCATCGTCCCCGGAACCACTCGCAGCTCTCCCGACATCGCTCCTGAGGCTAACGCTCCGCGGCCGAACAGACCAACACCGGCTGCGGCGGGTACTTGGGGAAGGCGCGATCGCGGTCGGAGTAGGAGCAGCGGACGAAGACGCTGCCCTTGGCCGAGGTGATCGTCCGCGCGTGCCGGCAGGCCGCGCAGAGGCCGCCGTACGGCGAGACAGCGGGGCTCTCCCCACCGGCTCCGCCGCGCCCTCCGGAGCGTCCGCCGCCGCTCATGGGCGCTCCAGCGTCACCACGCACTCCAGGTGCGGGGTGTGCGGGAAGAGGTCGAGCGGCTCGATCGAGCGCACGGCGTAGCCGTCCTCGACCAGCGGCACGAGGTCGCGCACCGCCGCCGCCGGATTGCAGGAAACGTAGACCAGCCGCGGCGGAGCGAGCCGCCGCAGCTCGGCCACCACCTTGGGGTGCAGCCCCGCGCGCGGCGGGTCGGCCAGGCAGACATCGGGCGGCGGATAGCTGCCGCCGGGGAGCGTCTCGGCCAGGTCGCCCTCGACGAAGGTCGCCGCGCCGAGGCCGTTGCGCTCGGCGTTCCAGCGCGCGTCGGCGACGGCCTCGGGCACCAGCTCAAAGCCGAAGAGCCGCCGGTCGGAGCCCGCCGTCACCGCCAGTCCGAGCGCGCCCGCGCCGCAGCACAGGTCGTACACCATCTCGCCGGCGCCGGCGCGCTCGCGCACAAGGGCGGCGAGGCGTTCGGCCTGGCGCGTGTTCGTCTGGAAGAACGAGCCCGCGGAGACGCGGAACGACAGGCCCGCCAGGCGCTCTTCGATCCACCCGCTGCCGGCCAGCACGCGCTCGCTCTCCCCCACCGCGACGGTGGCGGCGCGCGTGCTCACGCTGTGCACGAGGGTCGCGATCTCGGGGTGCCGGGCGAGGATCGCCCGGGCGTAGGGTTCGACCTCCGCCGGCGTCTCGTCCGAGGTGACCAGGTGCACGAGCACTTCGCCGGTCGCCTCGGAGCGGCGCAGCACCAGGTGCCGGAGGAGCCCGGTGTGCGCCTCCAGATCCCACGGCGTCAGCCCGCGCTCGCGCGCGAGCTGGCGCGCGGTGCCGAGGATCGCGCTCGCCCCGGGGAAGGCGATCTCGCAGCGTTCGACGTCGAGCACCTTGCGGTAGAGCCCGCGCACGTGCAGGCCGACGGCGAAGCTCGCGTCGACGCCTTCGGGCTCGTCGGGCTCGACCCAGCGGCGGCTCGCGAAGGTGAAGTCCATCTTATTGCGGTAGCCGAAGGGCTCGTCGGCGCCCACGATCGGCGTCACCTCGCAGGGGGCGACGTCGAGGAGCGGCGCGAGCGTGCGCTCGAAGAGCTCCTGCAGCGCTTCGAGCTGGGCGCCGTATTCGAGCTCCTGCAGGCTGCAGCCGCCGCAGCTCGAGGTGTGCGGACAGCGCGGCGGGACGGCGTTCGGGCTCGGCGCTAGCTGGTCGAGCGGCCGCGCGTCGAGCGCGCCCTTGCGCTTGCGCAGCACCGCGACGCGCAGCCGCGCGCCGGGGAGCCCACCGCGCACGCGCACGCGCTCGCGGCGCGCGTCTTCGCCGTCTGCGGGCCAGAAGCCGACGCCCTGGCCCTTGGCGTCGAGGCGCTCGATCGTCAGCTCGAGCTCCTCGCCCTTGCGCGGCCTGCGGGTCTGCGCCTTCATGGGTCCCGACGCACGGCCACGTCCGAGGCGAAGAGGTCGGCGTCGCGCTCGGGGTGCGGCGCGTACGAGCCGTCGTTGTCGGGCAGGTCGACGCCGGCCGCCACCAGCGCGGTGTAGAGCGCGACCGACACCGCGTTCGCAAGGTTCAGGCTGCGGACGCCGGGCCGGATCGGGATGTAGACGCGGCGCGCCGCGTAGCGCTCCAGCAGCTCGGCCGGCAGCCCGCTGGACTCCGCGCCGAACACCAGCAGGTCGTCGGCCGCGAACCCGGCGGCGAACAGCGAGTCGCCGCCGCGCGCGGTGAAGAGGCGTAGCCGCTCTTCGAGCGGCCGGGTCGAGCCCTCGCCCAGCGCCGCGGCCGCGCGCGTCCAGTCGCGGTGCACCACCAGGTCGACCAGCGGCCAGTAGTCGAGCCCGGCGCGCTTCAGGTAGCGATCGTCGAGCGAGAACCCCAGCGGCTCGACCAGGTGCAGCCGCGTGCCGGTGGCCGCGGCCAGGCGCGCGGCGCAGCCGGTGTTGTGCGGGATCTCGGGGTGGACGAGGACGACCTCCATGGGCGTGCAGTCTAGTGGCGTGCCCCTTCAAGCGGCACGCTTCGCCCCGTTCCGGACCGGCCCGAACCGGCGGGCTCGACCGCGGCCCGTACAATCGGGGCATGCGCGCCACCGCTCTCCTCCCCCTGCTCCTCCTGGCCGCCCCGCTCCAGGCCCAGTTCACCGGCCACGTGATCGTCGTCGACGACGACGGCGGCCCGGGGGTGGACTTCACCGCCATCCAGCCCGCCGTCGACGCCGCCCTCGAAGGCGATCGCATCCTGGTGGCGGACGGCGTCTATCCCGGCTTCGTCGTAAAGGGGAAGAGCGTGTCGGTCGAGGCCAACCAGGGCGCGCAGGTCGAGGTTCGCGGGCCGGTCGAGGTGCGCGAGCTGGCGGGCTCGCAGTGGTCGTTCCTGCGCGGGCTGCACGCGAGCGAGGCGCCCGAGACGCCGGCGACCGAGGTCGCCACCCTGCACGCAAACTCGGGCGTGGGGCACATCTGGGTCGAGCGCTGCAGCTTCGGCGCGCCGCACGCCGCGGCGGACGCGGCCACGACCCAGGGGGCGCGGCTGATCCTGGTAGGCGTCGAGCTGACCGGCGGCGCGGGCCGCGCGGGCCTCGCGGTGAAGAGCTCCAACGTCTGGGCGCACCGGTCGCGCTTCGTCGGCGGCGACGGCGCGCCGGCGGAGCCGGGCGGGGCCGGCATCGCGATGGAGGCCGGCTTCCTGTTCCTGGCCGGGTCCGAGCTCGTCGGCGGCGGCGGCGGCGACGCGGCGGACCCGGTCACGTGCCCGCGCGGCGGAGACGGGGGCGCGGGGTTGCGCCTGGCCGGGCTCTTTCCGGTGTACGAGGGCCTCGACAACTCGCTCTCCGGAGGCGCCGGAGGCAGCTCGCTCTGCGGAGCCGCGGGGAGCCCCGGGCCGGGGCTGCTCGACCTCGCGGGCGGCCTGATCAACGAGCACCCCGGCGCGGCCGTTTCGGTGTCGAGCTCCTCGCCGATGGTGTTCGGCGACGTGCAGACGCTGACGGTCGACGGCGCCCCCGGCGACGTCGTGCTGCTGGTTTACTCGTTCTTCGCCGACACGACCGACGTGCTGACCGCCGCGGGGCCGCTGCTCGTGCTGGCGCCCTACTCGCACCTCGGGCGCGTCGAGCTGCCCGCCTCGGGCACCCTGAGCCTGGCGCGCGAGGTGCCGGCGCTGACGTTCCCCAAAGAGTCCTTCACGCTGCACGTGCAGCCGGTCGCGCTGCGCGCCGACGGACAGATCGTGGCCGGGGCACCGAGCGCGTTCGGCATCCTGCCGCAGCCGTTCTAGCGGCGCGCCGGGGTAGACTCCGACCCATGATCGAAGGAATGGAGCTCTTCGCCGCCCTGCCCGACGAGACGCGGCGCCTCGAGGCGCCGGCGGGGGTCACCGACCTGCACCAGCTCGACCTGCCCGACGGCATCTACGAGGGCATGCGCACGTTTGCGGACAACCGCTTCCTCTACCTGGAGCGCCACCTCTCCCGCGCGCAGCGCAGCGCGATGGACCTGGGCTGGTCCGAGCCGGTCGACGAACAGCTGCTGCGCCGCGGGCTGCACGAGGCCGCCACGGCCTTTCCCGGCGACGAGCGCCTGCGCCTGGACATCTTCGAACACCCGACGACCGTCCTCGGCGTCGAGACGCGGGTGCTGCTGGCCCTCGCGCCGTATCGCCCCGTGCCCGCGGAGCTGATGGAGCGGGGAGCCCGCGTCGGCATCGCGCACGGCCTCGGCCGCATGACGCCGCACATCAAGCGCAACGAGTGGATCGCCCGTCGACGCGGCTCGGGGCCCGGCGACCGCGGCTGCTACGAGCACCTCCTCGTCGACGACGACCGGTGCATCCTCGAGGGCTCCAGCTCCAACGTGTTCGCCGTGCGGGACGGCGCGCTGCTGACCGCTCCGGCCGGCATGCTCGGCGGCATCCAGCGCGGCATCTTCCTCGAGCTCGCCGAGCGCGAGGGCGTGCCGGTCGAGCTCGTCGCGCCGCGGCTGGACGACATCGAGCGCCTGGACGAGATGTTCCTCACCAGCTCGTCGCGGGCCGCGGTTCCGATCGTCGAGGTCGAAGGCCAGACCGTCGGCAGCGGCCGGCCGGGGCCGGTGCTGCACCGCCTGTTGGCGGCCTACGCGACGGTCACCGCCGAGGCACGGCCGGCGCTCGACTTCTAGCGCAGAGACGACGGCGATGGCGCGCATCCTCTACGGCTTCTCGGGCGAAGGCTCCGGCCACTCGTCGCGCTCGCGCGAGATGATGACCCACCTGCTGGAGTCGGGGCACGAGGTCCTCGGGGCCAGCTACGACCGCGGGTACCGCAACCTGAAGGACGACTTCGAGCTGATCGAGATCGAGGGGCTCTCGATCGCCAGCGTCGACAACCAGGTCTCGGTGCGGAAGACCGTCACCGAGAACCTGGCGAAGATCAGCGAGGGAGCCGCCAGCGTCCGGCGCATGCGGGAGGTGTTCCGCGACTTCGCCCCCGACGTCGCCATCACGGACTTCGAGCCGATCACCGCGTACCTGGCGCCGCGCTACGACGTGCCGCTCGTGACGATCGACAACCAGCACCGCATGCGCTACATGCGCTACCCCTGCCCCGAGGGGCTGCGCAAGGAGGCGCTGTTGACCGAGACGGTGATCCGCTCGCTCGTGCCGCAGCCGGACGTGTCGCTGGTGACCACGTTCTGGTTCGGAGAGGTCAAGAACGAGCGCACCTTCCTCTTCCCGCCGATCCTGCGGCGCGAGGTCCTCGCGAAGCAGCCGCGCGACGACGGGCACGTGCTGGTGTACTTCACGCACGGCTTCGACGCCTTCCTCGGCTACCTGAACGACCTGCCGCGCGAGCGCTTCGTCGTCTACGGCTCGGGCGACGAGGGCACGGCCGGCAACCTCGAGCACCGCGCTCCCAGCCGCGATGGCTTCCTCGACGCCCTGGCCGGCGCCAAGGCGGTGATCGCCACGGCGGGCTTCACGCTGCTGACCGAGGCGCTGCACCTGCACAAGCCCTACCTCGCGCTGCCGATGGCGGGCCAGTTCGAGCAGGAGCTCAACGCGCTGCTGCTCGACGACCTGGGCTGCGGCAAGAACGGGCGCGCCGCGACGCCGGACACGGTCGGCGACTTCCTCTACCGGCTGCCCGAGTACCGCGCCGAGTTGGAGCGCCGCCCGCCCGACGACAACGGGGCGATCCTGGGGCGGCTGGACCAGCTACTGGCCGACGGCTGCGCCGAGGCGCAGGCCTTCCGCCGCGCCCGGCGGGGCTAAACAGCCGAGTTCGCACGCAGCACCCGGCCGATGGTGGCCGGGTAGCGCACGTTCGCGAGCCCCCGGCGCCGAGGACCACGGCGCCGGGGGCTCGCGAGGAGGCGGGCTAGCCCTCTCCGTCCGAGTCGTCGCGGTAGCGGAGCCGGACGTTCTGGCGCCCCATCTCCCGCAGCCGCTCGCGGTCCTTGCGCAGCCCCATGTTGTGGGCCTTGGAGACCACGCTCTTCACGGAGCGGTTGAGCCGTCGCGCGATCTCGAGGTTCGAGACGCGGGGGTAGAGCTCCTTCAGGGTCTGGAGCTCGGTATCTCCCCAGCGCGGCATGCGCGTGGCGGACTCTCCCTTGAGCTTGCGCAGGAAGGCTTTGTCCTTGGCAAGGGCGCACTGCTCGGCGAGCTGCTGAATCGAGCGGACCGGGCGGCCGAAGATCAGCGCCAGGTCGTCGTCGGTACGGGTGCCGTAGAGGCGCTTGAGCCGGGCGACCTCCTCGCGGCCCCAGGGCGCGTCGGTCTGGAGGCGACCGAGCGCAAGGATCTGGCGCTCGACCTCATCCATCGGACGACCCAGGATGCGCGCGATCACCTCGCGGTTGGTCGCACCGAGGTAGCGCTTCAGCTCCTGCACCTCGCGGGCGGTCCAGGGTCCGGCGCGCTTGCGCTCGGGGAAGAGCGCCTCGGCCATCTTGCGCACGCTGTGAACCGGGCGGTTCAGCTCGCGTGCAATCAACGAATCGTCCCGCAGGCCATACAGCTCTTTGAGCCTAGCCTGCTCGTGCGCCGACCAGCGTCCACGACGCGGCGCCGACTTTCCTCCCCCTCGCGATCCGGTCACGGTGACTCCTCTCCTTCTCGACTCGCGGTGTCCGGTGGCTGCCGGGCCTTTCCGGCCGAAGGAAAGACCGTTGTCGTCCAGCTCGCCGGGGGGACGAGCCTTCCACCAGACATGGGCGATTGTAGCGCCGAGCGAAGGCCGTTGGTAGCGCGCACGCCGGACGTGCGCTCTCGTTGAACGCGCGTTACCGAGTGGTGTCCGGCTCGACCACTTTCTCGTCGTAGAGCCTCTCTCGAACGCGACTTAGGACGCCCTTGACGCCGTCGGCGGAGATCTGGGCCAGCGCCTGGTCCGCAAACTCGCTGGCCTCGGCGTAGGTGACGCTGCGTACCGCGTACTTCATGTCGCCCAGGAAGTGGGAGGCGACGCTGACGGCGTGAAACCCCATGCCGACCAAAAGGACCGCCATCGCAGGATCTCCGGCGAGGTCCCCGCACACCGAAGCGGGTTTGTTGTGCTGCCGGGCGGCCTTGGCAACCGTGTTGAGCGCCCGCAGCACGGCCGGATGTTGTGGTTCGTAGAGCCGCGACACCCAGGGGTTATCGCGGTCCGCCGCCAGCAGGTACTGCACCAGATCGTTGGTGCCAACGCTGACGAAGTCGACCTGCTCCAGCACGTCGTCGAGGCAGAAGAGCATCGACGGCACCTCGATCATGACCCCGACAGGGACGTTGTCGCCGACCTCGTAGCCCTGCTCGCCGAGCTCGTCGCGCACCTCGCAGAAGACCTGGTAGACGTCCTGGATCTCCTCGAGGCTCGTGACCATCGGGAGCAGGATCCGCAGATCCCCTAGGGAGCTGGCGCGCAGGAAGGCCCGCAGCTGCACCCGCAGGAGGTCGCGCCACTCCAGCGTGATCCGGATGCCGCGCCAGCCGAGGGCGGGGTTGGGCTCGTTGGGCGTGTGGAAGTAGGGCAGCGGCTTGTCGCCGCCGATGTCGAGCGCCCGCAGCACCGCCGGGAGCGGGCCCAGCCCCGCCAGGATCCGGCGGTAGAGCCGGTACTGCTCCTCCTCGGAGGGGAATTCCGGGCGCTCCATATACAGGAACTCGGTCCGCAGCAGCCCCAGGCCATCGCAGTGGCCGATGTCGAACATCTCCAGGTCGCGCACGCTCTCCAGGTTCACCTGGACGTCGATCCGGTGCCCATCGATCGTCTCCGCCGGGAGCCCCGCGTTCGCGCGCAGCGCCTCGAAGCGGTCCTCCAGACGCTGCTTGCGGACCAGGAGCTGGTCCACCTGCTCCTGATCGGGCCGGAGCTGCACCTGCCCGAGGTCCCCGTCGACGGCGACAAGGAGCCCCTGCTCGAGGCGCGAGACCAGGTTCGCCACCCCCACCACGCACGGAACGCCGAAGGACCGCGCCAGCACGGCCCCGTGCGAGAAGCGCCCGCCGGTCTCGGTCACGACGCCGAGGACGCGCTCGCGCTCCACGAAGGTCATCACCTTGGGGGTCAGCTCGTGTGCCGCGAGGATGACCTTCTCCTGGCTGGAGAGCACCGCCTCGCGGTCGCCCCGCAGCAGCGCGTCCAGCACGTGGCGCCAGGGGTCGCTGACGTCGGTCATCGCCTCGAAGCGGCGGATGAGCGACTGCACCGCAGACTCGGCGTTGATCAGGTCCTCGACGATCATCGTCTCGACCTGCCGCAGGGACGTCGGGTCCTGCAGGATCATCCGGTGGACGGCGAAGATCTCGGCGTCCTTCTCGCCGACCTCCTTGGCGACCTGCTCCTGGCGCCGCTCGAGCGCCTGGGAGGCCACCTGGACGGCCTGGGCCAGGCGCCCCACCTCCTGGGGGACGCCCTCCTTGCCCACGCTCCAGGTGGGAACCTTCTCGGGATCCGCCTGGACCACGTGGACCGGCCCGAGGGCCAGCCCAGGGGAAACGGCGGTGCCCTGGATGGTGCGATCCTTCGCCACGCGGCCAGTCTAGCCGCACCCCCAAGCACGGGCGAGCGGGGGGCCCGGCGGGAACTGCCGATCCCCTCAAGAACGGCTCTGCGCGAGCCCGATGGGTGCCTGTCACCCCGTATCCAGGGCAGGGAAGCCTGGATCGACACGCCGGCTCGGGGCCCCTCTCCCCAGCTCATCCCGGGAGAAAGCATGACCGACGAATCCACCACCTTTGAGACCCACTCGCCGAGCCCCGCCGACGCCACGGACCGGATCCGTGTCGGCAGCTCGGGCGCGAACCTCCTTCTGTTCGCCGGCTTCGTCGCCGCGGTCGCTGGGGCGGGCTTGCTCGCCGCACCGCACGTCTCCCGCGAGGGCGGCGAGCTCGCGGCGCTGGTCGCCAAGAACGGCGTCGCGGCCGACACCGTGCTGGCCTGCGGCCTGCTGGTCTTCGCCGCGGGCTTCGTGGCGCGCATCGTGCTGCGGGTCGCCCGCATGCTGAACCAGATGCAGGACGAGGACGTCGACCTCTCGCTGGTCACCTCGCAGATCTGCGGCGACATGGACCACCTGCGCGACTCGGTCTCGACGGTCCAGGACCAGGTCGAGGAGCTCACCGGCGCCTTCCAGCGCTCGGCCAAGGCGAACGACGGCAAGGAGGACGCGCTCTACCGGATGGCCGCCAGCCTCGACCAGCTCGGCGGGCGCCTCTCGGGCCGCCTCGAAGCCGGGCTCAAGAGCGTGGGCAGCGAGGTCGAGCAGATCCTGAACGGCCTCGCGGCGCTCGAGGAGAAGGTGGTCGCGATCGAGCTGCGCTCGGCCAAGGCCGCCAAGGCCCAGGCGATGCGGCGCGCGGCGGCGCAGGCGCAGCAGCTCCAGGCTCAGCAGCAAGCGCAAGCTCAGCCGCAGCCGCAGGCTCAGCCTCAGCCGCAGGCTCAGCCTCAGCCGCAGGCTCAGCCTCAGCCGCAGGCTCAGCCTCAGCCGCAGGCTCAGCCGCAGCCGCAGGCTCAGCCACAACCGCAGCGCCAGCCGCAACCGCAGCCGCAACCTCAGCCGAGGCCGCAGAGGCAGCAGCCTCAGCCGGCCCTCCCGCAGCCCCAGGCGCAGCCGCAGCCGGCCCCGCCGAGACCGGCCCACACGCGCACCCAGGTGCCGTCGCACGGGCAGCCGGTGCACGCCCAGGCCCAGCCGCGCGCCGCCGCGCCGGCTCCGCAGCCCGCCGCGGGTCGCTGCGCGGGCGCGGC
>JBCCGI010000008.1:0-166076 GCA_039029355.1 Planctomycetota bacterium
CGCGCCCGTGCCGGCTCCAGCGGCCGAGCCCGAGGTCACGACCGTCTTCGCGCGCCTGATCGACGAGGCCGGGGGAGCGCTCGCAGGGGCCGAGCTCCGCTCGGTCTACGTCAGCGGCGAGCCCCGCGGCGCGGACTGCTTCGGCCTCGCCGACGGCGCCGGCCAGGCGCGGATCGACATCCCCGACCGCTTCGTCCGGGGCTCCAGCCAGACGACCTGGGAGATGACCTTCCGCGCGTCCGCGCCGATGCGCGCCACCGCGTTCGTCGCGTCGGAACCCCGGTGGCACGGAACGACCGACCTCGGCGACGTCGAGCTGGAGCGCGGCGGCGCGGTGCTCGGCTATGTCGTCGACGCGGCCGGGCTGCCGGTCGAGGGGGCCGCGATCCTCCTCTCGCGCGGTGCGCTGGTCGCCGACGTCGACGAGCTGCGGCTCGCCGGCCCCGACGCCGAGGTGCGCCGTCCGCTCGCGGTCTCCGGCGCCGACGGCGCGTTTCGCTTCCCAGGCGCGGCGGTCGGTGCGTGCCGCCTGCTGGTCGGCGCCGAGGGTCGGCTGTGGACCGTGTCGGACGAGCTCACCGTCCGGCTCGGCTCGTGGACCGACGCCGGCACGCTGGTGCTCGAGGACCTGCCGCGCCAGGAGCTGCTCGAAGGCGTCGTCTACCGGCCGAGCGGCGAGCCGGCGGCCGGCGCGCGCGTGTCGTACCACGCCATCGAGACCGAAGACGAGGGCGTCGTCGAAGCCGACGACCGCGGCCGCTTCGTCTACCCGCCCGGCGGCGCGCAGTCGGTCGACTTCGTGGCGCGCGACCCGAGCGGCGAGCACAGCATGAGCCCCGCGATCCGGGCGACGCGCGGCCAGCGCGACCTGCGCCTCGAGCTCACGCCGCGGCACACGATCGCGCTGCAAGTCGTCGACGGGCGGACCGGGGACCCGCTGACCGAGGCCCACGCCATGCCGCTCCTCGCGGAGGGCTATGAGGTCGCCGAAGGCGGAACGTGGATCGTCGGCGAGAACCTGCGGCCGGCGGACGGAGAAGGGCGACTCCTACTGGACCTGCCGCCGGGGTCCATCCGCCTCTTCGTCCGTCGGCGCGGCTACCAGTCGGTCTACTTCGGCCCCTGGACCCGCGACGAGATCCCCGCGGAGCTCACCGTCGAGCTCGAGCCGGAGCCGAGGCTCGAGGGCCGCGTCGTCGCCTACGGCGAGCCGGTGGCGGGCGCGCGGATCGACCTCGCCTACCACCGCGACGGCTTCATCCCGCTGCGGTACGGCTTCCCGATGCGCTTCCTGCGGAACGACGCGCGCCTGGTGACGGCCGACGCCGACGGTCGCTTCTCCTGCGCCTTCGACCCCGACTGGAAGCACGTCTTCGTGCTGGCGCGTGCGCCGGGCTGGGCGCGCGGCGAAGCGGAGCTCGACCTCACGGCGGACGCGGCGACGACCGGCATCGAGTTGCAGCTGACGCACGGCGGCACGGTCGCGGGCACGGTGACTCCGCCGCTGGGCCACGGGCCCAAGGGCCTCGTGGTCGCCGCGACCTGCGGCGACGGGCGCCCGGTCTTCGTGCGCACCGACGAGCTGGGCGACTACCGGCTCGAGGGCTTGATGCCCGGCTCCTGGCACGTCGAGGCGCTCCTGGAGGAGCCCTCGGGGGAGATCATGTCGATCGCCCGCACCGACGAACAGAAGGACTTCCGCTGGAACGTCGACGTCGCGGACGGCGAGACCAGCCGGCTGGACCTCGACGCGCGCGGCCTGGCGGGAGCGGAGCTGTCCGGCCGCTTCACCGTCGACGGCGAGCCGCCCGCCGGCTTCACCGCGGCGCGGCTCCCCGGGCGGTTCGAGCGCTACACCGACGACCGGCCGGCGGTCGAGCTGGACGAGGACGGGCGCTTCGCGCTGCAGCTCTCCAGCGGCAAGAGCTTGATCCTGCTCTCGGGCACGCTGCCGGACGGGGAGCGCATCGAGGTCATCCGCGAGCTGCACCTCGAAGGCGGACCCGCCGACTGGGAAGAGGACCTGCGCCTCGGCTGGGTCGACGCCACGGTCAAGCAGGAGTCCGGCCGCCTGCGGATGCACGTGGGCTCGTGGGAGGGGGATCGGGTGTCGGTGTACCTGGACGCCGGCCCCGACGGTCGCGTGCAGGGCGCGGCGCCGATCGGCAAGGTCTCGATCCAGCGCCAGCGCGTGCTGGACGCGCGCTCGTCCTGGTGGACGGTAAGCCAGGTCGAGGCGGTCGAGCGCTAGGAGTTACGCCCGGAGCTCGGCCAGGCGCTGCTCCAGCCCCGCGAGCGCCGCTTCGCGGCGACGGTAGCCCATGTCGTCGATCGAGCTGCGGGCCTGCCCGAGCGCGGGTGCGGCGAGCCGGACGTTCTCGCGCGCGAGGTGAACGCGCGCAAGCTCCAGCCGCGCGTCGACCGCGTGCAGCCGGACGCCCCAGCGGGTCGCGATCGAGAGCACCTCGTCCAGGTCGTCGCGCGCGGGATCCAGCTCGCCCCGCACGCGGCGCAGCTCGGCGCGGGCGAGGAGCCCGAGCGGCAGATGCTCGCGGTGGCCGGCGTGCCGCAGGGCGGTGATCGCGTGCTCGACGTCCTCGGACGCCCCGACTGCATCGCCGAGCGCGAGCCGCGCGCCCGCCCGGCTGATCAGCGCGAGCCCCGTGTCGAGCGGGCCGAATCGCGTCGCGATCTCGAGCGGCTGCTGGACCCGCTGGACCACGTCGTCGGTGTGCCCCAGCTCCAGCAGAAGGTCGCAGAACCGAAACCCGCGCAGCGAGTAGAGCTGGCGGTGGTACGGCGGGATCGTCGCCTGCGCCTCCTCGGCCGAGCGGTAGAAATCGAGCGCCTGCTGCGGATCTCCCGACTGGTGCACGGCGTGGGCCAGGCTAGCCGCCGCTTCGACCCAGGCGCTGAGGTCTCCGCCGCGCCGCGCGAGCTCGCTCGCCACCCCGCCCGCCGACACGGCCCACTTCAGCCGCCCGCGCGCGATCTCCAGCTCGCAGAGCTTCTTCGCGCTCGTGGCCGCCTGCGGCAGAGCGTTGCCGCGGATACGGAGCCGAACCGCCTGCTCGAGCAGGGGCTGCGCCTCATCCGGCTGACCGATCGCGACGAGCGAGTGTCCGTATTGGTGCAGCAGCAGGCTGTCCGCGCCGAACGGCAGGTCGCCGTGCGGCTCGAACGCCGCGCCCGCGAAGAAGTGCGCCAGGCAGCCGAGCTCGGCCGCGTGGGCGCCGAGCTTCTGCGTCGCGTAGTACCGGTCGCCCTGGCAGACGCGCTCCAGGTAGACCTGGAAGGCCTGCTCGGTCCGTCCGGCCTGCTGCCCGTGCGCGATCGCGTCGTAGATCGGCTCGAGCTCCACGCGCGTCTCCGGCTCGGCCGCGCTCGTGTCCAGCAGGTGCTCGAACAGCCGATCGTGTCCGCTGCGCCAGGCCAGCGGGCTCGCCTCGCGCAGGTGCCACCCGAAGAACTCGCGCACCAGCGGGTGGCAGTCGACCAGGTCCGAGCGCCGGCTCTCGGGCGCGACGAGACCCGCGGCCCGGAGTCGCTCCAGCACGGGCGCGCGCTCGGCGCCGGCTAGGGCGGAGGTCAGGTCGGGCACCGCGGGCGGCCGCGCCAGCGCGTCGAGCTGCACGCCCCCGGCCGGCCGGTCGAAGAGGCCGAGCAGGTGCAGGAGGTCGAGCTCGGGGCCCGCGCCGAAGCGCGCGGCCCAGGCTTGCAGCATGCGGGCGGCGTGGGCGTCCAGGCCTTCGGGCAGGCGCTCCTCGGAGTCGTCTCCGTCTCGCTGCGCGAGCGACTCGACGCGGCGCATGGGCGTGTCGGCGACGTAGCTGGCGAGCAGGCGGACCGCCAGGGCGTGACCGCCGAGCCGCTCGACCGCGGCCTCGACCTCGTCGGCCTCGCCCCGGACCCCGGCGCTGCGGAGGAGCGCGCGCCCCGCCTGCGCGGAGATGCGCTCCAGGTCGTGCTGCTCGACGGCCGGGCTCGCGAAGCGCGCGAGGTCGGTCACCGGTTCGCGCGTCGTCACCACGCAGAGCCCGGGATGCCCGTGCGCCAGCCGGTCGAGCAGCGCGTTCAGCGCCGGGTCGCGCACGCACCCGCGGTCGGCGGGCGAGCTCGACTGCACCGGCTCGACGCCGTCCAGCAGCAGCAGCGTGCGGCGCTCGGCGACGAGCTCGGCCAGGCGCTCCCCGCGATCCCAGGCCGACATCTCCGCGGGCGGTTCGAAGCCGAACCACCTCAGCGCCGAGTCGACGAAGGCGTCGGCGGAGATCAGGCGTCCCGTGCCCTGGCTGTAGAACGACCACGCGAAGGCGCGTTCGGCGCCGCGCCAGCCCTCCTGGGCGAGGAGCTCGCACCACACCCGCAGCAGGGTCGACTTGCCCGCGCCGCCGCCCGCGGTCAGCACGACGACGTTGCCCTCGCGCCCGTCCCAGGCGCGGTCGAGCCGCGCGACCTCGTCGTTGCGGCCGAAGAGCAGCGAGCCGGTCTCGGGGAGGCGGGCCAGGTCGAAGCACGCGTCCGGCTGCTCCGCCAGCGGAGACGGGACGACGGCGGGGCCGGAAGCCAGCTCGCGCACGCGTCGCGCGAGCTCCCGCAGCGCGGCCTCCCGATCCACCTGCGGGTGGTCGAGCGGGCGCGCCTCGCGCGGCAGCATCTGCAGCCGCCGCAGCCAGGGCTCGCGCTGCCAGTCGCAGCTCTCGACGAGGAAGGGCAGCAGGGCGAGCTCGCCAACCCGGTGCCGCTGGACGAGCACCGGCGCCTCCTCGCGCATGCAGAAGTCCGAGCGGAGGAAGCGCTCGGAGACGAACAGCACCGCGACGCGCGCCGAGGTCAGGCGCGCGTCGATCTCCTGGTACCAGGCCTCGCCGCCTCGGATCCGGCGGTCGTGCCACACCGCGAGCCGCGCGCTCGGCTCCTCCGCCTCCAGGAAGGGCAGCGTCTCGTCCAGCACCGCGCCGTCGGCGTGGCTGTAGCTGAGAAACGCGGTCGGCCAGGGCCCATCAGCCATCTCGATGCTCCTCTCTGCTCCTCACAGCCTGCCCGTGCTCCGGCGAGGAATGCTAACCGACGTCCGCGGGCCGCGCATCCGGGCGCCCGCTCGCTCCCACCACGGACGCCGCGTAGGCTTGCGCCGATGACGACGCTCAAGGGAAGAGTCGCCCTCGTCGCCGGCGCTACGCGCGGCGCCGGGCGCGGGATCGCGCGCGCGCTCGGCGAGGCCGGCGCGACGGTCTACTGCACCGGGCGCAGCAGCCGCGTCGGCCCGCCGAACCCCGAGCGGCCCGAGACGATCGAGGAGACCGCCGAGCTGGTCGACGCCGCCGGCGGCCGCGGCATCGCCGTGCGCGCCGACCACACCGATGCCAAGGCGGTCGAGCATCTGTTCGCGCGCGTGCGCGTGGAGAGCGGCCGGCTCGACGTGCTCGTGAACGACATCTGGGGCGGCGACGCGCTCACCGAGTGGGGTACGCCCTTCTGGGAGGCCGACATCGCGACCGGCTTCCGGATGATGGAGCGCGCGATCCACACGCACATCATCACCAGCCGCTTCGGCGTGCCGCTCCTGCTCGAGGGCGAGCGCGGCCTGGTCGTCGAGATCACCGACGGCGCCTTCGGCGGCTACCGCGGGCAGCTCTTCTACGACCTGTGCAAGGCCTCCGCCATCCGGCTGGCGTACGCGATGGCGAACGAGCTGACCGGCCACCCGGTGACCGCGGTGGCGCTGACGCCCGGCTTCCTGCGCTCCGAGGCGGTGCTCGACCACTTCGGCGTGACCGCCGAGACCTGGCGCGAGGCGATCGCGAAGGACCCGCACTTCGCGCACTCGGAGACGCCCCTGCTCGTCGGCCGCGTGATCGCGGCCCTGGCCGCCGATCCCGAGGTGCACGCCTGGGCCGGGCAAGCGCTGACCTGCTGGGACCTGGCGCGGCACTACGACGTGCGCGACGTCGACGGCGCCCAGCCGCACTGGGACGAGCACCTGGACGAGGCGATCGAGGAGATCCTGGCGGCGGACGCGCCCAGCGAGGACGACCGGATGCTCCTCACCCTGCGCCGGCCGCAGATCGACTTCGACGCCGGCCGCGCCGAGCAGCGGGCGCGGATCGAGGCGTTCCTGGCCCGCCACGGCGACGGGGGCTAGGCCAGGGCGGATTTTCGAGCTTCGGTGATGGGCCCCGCCCGCGGGCGGTGGAGGGAAGGGAAACACCTTCGATTCCCCACCCTCTAGGAGACGCTCCCATGCTTCGCGCCCTCGGGCTCACGTCCGCTTCGCTCCTGCTCTTCTCGGCCGCCCCCCAGGCCGACTTCACCGAACGCACCAAGCTCCACAGCACCACCGCCGCCGCCGGCGACGAGTTTGGCATCTCCGTCGACACCGATGGCAAGCACACCGTCGTCGGAGCCCGCCAGCAGAACAGCGGGCCGGGCAAGGTCCAGGTCTTCGACGGCTGCCTCACGTCGGTTCCGAGCCAGGAGCTGACGGCGTCGGACGGCGCCGTCGGCGACCAGTTCGGCTACTCGGTCGCGGTCGACGGCGAGTGGCTGGTGGTCGGCGCCATCCAGCGCAACCAGGGCACCGGAGCCGCCTACGTGTTCCGCTTCGACGGCCTTGTCTGGACCGAGCACCAGAAGCTCGTCCCCGACGGAAGCCAGTTCGCCGACGACGTCGGCTATCAGGTCGACGTGCAGGACGACCTCCTGGCCGTGTCGGCCATCGGGTCCTCCGGCGATGCGGGCGCGGTGTACCTCTATCGGCTCAGCGGCGATCAGTGGAGCTTCGAGCAGCGCATCGCGACCAGCCCGCCGGTAGCCGAGGAGCGCCTGGGCACGTCGATCTCGATCGACGGCGACCGGATCGCCATCGGAGCGCAGTACGACCCCGGTTTCGGCCGCGGCTACGTCTACCGCAAGGCCGAGTCCTGGGTCGTGGAGGGCGTTTGCGAGCCGCAGTTCCCCTCGCCCGGTAGCGCGGCGGGCGGCTCGATTGGGCTGGAGGGCGACCACCTGCTGCTGGGCGTCCCCCGCGCCGACGGCCCCTTTGGCAAGGACGGCAGCACCACCCTCGACAACGGCCACGTGCTCGCGTTCGAGTGGGACGGCAGCGCGTGGAACTACGAGCAGCTCCTGCTCCCCCCCGGCGCCCAACCGGGCGACGAGATCGGCGGCTGGTACCTCGACATCGACGGCGGCACGGCGGCGATCGCGGCGCGCTTCCACGACGCGGCCGCGGTCGATGCCGGCGCGGTGTTCGTATACACCTTCGAGGGCGACTACTGGGCGGAGACCCAGACGCTGACGACGAGCGACGCCGACGTCGGCGACACGCTCTACTCGGTCGCGCTGCGCGGCGGCCTGCTGGTGGCGGGCGTGCTCAACGACGACGACGACGGCGCCGCCTCGGGCTCGGCCTACGTCTTCTCGCGCCCGTTCTCGAAGCACGGCTCCGGCGTCCCCGGCGCGGGCGGCTACGAGCCGGGCCTCTTGGCCGGCGGGAGCGCGGTGCTCGGCGGGACGACCTCGCTCTTCGTTCGCGACTTCGTCGGCGGCGCGCCCTCCTGCTACGTGATCTCGACCGGCGCGGCGGACGCGCCGTTCTTCGGCGGCACGCTGCTGGTCGACGGCGACCAGATCGTCGCCTCGGGAGCGTTCGTCTCCCCCGGAACGCCGGGAGACCCGGCCGCCGGCGACCTCGACCTCGACTTCGCGGTGCCGAGCGACCCGTCGATCGCCTGCACGCAGCTCTACGTCCAGGCCTTCGCGATCGACCCGGCCGCGGTCGCGGGCGTCTCGATGACGAACGCGGTCGGCGTGTTCCTCGACTGAGCCTCCAAGGGGGCCGGCGGCAGCCGGCCCCCCGGATTCCTCAGAGCGATCGCACGAACGCGAGGATCGCCTCGATGTCCGCGTCGACGTCGGTGCTCTGCAGGAACTGCTGGTTCTGCGAGATGCCCGGCACGAACTCCTCGTGCCCGCGGACGTCGTGGAACTCGTTGAAGAGCTTCTGCACCGAGATCCGGCCCGGGCTGCCGTACTTCGGATCGTCGGTCTGCGACGCCGGGTCGAGCAGCGCCCGCAGCGACTGGGTCGAGTGGTCGTGGAAGTACGGGCCGGTCGAGAAGGCCCCGAGCTTGGTCGGGATCGAAAAGACCTCGGCCGGACGCTCGAAGGTCTTCTTCGGCCCCAGTGGATTGCCGATGTCGACCGGGCACGGCCAGCTGTTCGGGTCGTCGCGCTCGAAGTCGTCGGCGACGTCCGGGTACATCGGCACGTAGGGCTCGAGGTCGAGGTACCCGTCGCCGTTCCGGTCGGAGTCGGGGATGCCGTCGGGCGGATCGACGTCGATGTTGACGCCGGTGTTCACGTCCTTGGCGTGGATCAGCGAGAACTGCGGCTCCTGCAGCCCGGTGCAGTTGGGCTGGAAGAGCTCGACACCGTCCGGCGTCGAGACCACCTGCGGCGGCAGCGTGTCGCGCGTGAAGAAGGCCGTCGCGCCGGGCGAGCCGCTCACCGGCGGCTGGACCCGGGGGTGGCACGTCGTGCAGGACGCGTTGCGCCCCGTCGGGTTCAGCCCGGTGTCGTCCGTCCCGAAGAACAGGTCCTGGCCGAAGGCCGCGAGCGGCGTGAGCTGCCCGGTGACCGGGTCCAGGTTGGGGTTGAGCGGCACGGGGATCACCTCGTGGAAGTCGATCAGCCCCTGGCGCTCGGCGGTCGTGAAGTCGACCTGCCCCCCGTTCTCCTCGGGGAACATCGGTCCGGTCTCGCCCAGGTGGAGGCGCACGCCCTTCCACAGCTGGAGCCCGGTGCCCACTGCGCCGCCGAAGACCGGCATGGTCGAGCGCGGCCCGCTCGTGCGCTGCCACACGTTGCCGTCGGCGCCGCCCTCGAAGTGGCACGAGGCGCACGAGTTGTTGAAGTTGCCCGCGGTCTGGGCGCGGCTCGCGTCCTCGAACAGCTCCATCCCGACGCGCTGCGATGCCGTCAACGCATCCGGCCCGCCGGTGAGCGGTACCTGGTCGCGCTCCTTGGTGATCACGAACGTGTCCCAGTCGACGCGCAGGGTCGACAGCGTCCGCGTGAGCTCGTTGACCACGTGGACCAACGCGTCGTCGTTGGCCGTCGCGGGGTCGTCCACCACCGTCATCCCCAGCGGGAGGTCGCCCAGCGACGTCGTGGTGTCGAAGGGCGCGCGCTCGACGTGCTCGAAGCGCGGCGGGTAGACCGTGCGCAGGGTGAGGTCACCCGCGCCGTCGATCTCGTAGAGGAAGAGGTCCTCGGAGCCGCGGTTCAGCAGCAGCAGCCGATCGCCCGCGGCGTTGAAGCGCGCAAACGCCGGGTTGCCCGCGCGGTGGCCGAGTTTCCCCGCTCCCGTCCCTTCGGCGCCGAACACCATCTGCACGCCGTTGGAGAGGTGGAACGCGCCGCCCGGCTCGAGCAGCGCCACCTGCCACGGAAGCGCGACGCCCGCCAGCGCCGGGTTGGCGTCGACCGGCAGCGTCAGCGCGTGCGCGCCCCCGCCGAGTGGGCTCATCGGGAACGGGCCGCCCGTGCCGGGCAGGAGGTACAGCGTCCCCGCCGCGCCGAAGGGGATGTCGACCGGGCCCGCCAGGGGCTGCCCGAAGGCCGCGAGCGCGATCGCCCCGGGCAGGTCGGGTCCGGACAGCCGCAGCGTGGCGCTGCCGCCGAGCAACGGCGCTCCCTCGCCGCCGAGGCTGACCACCGCCCCCGCCGCGATCTTGCCCACGCCGTAGGGCACGTAGCTCGCGGGCTCCGCGGGATCGGAGAGCTCGTGGTGGTACCGCTCGAACGTCCCGCTCGCGGTGTCGATCAGCGTCAGCGCGGGATACACGCGGTTCGCGAAGTCCCCCGCCAGTGCCGGCCCGAAGTCGAAGCCCACGTCGTGGTTGACGTTGTGCAGCAGGTGCGGCACCACCGCCGTCGAGCCGTCGGGCGAGAGCGCCACGTCCTGCAGGAAGCGCGGCACGCCCTGGCTCTGGATCACCTGCACCGGCGTCGGGTTGAGGATCGGGTGGAACGGGTACTCGTTCAGGTTGATCTTGGAGCTCACGCTCGAAGCGACCGGCCGCCCCGTGCCGTCGAGCGTCAGGTCGACGACCGAGACGTAGCCCGGCGTCAGGTGCGTGACGTATACGCGCGCGCTGTCCGCCGCGAAGGCGAACGCGCGCGGCTCGCCCTCGTCGGCGAGGAAGTCGCCGTCGGAGTCCACGTCGTCGATCGTCAGCGGGTCGGGAAACTCGTTCAGCGAGCGGTGGAATTCGTGCGTGTGCAGCACCCCGTAGGGCGCCTGTGCGTCGAAGAACCGCAGCGTGCCCGAGCGGAAGCCCGACACGGCGAAGAAGGCCCCGTTGGGCGCGACGGCCAGCCCGTAGGGCTCGATGCCGACGTCGGTGAGCGTGTCGGTCACCGTGCGCGACGCGACGTCGATCACGCTGACCGACGAGCGCAGCTCGGCGCCGGTGAACGGCGTCGCGAAGTTCACGTCGATCGGAACCGTCCCGCGCTGGTTGGCGACGAAGACCGTCGCGCCGTCGGCCGCAAACGCCAGCGAGCGCGGGTGCACGCCGACCTCGACCTCGGTCGCGGTCCCGGCGGCGAGGTCGACCACGCTCACCGAGCCGTTGTCGCGGTTGCAGACCCAGACCGAGCCGGGATCGTTCGGGTCGACGGCGACCGCCGAGACGCCGGTCTGCGCGGACGGGAGTCCGGTCAGAAAGAGGGCCGCGGCTACGGACAGGGCCGAAAGGGGGGATCGGGTCATGGTGGGGATTCCGAACGGGGGAGCGGAGTTCAGCTTACCGGCTTGGCATCGGGTCGGGGCGGCGCCGGCGGCCTTCGCCCCTCTCTGAGACTCGATGGGTCTCCTGGGGTGGGCGCACGCCTCCGGCCTCCTCCAGGGTCGTCGCGCGCCGACCCGGAATCGACTCGGCTTCCCGCGGTTTCCGCGGCGCCAAGCCCCGCCTTGGCCTGGCGTGACGCCTCCTTTTTCCGACTGAGCCGAGTCGATTCGCCGTGGCCGCGCGACGATGAACAGCGAAGCCGATGCCCCGCCCCGATCCCGTCCAACCCGAGGGTTTGCTGGAGCACGCCTCGTTCGTGCGCTCCCTCGCGTCGGCGCTGGTTCGAGACCCGCACCTGGCCGACGACCTGTCCCAGGAGACCCTGGCCGCCGCGCTCGAGCAGCCGCCCGGCTCCATCCACGGGCTTCGGGCCTGGCTCCGCGGCGTCCTGATTCGACGCGCCCACCAGCACCGCCGCAGCGAGGCGCGCAGAGGTGAGCACCACGCCCTCCGGGCCGAGGGGCAGACGGCCGCGTTTCCGGCGGTCGACGAAGCTCTGGAGCGCGCGGACCTCGGGCGCAGGCTAGTCGGCGCGGTGATGGACCTGCCGGAGCCCTATCGCACCACGATCGTGCTGCGCTTTCTCGAGGACCTGCCTCCACGCCGCATCGCGGCGCTGCGCGGCGTACCGGTCAACACCGTGCGCACGCACCTCGAGCGGGGTCTCGAGCGGCTGCGAGCACGGCTCGAGGGCGAGTCCGATAGCTGGGTACGGGGGCTCGCCCTGCTCGCTGCCCTCCCCGCCGTCGACCGGCTCGCCCCGGCCGGAGCGGGCGCGTCCGCGGCCGCGCTCTGTGGAGCGCTCGCGGTCGCCGTCGCCGCGGTCTGGATCTCCGTCACGGTCGGGACCGGCGCGGCGCGCGAGCGATCGACGAGCGCTCCGAAGCGGGCGGCCGTCGCAACCTCGCCGGCGCCCGGCGGTGGGCTCCCCCTGGTGGCCGCGTCGCCGCCCGCCCAGCGCGCCGCCCGGAGCCCCTCTGAACCGACTCCCGCACGCGCCGAGCCCAAGGCGCCCGCGGCGCTCGAGCTCCGGAAGCGCTCGACTCTGCGCGTGCAGCTCGGAGCCCTCGCGCCAGCGCCCGCCGCGCAGGTCCGGGTGCGCGCCCGCGGCTCATCCGCCGAAACCCCCTGGGTCGCGCTGGAGGAGGGCGAGGTCGAGCTGGTGGACCTGCCGGCAGGCCGCTACGACGTCCTCGCGGTGCTCCACAGCTCAGAGGACGCCCCGGATCCCGACCTGTCGGGGCGGCTCGGCATCGACTGGCCCGATCCGCGGCCGTGGAAGGGTAGGGTGTCGCTGCGCTCGACGGTGCTCGACGAGGGTGCCTCGGCGTCGGTGACGGTCTTCGGGCGGGAGGGCACCGAAGTGCTCGTCGAGACCGAGGACGCCCCCGCCGGGCTGGTCTTCGCGCTCGAGTCGGTGGGACCGAGCCCGACGCTCGCCGCCGTCGCCACGGACGATGGGCGCAGGGCGCGTTTCACCGCCGTGCAGCCCGGTCGCTACATGCTGCAGACCGTGCGCGCCGGCGAGATCCTGCGCCGGGAGCCGCTCACGGTGCCACAGCTCGACGCCGGCCCCTTCCGAGTCCGAACCAAGCTCGGAGCCGGACGCGTTCGCGTGGACGACCCGGTGGCGGACCACCAGGCACCGGTCCACCTGCTCGCGGGGCCGCTTCCGCTGTCCCCCACCGACGATCCGCCGAAGACGGTCGAGCGCAGTAGCTTCACCGCCTCCTTCGGCGAGCTGCTTCCGGGTCGCTACCGCCTCTGGACGTTGCGCGCCTCGGGCGAGTCGATCCTCCGCGATGAGTTCGAGCTGGAGCGCGGGCAGCTGCACGTCGCTCGCCCCGCCGCCGGCGCCGTCCTCCATCGACTCGACGTCACCGTTCCGGACTCCGTCGCGGAGGAGGACGTCGCCCTGCGCCTGCTGGACGACCTCGGGCTCACGATCGGGATCGGTCGCCTGTCGCCCGGCGAGGAGGTCCACACCTGGACGGCCTCGGCCGGGAGATACCGCGTGCTCGCGTCGACGGCCTCCGGCGGGCGCGCCTACGGCCAGGTCGACCTGCGCGGCGACCACACGATCGTGCTGCGGGGGCTCGCGGCGGACCCGGTCGCCCTGCGGATCGAGCGGGCCGGCCAACCGCTGTCGGCCGCGGCCGTGTGTATCGCCCCGGCGGGATTCGGCGGCGTCGAGGAGTCCGGACGCTTCCGCCTGCCGACCGACACCACCGGCGTCGCGCAGGCGCGCCTTGCGCCGGGGCGGTACGAGGTGAGCGGAGAGAACGGGCTCGCGGCCGTCGTCGACCTGCAATCCGGGGTGTCGACCGTGACGGTGCTCCTCGTGGAGACCGCGGCCGACTAGCTCGCCCCCCCGCCCCGCGGGTTGCCGCATCGGGGTCGGAACGGAACGGGATGTCGCGCGCCGAAATGGCCGCCGCGCGTCGGCGAACAGGCCGAGCATGGGCGGAACCGGACACTCGGGACTAGGCTTGGCAGCATGACGCTCTCCCTCTTCGCCTCCACGGCCCTGCTGCTCGCGGCCCAGTCCTCGGCCGCGCCGGAGCTCGTCTCCGCCGCCGGCCAGCCCCTGTCGATCGAGCGCCTCGAGCGCCTGCTCGAAGAGGAGCGCGAACGGCTGCACGTCGCGGGCGGCGCGGCGGCGGTGCTGAACGACAGTCGCGTCGTGTGGACCGGCGTCTTCGGCGACGCCGACCACCGCGGCGGGGCCGCCGTCGACGCCGACACGATCTTCGAGGCCGCCTCGATCACCAAGCCGCTCTTCGGCTACCTCGCGATGCGTTTCGTCGAGCGCGGCGAGCTCGACCTCGACGCGCCGCTGCACGAGCTCTTCCCGCACCCCGACCTCGGGAGCGACCGCCGCGCGCAGGCGGTGACGCCGCGGATGGTGCTCGCGCACACCACCGGCCTGCCCAACTGGCGCCAGGGCGCGCTGCGCTTCGAGTTCGACCCGGGCACGGCCTTCGGGTACTCGGGAGAGGCCTACGTCTGGCTCGGCCGCGCGCTCGAGCAGCGCTCCGGCCTGCCGCTGGACGAGCTCTTCGAGCGCGAGGTCTTCGCCCCGCTGGGCATGGCCAGCTCGGACACGGTCTGGAGCGAGTCCATCGCCGCCCGCAAGGCCGCCGCGCACCTGAACGGCGACGTCGCCCAGGTCGAGGTGTGGCGGCCGGAGCGGGCGGTGCCGGCAAGCTCGCTCCACACCACGGCCGTCGACCTCGCGCGCTTCCTGGAGCACGTGCTGGCTCGCGAGGGCCTGAGCGACGCCGCCTACGACGAGCTGTTCGCGCGCCACTCCACCCCCGCCGCCGAAGACCCCAAGCAGAACCAGGACGGCTCGATCTCCTGGGGCCTCGGCTGGGTGCGCGAGCCTGGCCCGCACGGGCTGCGCCTACACCACGGCGGAACCAACCGCGGCTTCGAGGGCCACGTCGAGCTCCAGCCCGAGACCGGCTCCGGCTTCGTCGTGCTGACCAACTCCGACCGCGGCTCGCAGCTGATCGAGAGCGTCCGCAACTACCTCGCCGACGGCCGCCTGCCCGCGCCGCCGGCGCCGCGTCCCGGAGCGCTCGCGCTCGCGCTCGACGACCCGCGCTGGAAGGTCGAGGGTGCGGTCGAGCGCGAGGGCGCGGGCACGGCGACCGCCCTGCGGCTCGTCGAGGACTTCACCCGCCTCGAGCTCGGCGGCGAGCCGTTCGACAACTTCCTGCTCGAGGTCGACGTCGCGGTCGACCAGGCCTTCGGTTTCGCCGGCGTGACGTTCCGCGGCGACGAGCAGGGCCACGAGGAGGTCTACCTGCGCGCCCACGAGTCGGGCACGCCGGACGCGCTCCAGTACTCCCCCACCTTCCACGGCGTCGCCGGCTGGCAGCTCTACCCCGGCTTCAACCACCACCGCACCGCACACCTGCGGCAGCGCGAGTGGATGCGCCTGCGCCTGGCGGTGTTCGAGGATTGGATGGAGGTCTTCCTCGACGACCCCGGCCAGCTGGCGCTGCACGTCTACGACCTCAAGCACGGCGAGCGCGAGGGCGCGATCGGCCTCTGGGGCACGGCCGGTACGCGCTTCCGCAACCTCGTCGTCACCCCGCTGGAATCCTGGGACTTCACCTACGACTACCAACCGCTGCCCCCGCTGCCCCCGGGCTTCGTCCCGCGCTGGGAGGTCTCCAGTCCGTTCGACGGGTCGCGGCTGGAGGGCCTCTACCTGCCGGCCGAGCTCGGGGACGAGCTGACGTGGAGCCCGCTCGCGACCGAGCACACCGGCGTCGTGAACGTCGCGCGCCTCGCCGGCCTGGAGCGCGGCGACACCGTGCTCGCGCGCTTCGTCATCGACGCCGAGGAGCGCCAGCGGATGCGCCTCGACTTCGGCTACAGCGACGACGCGCGCGTGTACCTCGACGGCGAGCTGCTCTTCCACGGCCGAAGCGGCCTCGACGAGCGCGGCGAGCCCTTCCACGGACGGATCGGGCTGCACGACGCGCTGTACCTGGCGCTCGAGGAGGGCGAGAACGAGGTCGTCTTCGCCCTCACCGAGTCGATGGGCGGCTGGGGCGCGATGGCGAAGCTCGCCGATGCGTCCGGCGTCGAGGTGCTCTCCGACTAGGGGCCGACGAAGACCTGCAGGCCGCTGGTTAGCCGCACCGGCTCGCCCGGCGCCACGCCGGTCGTGTCGAGGAACACCCCCTGGCCGAACACCGTCGCCGAGGCGGCGAGCGGCGGGAAGGGCACGGAGACGGCGAGCGGGGTGCCGCTCCAGGTCGCGGGCGCGCTGAGCGCGACGAGCTCGGGGCCGATCAGAAGCTCGCCCAGGCCGGGCAGCGTCGTGCCGCAGCCGCCGGGCGACGTCCCGTCGAGCGACCAGCCGAGGAACGCGATCACGCCCGGCGCCTGGCCCTGGTCGAGCTCGAAGACCGCCGTCGTGCCGGCGCTGGCGTCGCCCTGGGCGAGCGCGAGCGTGCCCTCGTTCGCGCCGCAGCCGGGCACGCCGTCGACGTCGGGGATCCAGGCGAAGAGCGTGTCGTTGACCGCGGCGTTGTAGTAGGTCACCGCGACCCCGGTGCCGTCGGCGCGCGCGTGGAGCGCGATGTTCGACAGGAACGGCTCGCCCGCGATCAGCTGGGTGCTGTCGACGAGCAGCGCGTCGTCGACGAAGACGCCCTCGCCGCCGTCCCACTCGGCGGTGTAGACCGTCGCACCGTCCTCGGTCAGCCAGAGCCCGTCCGCGGTCACCTCGGTGATCGGACCGGGGAGCTGGGGCAAGAGGTCGCCCTCAAAGCGAAAGGCCGCACCGTTGCGCACGATGCCGCGCTCGCCTCCGCCCACGCCCGTCCAGAAGGCGTGGTTGCCGGCCTCGTCGAGCTGGGGCTCCAGGAAGTAGTTGTAGTCGCTCCCCCACGGCGAGGGATCGCCGTCGATCACGAGCACGCTGCGGTTGATCCCGACGAAGTTCAGCGCGTCGCCGCTGGGTCCGAGATCGCCGGTGTAGATCACCTTGCCCTGGTCGCCGAGGTCGAACTGCCCCGGGTTGAGGCGGTCGATCGGCTGGCCGCCGAGCAGGTCGCCCTCCTGCACGAGCAGCTCTTCCGAAAGCACCGTCCCGGCGGCGTCGAGCCGGAAGAGCACGTAGGCGCCCCGGGGCGCCTCCGAGCCGTTCTCGAAGCGCGCGTAGGCCAGGAGGCGCAGCTGGTCGTCGAGGCTCACGCCGTCGAAAGACTGGTACACCGTGCCCGCCGGCACGCCCGGCGCCGCGACCAAGTCGCCCGCGAGCGCGATCGGCACCTCGTTGAAGAGCAGCGCGCTTACCGTGCCCGGCACGTCGGTCACCTTCAGCTCGACATAGCACGCGCGGTCGCCGGCGGAGCTCACGTCGACGTCGCGGATGTCGTCCACGAAGGCGCTCGGCACGCCGACGTCGTCGCCGGTCTGCAGCAGGACCGCCTTGTTGCGCACGAGGGCTCGCCGGTAGTCGGGCAGGAAGGCGCCCTCGTCGCGCGAGGCGATGACGACCCAACCGGTGGGATCGTCGATGTCGGGGTTGCGGATGAGCTCGACCAGGCCGAAGCCGGGGAGGATGTCGCCGGCGGTGAAGAGCTCGGTTTGGGCGGCGCAGGGGAGGGCGAGGAGCGGGGCGAGGAGGAGGGCGCGCATGGGGACTCCTGGGCTGGGGGTTGGGGGGGATCGTACGTCCGGGCCGGCGCACCGGCGTGTAACGACGCGCGCGCTCCAATCTCGGTCTTCCGCGGATCGCCCCGATGGAAGCGCCCCTCAACACGGTGCTGCCGGTTGGGACGCTCCGGCGAGGAGCGCTCGGCGCTGCGCGAACGAGGTCCGGAGCCTAGTGGTGGAGTGGTGGAGTCACTCCGTGACAGCCCCGGCAGGACGAAAGCCGACGCTATTGAAGCGGCCCGACGCACGCCTAAAGCTGCGTGACGCCGATCGAGCGTGAGACGCAGGGGCGCGACACGAGCCGCCACGGGTGGCGCGGAAGTGCGAGTTCTCCCAAGCATCGTGATCGATCAGCGCCGAGTAGTAGCTCGGGCGCCACGGGTCTCGGCACCACTCCAGCACACTTCCATGCATGTCGTGCAGTCCGAACGCGTTCGCCCGCAACTGTCCGACAACGTGCAACTCGCCGCCTGAGTTCCCCCGGTACCATCCCACCCGCGCAAGATCCGACTCGTCGCTGCCCGACCAGTACGCAGTCGTGCTGCCTGCCCGACACGCGTACTCCCACTGCGCTTCGCTTGGGAGAGCCAGTCCGGCCCACTCACAGTACGCGAGTGCCTCCTCCCACGAGATCCCGACCACCGGTTGGTTGGGCTGGTTGAAGCGCCGGTCCGCCCAGCTTCTTGGCTCGCCCCTGCGGGGCCTGGCGTTCAGAAACCGCGCGTACTCCTCGTTCGTAACCGGCGCGACGCCGAGGTGGAAGGCCGCGATTCGCACATGGTGCTGCGGCCCTTCGCTGTCGTCCCTGCCGTCCTCGGTCCCCGGAGAGCCCATGAGGTACGCACCACCGGGAATGCGAATCAGCTCGTAGCCGCCGCGATCGGCGGTGATGCGCTCCGCGCCTCCCCCTCCGGTGCCAACGCGCAGCCCCGCGCTCCCAGCGTGAACCACGACCGGATCGGGGGTGAGGACCAGCTCCTCTGGCTCGGGCGTGAGCTGCAGACTGAGCGCGCTGAGCTCCGAGAACGGATGCCCACGCAGGGCCGCGGCGCAGCGCTCCGCCTCCGCCGGATCGACTTCGCGCAGGAGCCTCAGCGCGAGGAGCTGGCGCTGCCACAGCTCGGCGTCGTCGCCGGGCTCACGCTCCACGAGCGCGACGAAGGGCGCAGCCCCCGGCGCGTGCGCGTCCTCGAGCGCGTACGTGAAGATCTGCTCGTGCTCCGCCGCTCCGCGCTGATCCAGACAGGCCGCAATGACCGGCTCGAACAGGTCGGGCTCGGGCAGCGACAGGACGAGGAGGACCACCTCCTGCCACCAGTCGTCCGCGACGCCTGCGGCGAGGAGCTGTACGACCTGATCTTGCCCGCTCTCGTTCCCGGCGCGGCCGTGCAGGTCGAGGGCCGTCAGGTACTCCTGCAGCCCAAGGTGTAGGAAGCCGTAGTGCGCGTCGCTCCAGCCGGTAAGCAGGCCGCAGTCCTCACGCACGGCGCGCAGGAAGGCGCGCGGCGCGAGGTCGGTGTGTTCGCCCAGGAGCTGGCCGAGGTGCACCTCCACGTCTTCTTCCGGCACGCGCTTGGCGCGCTGCGCGTGCATCCAGGCGGCCAGGGGGGCGAGCAGCGCGAGGCTCGCCTCGGCTGTCAGGCCTCCGACCGGTTCGGCGCGCTTCGTCCAACGCTCGAGCAGCACATGGACGCACATTCTGTAGAGCGCGCTCCGCCGGCGCGGCAGCTTCTCGTTGCGGCGGAACACCAGGCACAGCGTCGCCAGCATCAGCGGGTTCGAGCGCAGCTGCGCCATCCGCGCCGAGCGTTGGCCGGGGGCGCGGAAGCACTCGATCAACGCGGCGGCGCGCTCCGCGGCGACGCGCGGAGCCTGGTCGGGATCCGGCTGCAGCTGCCGCTCGGCGATGCCGAACCAGTTCTCGGCGAACTGCACCACCTGCTCGGGCGTGAACGTCGGCAGGTGCAGCTCCAGGTAGCGCGGCGCGAGGCGCGAGCGTTCGCGGTAGCCCGCATAGCGGCACGAAGCCAGCGCGCGCCAGCCCGCGTGGTCGCCGAGCGCGGTCTTCAGCTCCTGGGCGACCAGCGCGCGGTCGGCGCCTGCGGGCAGCTCGTCGAGGCCGTCGAGCAGGAAGAGCAGCTTGTCGCGGCGCAGCAGGCGCTCGGCGAACTCCGCGCCCAGCTCCTGGAACTCGGTCTCGATCCAACGCTGCGCAAAGGCGAGGAAGCCCTCGGCGGGTCGGGCGAAGGCGCTGAGCGGCAGGAAGACCGGCACGTAGCCCGGCGGCAGGCCGACGGTCTCCGAGCCCTCGTCGAGCACCCACAGCAGCATGCGCTTCAGGTGCGTTGTCTTGCCCGAGCCGGGCTCGCCGAGCAGCACCATCCCCCGCCGCTTGCGTCGCTCCGCATCCGCGAAGGCGCGCCGCAGCTTCAGCGCGCGCGACGCCTCGCGCCCCGCCAGCGCCAGCTTGGCCTCGTCGTGGTCGCCGAACTCCGCCTGCTCGCCGTCGCGCAGGTCGAGGTGCGCCTCGACCTCGACGTGCAGGTCGGTCAGGAGCACCTCGAAGCTCATGCCGGTCAGCCCGAGCAGCGGCGCCTCGCGGTGGTGGGCGAAGGCGAGCTCGCGGTAGCGGCGCTCGTCGTCGGGCTCGGGCGGGCGCGCGGCGGGCAGGTCCTCGTGCTCGGCGCGCCAGCCGCGCAGGGCCTCGTAGACCTTCAGCTGGAGCGTGTCGTTCGTGAACGTCGCCGTGGCGCGCTCCGCCAGGCGCACCTTGAGCGCGTCGAGCTTGGCGAAGGCCGGGCCGCGCCCGTCGCCGGTGTCGAAGTCGCGCTTGACGATCGCGGGCTCGTCCTCGTCGATGCGGAAGACCAGGAGCGGGCGCCCCGCCTCGATGGCCGCGTCGATCTCCAGCTCGGTGATCGAGCGGCCGTCCTCGGCGTCGGGCACCCAGCCGTAGCGCCAGCCGAGGATCGCGAGCACCACGTCGGCCTCGCGCGCCTCGCGCAGGCAGCGCTCGACCTGCTCGCCGCGCTCGGCGGTCATGTCCTCCATGCCGAAGGCGACCATCTCCGCCTCGCGGATGGCCTGCCGCGCCAGGCTCCGGCGGCGGCGGTTGTCGTCGTAGGTCGACGAGACGAAGACCCTGTAGCTCTTCGGGTTGGACATGCGGCGCGAAGCTCTCCCCTGCTGCGCGAAGCGTGCGAAGAGGATAGCCGCCGACGGCACGCCCCGCACGCGCCGCGGAACGCGTCTGGACGGCCCAAGCGCGAAGGCGAATTTCAAGTCGGCGAAAAGCCCCCCAAGCGCTCCGCCCCGCCGCTACTATTGAGAACCGTTCTCAATTAGAGCCTCATCCCTGCGGCGCTCCCGCGTCCGCTTCTCCCAAGGCTCGCAACCCCGAGAGAGCTCGTGAACAGCATAGAGAGCCCCCCGTCCCAACCCGTCTCCATCGACCTCGAGGGCGTCCCCGAGACCATGCTCTGGCCGCTCTGGAACCGCGCGATCGAGTCGCCGCGGTCCGACGCGCTGATCCGCGACCCCTGGGCCGTCGAGCTCGTCGAGCGGCTCGACTACGACTTCGCGGCGCACTTCGACAAGCCGAGCGTGTTCCACCCCATCCGCTCGCGCGTGGCCGACGATCTGATCCGCGCTCACCACGCGCGCTACGGCTCCGAAGCGATCGTCGTGGCGCTCGGCGAAGGGCTCGACGCGCAGCGCCTGCGCACCGAAGTACCCGCCGAGCAGTGGGTCAGCGTCGACCTGCCCGAATCGATCGAGACGCGGCGGAAGCTCGTGCCCGGCGCCGAGAGCGAGCGGCTGATCCCGCGCTCGGCGCTGGACACGGCGTGGATGGAGGCGGTCCCGCGCCCCGGCCCGCCGCCGCTGGTCACCGCGCTCGGTCTGCTGATGTACTTCGAGGAAGAGGACGTGCGCGGCCTCCTGCGCTCGATCGGCGAGTCCTTCCCCGGGGCGGAGATCTTCTTCGACACCATCCCGCCCCTCTTCTCGCGCAAGACCCTGCGCGGCCTGAAGATCACGGAGAGCTACCAGGCGCCGCCCATGCCGTGGGGCGTGCCGGTGACCGCCGTCGCGGGCTTCCTCGCCTCGGCTGGCCTGAGCCCGGTTAAGGTGCAGACCTATGCCGAGCCCTTCCCCTCGCGTCTGCGGCTCTACTGGCTGCTCGGCCACCTCCGCCCGATCCGCGCAACGCTCGCCGGCGGGCTCGTGCACGCGCGCGCGGCGGCGGCAGGCTGAGCGGACGGTCGGGTCCTTCGCTTCCGGGGAACCTCGGACGCGCCGCCGAACCGCGCGGTGGAGCGCGGCGCTGATCGCCCTCGCGGCCGCCTGCGCGGAGGGGTCTTCGATCGACGACGCGCCCGAGGTGCAGGCCCTCGCGGCACGGTCGCGGCGCTCGCCGCGGCCCGCGCTGGACGACCCCGCGCGCTTCTACGCCTACGAGAACCGCATCGCGCTCGACGAGGGCGCACTGCTGCGCTTCGCGTGGGAGGACCGCCTTCCACTGGTTCGCGGCGAGGTGAACGGGATCCCGCTCCGCGCCATCCCCGACACCGCGGCCTACGGGCCGATGCTCTACCTCGACTGGGTCGCGGCGCAGGCGTGTGACGCCTACCTGCCCGGCTTCGACCGCCGGCTCGCGCAGCCCGAAGCACGCGGGGGCTACGACTGGTCGGTGCCCGGCTTCGTCGACCGCGCGGAGTTCGGCGGCCTCGGCCTGGCGGCGGGCGCGCGGATCGAGATTGTCGAGCCGGTCCCCTACGCGGTCTTCGGGCGGGAGGCCGTGCCGGCCGAGCAGCGCGGTCTGATCGGCATCGGGCAGATCACGACCCACCTGCTCTTCCGCTGGCGCAGCGTCTGGAACCTGCCCGCCGGCACGGTCGCGCTCGCGCCCGAGGCGCCGGAGCTGGAGCTGCCCCCCGGCTCGCAACCGGTCGCGGCGCGCTGGGAGCCGGGCACCCGGCGCGTCTGGCTCACCGTCGCTACGCGGGCGAAGACCCTGGAGCTCCTGCTCGACACCGGGTCGCAGCTCACCATCCTCCCGCTCGACGCACTGCCCGACGACGTACGCCTCGACGAGGACAGCGCCTTCCGCGAGGCGTCGGCCGAGGAGTCGAGCTTCGTCGTGCTGCGCAGGGCGACGCTCGACGTGCTGCGCCTGGGCGACGTCGAGCTGCGCGACCTGGAGATCGCCGTCACGACCGGCGGCGAGGACGCGCCGGAGCCGACGCTCGCGGGCTTCGATCTGCGCGACCTCGGGCTCGTCTTTCATCCCCAGGCGCAGGCGGTGCACCTGTTCGAGCCGGAGGAGTGAGGCGCGCGCCGCTCGTCCAAGCCCGTGACCGGCCCGTGACGCGGTCCGGCACGCCGCGCTCGCGGGCGGTGCCTACGATGCGGAGCATGAAGCTCCTGCCGCTCACCCCCGTCCTCCTTGCAGCCGCAGCCACCGCCCATGCGGACGTCCTCACCGTCGGCCCGCCCGGCTCCGGCGCCGACTTCGCGCAGATCCGCGACGCGATGGTCGTCGCCGACGACGGCGACGTGGTGCTCGTCGCCGAGGGCACGTACGACCCCTTCACGATGACCCGCGCCGTGCGCGTGGTCGGCGCAGGGCCCGGGAAGACCTTCGTGGCCGATCCGTTCTCGTTCGGCGGCTACGGCGCCACCAAGGTCCTGAACCTGTCCGCCGGCGAGGTCGCGGCGATCGTCGGCATCACCGCGCTGCCGGATCCGCTCGGAGGAGCGCTGGTCCTCGCTCCGCTCATCGGCGTCGGCAACTGCGACGGCCTGGTCGTGCTGCACGACGTCGAGGTCGACGCGGGCGTCAACCTGTCGGCGCTGAACGTCGAGCAAACGAGCGCGGTCGTCGTATCGCGCTGCCAGCTGTCCGGCGGCGCGAGCACGTCCGCCGGCCCCCTGGAGCGCCCGGTCTCGTTCGTCGAGTCCACCGGCTGGGCCGTCGACTCGACCGTCGCGCGGCCCCCGTTCGCGGCCTTCCTCACGAGCATCGCGCTCGACACGCTCGCGCTGCGCGGATCGCAGCTCGTCGCCGCCGGCAGCGCGCTCCTGGGAGGCGAGACGCTCGCGCCCTACCAGTCCGACGGCGGCGACGCGGCCTTCCTGGAGAGCTCGGTGCTGACGCTCGCGCGCTCCGAGGCGCGCGGCGGCCAGGGCGTGGTCGACGGTGGCTACGGCGCGTGGCTGACGAGCGGCAGCCAGCTCGTGGTGCAGGCCGACTCCGAGGTCGCGGGGGGGCTCGACGGGCAGGGCAAGGAGCTGCAGGATCCGTTGCTCTTGAGCGGCGGCTCCGGCTTCGCCTTCGAGCCAGCGATCGCGCCCACGCTCTCGGCGGCCCCGACGCGGGCCGCGGCCGGCGACCCGGTCGACGTGACGCTCTTCGGCACTCCCGGCTCCGGCGGCCGGCTGTTCGTCGCGCTCGACCCGGCCGATCCGGCGCAGGTGCCGGGGATCGACGGGGCGATCTTCATGGACCCGGCCGAGGCCCTGCTGCTCGGCGCGCTGACCCTCGACGCGGCTGGGCAGGCGAGCGTGTCGTTCGCGCTCCCCGCGCTGCCCGCGGCGACCGGCAAGCTGCTGACGCTGCAGTGGGTCGAGCTGGGAGACGCTCCGCGTGCCTCGAACCCGGCCTTCGTCGCGCTGCTCTGAGCGCGCGCAGCCGGTCGGCCCCCGCGGTAGAGTTGCGCCGGGCTGCGCCCCAAGCGGCGAACGCCGTAGGCTGAGGGGCGGAGGCGCCCGGCGCTTCCCGACCCGCCCGGCGCGCGCGACGCTCCCACACGCCGCCGGTATCGCTCGCCCCCGCCTACCACGGAGACAACCAGATGCAGTCGGCCCCGGCTCCGCCCCAGTCCCTCGCCGCCGCGAAGCTGATCGTGGGGGCCACCAGCCACCTCGACTGGGACTGGACGGCCACGTTCGAGCGGTTCTTCGAGTTCGGCCCCGCCGAAGGAGCGGAGGGTTGACCGCCCGGCGCGTGCCGCCCGCATGGCTCGATCGCCGGCAGCTGCTCGCGGCCGGCGGGGCGCTGCTCACCTCGTGCGGCGCGGGCGCGCGCCTCGCGCCGGCGTCGGACTCGCGGCTGGATCACCTGCTCGCGGCGCACGCGGGCCTTCTGCCCGAGCGCGCCGGCGCGGGGGCCAACCACTACCCGATGGCGGCGGAGGTCCTGGCGGCGCTCGGGTACGAGCGCGAGATCGACGACGCCTGGGTCGACGGCGCCGCGCTCTATGCCGGCGAGCTCGGCCGCGCGCGGCCGATCGTCGACGAGGCCGACGTCTCGGCGGCCCTCGGCCGCTACGGGCGGTTCGGGGACTGGCTCGACCACTTCCGCGCCGCGCTCGCGCGCGAGCCCTGGCGCGCGGTCGTCGGCCACTGGGCGCCGCGGCTGGCGCCGGCGATGTGCGCGGCGGCCTACCACGGCGTCATCCGCACGGGGCACGCGGTCCGCGCGCTGGGTCAGCACGACACCGCCGCACGCCGGGACGAGCTGGCGACGGGCTTGGCCTACTGGGCGGCGCGCTACGTCGAGCTGCCGACGAACGAGCGCGCGGTCGGGCGGGAGCCGCGCCTCGGCGAGACGCTCGCGCGCCTCTCCTCTCCCTGGGTCGACGACCGCGGCGACGTGGCGTTCGACGCCGTGGTCGAGCGGCTGGTCGCGCGGCCGCTCGCCCCTCCGGTCGAGCTCGCGGAGACCGGCGCCGCGCCCGCGACGGACCTCGACGAGCTCGTGCGCGAGGCCGCGACCGCGTTCCTCGAGATGCTCGTGCTCGAGCGCAACCGGATCTGGCTCCTGCACACCGTCACCGGGCCGGCCGCGGTCGGGTGGCTGCTGCCCGAGGTCGACCCGCGCGGCGCGCGCCGGCTGGTGGAGTACGCGCGCCAGTCGGTCGTCGCGATGTACGCCGCCTATGGCGAGCCGTTCGACGCACGCGCCCATCTACGCGGCTCGCCCGGCGCCTGGCCGGAGCTGATCCAGCGCGCGGTCGACAGCCGCTCCGTGCACGGCATCAAGCTGATCGACGCGCTGCACCGCTTCGACCGCGGGAGCGATCCGCTGTGGCGCTCGGTGGCCGCCAGGTGGTTCGAGTGGACCTAGCTCGCATACACAACCGGGACGCGTCGCGGCGCGAGCCGCGCGCATAATCCAGGGGATGCACGCGCGCGCAGCCCTCCTCGCGATCCCGATCGTTGCCGTGGCGGCGGCCGCAGCCCCCGCCGCTCGCCCACAGGGGCAGGAGGCCAAGCCCCCGAGCGCCCCCGCCGCGCGGCACCACCACAAGCTCGCGTACGACCCGGCGCGCGAGGTCCTGATCCTGTTCGGCGGCAACACGATCGTCGACGGACGCGAGGACTGGGTCGCCGACACCTGGGAGCGGAGCGGATCCACCTGGAGCCCACGCCCCGCGTCCGGCCCGATGGGCGTGTCGAGCCACGGCCTGGTCTTCGACGCGGCGCGCGGCAACGCGCTGCTCTTCGGCGGCTACCGGCGCGACCGCACGCTGTCCGCGAACACCTGGCTGTGGAGCGGCGAGCGCTGGTCCAAGGTCGAGGGCAGCGGTCCGTCGGCGCGCCACTCGGCGGCGCTCGCCTACGACCCGAAGCGCGAGCGCGTCGTCCTGTTCGGCGGATCCGGCAAGGGCTCCGACGCGCTGTGGGAGTGGGACGGCGAGCGCTGGCACGCGATCGACGCGGTCGAGCCGAGCCCGCCACCGCTGATGCGCGCGGGGTTCGCGTACGACCACGTCCACGGACGCCTGTTGCTGTTCGGGGGCTACCTCGACCGCAGCTACGGCGAGACGTGGACCTGGGACGGCGCGCGCTGGACGAAGCTCGAGGTCTCCGGTCCGCCGCCCCGCGCCAACATGGCGATGGAGGCCGACCCGCGGCGCCGGCGCATCGTCCTGTTCGGCGGCTCGAACGCCGCGCGCGAGGTCTTCGGCGACACCTGGGAGTGGGACGGCGAGCGTTGGGCCGAGGTCCAAGGCGACGCCCCGTCGCCGCGCACCGTGCCCGCGATGGCGTACGACGCCGGGGCCGCGCGGATCGTGCTCCACGGAGGGCGCGGCGCGTCCCGCGAGGCGCTCGGGGACCTCTGGCTCTGGGACGGAGAGCGCTGGGAAGAGGCCGCGCGCTAGTCCGCGCGACGCCCTCGGGACCTCCGCTCGCGGGGCAATGTTGCCCCCGAGCCGGTCCGCGCGCGTAGACTGGCTCCCTACTTGCCCGCACCGGCGACGGCTCGCCCAACGCCGGTGCTCTTGCCAAAACCCGAAGGAGATAGAGATGAACGTCACTCGCAACTTTGCACGTGCGGTGCTCGCCGGTTCGGCCTTTGGAGCCCTGGTGCTAGGCACGCTGACGCTGCAGGCTCCGCGCGCGAGCGCGTTGCCCCCGATCGGCCCGCTGTGCGGTCCCACGTTCCTGTGGGTCTGCAGCGGCCCCGGCGGCCCCGACGTGCTCTTCAGCGGCACGATCTGCGAAAAGGCCAAGTTCGAGAAGAAGACCGGCAAGACCTGCGTGCCCTACAGCGGCTAACCCCATCTAGGGGACGGCCCGGGAGAGCCTCGCGGCGGCCCGGGCCGCCCCCTTGCAAGCGCGATGGAGTCCCGCCTCTCGTTCGAGACCCTGGCTCTCGGAGCCCTTTGCTTGGCGCTGTCGGCGATGTCCGCGGCGCTGGCTGTGCACGCGCGCGGCCTGTCGCGGCGTATCGACGAGCTGACGGCCCAGGTGCAGGCGGCCGAGCGCAAGCCGCTGCCCGAGGGCGAGCGCGTTCCGGCGCTCGACGCGCGTGATGCCGCCGGCGAGCGCGTCACGCTGCCCGGCGAGGACGGGCGCGCAACGCTGCTCTTGGTGTCGTCCGACGCGTGCGACTACTGCGAGGACGTCCGCCCCCTGTGGAGCCAGTGGGCCACGGCGGCCGAGGGCTCGGCCCTCCGGGTGGTGGAGCTGGTGCTCGACGGCCAGAGCGCGAGCCTCGACGCCCGCTCGACGCCCTACCCGCGCTTCGCCGCGCCGGCCGGCGGCGGCCCGCTGCTCGAGCGTCTCCCGGGCGTTCCCGCGGTGCTCCTGCTGGACGCGGCCGGACGCCTCCGGGCGGCGCGCTACGGCAGCGAGCAAGCGGACCTGACCGCGCTCGTGCAAGAACACCTGTAGCGGCGAGCGCAACCTGCGGTTGTTTCCACGCGGGGCGAAAGAACCCGGCCACCCATACGTCTAGAGGGATGAGAAAAACGAGCCCCCGAGCTCGCCTGTGGTCGGCGCCCGCGCGGTTCGCGCGGGCAGGCTTCGCACCTCGAACCGTCGGGGTGCTGGCGACGCCCGCGGCTCGGGAGCATCCACCCCGCGGGAAGGTCGAGATGAACGCATTGCCCTCGCTGCTGCTAGCCGCCGTACCGTTCGCGAACCAGGAAGCGCCGCAGCCCGACCAGGTCGACTGGCTCAGGCGCCACGCGATCCCGCTGCGCGGCGTGGAGGCCGGGCAGGGCTTCGACGACCTGGAGCCCCTGCGCGACCTCGTCGGCGACGCGCGTGTCGTCGCGCTCGGCGAGAGCACCCACGGAAGCCGCGAGCAGTTCCAGCTGAAGCACCGCCTGGTCGAGTTCCTCGTCAGCGAGATGGGCTTCAACACCTTCTCGATCGAGGCCTCGATGCCCGAGTCCTACGCCGTCGACGACTTCGTCACCGGGGGGACCGGAGACCCGGTCGACCTGATCCGCGGCATGTACTTCTGGACGTGGAGCACCGAGGAGGTGCTCGCGATGGTCGAGTGGATGCGCGCCTTCAACGCGGACAACGACGAGCGCCACGTCCGCTTCACGGGCTTCGACATGCAGACGCCCGACGTCGCGGCGCGCATCGTCGCGGACAACGTCGAGCGGGTCGACCCGGCCTGGGCCGGCGAGCTGCGAGGGCGCTACGACGAGATGATGAACGCGCGCCCGAAGAGCCAGGGGTGGGCGCCCGCGACGGCCTCCCTGGATCCGGCGCTCGTCGCCGGCCAGACGATCGCGTTCACCGGTCAGCTCCGCTCCGACGACGCCACCTACGTCGCGCTGTGGTTCCGCGCCGACTCGCACGGCAAGTCCGTGGCGTTCCTCAACACCCAGGCCCAGCACCGCGACGCCGAGGGCTGGGTCCGGCACGAGATCGAGCTCGATATCCCGGACGACATCGACAACGTCAACTTCGGGCTGATCCACTCCGGCGGCGGCACGGCCTGGTTCGACGACCTCGAGCTCCTGGTCGACGGCGAGGCGGTCGAGCCCGACGGCTTCGACTTCGCCATGGAGACCGCGGAGCACGGCTTCCCGTTGATGAGCCGCGAGTACAAGGGGCGCCTCGACACCGCGGTGGCCGCCGAGGGCAAGGCGTCCTTCCGCATCGACTCCGTCGCGAACCAGGGGAGCAGCGACGACTGGACGCCCGCAACGGCCTCGCTCGCCCCGGAGCTCATCGCCGGACACAGCATCGTCTTCGCGGGCAAGCTGCGCACCGAGGGCGCGCGCTATGCCTCGCTGTGGTTCCGCGCGGACCTCGACGGCCAGTCCGTGGCGTTCATGAATACCCAGCCGCAGCACGAGGACGGCGGGAAGTGGATCGACCATCGGGTCGAGCTCGACATCCCGGACGACATCGACAACGTGAACTTCGGCCTCATCCACTCCGGCGGCGGAAGCGCCTGGTTCGACGACCTGAGCCTGACCGTCGACGGCGAGCCGATGGAGGTCGAGGGCTTCGACTTCGGCATGGAGACCGAGACCCCCGGCTTCCCGGTGATGAAGCCCGACTACAAAGGCGCCCTCGACCGCGACGTCGTCGCGGCCGGCGAGGCCTCGTTCCGCATCGACCGCGTCGCTCCGTTGACCGCCGCCGCCATGGACGCCGGCGATGCCCGCCGCGCGGCGGAGGCGATCCTCGACGAGCTCTCCGGCATGGAGGCGGAGCTCGCCGCCGAGCTCGGGTCCGCGGACGCGCGGTGGACGATCCAGATGGCGCGCGTCGTGGCGCAGTGCATGGAGAGCCGCGACGGGGGCGGCGGCGCCGTGCGCGACCGCTGCATGGCCGAGAACGTCCTGTGGATCCTCGAGCAGGATCCCGACGCCAAGCTGATCCTCTGGGCCCACAACGGACACGTCGCCAACGACACCGTGTGGATGGGTCGCCACCTCGAGCGCGAGCTCGGCGACGACTACCTCCCCGTCGGCTTCGCGACCAGCCGCGGCGAGTACCGCGCCGTGGCCCGCAGCGGCTCGCGGGGGCTCTCGAACCACGCCCTGCAAGCGACGCCCGCGGGCAGCATCGAGTCCTTCTTCGAAGCGGCGGACCTGCCGCTCGCGGCGCTGGATCTGCGCCAGGCCGAGGATGGATCACCGGCGAGCGGCTGGCTGACCGAACCGCGCCCGATGCGCTCGGTCGGCGCGCTCGAGATGGACCAGCAGTTCTTCTCCATCGAGACCTTCCCGAAGTTCGAGGTGCTGCTCTACGTCGCGGAAACGACCGGCGCCTGGCCGCTGCGCACGAGCTGGTCGAGCCCGCCGTCGAGGGAGGACTGATCGACGCCGCAGCCTCTGCCGACAAACGGCGCCCTCGGGCGTCCTCCGCTAGGGAGGGCTCCGAGGCTTCCGCGACGCTCCGCGGGTGCCTAGCATCGGGGCGCGATGGCGCCGTTCCCCCGGCCTCAACCCCATGGATCCAGGAGTGCCCATGAGCTCAGTTCCCCGCCCCGACCTCTCCGCGCGGCCGCTTCAGGTGCGGTGCGAACACACCGTGCGCGCAAGCCCGAGCGACGTGTACGCCGCCTGGACGACAAGACTGGATGCCTGGTTCGCCCAGCCCGGAACGCTCACGCTCGTGCCGGAGCCCGGGCGGGCGTACTTCTTCTACAACCGCGATGAGTGGGGCAGGCACCCCCACTACGGTCGGCTCCTCGAGCTGAAGGAGAACGAGCTCGTCGAGATGACCTGGATGACCGGCAACGGGACCGCCAGGGGAACCGAAGGCGCCGAGACCGTCCTGCGGGTCGAGCTCTCCGCGCAAGGAGCGGGCACGGAGGTCCGCCTGACCCACTCGGGCCTCGTGTCCGAGGCGTCGCGGGTCGGGCACCAAGAGAACTGGCCCCTGGCGCTGCAGATCTTGGACGAGGCCCTGGGCGATTCGTAGCGGGCCGATCCGACCTGATCGTCCCACCGGCGCACGACAGGCCACCCGACAAGCCCGCCCCCGCTCGGCGGCCGTCCCGGCACTTCGAGCGCGGACAGGGCACGACCCTCACCTGCGCTGAGCCCCGCGGACGACGACGTCGCCGGCGCTACGGAGCCACCGTGATCGCCTGCCCGCCGGCTCGTCGGTCGGCCGGCTCGCCTCGTCCCAGCGGTGGACCGGATCGCCGGCGGGCATCGCCCCCCCGAGCGGTCCGGGCCGGTGAGTCATCGCCGCCCGCTCTTCAGGGTGGGCTGGCGCGGACCGGAAGGCGACAATGGCGCCGTGCGGACCCGGCAGCCCTCTCTCCCCTCGCGCCCCGGTGCGGCGCGCTCCTAGATGGACAAGGCCGCCTATGCCCGGGTCCGTGCCGTGCTCGAGGCCGTCGAGGACCGGCCCGCGGCCGAGCGCGACGCGATCGTCGCCGAGGCGGGGCTCTCCGACGAGGAGCGGTCGATGCTCTTCGAGCTCCTCGGGCACCAGCCGCGGGTCAGCGCCTTCGACGACGGGCAGCTCGGTGCCGCCGGCCGGATCCTGATCGGAGAGGCGCTGCCAGCCACCGAGGCCAGCGCCGGGGACAGCGTCGCGCGGATCGGGCCGTACACCGTCGACCGCAAGCTCGGCGAGGGGGGGATGGGCTTCGTCTACGCCTGCCGCGACGCGGCGGGCCGCGAGGTCGCGGTCAAGGTCATCCGCCCCGGGCTCGACTCGGCGCAGGTGGTCCGGCGCTTTCAGCGCGAGGGGCGCGTGCTCGCCAAGCTCGACCACCCGGCCATCGCCGCCTTCGAGGCGGCGGGCGAGGCCGAGGTCGCGACCGGCGACGGCCGCAGCTCGACCCAGCGCTTCCTGGCGATGGAGCTGGTGCACGGGCAGCCGCTCGACGCGTTCGCCGCCACGCACCGGCTCGACGAGCGCGCCCGCGTCGACCTCGTCGCCACCGTCGCCGAAGCGCTGCACCACGCCCACGAGCGCGGCGTGATCCACCGCGACCTCAAGCCGCACAACATCCTGGTCGAGCCCGGCGACGGCACCGGCCGGCCGAAGATCGTCGACTTCGGCATCGCCCACGGCGAGGACGGCGGCACGATGACCGCCTCGCTCACCGGCACCGGCGACGTGATCGGCACCACGCGCTACATGAGCCCCGAGCAGGTCGTCGGCGGCGCCAAGGGCCTCGACGCGCGCAGCGACGTGTACAGCCTGGCCGTGGTGCTCTTCGAGCTCCTGTCCGACGAGCTGCCCTACTCGGTGCGCGGGCAGACGCTGCCCCAGGTCGCGCGCACGATCGTCGAGGAGGAGCCCACGAAGCTCGGCTCCGCCAGCCGCCGCTTCCGCGGCAGCCCGCTGGAGTTCGTCCTGGCGAAGGCGCTCGAGAAGTCGCGCGCGCGGCGCTACCAGGACATGGCGGCGTTCGCGGACGACCTGCGGCGCTTCCTGGCCGGCGCGGCCGTGTCCGCCCGTGCCCCGTCGGTGCCCCAGCGCGCGCTGCGCTTCGCGCGGCGGCACAAGGCGCTGGTCGCCGTGATCGCCGCGCTGGTCGTCGGCCTGATCGCCAGCACCGCCTTCGCGATCGACGCGGGCCGCGCGAAGCGCCGCACCGAGCGGATCGCGTACACCGCCAACCTGGCCGCCGCGGCCGCGGAGCTCGACTCGTTCGACCCCGAGGGCGCGGAGTTCTTCCTGAGCCAGGCGCCGGAGTCCCTGCGCGGCTTCGAGTGGGAGCACCTGATGGCCCGGCTCGACGACAGCGAGCTGACGATCCCGATGGACGGGATGCCGATCCGCGAGCTGAGCTTCTCCGCAGACGGGACGGTCCTCTACGCCCTGGCCTACCCCGAGGAAGCGGGGACGACCCCACTCCTGACGATCGACTGGGCCCGCGGCGAGGTCGTAGCTCGCCGCGAGCTGCCGGCGGACGCCGCTTACCGGTTGGAGGCAGGGCACCTGATCCGCGCCGGGTCCGCCCTTGTGGTCGAGTCTCTCGCCGACGGACGCGTCCTCGCGGAGCACGCTCTCGGCGAAGGAACGTGGCAGCTCCCGGTCGCGCGAGGCCCTGGGGCTCCCCTGGTCGCCTTCGGGTCGGACGGCCGCGTGCATGTCGAGGGGGAGTTCCTCGACATGCACATCCCGGTCGACATGCAGGCCACCTACGCCGTCGGACCGAAGGCCGAGTGGTTCGTGGTCGGGAAGCAGCAGGGTCGCCTCGAGTGGTGGCGCGCCGGCGCCGACGAGCCCGTCCTGCTGCGCGACCGGGCGTGGAGTCCCACGACCTGGATGGACTTCTCTCCGGACGGGACCCGCCTCGTCGTCAGCGCCTTCCGCGGCGACCTTTCGCTCTGGGACGTCTCCGAGGAAGGCCCGCCGCGCGCCCTACTCGCGCTCGACGGCCACCGGGAGTCGGTCGCTGCGGCCAAGTTCACCTCGGACGGCAGGTTTCTGGTGTCGGCGGGTGAGGACCGCGCGATCCGGATCTGGAACGCGGAACGCGGGACTCTCGTCGATGCGTTCCTCGGCCACCGCTCCACGGACTTGCAGCAGCAGGGCATCTCCCGCGGCGTCAGCGCACTGGCCGTGAGCGCCGCCCAGCCCTTCGTCGCGTCGGCCTCGACGGAGGAGATACGCATCTGGGCCTTCGACGGCCAGAGTCCGCGCCGATGGATCCACCAGCAGCCGATCAACGCGGTGCTCGGACCGCGGGGCGAGCGGATCTTCTGTGGAGATGGCGACGGCACCCTCTCGATCTACGACCGCGAATCGGCGATCCGCTTCGCCTCCTGGCGACCGCCCTGGATGAGCGGAATGGGCCCGCTCCAGTGCTTCGACACCGACGGGCGCTGGCTCGTGGTCACCAACAAGGGGGACGATTCGAACGACGGCGATGAGACCCTCGCCGGGGTACGGGTCTACGACCTGTCGACCGGCGAGCACGCCGCAACGCTGCTGGAGGGGCCCCCGGGGTACGGTTGGCGCGTCGCCGTGATGCGCGATGGCGCGCACATCGTCGGACACGGCGGCGAGCGCGGCATCAAGGTCTGGCGAACGTCCGACTGGACCGAGGTCGCGGAGCAGCCCGGGGAGGGCTATCAGGGCTTCCTCCAGGCCCTGCCTGGGCGCAACGAGGTGCTGACGAGCCGGGAGGACGGGACCTTCGACCTGCGGAGCGTGCCGGACCTCACGCCGGTCCGCGTGTTCGCAGGGGCGGACGCCATGGGCTTCTTCCCGACCTTTGCCCGCGACGGGTCGGAGATAGCAGCGCCCAGCCTCGACAACGTGGCGCGCGTCTGGGAGGTCGGGACCAGCACCGCCCGCCTCGAGCTGCAGGCGCCCGGCGCAACCCCTTGGGCCGCGCGGGTCTGGCCCGAACAGGACCGGATCGCGATCGGCGACCGCGATGGCTCGGTCTCGCTGTGGGAGCGGGAGTCGGGCGTGAGGCTGTTCGCGCTCCAGCGGCAGCAGGACTTCGTCTACGACCTGGTGTGCACCGACGACACGCTGTACAGCACCTCGGTCGACGGCACGATGCAGGTCTGGAGCACGCGTCCGCTGCGCGAGACCAACGCGGCCCGCCGGGCTTACCGCGAGCTGGTCCGCACGCTGACGCCCGCGGTCAGAGAGCTCCTCGCCGCCGGCGACGCGGTAGAGGCCGCGCGGCGCATCGACGAACACGCCGCGTGGACCGACCGCGAACGCGAGGTCGCCGACCAGCTTCTCCTGCGCGAGCTCTTCGGTCTCACAGAACGCTAACCGCGGCGACGCGGGAGCGCCCGATCCGAGGCGAAGATCCGGCGCTCCCATGGCCGCTCGGCGCTAGCCGGATGGTGTGAGAAGGCCGGTCTCCTGGCCGCAGTCACCACGAGGGGCTGCAATGGGTAGCAAACCTCAACCCATGAAGGAGACCGGCCTTCTCACACCATCCGGCTAGCATGGGACAGCGCGCTCCCGCACACTCATCACGTTGTCTGAGTTCAAGACCAAGGAAGAGGTCACCCGCTACCTACAGCAGGTCCAGCAGGGCGACGCCGAGGCGGAGAACCGCCTGCTTCCGGTCGTCTATGCCGAGCTGCGCTCGCATGCCGAGCGTCTGTTCCGCGACCAGCGGGGCGACCACACGCTCCAACCGACGGCCCTGGTCCACGACGCCTACCTGCGCCTGGTCGGCTCCGGCGCCCAGGCCTTCGAGAGCCGCCAGCACTTCATCCGCGTCGCCGCGATCGCGATGCGCCAGCTCCTGATCGACTACGCCCGCATGCGCCGCACCGACAAGCGCGGCGGCCTGCGCGAGAAGGTGCAGCTCGACGAGGAGTTCGTCGAGCTGGAGTCCGAAGGGGGCGGCGTGGACCTGATCGCCCTCGACGACGCCCTCAGCGAGCTGGCGGAGCTCGACGAGCGCCAGGCGAGGGTCGTCGAGCTGCGCTTCCTGGCCGGGATGACGGTCGAGGAGACCGCCGAGGCGCTCGGGGTCAGCGTGCGCACCGTCTTTCTCGACTGGAAGATGGCGCGCTTCTGGCTCGAAAAGCGCCTGGCGTAGACCTCCCCCATCAAAGCGCCGTGATCGTCACGCGCTCCGCGTTGGTGAAGCGCAGCGGCGTTCCGACCAGGGCCTGGAAGTAGACCGTGTTGCCGACGAGCGCCGGCTGCGCCGGTACGGGCGCCGGCACGGTCTCGACGCCGTCCGCGCCCAGCGTGCCGCCGGTGACGACCAGCAGGCCGAGCGGCGCGAGCTTGAGCGTGCCGAACGGGGCGACGTCGAGGCTCCCCGCGCCGGTCGAGAAGGCCAGCGTCCATGCGGCGCCGACCGAGCCGTGCACGTCGAAGTACGCGGTCTTGCCGATGCCGGGGAAGTCCGGAGCGACGAGCTGGCGCGTCAGGTTCGTCAGCACGACGTCCGGATCGGGATCGACGATGACGCCGCCGCCCCCGAAGATGTCGGGGAAGGTCGAGTGCGTCGCGATGACCGCATCCGGATCGCCGTCCCCGTCGATATCGCCGATCGCGATCTGCCGCGGATCGTCGGCGGGGGGATTCAGGTCCGGCTGGCCCTTGGAGAAGAAGCCCGCACCGTCGTTGAGCAAGAGCTCCGCGTAGGGGTACTCGTAGCTCACGTTGATCACGTCGAGGTCCCCGTCGCCTTCCAGATCGAAGAGCTCGGTCTCCCGGGAGGCGAAGGTGCTCGGCGGGAGCTGGTCGGTGGCGTCGACGTAGGTGAGCGGTCCGGTCGCGAGGAACAGCTCGTCCGGTCCGGGGTCGCCGAAGTACAGATCGAGCAGCCCGTCGCCGCTGAGGTCCGCGGCCCTCGCGGACCAGGGAAAGGAAACGGGTGGGAGAAGGGCGCTGTCGTCGGAGAAGCCTCCCCCGCCGTCGTTGAGCTGCAGCGTGGCCGAGCTCCCCACGGCCAGCACGTCGAGGTCACCGTCGGAGTCCACATCCACCAGTTCCACCGAGAGCCGGTTCTGGAGCCCCGGCAGCGCCGTGTCGCTGACGTCGGTGAAGCCGCCGGCGCCATCGTTGACGAAGAGCGCGTCGTCGGTGGTCAGGACGGAATTGAAGCTCGAACCGAAGTACAAGTCGGCATCCCCATCCCCGTCGACGTCCCCGGTCGCGACCTGCCCTTGCAGGCCGGTCAGGGGCGCCTTCGTCAGCCCCCCGGCTCCGTCGCCGAAGAGCAGGTGGCTCCACTCGTCCGCCACCGCCAAGTCGAAGTCCCCATCGCCGTCGAGGTCGGCCGCGGCCGCGTCGTAGCTGCTCGTCGTACTCTCGACCGGCGAGGGCGTCGCGACGAAGCGACCGAAGCCGTCGTTCACGTAAACGTAATTCTCGCCGCGGCTGGCGGCGAAGACATCGAGGTCGCCGTCGGAGTTCAGGTCGACGAGCTCGACGGCGAAGTTGGCTACCTCGTCGATCGCGAAGGGCGCGGTGACGTCGGTGAAGCTCCCCGTTCCATCGTTGAGCAGGAGCCGGTCCTGCTTGCCTTCCGCGAAGGAGACCCCACCGGGCAGCACCTCCGAATTGCTGGCCAGGATCAGGTCCACATCACCATCGCCGTCGAGGTCCTCGAGGAGGAGCGAAGAGGTGATAAAGCCGCCGTCGACGTCCTCCGGCGACACCGTGAAGACCCCGCTGCCGTCGTTCAGCACGATGCGGTCCGTGTCGTCGCCGCCCGCCGTAGCCGCGTCGAGGTCGCCGTCGCCATCGATGTCGGCGAGGCGGATCTGGAGCGTCTCTTCGTCGAGCGCGGGAAGCTGGCCCGACGCATCCGCGAAGTTCGCCGCGCCGTCGTTGAGCAGCAGCGCATCCCCGCTCGCGCGGGACCAGTAGGCATCGAGGTCGCCGTCGCCATCCACGTCTCCGAGCGCCGGCGCCCGGTCCAGCAGCAGCGGCGGCAGCGGCATGGCCGAGAACGTGCCCGCGCCGTCGTTGAGCAGGACGGCGCACCGCTGCAGATAGTCCGCGTCGCCATCGCCGTCCAGATCGCCGAAGGTCCCGCGATAGATGCAGCCCTCGGGCAGCCCCGCGCTGCCGTCGACGAAGGTGCCGCTGCCGTCGTTGAGAAGCAGCTCGTCGAGCGTCCCGGTACGGAGCAGATCGGGATCGCCGTCGCCGTCGACGTCGGCGGACTCGACCGAGACGGTGCCCATGTTCCCCGCGAGGAACGGCACTTCGACGAACTCGACGCCGTCGTAGAGGAACAGCGCGTCGGGGCCGGTCCGAGCGCTCACGACGTCGAGGTCGCCGTCGCCGTCAACGTCCGCGAGCGCGGCCTCGTTGACGGCGCCCTGCATCGAGAGCTGCGTCTCGTCGCAAAAGCGCACGCCGGGCACGTTGCGGTAGAAGCGAATGATGCCGAGCGCGCTGATGATGACGTCCACGTCCCCGTCCCCGTCCACGTCGCCTGCGTCGAGCTCCTCGCTGCTCGAGAAGTCGGAAGGGTAGGGGCGGTGGAGCTCGGCCAAGTGCTCCTTCTGCGCGCTTGCGGGAGAGGTGAGAAGAGCGGCGGCGAGGAGAGCAAGGATCTGGGTGCGCAACGAAACCTCCATGGGCCCGGGGGAGACCTCACGTTTTCCGATCGTAGATGCCGAATCCGATCTCCGCGGACGGCACGGAACCGGAGCGTCTCGACGGTGCTAGCCCTTCCTTGTGCCGGCGGGGCGCTGCGGTTCTTGTTTCTTCGAAAAAGGTCGCTCGCTGAGGGCGATCGGTGCGGTGGGCTGGAACCGCGCCCGCCCGGCGCCGGGCGGGCGGCGAGGGCCCCTCGTCCTCACCCGGGGCGTGCTTTCGTGGCCACGGCGTGGAGCGTGTTGCACTCCACTTGCCTGACCCCTCCGGCGGTGAGGTGCTCCAGGGTCCGGCGCCGCACGCGATCCGCAGCGGCCGGGCCGATCTGCTCGACCGTGCGGCGCATGCCGGAGCCGAGGACGATCGTCCACCAATCGTCCGCCGCGTCGAGCGGCTGGCGGTCCTCGACCGCCTGCACCGTGGGCGCGGGGATCCCCGCCCCCTCAAACAGCCCGGCGAGGGAGGCGGGCTCCTGAATCCGCTCCCAGGGCCGGAACGGCAGGCGCAGGTCCGGGCACTCCTCCAGCACGGTCCGCCACCACACCGAGTTCGCCGGTTCGAAGACGCGCGCTCCCCAGGTCCCGACCGCGAGCCGTCCCCCGGGGCGCACGAGCCGCCACAGGTCGCCGAGCAGCGCGGGCATGTCCTCGACGAAGAAGAGGGAGAACACGCTGACGACGGCGTCGAAGTGGCCGTCCGGCAGGCCCAGCGCGGTCATGTCGGAGACGCGGAACTCGGTGTTCCCGAGCGAGAGGTCCCGCGCCTTCTCCCGCGCGAGGCCGAGCAGCTCCTGGGAGAGGTCGACGCCGAGCACGTACCCGTCCGCGCCGACGCGCACGGCGGCCGGCAGGGCCGACGCCCCGCTTCCGCACCCGACGTCGAGCACGCGCGCGCCGGGCTGCGGATCCAGCAGGTCGACCGTCCGCCGGCCGGCCCGCGCCCAAAAGCCCAAGGGCGGCGCGTCGAAGTGATCCGCGGCGGCGTCGTAGGTGGCGCGGATGCGGGCCTTGTCGCCTCCGAGGGCGTCCGCCCCGTCGCTCGGCACCACCACCGTGGCGATCTCGTCGATCGAGTGCACCGGGAGCCCGGCCAGCTCCGAGTGTCGCCGCACGACCTCTTCGCTCTTGGCGTAGTAGGTGCAGTACGCCCGGTCGGCCCCGACCTGGCTCTCGACCCAGACGAGCTCGGGGCTCAGCTCGCGGGCGATCAGCTCGTTGGTGCGGTCGGCCCGCTCGGCCCACTCCCGGCGCGAAACGGCGCCGATCCCGCGGATGTCCCGTCGGACGATGAACTTCCTCACGCGCAGCCTCCTTTTCGGATTGATGGCCCCCCAACCTAGGTCCGGCGCGGGGCCGTGGGAGTTGACTTGGAGTCCACCGCGGCCGCGGCGCCGGGGAGCTACACTCGGAGGACGAGTCCCATGACCGCCACGCGCCAACGCCTCATCGACGCCGCCTTCGCGCGCTTCTACCGCGACGGCTTCCGCGAGGTGGGCCTCGACCAGATCCTGGCCGACGTGGGGATCAGCAAGACCGCCTTCTACAAGCACTTCGAGAGCAAGGAGGAGCTCGTGCTCGCGGTCCTGGAGCACCAGGACCGGTGGCTGCGCGAGCGCTTCCGGAGCACGATCGAGCGGCACGGGGGAGACGATCCCCACGGGCAGCTCCTCGCGCTCTTCGACGTCGTCGAGGAGCTCGTTCACTTCGAGGGCTTCCGCGGCTGCTTCTTCGTGAACGTCGCCATGGAGTTCCCCCTGCCCCACACGCCCGCGCACGTGGCGGCCGCGTCCAACAAGCTCGCGATGCAGGGGATCATCGTGCAGCTCGCCGGGGAAGCCGGGGCGCCGGATCCCGAGCTGCTGGCGAAGGAGCTCATGCTCCTGATGGAGGGTGCCTACGTAACGTCCCACGTCCTCGGCGACCGTGGCGCGGTCGAAACGGCGCGCCGCGCGGCGGAGGTGCTCGTCGCCCGCCGGCTCGACGTACCTCACGGGGACGCGGAGGTGGCCTCGCGCTGACCAACCCTGCAGCCCCTCACCCGACGAGGGCGAGCCAGAGAGAGACCACCGGACATGATCGCAGCCCGAGGCGCGCCCGCCGGCAAGACCGCGAGACCCGCAGCAGGAGCCCGCACGCGCCCCGTTCGGCGTCGCAAGGCCGGCCCCGTCGTGCCGATCCTCGTCGCGGCGGTCCTGCTGCCGCTTGCCGGCTGCCGCAGCACCGGGGTGCGAAGCCCCTTCGAGGCGTGGCTGCGGGAGCTCGCGTCGGCGGAGGACGTCGACGCGCGGGTCTCGGCTCGGGTCGCAGCCGCCGGAGGGACCCCGCTTCGTGCCGGCGAGGAGGTCCTCTTCCTGGCGTCTTCGAGCCGCGGCCACGCCCCTCGCATCGTCGGGGACTTCAACGCGGGCGGATACGCGACCTCGGAGTGGCTCGCCGACGGCTCGATGCAGCGCATCGGGGACTCGGAGTGGTACTCGCTGGGGGCGCACGTTCCTCAGGATGCGCGCCTCGAGTATCAGGTCCGTTGGGGGGACACGGCCGGGCCGGACCCACTCAACCCGGACGCCAACCGCACGTTCGAGAGCGAACGCTCCGTCCTTCAGGGTCCGCGGCGAGGTACCGCCGGGCCCGAGGCGGTCGACGCGCGCGGCGCGCTGCAGAGCTTTCCTCTGAGGAGCACGGTCCGCGACAACGAGCGATCGGTCACCGTCTACACCCCCGCCGGCTACGACCCGAATCAGGCGCCCCTTCCGACCCTCTACGTCAAGGACGGCACGCGCTTCCTGGAAAACATCGAGCTGCCCTCGATCCTCGACGCCCTCATCGGGAAGGGGAGTATCCGCCCCCTGGTCGTGGTCTTCATCGATCCGATCGAGCGCGGCCTCGAGTACGGAACCTCCGGCGACTACCGCCGTCTGGTCGTCGAGGAGCTGGTGCCCGAGGTCGAGCGTCGCTTCGCATGCGGAGGCGCCCCTGACCGCCGCTGCCTCTTCGGGGCTTCCCGGGGAGGGCTCGCCGTCATCGACCTTATGGCTCGACACCCGGAGGTCTTCGGCTATTGCGCCGCCATGTCTCCCGCGCTCTCCCCGCTTCCCATCGTGGAGGAGCTCTCCACATCCGAGCGACTCGCCGGGGAGTTCCTGGTGCTGATCTCGCGCTACGACAGTCCCCGTCTGTTGGCGGATGGAGAGGCGCTCGTTCAAGCGTTGAAGAGCCGAACGGACCGCGTCCAAGCCGTGGAGATGCCGATCGATCACTCCCCTCTCGGGTGGAAGGCTTGGATGGACGTCGTCCTGGCGAGCTGGTCCGCGCTCTGACCGGGGGAGGATCCTCGATCGGATCGGAGCGAGTTTGAGTCCCGATCGGCGCCGGGCCTCAGCCGCGAAGCGAGCCCAGCCTGCGGGCCAAGCGCGCGAGGAACGAGCTGCCCCGGTCGGCGGCCTTGGCCGCCTTGTGCTGCTCGTCGGTGGCTCTCCACTTCCAGTAGCTGCTGAGGTAGAGCGCGTCCGGGTCGATCGGATGCTCGTTCCTGAGGTAGGCACGCAGCGTGCGCATGACCGAGAACTCGCACGCGATCCACGCGCTCACCCTCCCCGGCGCCCACGTCAGAGCGCGCACTCCTTCGGCGAGCGGGGAAGCGTCCGGGTGACCCGACTCGTTCACCAGCCAGCGGACCTCGACCCCCTCGGGCCGCTCCAGCGGCTGGCGGTCCTCCGGCGAGGGGATCTCGACCAAGGCGTAGCCCTTCGCCGTGGGCGGCAGCCGCTCCAGGTTGACCGCGATGGCGGGCAGCGCGGCCAGGTCGCCGGCCAAGAGGACCCAATCCGCGGCGGGGTCGAGGCGCTTGACCGGCCCCGGGCCCGTGATGCGGATCGCGTCGCCGACGCTAGCGCCGTCGACCCAGCGCATCGCGGGTCCGGTCGCGTCGTGCAGCGCAAAGTCGAGGGTCAGCGTCCGGGCGGCGCGGTCGAAGGCGCGCACGGTATAGCTGCGCCGCTTGCAGCGCGCGGGCGGAGCCTCCAGCGGATCCGCGCCGGGCCCGGGGAGCAGCAGCTTGACGTAGCCCCCTTCGAAGTCGGCGGGGAAGCCCGCGAGGTCGGCGCCCGTGAGGACGACCCGCCGCTGGTGCGGGGTGCGCTGCTCGATCTCGTGAACGTGAACCGCGTAGGTCGCTCGGGTGGGCATGTCCCCCCTATCCTGCTCCATCCGCCTCGTTCTCAGAAGGCCCGGAGCCGAAGGGGCCGTCGGAGCCCCGGCGTCAGCGCGCGCACCGTCCTCCTCGACCGGAAGACGGCGCGCTGCTGGCTCCAGCAGCGTCCGACGGGCGGGTAGGCCTCCGCTCAGAGCGCGGTGATCGTCACGCGCTCCGCGTTGGTGAAGGAGAACGGCGCTCCGACCAGCGCCTGGAAGAAGACCGTGTTGCCGACCAGCGCCGGCTGCGCCGGCACGGGCGTCGGGACCGTCTCGACGCCGTCCGCGCCCAGGGTGCCGCCGGTGACGACCTGCAGGCCGAGCGGCGCGAGCTTGAGCGTGCCGAACGGGGCCAGGTCCAGGCTCCCGGCGCCGGTCGAGAAGGCCAGCGTCCACGGCGCGCCGACCGAGCCGTGCACGTCGAAGAACACCGTCTTGCCGATGCCGGGGAAGTCCGGCGCTACGAGCTGGCGCGTCAGGTTCGTCAGCAGCACGTCCGACTCCGGATCGATGATGATGCCACCGCCGAAGGGGTCGCCGAAGCTGTCGTCGATGGCGAGCAGCACGTCCGGGTCGCCGTCTCCGTCGACGTCCCCCACCGCGGCGCGCCTGGGATCGAAGAAGTAGTTCAGGATGTCGGGCTGGCCGTCGGAGAAGAAGGCGGCGCCGTCGTTCAGCAGCAGCTGCACCCCGTCGGTGGACTCGTGGACGTTGAAGACGTCGACGTCGCCGTCGCCCTCAAAGTCGAACAGCTCGGTCCACCCGGACGCGAAACCGCTGGGCGGAAGCTGGGCCGTGGCGTCGACGTAGGCGAGGGTTCCGGTGGCGAGGTAGAGCCGGTCCTGGCCGTCGACGCCGAAGTAGAGGTCGACGAGCCCGTCGCCGCTCAGTTCCGCCGCGACGGCCGTCCGGTTGGTGGCCGTGAACGGGAGGGACGCGGTGTCGTCGGAGAAGCCCCCCGCGCCGTCGTTGAGCTGCAGCGTGACCGAGCCGCCCACGCCCAGGACGTCGAGGTCGCCGTCGGCATCCAGGTCGACCAGGCTCACGCCGAACCGGTTCTGGAGCCCCGGCAGCGCCCCGTCGCTGACGTCGGCGAAGCCGCCCGTACCGTCGTTGAGGAAGAGCGCGTCGTCGGTGCTCGAGAAGGTGCCCAGGAACGACGACCCGAAGTACAGGTCGCAGTCCCCGTCGCCGTCGACGTCCCCCGCGGCGACCGCCTCGTGGGCGCCGGTGAGCGGCTGCTTCGTCAGCCCGCCGGCTCCGTCCCCGAAGAGCACGTGGCTGAACTCGTCCGCCACCGCCAGGTCGAAGTCCCCGTCGCCGTCGAGGTCCGCGGCGGCCGCGTCGTAGCTGTCGGTCGTGCCCGCGACCGGCGAGGGCCCGGAGACCAGGCGCCCAAAGCCGTCGTTGACGTAGACGTGGTTCGTGCCGCGGTTGGCCGCAAACGCGTCGAGGTCGCCGTCCGAGTCGAGGTCGACGAGCTCGACGCCGAGCGTCGGCAGCTCCTCGATGGCGAAGGGCGCCGAGACGTCGGTGAAGCTCCCCGTGCCGTCGTTGAGCAGCAAGCGGTCGCGCTGTCCCTCCACGAAGAGCCCCCCGATCGGCACGACGTCGCTGGCCTGCAGGAGGTCGGGGTCCCCGTCGCCGTCCAGGTCCTCGAACGCGATGGAGCTGGTCGGCAGCGGGCTGTCCACGTCCTCGGCGGACGCGGTGAAGAAGCCGCTGCCGTCGTTCAGCACGATCCGGTTCGTGTCCGAGGCGCCGGCCGTCGCCGCGTCGAGGTCGCCATCTCCGTCGACGTCCGCCAGGTGCACCTCGGCCGTTTCCTCGTCGAGCCCAGGCAGCTGGCCCGAGGCGTCCAGGAAGCCGGCCGCCCCGTCGTTCAGGAGCAGCGCGTTCGCGCCGTCGCGGGACCAGTACGCGTCCAGGTCGCCGTCGTCGTCCACGTCCCCGAGCGCCGGCGCACCGAGCAACGCGATCGGCGGCAGCGGCGTGGTCGAGAACACGCCCGCGCCGTCGTTCAGCAGGGCGGCGCAGTTCTGCAGGTAGTCCGCGTCGCCGTCGCCGTCCAGGTCGCCGAAGGTCCCGGGGTTGATGCAGCCGCCCGGCAGGCCCGCGCTGCCGTCGACGAAGGTCCCGCTGCCGTCGTTCAGCAGCAGCTCGTCGATCGTCCCGGCGCGGAGCAGGTCGGGATCGCCGTCGCCGTCCACGTCGGCGGCCTCGAGCGAACCGGTCGCGCAGCAGCCGCCGACGAACGGCGCCTCGACGAACTCGCCGCCGTTGTAGAGGAACAGAATGTCGGGACCGGTCCGCGCGCTCAAGAGGTCGAGGTCGCCATCGCCCTCCACGTCGACCAGCAGGCCGTTGTTGGCGTCTCCAGCCATCGAGAGCTGCGTCTCGTCGCGGAAGAGCACGCCCGGCAGGTTGCGGTAGAAGCGCGTGCCGGACCCGAAGCTGACCACGACGTCGGTGTCCCCGTCGCCGTCGACGTCGCCGACCTCGATCCTCTCGCCGCCCCCAGCATCCGGGGGGTAGGGTCGGTGGGTCTGGGTCAGGAGCTCCTTCTGTCCGCTTGCGAGAGGGGTGAAAAGAGCCGCGACGAGAAGAGGAAGGATCCGATCGCGCACAGTTGCCTCCTTAGGCCGAGGGGGGAGGGAGACCGTCCAATTCGAATGTACTCGTCGCGACCGAATCCCGCAGACGGCAGAAGCGCGGGAAATCGAGGAGGCGGGCTGGAGCGCGTCCGAGGGCCCACCGACCGCGCATCGACGCGCCGCTGGAGTAGCCTACGGTCATGAGAGTCCGTCAGGACCTCCTCGCCATCCTGATCGGCGACGGCGCTCGGGCGCGGTGTCGCAGGCCAGGCTGAGCTCGACTCGGTCCCGCCGGGCGGTTTGGTGAGCTGGGTTAGGCTGGAGTCAACACTTGCCACGGGTACGGCTCCGTACCCTTCGACCACCAGCTTCTAGGGAGAGCGCCATGACGACGAGTTTCTTCCCGGCCTCGCTTTCGTTCGGCCTGCTAGCGTTCGCGCCGGTTGCAGCGGCTCAGACCCTCTACGGCGTGGACGGTCCCGCCGGCCTCGCGCGGGAGTTTCCCTCCGCCGCCGGGGGAGCCTGTCCCCAGCCGAACCCGTTCCAGAGCTCCTGGGACTTCACCGCGATCCCGAACTGCGGCCCGCTGCCGCTCGCCTTCGGCGGCCCGCCGAGCCTCGCCGGGGACCTCGCGATCGACAAGGCGAACGACAACGTCTACCTCACCGACGGCTCGATCATCGCCAGCTATGAGGCGGGCGACGCCACCGCCGGCATCGCCCCCGGACAGCGCCTCGAGGGCTTTGTGCCGTCGGTGCTGCTCACGGGCAACCCGCCCTTTCCAGGGCCTCTGACCGGCCTCGGCGCCGTCGGCTCGCTCGGCGCCGTCCCCACCCTGGGCAACCCGCCGAACCTGCTCTGCACGAACGCGCAGACGAACCCCTGGTACATCGCTTCGATCACCCCGCCCAATCCGACTTGTAGCGGCGGCGGCGGCGCGTTCACGACCGGCTTTCTGGCGAGCAACCCGCTGCAGGTGAACGGCCTTCCGGCGGGGACGGGGGTCTTCACCGACGTCACCTACGACCCCACGGCGAACATGCTGTGGGTCTGCGACTCGAACGGCTGGGTGCACCGCATCAGCACCTTTGGAGCGGCGCTCGCCTCGACGCAGGTTACCGCCGCGGGCACCTGCGGCTTGACCGCGCCACTGACGGGCATCGCCTTCGACACGGCGACCCCCTCGGTCATCACCGGAGGCCCCGGCGCGCTGTACGTGACCGACGGCACCAACGTCGCCTACCTCGACGTGAACGCGCTGGCGGCCGGCCCGACCTTCTATACCCCCACGACCTGCACGCCCACCGCGGCCCCCATCTCAGGACTGGCCTACACCGCCCACAGCATCAACTACGGCACGCCCGGTGGACTGCCCACCATCTCCACCGTCGGACAGTCGACCTCGCCGTCGCTGAACCACAAGGTGACGCTGACCAACGCGCCGGCGGGTCAGTTCATGTACCTGTTCTACGGCTCGAATACGGGAGCGCCCCTGGGCTACCACTGCCCGCCGCAGCCGGCCGGCTCCGGGCAGTCGCTCTACGTGGACATCGCCCTGCCCGCGGGGGGCTCGATCTTCCTCGGCCCCACGCCGGGAGGGGCGGGCACGTTCGCCGTTTCCGCCACCCTCCCACCCGGAATCCCGGTGGGCTCTAGCCTCTTCGTCCAGGTCTTCTTCGTCTCCCCTCCGCCCGGCCCGGTCCTGGCGACCGAGGGGGCGGAGTTCACGATCTCGCGGCAGTTCTGAGCCGGTGCAACCGAACTCGCTTGGGAGAAACGGCTTGCGGAGACCCGCCGTAGTTTCTCCTAGGCGGATGCACTCGATGCAGCGCGGAGTGTGTCCTCGGTCGGGGTCGCCGAACCGCCCCGCCTGACCGCCATGGACCGCGCTCCGCTCCCGCCCGACGATCTGATCCTGCACACCGAGGCGCTCCGCGCCCTCGCGCGCGGGATCCTCGGCGACGCGCATCGGGCCGAGGACGTGGTCCAGGACGCCTTCCTGGCGGCGATCGAGGGAGAAACGGAAACGGTCCGCTCGCTCCCGCGATGGCTGAGTCGGGTGACGCGCAACCTCGCGCTCAACGTCCGCCGTTCGGAGCAGCACCGGCGCCTGCGTGAGCAGCGCGGGTCGCGGCAGGAGGCCGTCGGCTCGCACGGGGACGCATCGAGCGAGCTCGCGCTGCGCGAGCTCGTGACGCGGGCCATCGACGATCTGCCGGAGCCGTACCGAACGGCGATCCAGCTGCGGTACGTCGAAGAGCTCCAGCCGCGGCACATCGCCGCTCGGCTCGACGTTCCGCTCAACACCGTCAAGGCCCGGCTGCGGCGCGCGCTCGACATGCTGCGCCGTTCCCTCGACGAGCGGTCCGACGGCGACCGGCAGCGCTGGCAGGTGGGGATGGCGGCGTTCCTCGGTCGCCGCAAGCCGGCGGTCGGCGCGCCGGCGGTGCTGATCGTCGGTGCCGTCGCCGTGTCGATCGCGGTCGTCCTCTCGGTCGCGTGGTGGAGCTCGAAGCCAAGCGTACCGCGACCGGCGGAGACCGCGGTCTCGCGCGGGCCGGCGGCGGAACGGTCCGTGGACGTCGCCCCGCCCGCCGCGCGGTCCGCGGCCGAGCCGAGCCGGCGCGCGGTCGACGTCTCCACGCCGGAAGGAGCCGAGGAGCGCGGCACGCTCGTCGTCCGCGTGCTCTGGCCGGACGACACGCCGGCGGCCGGCGTCTGGCTCAGCCTCCACCCGCGTGCGACCCGGCCCCTGGGAGTCGTCGAGCTGCGGACCGGCGACGACGGGACCGTGCGCGCCGAGCTTCCGGCCGGAGCCGTCGAGGTCGCCTCCGACCGCGGCGGGCTCTGGGGTGCGACGGTGAAGGCCGCCGCCATTGAGAAGGCACAGTTCCGCCTACACCGCGGCGTCACCGTCGAAGGGGTCGTGCTGGACGGCTTCGATCGACCGGTCGCGGGCGCCGGCATCTGGCTGACCGCGCCGCGCTCCGACTGGCTGGCGGGCCGCATCGTGGCGGCGAGCGGCGCGGACGGCGCGTTTCGGGTTCGCGCGGTCGATCCCGAGATGTCGCTGGGGGCGCGCGCCGCGGGCTTTGCTCCGGCGGAGCTCCTGGACCTGAGCTTCGAGGACACCTCGACCTCGCCCGTCCGGGTCCGCCTGCGGCTCGACACCCCCGGAGGTGCGCTGCGCGGGACGGTTCGCGATCCGAACGGGGCGCCGCTCCCCTCGGCGCGCGTGGCCGTCGGTGAGTTTCAGAGCATGGTCAGCGCGCGCGCCGGCGGGTCGTTCATCGAGCACCTGACGCCGACGTCGGTGGAGACCGACGCGGACGGCCGCTTCGCCTGCGACGGCTTGCCCACGGGCGAGGTTCCGATCTTCGTCTGGGCGGACGGCTTCCCGGTGCTGCGCAGCGCGGCGCGCGTCGATGCGGGCGAGACGCGCGAGGTCGAGCTCGTGCTCGCGGCTGCCGCAACCGTCCACGGCGTCGTTCGCGACGGACACGGCCGCCCGGTCGCCGGCGCCGCCGTCGCGTCGGTGGCGCCCGCCTTCCACGGCGTCTACCTCGACCCCGCCGGGTGTCCGAACGACCAGCCCTATCCGCGCGCCGTCGCGCGGACCGACTCAGACGGCCGCTACGCGTTGAGCTGGGTGCAGCCGGGCAGCGCGCACCTCGTCGCGTGGGACGGCGCGAGGAGCGCGCTCGACCTCGCCGCGCTCGCGGTCGAGGCGGGCGCTCACGTGCGCTGGGACCCCGTCGTCGCGGTCCGCCCCGCGATCCGCGGCCGGGTGGTGGACGCGTACGGGCAGGCGATAGAGACGACGGTGTACGCGACCGCCACCGAGGGCGAGCGGATCCGCCGCGTCGTGGACACCGACGACCAGGGGCGCTTCGTCGTGCCGCGCTGCGACGACCGGGACTACGGGCTCGTGGTCGAGAGCGAGATCCACTTCGCACACCCGAACGCCGAGCCGCCGCGCTCGGCGCGCCCCGGGCCGGGCGAGGTTCTGATCCGCGTGGAGGACGGCGGCTACGAGCCCCTGGCCGCGGCTGCGGGTCGGCTGGTCGACGAGGGCGAGCGCCTGGCGGGACTCGAGGGGCTCGCTGTCTCGCTGCGGACCGAAGCCCCCCCCGCCGCCTTCCCGGGACGCGTCCAGGGGCTCGACTTCGCCTTCGAGGGCGTCCCGCCGGGGCGCTATCGCCTGGTCGTCTACCAGTTCCAGAGCGTCGTGCACCAGGAGGCCTGGTTCGAGCTCGCGCCCGGCGAGCGGGCCGAGCTCGGCGACGTGACGACGCGGCCGGGAGGCTCGATCGTCGTGACGCCCGCCGCGCTCGACGGCGTCACGCTGGACGGCGCCGAGTGCTTCCTCGACCGCGTGGCCTTCGCCGACTACGTCCAGCTCGTGCGGCGCGGCGATGAGTTCTTCGCGGACAACGTCGAGGACGGGCGCTACCGCGTCTGGGTCGTCGGCCCGGGCCTCGCCCACGCGCAGCGCTTCGTCGAGCTGGAGGCGGAGCGCGAGGCTCGCGTCGAGCTGCCCTGCGAGCCCGGCGTCGACCGCGCCTTCGTCGCCCGCGCCGCAAAGGGAACCGTCTGGACCAAGGCCCTCTTCCGCCTGTCGGACGAGGCGGGGCGCGCTCTGCTCGAGTACGACCACCCCATGGCCGCGACGTCGAACCCGCTCTTCTGGACGCCGCGCCTGCCGCCCGGGCGCTTCGCGCTGCACGTCCGGACCGACACGGGGCTCGAGGCCCGCGCCGAATTCGACGCATCGAACCTCGAGCCCTGGCTGGGGCCGCTGCAGCTCAATCTGCGCTGACCGCTAGAAGCCGGTCCAAAGACCGTTCGACAGCGAGATCTGGGTGAAGGTCGGATCGACCACCCCCCACTGGAACGCGATCTCGCCGCTGAAGCCGACGAGGAACGAGATCGGAACCTCGACCGTCCCGTCGGCCGCGACGACGTCGGACGCGACGAGCGCCGTGACCCCGGGATTCAGGACCATCGTCCCGTCGCCGAACGGGAGGAAGGGGAACGCGAGCGGGCCGTGGTACAGGTACGCGAAGCCGCCGGCCTCCGCGTTCTCGAGCGTCACGACGAGGTTCGGATTGGCCTCCTTCGGCGTGCACGGAATCGCCGCCTTGGTGAAGCCGGTGATCGGGATCCGCGGCGGCCCCTGCTGGATGTCGAAGGAGATCACCGGACGACCGATGCCGCTCGGCTGGGTGTTGCCGAGGCCGACCGCGAACACTTCGGATCCGGGCTCTTCCATGAAGAAGAACTCGAGCGGCGCCGGGGCGGCGACGAAGCTGCCGACCACCTCGACCGAGCCGTAGGCCGTGCTCTGCGGCGTGACCTGGCAGCCCGCGAAGGACAGGAACAGCGGCACGCGGGCGCGGACCTCGGTGGCGGTGACGCTCTCCGGCGTGACGTCGATCGCGGTCGTGCCGGACGGAAAGCCGGTCTCGCCGGTGAACCGAACGCTGGTCGTCAGATCGAGGCCGCTGCCCTGGAGGATCACGAGATCGCCGGGCATCGCGGCCGCGGGGACCGCTCGGTCGAGGGTCTGCGCCTGCGGGAGGGTGGTGGCTAGGGCGAAGGAGAGGAGCTGGAACGTGAGGTATCGCATGAAGGAGGGAGCTTGGGTCAAGCGAAGGGTCGGCCCGACCGGGCCGCCACGGTCCTGACACACGCGCCCACCCGATCGAGTGCAGAAAAGGGACCTGGCCGCCCTGGCGGGCCGGCGCGAAGGGAATCCTGCGTCGGAATGCCAATCCACCTTCCGGCGGCCTCCGTAGGCCCGGGTGAACACCTCGTCCAGCACCCCCTCACCAAGGAGCCGCCCTTGAAGACCCTCTCCTCCGTCCTCGCGTCCGCCTCGCTCGCCTTCGCCCTGACCGCAACCGCCGAGGCCCAGTGCCTGGGCCCCGATCAGTTCGAGACGGGTGCGTGCTGCAGCACGATCACGCCCAACCTGCCCACCTTCCCGCTGACGGTGAACCTCCAGGCCCAGGGCGACTGCTGGAACTCCTGCACGCTGACGGGGGTGGAGTGCCTGATCCTCGACATCTCGCCGCCCGACAGCACCGGCATCTGCGGCAACTACTTCGCCCAGTTCACCGCCAGCGACTGCAGCTTCACGCCGGTGCTCTCCGGGGGCCTCGATCTCACCTACATGCGCACGTGGGACGAGGTCGACAGCACGGGCGAGGCGCTGCAGGTCTGGCGCTTCCACGCCAAGATCGACCTCTTCGAGGTGAGCCTGGCTCCCCCGATGTGCTCGATCCCCCCGGCCGCGAGCCTGACGACCCCGGCCTTTTACTACGGCTACGTCGACTACGCGTTCACCTGCTCGACCGGCAACTGGGAGACGGCGGTCGTGCTCTTCCACAACTGCGACGCCTTCATCCACGACCCGGCCCTCTCGTCGACGCCCGGCGTCTTCAACCCGGCCTCGACCTACGCCATCGTCGCGCCCGACACCTTCGCGAATCCGTTCATCCCCTCGGTCGTCCCGGTCCCGCCGCCCGGCCCGACCATCGGCGGAGGGAAGCGCACGGTGCCGACGACGCCGTTCACCTGCCTCGCCACCGAGCGCATGACCCAGGGCTCGTGGATCCCGTCGATCACCGGCTGCCTGTGCCCGCTGGCCTTCGCCCCGGCGTACAACGCGACGGTCCACCTCGACGGCGCGACGTTCTGCGGCAGCGGCTACGGCTCGCTCAACTTCTACCCGACGCTGCCCTGGTTCGACTTCGTCACGAGCTCGATCGGCACCTGGTCGACGGACGCCAGCTATCCGGGGGATGAGATGGTCCACGTCGGCGAGGGCCTGGTCTTCGAGAACCACGGCTGCCCGGCGAACCAGACGGTCGACGTGATGTACGGGAGCGTCACGCAGCAGGGCTACGACGTCGCGGCCCCGCTGACGCAGACCTTCGTCGACCTCGCGAGCAACTACACCCAGCTCATCCCGGGTCCGTACGTGCCGCCCTTCTTCGGCAACGTCATGGAGACGCGGCACCTGATCTACTACAACCTCTAGGGAACGATCGGAACGAGCGGGTGACGGCCTCCTGCGGCGCGCGAGCGCGGCGGGAGGCCGCGCTCGTTCTGGAGCAAGGCGTCGAGCCCGACGACGGCAAGGCCCGTCTGCTGCGCAGTCCTTCCTCGCCCTCGCGCGCAAGCCCGCGAGACGGTAGCGCCGTGAGGCCACGACCAACGCCGACTCCGTTCCGCGGGAGCGGTGGAGTCCCTGCACGTCAGGCTCGCGCGGAGGTGTGAGTCGATCCGTGCCCGCCGCCCTGGCGCCGTTCTTCCAGGAGGCGCGCCGCCTCCGACGATGCGGCCGCGATAGCCCCCTCGAGAAGCTCCCGTCAGCCTTTGGACCGAGCGCGCCGGGACCGTCGAGCAAGGGCGCGGGAGTGGAGCCGCCCCGTGCTGCAGCCGAAGGGCGGCGTCGGATCGTGACGCCGACGTCGATGAGCGGCAGACTCAGCTCGCCATGAATGAGAACGACGCGAGAAGACGCCTGGTCCGTGCGGCCCTGCTCGCCGTCGCCGCAGGGGCGGCCGGCTGCGGCCTCCCGGGCCGGCTGGCCGTGATCCCCGCCATTCAGGGCCGCGTGGAGCCGCTGCGCGGCTTCGAGGACGTGCGCGCGGTCGACGGCTACGCCAGCGATGAGTTCCAGCGATCCTTCGACCGCGCCGTCGAGCGGTTCGCGGCGACGCCGCTGCCCGCGGACGGGCGGCGTGACTTCGACATGCTCGTGCTTAGCTCCGGCGGCGTGAACGGCGCCTTCGGCGCGGGCATCCTGACCGCCTGGACCGAGCGCGGAGACCGGCCCCTGTTCTGGACCGTGACCGGGGTCAGCGTCGGTGCGCTCCTCGCCCCCTTCGCCTTCGCCGGGCCCGAGTACGACGACCGCATCGAGCGCCTCTTCCGGTTCCTCGAGCCGAAGGACCTGCACCGCGATAAGGGCGTGCTGGCCTCGGTGCTGTGGGACGAGTCGCTCACCGACAACACCGCTCTGCGCAAGACGATCCGGCGCGAGGTCGACGCGTCGCTGCTGCAGGCGGTTGCCCAGCGACACGCCGAGGGGCGGCGCTGCTGGGTCGGCTCGGCCAACCTCGACCTCGGCCACTTCTGCGTGTGGGACCTCGGCGCGATCGCCGCGCGCGGCACCCCCGAGGCGCTCGAGCTCTTCCGCAACGTGCTCATCGCCTCGGCCGCGATCCCGGTCATCTACCCGCCGGTGCGCTTCGGCGACGAGGAGCGCAACGAGCTGCACGTCGACGGAGCGGTGGTGCGCCCGCTCTTCATCCCCCAAAACATCTTCGACGGCGAGCTCTCCGCCGAGCGCGCCGGCCTGGCGTGGGACGACGTGGACGCCACGCTCTACGTCGTCCAGAACGGCTCGCTGCGCCCGTGCCCGGTCGAGGTCCAACGCGAGACCCTCGCCATCGCGACCCGCACGCTGACGATGATGAGCTACACGATGGTCTCGGAGCACGTGCTGCACCTCTACCTGCTCGCCCAGGCCTGGGAGGCGAACTTCCGCTTCCACGCCCTCCCCGACGGCCTGGAGCTGGAGATCGACTCATTCGGCCGCGAGGACACGAACCGGCTCTACCTCCTGGGCCGCGGGCTGATGGAGCGCCGCGAGCCCTGGCGCGAGACGCCGCCGGGGTATGTGCTGCGCGCCGACCTCAACCGCACCCAGGTGGCGACCGAGACGCCCGAGCGCGGCGTCGCAGACCGCCTGGACTCGATGGAGCGCGAGATCCGTGCGCTGCGGGATGAGCTGCGGGAGGCGCTCGGGAAGTAGCTCGGCGCACTCCCTGGCCGCATGTCTCAAGAGAGTCAAACGTACGACGCCTTCGTTTCCTATCGGCGCTCCGACGGGATGGCCGCAGCCGAGTGGCTGCGGAACGCCCTGCAGGGCTATCGAGCTTCGGAGCGGAGTCTGGCCGCCGCGGGCTGGGCCGAGCTCCCGGCGACGAAGGTCTACCTCGACACGAGCTTCGAGACACCGAACGAGGACTTCTTCGAGCAAAACCTGCGGCCGGCCTTGGCGAGCTCTCGCTGCTTGGTGCTCCTCGTGACGCCTGACCTGCTCGAGCCCACCGAAGGTACGGACTGGGTCGAGCGCGAGTTCCGGGAGTTCGCCAAGCTAAATCCCACGGGGCGAGTTCTCGTTGCACGTGCTCTGGGCGACGAGCTGCCGGGGCAGCTCCCCGGGTACGTCCGGGAGCGATTCTCCAACCCGGGGGTGTTGGATCTGCGCGGGGTCACACTCGTTCGGTTCCTGTGGCCGTCCCGCCGAGTTCGCCTTCGCGATGCGGTCACGCGAACGATCGCCTCGCTGCACGGCGTTCCGCAGGATCGGCTCCCCGCGTTTCGCGAGGAGGAGCGCAAGCGATCGACGCTCGGCGCGTGGACTCTGGCAGCCGGCGTCGCCGCCCTGGTCGCGACGCTGGTCGCGCTCGTCGCCTGGGTCGTGCTGGCGGAGTCGGAGGTCGGCAGCCTGGGCGAGGAGGCGGAGGAGCGCGAAGAGTCCCTGCGAATCCGTCGGATCCTCGATCACGCCGAGAACGCTGGGGATCCGCGCATCAGAGCGCTCCTCTTATTCGAGCTCCGGGATCTGGACGTTGGCCTGGACGGGCTCCGAACCGCGCTGTCGACCAACCGGGAGCCACCTCCGTGGAAGGTGTTGCACCACCGGCGCGAGGTCGAAGCGGCGGACTTCAGTCCCAACGGGCAGACGGTGGCGACGGCATCAAGGAGCGGCACCGTGATGCTGTCGAGCCTCGACGGAGGCCGGCCCGCGGTCGTTCTTCCGCACGCCGGCGAGGTCCTCTCCGTCGCGTTCAGCCCGGACGGGTCGCGCGTGGCAACCGGCTCCGCAGACGGGGCTCGCATCTGGCGCACGGACACGCCGGCGCAGCTCGACGCCCTGCCGAGCAAGGTCGCGATCGACTCGGTTGCGTTCGGCCCCGACGGCGAACGAGTTGTCCTTCGGTCGGGCGACGAGGTGCGCGTCTGGAGGCCAGGTACCGGCACCCCTCCCGCGATCCTTCGCCACGGCGCTCCGGTTGCCGCCTCGTCCTTCGACCGCGATGGAGTGCGCGTCGTGACCGCGTCCGCCGACGGGGAGGTCCGGGTCTGGGAGCCCGGTAGTTCGGACGGAGCCATCGCGTTCAATCACGCCGCGGAGGTTCGGAGCGCGTCCTTCAGTCCCGACGGCCTGCGGATCATGACCGCCTCCGGCGACTCCGCGCGGATCTGGAACGCGGACGGGAGCGGGGCGCCGATTGTCCTCGCACACGAGCGGGAAGTCCTCTGCGCGGAGTTCAGCCCGGACGGTAAGTGGGTAGTCACCGGCTGCGCGGACTGGACCGCCAGACTATGGTCGGTGGGCCAGGGCGATCGAGACCACGACGGCGATCCCCGCGAGCCCACCGTTCTGCGTCACGAGGGCGATGTTGTCACCGCGTCCTTCAGCCCCGACGGAGCGCGGGTTCTAACCGTTTCGAACCGGAAGGACGTGCGGCTCTGGGATCTCGCCGCCCCAAACGAGTGGACGTCGCTCTCCGGGCATGGCGGGCTCGTCACCCAGGCACGCTTCAGCCCCGACGGCGCTCACGTCGTAACCGCGTCCTGGGACAACAGCGCGCGCGTCTGGAGCGTGGGCGGACTAGAGCCGCTGCTGCTGGCAGGACATCAACGGCGGGTCTCGTCGGCTGCTTTCAGCGATGACGGAGATCTGCTGGTGAGCGGTTCGGCGGACGGAACAGCTCGCGTCTGGCGCGCGGACGGCTCCGGAAGTCCGATCGTCCTTAAGCGAAGCGAGATCTGGGTCTCGCCGGTTGCCTTCGCGCCCGGTGGAAGCCTCGTCGCCGCGCACTCCGGGAGCGAGGCGCACCTTTGGACGAGCAGCGGGGCGTTCCTGGGCAGCTACCGGTCGGACGGCAGGCTGCACGCCAGCTCGTTTGCTCCCGAGGGCCAGCGCTTCGTCGCACCGGTGGGAAGCGAAGCAAGAGCTTGGGACCTAGCCACGGAGAACGAACCCGGACCGCTCGTGTTCAAGCACGACGCCGAGGTCCATTCGGCCTCGTTCGACCAGCGGGGCGAGCGACTTGCGACCGCGTCTGCCGACGGGACTGCCCGGGTGTGGAACGCAGAGAGCTCGGAGCCGATCGCTTCGCTGCCCCATGGCGTCGACGTGCGCAGCGCGTGGTTCAGTCCCGATGGCGAGCTCGTGCTAACCGCATCGGCTGACGATAGAGCGCGCGTCTGGAGCGCGGGGGGCGAGGCCGAGCCCACGGTCCTGCCACACCCCGCCGAGGTCGCCTCGGCGGCCTTCAGTCCCGACGGAAGGCGGGTCGTTACCGGTTGCCTCGATTGGAAGGCGAGGATTTGGGATCTGAACAGCGACGGCGAGCCGCTCGCCCTCGCGCACGAGGGCGAAGTGCACTTCGCGCGCTTCGACCCCACGGGCGCCTGCGTCCTGACCCTGTCGAGAGAGGGATCGGGGCGCGCGACGTTCATCGGCCTATGGGAGGTAGACCGAATCGGGTCCACCAGCACGGCCAAGCTCTGGGACGCCAGCGGAGCGGGCGAGCCCGTGGTCCTCTTCCGCGAGGGCAAGGTCATCTCCGCCTGCTTCGATCCCAGCGGAGAGCGCATCGCCACCACGTCGGCCGACGGATTGGTGCGCGTGTGGACGGTGAGCTTCCGGTCGCTGGTGGAGCGGCTGACGAAGCGGACGACCGAGAGCCTGACCGCGGAGGAGCGCGCTCGATACCTCGGCGAGCCGGAGGACGTCGCCGCGGAGCGCGCGGCGAGCGCCCAAGGGCGGTGATCGCGAAAGCGAGCACGTTCTGCCCCTCCGGGAGCCAGGGCGCACGAATTTGGAAGTCTCTTTCAGAGCAGCGTCGCCCCTGGGGTCGCTACGGGTCGGCGCCGACGACTTCCGGATCGGCGCGATGGACGCGGGCTACGCCCGCAACTCGCTGCTGCCCGGGCAGACGAACGGCCCGGTCCTCGGCACGACCTGGGGCCCGGTGGTCGACCACACCACCTTCGCCTCGGTCGCGCCGTTCGACGTGCTCACGATGACGCTGTTGCCGGCCAACGTGCCGACCACGATGGGCACGCTGCTGATCGAGCTCAGCGGCCCGTCGGTGACGCTCACCGCGCTGCCGGGGAGCGCCTTCGCCTCTCCGACGCCGGACGACCCGCTCTACCTGGGGCTGACGCTCTACGCACGGGGCATCTCGGTGAGCGCGACGGGGCTCGAGCTGACCAACGCCCTGGACCTTGTGATCGGGGCGAAGTAGGCGTCGCTTTCCCAAACGACGAGGCCGCGGAAGGTGCAAGCCTCCGCGGCCTCGCTTCGTTGACGGCTTGGAGCTTGCCGACGGTGCCGGGCTAGCCGACTAGAAGGTGCCGATCGTGATGTCGAGCGCGTTGGTCAGCTCGATGTTGAGCAGCGCATCCACGCCTCCCCCCTGCGTGCACAGGGAGACTCCGACGTGGTTGCAGTCCTCGGTCAGCGCGATCGCAAACGGAGCGCCCGGGGTTCCGGTCACCACGATGGGCGGGTTGAGGCCGCAGAGGACCGTGCCCAGCCCCGTCGGGATGTCGGTTGGCGTCACGCCGATCGCGACGAAGTCCAGGACGGACGCAGGCATGAAGGTCGCGTGGTCGATCACCGGGTCCCAGGTGGCGCCGACGACCGGACCGGAGGTCAAGCCGGGTTGGAACGCCGTCGGGTTCGGGGGCGTGCCCTCTCGCACGGTCTCGGTCGCCAGGCTCTCCGCGAAGGAGAAGAGCCACTGGTAGATCTCGTAGTACTGGGCGAAGCCCCCCTCGCTGTTGGCGACGATGATCACGCCGATCCCATCCGACGGGCGGTAGTACATGTCGCTGAGGACACCGGGATCTCCGCCGTCGTGCCCGATCGTCAGGTTCCCGAAGAGCTCGTTGTAGTAGTAGACCAGCCCCTGCTGCGGGTTGATGGCGGGGTACTGCACCGTCCTCATCTCCTGCACGCTCGCCGCGGTGAGGATCTGGGTCCCTTCATAGGTCCCGTCCTCCATGATCATCTGCTGGAAGACCATCAGGTCCAGCACGCTGCTGCGCATCGTCCCCGCCGGGTAGTCGGGGTAGCCGTAGTGCCCGATCGGGATGTAGGACGCGGTCCCCGCGTTCCACTGGTAGGGCATCGCGATCGTGTCGGGGTCGAAGTCCGCCAGTCGGAAGCTGGAGTTCGTCATGCCGAGGGGCGTGAACACGTTGTCCTTCGCATACTCGGCGAAGTCCTGGCCCGCGATCACCTCGACGAGCAGCCCCACCAGCGAGACCGCCTGGTTGCAGTACTGGTAGGTCGACCCCGGCGCCCAGGTGTAGAAGTTGGCGCCGGCGTCGTAGAACGCCCCGCCGGGAACCAGGTAGTCGGGCAGGAAGGTGCTCAACGCGAACGCCGAGTCGCCCGGCTGATAGAGCGGGTCCATGATCGTCCAGTTGTCCCTGAGCCCGCTGGTGTGCGTGAGCAGGTGACGGAACGTGATCGGCACGCCGGGGTGGTTCGGGTTCTCGACCGGGAACGAGAGGTAGTCGTTGATGTCGTCGTCGAGCTCCAGGAGCCCCTGCTCGCGCAGCTGCATCAAGCACACCGCCGTCACGGTCTTCGAGATCGAGGCCATGAAGAACGGGGTGTCCGCGGTGGCCGCGAGGCCGAGGTCGAGGTTGGCCGAGCCGAAGCCCCCGGCCCACAGGACCTCTCCGTCGCGGACGATGCTCGCCGCCAGACCGGGCAGGTTGCCCAGGTCCATCTTGGTCTCGATCGAGTTCTCCAGGCACGCGGGCAGGGACGCGGTGCCCTGACCGAAGAGGGAGGGAACGAGCAACGCGGTCGCGGAGACGACCGTCAACCGGGCGGGGAGAGTGCGGGACATGACCTGCTCCTGGGATTCCTGAGGGGGGAACTCTGTGGCGATGGCCTTCGAGTATACGCGATATTTGTACATCGACGGACCCGATCCACCGCCCCCCGGGGCCTCGCGGACGCTCGATCACGCGCGCTGCACACCGGCAACAGGGACCACCGGTCGAATATTCAGCGGGCCCGAAGACTACCAACGGGTTCATGAAGCCACCGGGCCCTGCGGATCACGCCTCAACCGGCCGACATCGAGGGCTCGCGCGCCAGGACCCAGGCCGCCACGGTCACACGGAGGACCATGGAATGAACGCGACGAAGACCCTCGGCCCGCGCGCCGAAGCCGCCCTTGCGGCGGCGCTCTGTCTCACCTTGGCGGCGTGCGAGCGCGGAGGCGGCGTGCGGATGATCGACCTGTCGGACCCCGCACACCCGGCGCTGCTCGGCACGGTCGAAACGCCGGGCGGAGCCGCCGCCGTCGCCATCTCGGGGACCGCGGCCTACGTGGCCGACACGACCGCCGGCCTCCAGGTGATCGATGTCTCGGATCCCGCCAACGCCAAGCTCCTCGGCTCGGTCGACACGCCGGGCGGCGCCGCGGCCGTCGCCGTCTCGGGGCCCCTGGCCTACGTGGCCGACACGACGTTCGGCCTGCAGGTGATCGACGTCTCCGACTCCGCGCACCCGACGATCCTCGGCGCGGTCAACACACCGGGCGGAGCCGTCGACGTCGCCATCTCGGGGAGCCTGGTCTACGTCGCCGACACGACCTCCGGCCTGCAGGTGATCGACGTGTCGGATCCCACCCGCCCGGTGATCGTCGGCTCCGTGGACACGCCGGGAGGAGCGGTCGCCGTCGCCGTCTCGAACACCACGGCCTACGTCGCAGACACCAGCTTCGGGTTGCAGGTGATCGACGTCTCGGCTCCCGACGCCCCCTCGCTACTCGGCACCATCGACACGCCGGGCGGAGCCGCCGGCGTCGCGGTTTTGGGTGCCTTCGCCTACGTGGCCGACACCGCCTCCGGCCTGCGGGCGATCGACGTCTCGGATCCCGCTCACCCCACGGCCCTGGGCTTCGTCGACACTCCGGGAGGCGCTGCGGACGTCACCGTCGCGGGCGCCGTGGCCCACCTGGCCGACACGAGCGCGGGTCTGCAGGTGATCGACCTGTCGGATCCCGCGGGGCCCGCGCTTCTCGGCTCCCTGGACACGTCCCGGAGCGCGGGGAGCGTCGCCGTCTCCGGCTCCGTGGCCTACGTGACCCGAGGGCGGTAGCCCGGCCGCGCGCTCCGTGAGCGCGCGGCCCCCAAGGGGACACGGTTGGGGCCGGGGCTTTCTTCTTCAGAGCTGCGCGGCCCTTGGCGTCGCTACGGGTGAACGGAATCCGAACGACCTCCAAACCACCCGACGCCCCAAGCCATGAAACTCCACCCCCTCGCCCTCAGCCTCGCCCTTGCCCCCGCCACGCTCGCCTCCGGCCAGACCATCGGCCCGACCAACTTCCAGATCAGCGACATGGACGCCGGCGGCTTTGTCGCCGTCTGGGATACCGGGCTGGCCTTCAACAGCGCGCACGACGAGTACCTCGTCGCCTGGACCGTCAACAGCGCCGAAGCGCTCGGCGAGCGGGAGATCTACGGCCAGCGCCTCCTGGCCGGCACGGACACGCTGGTCGGTGAGCCCAGCTTTCGCATCAGCGACCGGGCTGCCGACGGCGAATCGACGTACCACGATCTCGCTCCGTCCGTCACCTACAACTCCGTGGACGACGAGTACCTGGTCCTCTGGATCCGGCGCACGTTGGTGTCGGACTCCTGGTCGGTGCACGCCCAGCGCATCGACGGCGCGACCGCATCTCGCTCAGCGCTACCGGGCTTGAGCTCACCAACGCGCTGGACCTGGTGATCGGGACGCACTGATCCGTCTCTGGCCAGCTCGCGGCGGGCGTCTTCCCTCGGGGAGGCGCCCGCCGCTTCGCGTTCGCGCCGCGCGGCAGCCATCCGGCGCGGGCGTCGACGGCCCGCTCGGAGGTCATCGGGGCGATCGAGGACACGCAGTAGATCGACACCCACGCCCCGCTGCCCAGAGCTTCGGCTCAGTCCTCGTCGCCGGCGCCGCCGCCGGTTCTCAACACCCCCTCTCCGGATCCGTCGCCCGAAGATGCGAGCAGGCGAGTGCCAAGCCAGTCGCGCACGGCGCCCGCGAAGATTCGATTGGCCGCAGCGTTCGCGTGTGGGTCGCGCGGGTGGACTCGCAGCGCCTCGACGTCGTACGGCAGGAAGGCGCTCTCGGTGTCGAGGCAGGGGATCCCCTCCGACCTGCAGAAGTCGGAGACACGGCGAAAGGCCTCGTGACTAGAGAGGTGCTCACCACGCCGCAGCAGGTAGGGATAGAGGACGACGGCGAAGTCGACCTCCTGCTCGGCGAGTAGATCGCGGGCGGAGACAAGCCCCGCGCACACCATCCGCCAGCCCGGGCTGGCCTCTGCGTAGCCGTCGAGGGAGAGCCCCGACTCCTCGCGCACGAGCAGATATCCGTGCAGTCGATCGAGCGCGATGCTGGCGGCGCGCGAGACCGCGCGCAGGCGTCGCAACACGCCCGTGCTCCCGGGATCGGTCCAGCGCGCCAGGCGCCCGCTGTGCGGCGGCTTCCAGCCGAGCGCGTTGCGCGGCGAGACGTCGTTCACGTGGTACTGCAGCAGGACGAGATCAGGCGCGTAGTCCAGCACGCGCTCGCGCAGCAGGAGCACCTCGCGCTGGGTGTCGTAGGCGCTCACGCCGCAGTTCATGACCTCGACGTCCGCTCCGCCGACCGCGGCGAGCATCCGCTCCAGATGGGCCGGCCAGGTCGCCCCTTCGGGCACACCCGTGCCGAACGTGTGGGAGTCGCCGAGGCAGGCCACCCGATACGTCCCAGGGGGCTTCGGCTGCGCCACCTCCGGACCGCGGAACCCCTGCGCGTTGATCCTGTGCTCGACGATCGTCGGCGGCGCATCGGCGCCCCCCCGGTACTCGGTGACGCGCACCGCGCCGGGGCGGTTCTCCCACGTAAGCCGGAGATTCGACGAGACCCGAAAGAGCACGCCCCTTGAGCGAGGCGGCGGAACGGGCTCGAGCGCGGACAGCCGCACTCCCATCTCGGCCAAGAGCAGGCCAGCGACTGCGCTCGCCGCCGTGATCCATGCCTTGGCTCGCCCTCTCACACCGGCACGGTAACGACTCGTCCCCGTTTCCTCTCCGGCGGTCTAGGCAGCTCTAGGTACAAACCTCACTAGCCACCAGAACGGGCAGGGCCCTGCCCCGAGCGTCGCCGCGGCTGGGAGCTGATCCGTGAGGCCGCCTAGCCCGTGTGCTCGCTTCGGCCGCGAGAACGTGAAGGCGGTCTTCTCTTTTTCGCCGATGGGCGGCGATGATGCCTGTGCGATGCGGCTCTCGAAACGGCTTCTCTTTGTGTTCCTGCTATGGGCCGGACTCACGCTCACCCTGACGGCTCACCGGTTCTGGCCGGCCGTGCGCTGGAAGCTCACCGGGCCGAAGCTCGCCTGGCCGGCCGTCGAGGCCTACGAGCTCCACTTCGATCTCCGTCAGGCAGGTCGGTTCGAGGGACGCGCTCGCGTCGATCTGTCGCAGGTCGAGGGGCGGCGATGGACGCTCCTGCTGAACAAGAACCTGCGTATCTCGGAAGCGACCGTCGACGGGACCGCCGTCTCGTTCTCGCACTTTTGGCCCCTGCCGTCGCGCTATCACACCGAAGGTCGCGTGGTGGAGTTCGTGCTTCCCCGGGCGCCCGCGGAGGGCGAAGTTGCCCTCAGCTTGACGTACTCCGGCCAGGCCGAACAGGGTCGCCAGGGTCCGGATTGGCGCGGCATTCTGTTCGTCGGCAGGGAGGAGGCGCGCATGTGCGAGCAGACGATCTTCTACCCACAGGTGCCGTTGTCGATGGAGGGCACGGCGAAGGCCAAGGCCCCCTATCGGATGACGGTTGTCGCGCCGGCGGAGTGGGAGCTGTTCGTTCCGGCACCGGGCGGCGTTCGCGAGGAGAGCGGAAGCACCCGTACCTGGGCCTTCCATACCGGGCGCGCGCGGCATCCTTCGCTGCTGGGTGGCCTGCGGGAACGAACGGACACGGTCGTGAACGGATCCCAGATCGTGACGCTCCTGCGCTCGGAACACGCGCAGCTCGCGCCGGGTTTCGTGCGCGAGGCTTCCCGAGCGATCGAGAACTACAGCCAACGCTTTGGCGCGATCGAGACCGGCGTGATCGGCATCGTCGAGATCCACTGCCGAGACTCCAGCTACAACTGGGCCGGCGAGGGCATCATGGCCTTCGACCGCGGCGCGCTGAGCGGATCGGTTCCGGTCGCCAAGGTCGCCCACGAGGTCGCGCACCTTTGGTGGGGACAGAGCGCCGATGCCACGGGGCCTGGCGAGCGCTTCTTGACCGAGGGGTTGGCCGAGTTTTCCGCCTGGACCTACCTGCTCGAGGACGGCCGCCCGGAAGAGGTGCAGCGGAGCATCGAAAGAGCCCACTCGACCGTCGCCGATCTGACGGCGAGCGGCAACAGCCTCGCGCTCTCCGACGTGCGTTTTGGAGTGCCCGACTACACCGCCTTGGCCTACGGCAAGGGCGCTTTGGTCCTGCGCAACCTGCGCTCGCAACTTGAGGAAGGCCAGTTGGACGCGGCCTTGCGGCGACTGATCGAGATCGGCGCCGAGAGGCAGATCGATCTCGACGATTTCAAGAGCGCGGTGCGCCGCACGAGTGGACGCGAAGATCTACGGATCCCGTGGATCGACGCACCAGGCGATATCGCGCTGGGCCTGGAAGAGGTTCGGGTCGAAGGCACCGAGCTCGTAACCACAATCGTCGCCCGGGCCGTACCCGCCAACTCCGACCTCGGTCTCGCCGGCACACCGATCGCGATGCGAATCGGAGGACGAGGGTGGGACGAGCGCCTGGGCTTGGCGCTGACCGGAGAGCACACGCCGGTGAGCATCGATCTCGGCGAACGCAAGCTGGCCTTCGTGCGCCTCGACCCCGACGAGGCCTGGACCGATCGCGTCGAGGGTGGCTTCCAGGTCTTGGAAGGGATCCGCCTCCTGCATGCCACACCGCCGCTCGGGTCCGCGGTCGAGTTCGGGGGAACGCGGCTCCTCTTGGAGTTCGACCGCGCGCTCGGAACGACCACGCTAGAGGCGCTGAGCAAGGGACAGCGCACGCCGACACCAAACGGCCTCGCACGCTTCGGTCTGCGGCGTGTCTCGCTCTCGGACGATGGACGACAGCTCGAGATCGAAACCGATCCCTGGCTCCCCGCTCGACGTTATCAACTGGCGTTGACCTCACTCCTGGACACGGACGGCCTGCCGATCGTGCCAACCCCCTATGAGCTGGAGATCGAGCCCTCAACGGATGAGCAGCCGGCGCGCATCCTCGCCACGATTCCGGAGCCAGGCTCCAGGGTCGTCGCGAAGGGTGGTCGACTCGCTCTCTCGCTCACCTTCGACGAGCTCATGCAGGCGGGGTATGCGATCACCGGGTCGGGTGTGCGTGACATCGAGCGCCGCGGGTATCGCTGCCCGGAGCTGGGCGGCCGTGGTGAATGGGACGAGTCAGGGCGTACGATCACCTACGCTTGCGAAGACCTGGAGGTCGGCGAGACCTATGCACTGCCGATCCGAGAACGCAGCTTTCACGACCTGAGCGGAAACGGATGCGAGCCCCTGGACCTGGTCTTCACCGTTGTCGCCGACGAATGACGGCAAAGCGCCGGATCCTCCAGATCCTGAGTTTGAACTGGACGCTGAAGGGCAAAACCCTCGTTCCCGAGCTCAGGAAGCCGTTCGACGTGCTCGCGAGAGGGCTCGTCGGGGCGACGGCGAGAGATGGTGACCCCTAGGGGATTTGAACCCCTGTTGCCAGGATGAAAACCTGGTGTCCTAGGCCAGACTAGACGAAGGGGCCACCGGGGTAGGCTTGCGGCGTCACGGCCGTTCGCCTCAGTGCGGCGGAAGTTAAGCAGCGCGCGGGGGAGTGTCAACCCGCCCGACGGGGAAACGCTCAGGCGTCGGCTTGGCTCGCCGCGCGCGTCCAGCCGGACTCGGCCAGGCGGGCCTCGACGTGGCGGTACTCGCGCTCCAGGCCGTCGAGGAGCGTGCCCTCGCCGCGGGCTTCGCCGGGCAGCACGTCCCAGGTGTAGGTCTCGATCTCTAGGTGCAGCTCTTCGGTGCCCCAGCGGACGGGGTCGGAGAGGGCGAGGGCGAGGAGCTCGTCCGCGTAGGCGCGGGTGGTGCTCAGGCCGCCGGAGCTCTCCCCCACCGTGCCGAGGTCGACGGGCACGTGGAAGTGGCAGCGCCACAGGTCGGTCTCGCGCCAGCCGTCGCGGCCGGCGGCGAAGGCGTCGCGGACCTCGGGCAGATCGGCGGCGCGGCGCAGGCCGTCGGGGCCGCGGCCGGTGACCTGGTGGAGGTAGACCGGCTCGTCGAGGGCGAAGAGGCGCTCGCGGGCGGTGGCGTTGCCGGCGGGGTCGTCGAGCTCTAGCGCCGAGGAGAACTGCAGCTTGGCGAGCGGCGTGCCGTCGCGGGTCGCGGCCAGGAAGGCGTCCTGGGGGTGCTCGAACTCGACCGCGCTGTGGCAGGCGTCGAGGCAGGTGCCGAGGTGGCGGCGGATCAGGCCGGGGAGCACCTCGGGGTCGAGGCCCTGTTCCTCGGGCAGCACGCCCGGCGCGCGCTCGTGCACCAGGCGGTGCAGCTCGGCGAGCGCGGCGGTGTCGCCGGCGCTGGCGCGCGGCTCGGGCTCGAGCGCCAGCACGACCCGGCAGCCCGAGGATTTCTCGACGCGCGCGAAGAGCCCCGCCATACGGGCGAAGTTGTCGGCCACGATCTCCAGATCGCGGGCGCCCTTGACGTCGCCGCCGAAGAGCCCGGTGTGCGTGCTGATCGAGACGTGCGCGGGGCCCTTGCCGGTCGAGGCCCACACGCGCGAGGCGACGCGCGCCACGCTCGCGGTGAACACGACGCGCTCGGTCTCCTTCCAGGTGGGCCGGAAGACGCCGCTCTTGAGCCCCGGGCGGTGGAAGCCGCCGTACGGGAAGGCGTTGTAGGTGAACGCGTCGAGCCCGTGGTCGCGCACGTAGTCGATGTAGCGGCGCAGGCCCTCGCCGGCGCCCAGCGGGATCGCGACCGCCGCGGCGAGCCAGGCGCCCAGGCCGAAGCCGGTCTCGGCGCCGAGGCGCTCGGCCAGGGGCAGCGTGAACTCGTCCATGCCGGCGAAGACCCCGTCGAGGTCCTCGGCCGGGTGGAGGTTGAGGCAGTACGAGAGCCGGACGCGGTGGCCCGGGTGGTCGGGGTGGCCGAACAACATGCGCCTAGTCCGTCCTCTTCCTGACGGGCGACGAGCGACGCGGCCGGGCCGCGCGTCGCGGCCTGGTGGCGAGCGGGTTTCCGGGAACCGGCACTAGGAGCCAGTCCGAGTCTTGGCGGTTCGGGAGGTAGTGAGCATCGAGTTCAGATCAACGCCCTTGGGGGTCTCGACGCGACGCAGAGCTGGGCTCGAGGGTCGCTGCATCGCGGATTGCAAAGACTCGGACTGGCTCCTAGCCGTCCGTGGAGAGGCCCTCGTCGATCAGCAGCACCGGGATCTCGTCGCGGATCGGGTAGACGACCTTGCCGTCCTCGCGCACGAGGCCGGCCGCGAGGGCCTCGGTGACGTCCGCGCCGCCGACGTTCTTGGCACCGCCGGCCGCGATGCGGGCGTTGACGCGCTCCAGGAGCGCCTCATCGGCCAGCGCGAGCGGCTGGTGGGTCTCCGGGCAGGCCAGGATGTCGAGCAGCTCCTTGTCGATCACGGTAGGCGTGGGGCTTTGGGACGGTAGATGGGGAGAGAGCCGGGGGGCGTGGATTCGCCCGCGGGACACTCTACGGAGTCCCCGCTCGCGGAGCTATCCTCGCCCGGTCGCCGCCATGCACCTCCTCCACGCCCTCCCCCGCGCCGCCGCATCCGCCTGCCTCCTGCTCGCCGCACAGGCGGCCGCCGCGGGACGCCAGGAGCCGGCCTCCTCCGCCCCCCCGCCCAAGGCCGAGCTGCCGCCGAGCGCCGCCGCCGACGCCTTGGCGGCGATCCACGCCGAGACCGCGCCGGCCGAGGTGGCGGGCGGTCCGTGGCCGCTCTGGAGCGACGCGGCCTGGTCCGAGCGCGGCCCCTGGCAGCGCTGGGCCGAGCTGCTGTTGGAGGAGCGCAGCGCGGCCGCGCCCGACGCCGGGCGGCGCGCGCAGCTCGCGCTGCTCGCGGCCGAACAGGGGCGCCACCTCGACGCCTGGGAGCACTTCGCCGCCACCGCCGGCGAGCCCGAGGTGACCGCGGCGCTGCTGCCGCGCCTCCTGGTCGGCATCCCGGCGCACGCGACCGTGGCCGGCGGTGGCGACGTGTCGCCGCTGGAGGACGACGTGCTGCTGCGCCCGCTGCTGCCGCCGCTCTTCCGCGACGCGCCCTACGGCCGGCCGGAGATCCGCGAGGCGACCTTCCGCGGCCTCGTGATCGGCGACGCGACCTGCGACCTGACGATCGCGGTCGAAGCCGACGGCGTCGAGGTCACCTTCGTGCACACCGGCGGCGGAAGCGCCGAGGTGCAGCTGGTGCTCCCGCGCCCGCCGGACCGCGAGATCCGCACGCTGTACGTCGACTGGACGCGCATCGAAGACCCGCCCGAGGTGCTGCGCCTGACGGTGCGCCCCGGCGAGGACGGCCAGGAGGGCGAGGCGGCGGTCTGGGGCCGCTTCGAGCCGCAGCGCATCGTGCTGCCCACGCCGCCGCGCGCGGGCGAGCCGGCCTACCCGGGCGCCCTCGGGCGCGGCGGGCTGGTGCTGGAGCTCGACGCCGGCGATCCGGACGCGCGCCGCTTCGGCCAGCTGGCCGGCGCGCTGGGGACGCTCTTCGGCGTGCCCGCGCGCGTGCACCGGCGCGGGCTCGACGCCGAGTCGACTCCGGCGAGCCCCGCTACGCTCGTACTGGGGTTCCCCGCCTCGCTCTCGCCGGCGGAGAGGGCCGGGAAGATCCTTTACGTGCTCTCCGCGGCCGAACGGCGCGTTCTGGCGCCCGCGCGGCCTCCGCGGTAAGGGAGCCGCGAATTGCCGCCGGGCGGCGGCTGGTCGCTCGGCTCGGCCATGGGCTAACCTGCACGTTCCGCTTTCCGTCCGACCGCCTCGTCAGGAGCCTCCTTTGTCCCAGCCCTTCGCCACGCACCGCGAGCAGCTGCTCGCCTCCCTCGCCGCCAGCGACGCCTGCGGCGTGTACTTCTCCGGCTCCGAGAAGCTGCGCAACGGCGACAGCACCTTCCGCTTCCGGCCCGAGAGCGACTTCTACTACCTCACCGGCTGCGACGAGCCCGACTCGTGCCTCGTCCTGTCGCCCCACGGCGACGACCGCGCGGTGCTGTTCGTGCGGCCCAAGGACCGCGAGGCCGAGATCTGGAACGGCAAGCGGGTCGGCGTCGACGCGGCGCCCGAGGTGTTCGGCGTCGACCGCGCCTACCCGATCGCCGAGCTGGAGGCGCGCCTGCCCGGGCTGCTCGTCGGGCACCGCGCGGTCGAGTACGGCTTCGGCGTCGACGATGCGCGCGACCGCGACATGACCTCGGCCGCGGCCGCCGCGCGGCGCAAGGGGCGCGCGGCGGGCTTCGTGCCGGAGGGCTGGCTGCACCCGCGCCAGAACGTGCACGAGCAGCGCCTGCGCAAGACGCCCGAGGAGATCGAGCGCATGCGCCGCGCCGCGGCGATCACGGCCGAGGCGCACCTCGCCGTCATGGCCGAGGCCGCGCCGGGCGGCAACGAGGCCGAGCTCGACGCGCTGCTCGAGTACACCTTCCGCCGCCGCGGCGGGACCGGAGCGGCCTACACCAACATCGTCGCCGGCGGCGCCGGGGCGTGCATCCTTCACTACATCGAGAACAACCGCGAGCTCAAGGCGCGCGAGCTGCTGCTGATCGACGCCGGCGCCGAGTGGGACTTCTACGCCTCGGACGTCACGCGCACCTTCCCGATCGACGGCTCGTTCACGCCCGAGCAGCGCGCGCTGTACGAGGTCGTGCTCACCGCCCAGGAGTCGGCCATCGACCACATCCGCCCGGGCGTCAGCTTCGACTCGGTGCACGACGTCGCGGTCCGGCGGCTGACCGAGGGTCTGGTCGAGCTGGGGCTGATCGAGGGCCCGGTGGACCGGGCCATCGAGGAGGAGGCCTACCGCCCCTACTACATGCACCGCACCGGGCACTGGCTGGGCCTCGACGTCCACGACGCCGGCGCCTACACCGAGAGCGGCGCGTCACGCGCGCTCGCGCCGGGCATGGTGCTCACGGTCGAGCCGGGGCTCTACGTGGCCGAGGACGCCGAGGTCGACGCGCGCTGGCGCGGCATCGGCATCCGGATCGAGGACGACGTCTTGGTGACCGAGTCCGGGTTCGACGTCCTGACGGCGGCCACGCCCAAGTCCATCGAGGCGGTCGAGGCCGCGTGCCAGGGCGCGCCGGCGCTCGCGCGCTGAGGCCCCCAAGAGAATCCGCCCAGCCGCCGACCGGGTCGCGCTTGAAATCCAGGCCGGCCCGCGGCGCAGTTAACGATCCATGTCGAGCCTGCTCGGGGGACCCAGGGATCGCTTCCCGCTCTCGCGCGCGGTGGACGAGCTGTCCGCCGCGGCGCGCTGGGCCGGGCGCCCCGGTCTCGTGTGGTTCGCCGGGATCTACTACCCGAGCCTGTTCCTCAACATGGTCACGCTGCAGACCGTGGTCTCGCTCTTCGAGCGCGTCCTCGGCCGCGGCCTGGGCCTGCCGCTGCTCTCGACCGACGGGGAGATGATGCTGCCCATCGCACCGCAGCTCCCCGTGCGGCCCCAGGGGCCGACCGAGCTGCTGGTGATGACGCTGCTCTTCCTGGTGCCGGTGATCATCATGTACCGGCTCAACGTCGGGCTCGCGCTGGTGTCGGCGCCCGACGTCGGCGCGCCGTCGTCGGCGGACGAGGAGAGCGAAGACCCCTCGGGGCGTCAGCGGCCACGCCGCTCGCTGGCCGGCGTGTGGCGCGCCGGACGCGGGCTGACGTTCAACGCCTGCGGGATGTGGTTCACCCTGCTCGCGCTCCTCGGCGCGGTCATGGGCTTTCTGTTCGGGCCGACCGTGCTGGTGGTGCAGCTGCTCGGACTCGCGCACGCGCCGGCGCTGCTCGCGCTCGTGGTGCTGCCGGTGCTGGTGCTGGTGGTCGGGTACTTCGTCGTGCTGCAGGTGCTGCACCAGCTCGCGCTGCACAGCCTGGTGCAGAACCGGCGCGGCGTGGCCTCGGCGCTCACGCACGCCTGGCGGTTGATCCGGGGCGAGCCCTGGGGCGCGGTGCGCGCCAGCTTGATCGATCTCCTGCTGTCGATCCTGGTCGTGGCGGTGAAGACCGCCGCTTCCATCGTGCTGCCGCTGTCGCTGGCCAGCGGCGCGCTCGGTCTCGTCCTGCAGTTCGTGCTGCTCGGCGCCACCGGCGCGGCGCGCGCTTCGTTCTGGGCGCGCGCCTACCGCGGGCTCGGCGGTCCGCTGCGCTCGGACAACCTGCCGGGGCTGGAGCCGGCCGGCCAGCTCGCGGCCCCGCCCGATCCGGCGCACGGATAGCTCGTGCTACTCGGCCTCGCGCACGGCGCGTTCCAGCGCCGCGAGCGCCTGTTCGAGCGTCTCGTGGGTAATCCGGGCCGGCAGCAGCGCCCGCAGCCCAGGGCTCGGACAGACGATGCGCCACAGCCAGCTGCGCGCGGCGAAGTGCGGCAGGACCGGGCCGATCGCGGTGGTGGTGCCCGAGTGCGGCCGCGTGTAGTCGTAGAGTGACTCCGAGAGGCCCACGACCGACGAGCGTCCGCCGGCCGTGTTCCAGTCGTCGCCTTGGCCGAGGTGGCTCCCGCCCAGGGCGAGAACGAGCTTCTCCGGCATCGCCTCGGCCAGCACCTCGTTGATCCGGCGGGCCAAGGAGGGGTTCTTGTGCCCCCGCCGCACCGACACGATCGTGACGTCGCCGCGGACCTCCTCGACGAGCTCGACGCGCTCGCGGTACAGCACCACCGTCAGGCCGGTGGTCCCCTCGACCTCGAGCTCGTCGGAGAGCCGCTGCAGGAGCCGCAAGCCGCGGCCGCCCGGCGCGAAGGGATCGCGCTCGCGCCTGACGTCGGCCTCCCTCAGCCAGCGGCTGAGCTGGATCGGGCGCTCCTCGGGATTGAAGACCGACAGCGACACGAAGGTCCGGTTGACGGCGCACGACACCCGGACCTGGGCGCCCTCCAGCGCGGCCGCGCCGTGCGTCACGGCGTTGTTGAAGAGCTCGGAGAAGGCCGTGGCGAAGGAGTCCTGGGCCTCCTGCGCATAGCCGAGCACGACCAGTGCGGTCTTCGCCTCGTCCCGGAGCCGAAGCGCGCTCGCCCGCTCGTTGGCCGCGAAGGAGCGCTCGGAGGACCAGTCCGCCGCGGCGCCGGCCCCCTGCGGGCCGGCGACGGCCCCGCCCGCGGGCGAGGCGGGCGCCTGCGCCTCCAGCAGCGTCCGCACCGTCGCCTGGAGGTTGTCGTGCACCTTCGCGGCGAACTCCTCGGTCGTCACGAAGGGGACGACCACCGCCGCCGCCTCCAACTCGCGGACGAGCCGCTGGACCGCGCCGAACTGCTGCAGTGAGACCTCGTCCTGCAGGTCCTCGACCGGTACCGGGCGCTTGCAGATGTAGGCGTGGACCCGGGGACTGCCGGAGCGCTGCCAGCGCCGCACGGCGCGCGTGATCTCCTCCTCGGTTCCCGACGACGCGGTCGCGGTGGGCGTCCCCATCCGTTTCCAAAGCAGGACGAGCACGATGTCCGCCTGGTCGAGGTCCGGGTTGATCAGGTCCTGCGGCTCGCCCAGCCCGGGCCGGGCGTCCACCTCCCAGCGCCAGAGGTCGATGTGTACCGAGTCGGCGCGGCCGATGCCGCGGTTGAGCCGGGCGACGACGTCCGGGAGACACTCCCGCTCGGCGGCCATGTCGCCCGGGGAGGCGACAAAGACGCGCAGGCGACGAACGGATTGCGGCTCGGGCGACAAGGACTCCTCCCCTCGCGTCCCATCCTACGCCCGCGCCCGAGCCGCGGCGAGGGCGTGCGCTCGCGTCCGGGCAGCGCGGAAAAGAATGCTCTGCCCCCCAAGCGCTGCGCCGGTTCTTGCGGACGAGCGCGCCTTCGCCTTCGGAGCGGCCTTCGTGCGGGCCGATGAGGTGGACGCCATGGCTCGTCCCTCTGCCCTGCGCGCGCGGCTGCGCGACGCCTTCTCCGGTCTCTTCGGCGCACCGAAACCCCTAACAACGTCGGACCCGGCCGCCGCGCCCGGTCCGCCCTCTGGACCCGAAGCGCAGGCGCAGATGCAGCCCGACGCCGACCTCGCCGCAGGCCTCGGGCTGGATCCGTCGGCCGAGCTGCGCGAGGCGCTCGCGAGCGCCGTGTCGCCGCCGCGCGAGGCGGCGGTCGCGAAGCCGGTCGAGGCGTCCGAGGTCCAGACGAGCGAACCGGACGACGAGGTCTCGCTCGAGTTCCAAGAGCTGCTCGACGAGATCGGCGCCGAGGCGGTGGACGAGGCCGACTCCGCCCTCGCGCTGCGCGACGTCACGATCCGCGAGCTGCAGGCGCGGTTGGCCGAGCTGCAGGACATGGGCGATCGCCTGGCCGAGGCCGACAAAGCGCGCCTCGCAGCGGAGGCCGAGCTGGAACGCGCCCAGAGGGACGGCCCGACGACGGACGTCGAGGCCCTGCGGCGCGAGCGCTACAACCTGCGCCGCAAGCTCGCCCGGCGCGACGCGCGCATCGAGCGCCTGCTGGAGCAGGTCGTCGCGCTCCGCGCCCGGGTCGACGAGCGCCACCACGTGGCGGCCGAACGCTGGCGCGAGCTGCGCCGGCTCCAGGGCGAGCGCCGGCAGATGGAGCACGCCCTCGCCGACGCCCAGAAGCGCCTGGCGGCGCTGCGCGGGCCCGTGGCGGCGCTGCTGTCGCAGCCGCCCGATGCCGCGGGCGCTGCGGGCGCCGCGTACGCGCGCGTCGCGGACCTGATGGGGCTCGACCTCGACCGTAGCTAGCGCCCTGCGGCGGTAGCGCGGCGCTGGAGCCCTGCGCGGTCGTGGGGTCTCGCGGTAGACTGCCGGGCGTCCTGTCTTTCCCGGAGAGCCTGCCATGAAGTCCCTGCTCGCCCTGTTCCTCGCGGCCGTCGCGTGCGGCGCCGCCGGCGCCCAGGCGCCGCCCTCGAGGCCGGTCGCCCAGCACGAAGCCAAGGTGCTTCACCTCGCCGCCGCGTCCGATGGCTCGGTGCTCGTCACCGCCACCGAGAAGGCCCTGCACGCCTGGGATACGAAGAAGGAGAAGCAGCTCTGGAAAGCGCCGCTGTCCGAGGTCGGAATCGACGGACTCGCGGTCGGGGGTGAGCTGGTCGCCTGCGCCCCCAGGGGCCTGGCGGTGGCGCAGCTCTTCGAGCTGGAGAGCGGCAAGCAGCGTACGGGCCTGGGCGGACCCAACCCGCTCGACGGCGGCGCGGGCGCGCTGGTCGTCGACCCCAAGGACCGCTGGATCTGGCTGGGTACGCAGTCGGGCACGGCGACCCGCATCGTGCCGGACAACGTCAACGGCTGGAGCCGCCGCGGCATGGGCAACGGCGGGATCACGAGCCTCGCGCTCGACGCCAAGGGCAAGACGCTGGTCGTCGGCGGCAGCGACGGGACGCTGCGCTTCGTCGGCGCCAAGAGCGCAAACCGCGACGAGAAGAAGGTCGTCGAGACCGGCGAGGCCGCGGTCACGGCGCTTGGCGTCGACCCCAAAGGCAGCTGGATCGTCGCCGGCTGCGACGATGGATGCGTGGGCGTTTGGAAGGCGTCCAGCGGCAAGCGCCGGCACGAACTCGACGCGCACGCGAGCGGCGTGGTGCACGCGACGGTCGACCCGCGCGGCAAGCGCGCCGCGACGGCCGACCTCGGCGGCGAGGTGCGCCTGTGGGACCTGGCGTCGGGCGAGGCGCTCGCCATGTGGAAGCCGATCGAGGGGACGCCGGTCGCCGGGCTCGCCTTCGTCGACAAGGGCAAGGCACTGGTCACCGCGTCGGGCACCGAGCTGCTCGCCTGGGATCTGTCCGACGTGGACTGATCGCCGTCGCCGTGGCGGCCGAACGCTGGCGCGAGCTGCGCCGGCTCCAGGGCGAGCGCCGGCAGATGGAGCACGTCTTCGTCAACGCCCAAGGGCGCCTGGCGGCGCTGCGTGGCCCGGTCACCGCGCTGCTGTCCGAGCCCCCCGGATCCGCGAGCGCCGCGTTCGCGCGCGTGGCGGACCTGATGGGCCTCGACCTCGACCGCTCCTGACGCCGGCGTCGAGGTCTCCCCGACCGGGCGCTACCCTGAAGGCCCCGCTCCGGCGGAGGGTCTCCGACGATGCCCGAGGACTTCATCCAGCGACTCGCCTTCCGCCATTCGGCCGGGCGCAGGAGCCCGGTCGACGTCATCCGCCTGTCGCGGCTGCGCGCGCGCGAGCTCGACCACTCGATGCACGATCCGACGCGCCTCGCGTTCCACCTGGTGCAGTTCGTGCTGAGCGGCGAGGGCGCCCACCGGGTCGACTTCGAGCGCGTCGAGCTGCGGCCCGGCGACGTGCTGCACGTCCGGCCCGAGCAGGTGCACGCGTTCGACCCGGAGGTCGACCACGAGGCGCTGGTGCTGATGTTCACCCCGCGCGCGTTGGAGGAGGCGCACATCCCCCAGTCGGCGCGCTGGCAGGCGAGCACGGTCCTGCGGCCGGCGCCGGACGACTTCCGCATCCTGACCGAGCTCCTGCGCGTGCAGGAGGCGCTGGACACCGAGTCGAGCGAGCTGCGCGCGGGCTCGGTCGGCCCGCACCTGCTCGCGACGATCCTCGCGGGCCTCGCCGACGTCGTGTCGGCGCACCAGGGCAGTCTCGACCTCGCGGCGCAGCGCTACGAGGAGCTCGTGCTCGAGTTCGAGGCGCTCCTGGACCGGCATCACGCGTCGTCGCGCACGCAGGCGTGGTACGCGGAGCAGCTCGGCACGACGCCCCGCACGCTCGCGCGCGCCTGCCGCGTGGCGCGCGCCACGTCGCCCAAGCGCAAGATCGACCTGCGCGTGGTGCTCGAGGCGAAGCGGCTACTCGCCACCACTCCTGAGACGGTGGAGGCGATCGGGTACCGGCTCGGGTTCTCCGAGCCGACCAACTTCGTGAAGTTCTTCCGGCGCATCGTGGGCTCTCCGCCCGACGCGTTCCGGCACGAGCAGGCGCGCGGCGGGCTCTAGGAGCCCGTCCGGGTCTGGGCGGGTCGCGAGGCTGCGAGCATCGAGTTCGGGTCGAGGAGCAGAGTTGGGCTCGGGGGTCGCCGTATCGCCGGCGCCGAGACCAGGACGGGCTCCTAGGCAACCGGACACACGGCGGCATCGCCATGTGTCCGGTTTCGACCATCCTTTGTCGGAAGTCGACCTTCAGGCGCTCCGCGGAACAGCGGACAGTCGAGGGCATGAGAACCAACCGCATCGCAGCCGGCCTGACGCTCCTCGTGGCGACGGCGGGCTGCTCGACGCCACGACACGGAGACGCCCCCATGCCCGACCTGAAGGAGAAAGCCGTCGCCCTGCTCACGTCGCTCGAGACGGGCGACCAAGCGCCGATCGCGTACATCCACCCGGAGGAGTACACCCAGCACAACCTCGCGGTCGCCGACGGCCTCGACGGCTTCGCGGCGGTCGTGCAGGCCGCGCCGCCCGGCGGGTTCAAGGCGCGCGTGGTGCGCGCCTTCCAGGACGGCGACTTCGCCTTCACCCACACCGAGTACGACTTCTTCGGCCCCAAGGTCGGCTTCGACGTGTTCCGCTTCGAGGACGGCCGCATCGTCGAGCACTGGGACAACCTGGCCGAGATCCAGCCGCCGAACCCGAGCGGCCGGACGCAGCTCGACGGCCCCACCGAGGCCGCGGACCTCGAGCGGACCGCGGCCAACAAGGAGCTGGTGCGCTCCTTCGTCGAGCGCGTGCTCGTCGGCGGCGACACCAGTGAGCTCGCGGCCTACGTAAACCCCGAGCGCTACCACCAGCACAACCCCGGCATCGCCGACGGCCTCGACGGCCTGGGCGCCGCGCTGCAGTACTTCGCCGAGAACGGCCTCGTGCTGGAGTACGACCGCGTGCACCGCGTGCTCGGCCAGGGCAGCTTCGTGCTGACGATCAGCGAAGGCCGCTTTGGCCGGGGCGAGCATTCGGCCTTCTACGACCTGTTCCGCCTGGAGGACGGGCGCATCGTCGAGCACTGGGACGTCATCGAGACGATCCCGCCGCGCGCCGAGTGGAAGAACTCCAACGGCAAGTTCTAGGGCGAAGGCCGGACAACCATGGAAACGAAAACGCGCTACGCGCCCCTCTTCGCGCTTCTATCCGCCGCGCTCGCCGCGGTGCTGTACGGCTGCGCCGCCGCCCCGCACGCGGGAAGCGGCGCGGTGATCGAGATCGCCACGTTCCAGCTGGAGCCGGGCGTGACCGAGGACGAGTTCCGCAGCGTCGACCGCGCCGTCGAGTTGGAACACGTCGCACGGCAGCCCGGCTTCCTCGCGCGCGAATCGGCCGCGGGCGACGACGGGCGCTGGCTAGTGATCGTGCACTGGCGCTCGGTCGAGGATGCGGACGCGTCGATGGCGAGCTTCGGGTCGGCGCCCGCGACGGCGGAGTTCCTCGCGCGCATCCAGACCGACACGATGGAGATGACGCGCTACCGCTCGAAGTAGCGGCGGCTGGCGTGGCGCCCTGGGCTGCCTCCCGGGCGCGGATGCCCCGGTGCGCGACCGGGCAGATGCCTCGGCGCGATCGCGCGGATGCGCGGGGGCGGGCGCAGGCGGCTTGGCGACCGCCGGGTCCTCGACCTCGGCCGCGCCGAGGGAGAAAGGTGGTGAGCGCACCAGGGCTCGAACCTGGGACCTACTGGTTAAAAGCCAGTTGCTCTGCCAACTGAGCTATGCGCCCACCTTGAGCGGTCAGCATACACATCCCCGGGGATCGTCAAAAGCCCCGGGGACGTTGTTCTAGACGTCCTGGATCTCGGTCGTCTTCTTCTCGAGCAGCTCGTCGACCTTCTTCTCGTAGGTCTTCAGGAGGTCCTGGACGTCGCCGTGCAGCTTGCGGTGCTCGTCCTCGGTCAGCTCGCCGGACTTCTTCATCCCGTCCGACGTCTTGTTCACGTCGCGGCGGGTGTTGCGGAGGGCCACCCGGGACTCCTCCCCCATCTCCTTGACCTTGGCGACGTACTTGTTGCGCTGCTCGCCCGAGAGCGGCGGGAGCTGCATGCGCAGCACCTTGCCGTCCTCCTGGGGAGCGCAGCCGAGGTCGGCCTTCAGCAGCGCCTTCTGGAGCTCCTTCATCACCGACATGTCGAACGGCTTGACGATGATCTGGCGCGGCTCGGGGATCGAGATCGACGCCATCTGCTGGACCGGCGTTGGCGTGCCGTAGTAGTCCACGCGGATGTTCTCCACCAGCGCCGAGGAGGCCCGGCCGGTGCGGATGCCGCGCATCTGCTCCTGCATGTGCTGGATGGTCTTGTCGAATCGATCGCGCGCTTCGTCGAGGACGGCTTTCGAACTCATGTCGTGCTCCGAATGGTCGTTCCGAGGGGCTCGCCCTTCACCACGCGCTCCATGTTGCCCTCTTCGAAGAGGTTGAACACGACCACGGGCAGCCCGTTTTCCATGCACAGGGTAATGGCGGTGCCGTCCATCACCTGCAGCCCTCCGTTCAGCACCTCCATGTAGGAGAGCGTCTCGTAGCGCTTGGCCGAGGGGTCCTTCTTGGGATCCGCGGTGTACACGCCGTCGACCTTGGTGGCCTTCAGCAGCACCTCGCAGCCCAACTCCGTCGCGCGCAGTGCGGCGGCGGTGTCGGTCGTGAAGAACGGGTTGCCGGTGCCGCCCGCGAGGATGACGACGCGCCCCTCTTCGAGGTGCTTGATCGCCCGCCGGCGCACGAACGGCTCGGCCACCGAGCGGATCTCGAGCGCCGTAGCCACGCGCGTCTGGACGCCTTGATCCTCGAGCGCGTCCGAGAGCGCCAGCCCGTTGATCACGGTGCCGAGCATGCCCATGTAGTCGGAGCTCGCCCGGCGCGCGCCCTCGTTCGCGAACTCGGCGCCGCGCAGCAGGTTGCCGCCGCCCACGACCATCGCCACCACGACCCCCAGCTCGCGGAGCCGCGCCACCTGGCGCGACACCGAACGGAGGGAGTCACGGTCGATGCCCTGGCCCGTGTCCGGGTTCCCCAGGGCTTCGCCGGAGAGCTTGAGAAGGACTCGCTTCCAGGTCAAAGGCGAGCTCCCTTCCTAGCCGATGCGGAAGCGGCGGAAGCTCTCGATGCGCGTGCCGGCGCCGAGGCTGGCCTCGAGGGCCTTCTGCACCGTTTGCTTGTCGTCGTGGATCCAAGGCTGCTCGGACACCACGATGCCGGCGAAGAACTTCTCCATGCGGCCGGCCAGGATCTTCTCCTGGATCTCGGCCGGCTTCTTGGTGAGGTCGCCGGACTCGAGGATCACGCCGCGCTCGCGCTCGACCACGTCCGCCGGGATGTCGTCGCGCGACGCGCCCTCGGAGGGGAAGACCACGATGTGCTGGCAGAGCGCCTTGAGCGTCTCGGTCGCCGCGCCGGCGTCGGCGCCGGTGGTCACCGAGGCCATCGCCGCCTGCTTGCCGTCGTGGTGCACGTAGACCCCGATCAGCCCCTCGGCGTTCTCGAAGCGCGCGAAGTCGACGATCTGGATGTTCTCGCCCATCTGGCCGACCACCTCCTGCAGGAGCTCGGTCACCGTGCCCTCGCCGCGCGAGCGGCCCTGGGTCATCAGCGGACGGTCGCCGCTGTCGAGGCCATCGGGATCGCAGTTGGTCAGCACTTCGCCGAGCTCGTCGATCAGCGCCTGGAAGCCATCGCCCTTCGACAGGAAGTCGGTCTCGCAGGCGACCGCCACCAGATGACCCTTCTTGCCCGACGCGTCGACGACGGCGTGCACGCGGCCTTCGGAGGTCTCGCGCTCGGCCTTCTTCGCGGCGGACTTCAGGCCCGCCTTGCGCAGAAAGTCGACCGCGCCCTCGATGTCGCCGCTCGACGACTCGAGCGCCTTCTTGCAGTCCATCATGCCTGCGCCGGTCATCTCGCGCAGTTCACGCACCTTCGCGGCCGTGATCGTCATGGTGTCGATTCCGTGGATACGGGGGTTTGGTGCCGGCGACGGCCGGCGGTTGGGGACGGGAAGGAATCGGCTCACCGGGGCCCGGGGGCCCCGGTGGATGTGGAACGGAGGTGCTAGGAGCTCGCGCCGCCTTCGGCCGGAGCCGAAGGAGCCGCGGGCGCAGCCGGCGCCGGGGCCTCGGGCGCCGGGGCGGCCGCCTCGGAGGCGCTGGCATCGGCGGCCGGAGCAGCGGCCTCGGAAGCCGGAGCAGCGGCCGCAGCCGCAGCCTCGGGGGCCGCCGCGGGGGCCGCCGCGGGCGTGACCTGATCGTCGCCCTCGGGCTTGGCCTCGGGCTTCGCGTCGCCGCGCGGCAGCGTGCGACCGCGCGTCGGACGGGGCTCGTCGGCCATCTCGGAGCCGTCCTCGGCGCGCTCGGCGGCGCCGATCGACGCCATCCGCTCGCGGTTGTGCGCGGCGCCGCCTTCGACGGCGTCCGACAGCGACTCGATCAACAGGCGGACCGACTTCAGCGAGTCGTCGTTGCCGGGGATGACGATGTCGACGCCGTCCGGGTCGCAGTCGGTGTCGAGGATGCCGATGACGGCGAGCCCCATCTTGCGCGCCTCGCGCACCGCGTTGTACTCGCGGCCGGGGTCGACCACGACCATCGCGCCGGGGATCCCGTTCATCTCACGGATGCCCGACAGGTTGCGGTGGATCTTGCGGCGCTCGCGGCGCAGCGAGGCGATGACCTTCTTCGAGTACTGGCGGATCGAGCCGTCCTCCTCCATCGTCTCGAGCTCCTCGAGACGACGCAGGCGGCTGCGGATGACGCTGAAGTTGGTCAGCGTGCCGCCGATCCAGCGCTCGGTAACGACCGGCATGCCGGTGGTGTCGCCAGCCTCTTTGATGACGCCCTTCACCTGGCGCTTGGTGCCGACCCAAAGGATCTGGGCGCCGTCGCCGACCAGGCGATAGAGGAAGTTCTGGGCGCGCACGAGGCCGCGGACGGTCTCGCGCAGGTTGATGATGTGAATCAGCTTCCGCCGGCCGTGGATGTACGGCGCCATCTTCGGATTCCACCGCGACACGCGGCATCCGAAATGTACTCCGGCTTCGATGAGGGATTGGACGTTGATGGATTCCATGAAGGAGTGGGGATAACGGCGAGCCTCAGCGCGGACGCGGTCCGTTCGCGCGGCGGGCATTCCGACGGGGCAGGCAGTTCCGTCCGTCGGGCCCTAGGCCCGCTGGACGGCCGTTTTTCGGGGACGAACCGGCCCTCATGCCGGCCCAGAGACCCAAGACAGGGCCCCCTAGATAGGGGAACTCTGGGACCGCCAGGAGCGTGCCTGCCGCCCGAAAAGCGGGGTAGGATTCTAGCGGCGGGGTCCCCCCGCCCATAGCCCCGGAAGGGGAAAGTTGGCAGCTCTCCACCCCCCCTGGCGCGCGTCTCCCGCGGCCGCGCCACGCCAAGTCCCGGACCCAGGAAACCCCGTCGACAGCACGGGAGGGTCGGATCGTGGTGTGGCCGGACGTCCCCCCTCGGGGGGGAGACCCCCGCGGTGGCGGCTCGGAGGAGGAGGACAGGGTGCCGACCGCGGTTCCGCCACCGCTCCACCATGACGAGCTCCCTGATCCTGCTTTGCGACCACCGCGGCGCGGGCCTCGACCGCCGGGCTCCCGAGCTCGCGGCCCGGGGCTTCCGGGTCGCGATCTGCCGCTCGCTGCGCCGCTCGGTGGCGCAGATCGAGGAGGAGCGCCCCGCCCTCATCCTGCTCGACCCGCTGAGCCCCGGCGGTGCGGTCGAGCTGCAGGCCCTCGATGAGGCGCGCGAGGGCACGCCGCCGGTGCCGCTCCTGATCGTGGCTGCGGACGAGGGCGGCCTGGACGCCCTGGCCGCGGCGCGCCACCTCGTCGGCGGCGCCTGGGACGTGGTCTGGCGCACCGCCGACCTCGAGGAGCTCTTCCTGCGCATCGAGCGCCTCGAGCACCTGGGACACCTGCTGGCGGAGATGGGCGAGCTGCGCCATCGCGCCTCCCACGACGACCGCACCGATCTGCTGCGGCCTGCGGTGTTCCAGAAGCGCCTGGTGGAGCACTTCTCGGCCGCCGAACGCCACCGCTTCTCGCTCGGGCTGGTGTTGATCGACCTCGACGGGTTCGGCGCGATCAACAAGCGCCACGACCATACGGTCGGCGACGTCCTGATCGCCCAGGTCGGCGACGCGATCCGGCGCACGCTGCGCAAGGAAGACGTCGCCGGGCGGCTCGGCGGCGACGAGTTCGCCGTGCTTCTTCCTTACACGCAGAAGATCGACGCGGCGCGGGTCGTCGGGCGCCTGCGGGACGAGATCCGCCAGCTCTCCGGGCGTCCGGCGGGCGCGAAGAGCGAGATCGCCGTCAGCGCCAGCCTCGGCTTCGAGACCTTCGACGGCACCGACCTCGACTCGGTCCACACACTGCGCCGCCACGCGGAGCGAGCGCTGCGGGCCGCGAAGTTGCAGGGCGGTGACCAAGGGATTTACTACAGAACTTTGGCCGGCCCCGACGCTGTAGACGGCGACAAAAAATAGGCTCCCCAGCGTGACGATGAGAGCGCCGCAGGTACTCTGCGCTGGCAGCGCTCTTCCCAGCCGATCCCGCCGCTCGCAACCCGGGTTCGGTCGCGCAGTCGCCACCACAGCTCCGCCGACGCCGGTGCCGGCCTGCGTCGGCTGTATGCCTCCGGAATCCGCCTCGTGTCCAGAGACGACTCGATCCAAGACGTCCTACTGCATCCCCACGCCCGTCCGCGCACCGCGGCGGAACCCGCTCCCTCCGCCAACGGCACCTCGGTGCTGCTGGCCGACCACCGGGGTGCCGGTCTGGCGCAGCTCGGCGCGGAGCTCGAGGGGCACGGTGTCGCCATCGAGGTCACCGAGGGTCTGGCCGGGTCGCTCGAGGCCCTGCGCAGCGGGCGCCCGTCGGCGGTCGTGCTCGATCCGGCCGGGGTCGGGCTCCTGGAGCTGACCAAGCTCCTGGCCCTGGCGGACGGCGTGCCGTTCGTGCTGGTGGTCGATCCCTCCGACCCGCTGCCGGGTCTCAAGGCGCTGGACGAGCGCGGACGGCCGCTCTTGGCCCCCTTCCGGCGCGGAGCGCCGGCGCTGGAGCTGTGGATCCAGCTGCGGGCGCTGGCGAGCGCCGCCGAGTGGTGCCACCGCGCGATCCACGACGAGCGGACCGAGCTCCTGCGGCCCGGCGCCTTCGAGGCGCGCGTCCGCGAGCAGATCTCGGCCGCGACGCGCCACGGCTTCCCGATCGGCCTGGCGCTCTTCGACCTGGACGACTTCGGCCTGGTCAACAAGGCCCACGACCACGTGATCGGCGACCGCGTGATCACCGCCGTCGGCTCGGTCGTGCGGCGCACGCTGCGGGCCGAGGACCTGGCCGGCCGCATCGGCGGCGACGAGTTCGGCCTGGCGCTCCCCTACTCCGGCGTGACCGAGGCGCGCGCCTGCGTCGAGCGCCTGCTCACGGCGCTCGGCGAGGAGCGCGTGCCCACCCACGACGGCCGCGGACTGCGCATCTCGGCCAGTGCGGGCATCGCCGTGCTCGAGCCCGCCAAGGACCCGGTCTCGTTGGCGGGCGTGCGACGCCGGGCCGAGGAAGCGCTGCGCCGCGCCAAGCGCGGCGGAGGCTCGCGCGCGGTCGTGTGGAGCGAGCGCGAGGACGCCGACGCGCTGCTGGCCGCCGACTAGCGGCTCAAGTTCCGGCCGACAATGCGCAGGTGCCATCACCGGCACCTGGAAGCGCATGGCTGCCTTGCGCCTCCCTGGCGTCGCGCCCTGGGCTAGCGCAGCAGCATCATCCGCAGCCAGTCGGCGCGGTCGCCCTGGCTGAGCTCGGTCGCCATATCGGCCTCGAGCAAGAGCTCCTTCTTGCCCTCGAGCGCCAGCGGCGGAAACGACAGCGGCGCGTCGCCCGAGGCGAGCTGCGGGCTCTCCCACGCCAGCTCGCCGTCGAGGTGGATGCGGAAGATCACCGACCCCCGGGCCGGCTCGTGCAGCACGCTGTCGTCGATCGCAACCGCGCCGCGCAGCTCGCGCCAGCCGGAGTCGAGCTTGAAGCGGATGCCGCTCGGCGCGTGCGCGCCCAGCCCGCGACGCCACACCCGGCCGCCCGCACGCAGCGGCGCGCCGGTGGCGCAGCGGTCCGAGCGGTACGGCCAGACCATGCCGAAGACGTCGTCGCCCGCCGCATCGCCGTCGAAGGGATTGCCGCGCCCGACCTCGGACGCCGCGGCAAGGTCGGACAGGAACGCGATCGAACCGTCGTCGCGCGCGATCTCGCCCAGGGTCTCCAGCGGGAGCGCCACCTCGGTCGCGCGCCCCACCGTGAGCTGCAGGCCGGCGGTCGAGAGCCGCTGCATCCGACCGCGCAGCCGGCTGCCGTCGGCCAGGTCGACGACCACGCGTGCGCCTTCCTCGGCCTCGCGCGGGGCGCCCTCCTCCAGCACCTCGACGAAGAGCGCCGCCACCTCGCGCCACGGCACTTCGCGGCGGCCGACGCGCAGGCTCTCGAAGACGATGCCGCCCGCCGAGAAGCCCTCGACGGTGCCGTCGATCGGGTCCAGCGCGCCGCCGACGCGCCGGTAGAGCCGGTCGAGCTCGGGCGGAGCGGAAACCGCGGCGGACAGGTCGTCGGGGATGCGCCCCGGGAAGACCAGGCTGCGGAACGAGGCGATGTCGACCGGGAGGACGACCTGGCCGAGCAGCTCCAGGGTCAGGACCTCGCCGTCGCCTCCCGCCACGCGACCCTGGAGTCGGTCGCCGCCGGCCAGCTCCAGGACCCCGAGCTCCTGCGGCGCAGCGGGAGCCATCGCATCGGCCCCGAGCACGTCGAGCACCACGAGGTCCGCGGCGGCCAGGCTGGTGAGCGGCAGGCTTGCGAGCGGCAGCTCGCGGACCTCGCCCGCGGCGGTCTCGCCGACGAGCCGTACGTCGGAGGCCTGGGCCAGGGGCGGAGCGGAGGGATCGAGCAGCGTCGCCAGAAGCAGCGCGAGGAAGGGCGTCATGGCGCTCATCCTAGTCGCGTCGCGCCTGCTTTTCGGCCCCTGGAGACGGCATCTGCCAGCTTGACAGTCTTCCTACCGAGCCCCGGAGCGGGCTGTCATATCGGCAGCGCCAGGAGCCGCTCGCGCGCCCAGGCTCGCCTGGCACCCTTCTTGCCCCCGCCGCGGCCTCCTCCCCCCCGAAGCCCCGGAGGGAGCCCTTTCCCCACTTAGCCCGAGACAGGAACGAACAGGCACATGGCCAAGCAGATGGTTTTCGAGGCGGACGCCCGCGAGGCGATCCGACGCGGCGTCGAGAAGCTCGCCAAGGCGGTCACGAGCACCCTGGGGCCCCGCGGACGCAACGCGATCCTCGACAAGGGTTGGGGCGCCCCGACGATCACCAAGGACGGCGTGTCCGTGGCCGAGGAGATCGAGCTCAACGATCCCTACGAGCACCTCGGCGCCCAGCTGGTGAAGGAAGTCGCCAGCAAGACCAGCGACAAGGCGGGCGACGGCACGACGACGGCCACCCTGCTGACCGAGGCCATCTTCAAGGGCGGCCTGCGCGCGATCACCGCCGGCGCGGCGCCCGCGCGCCTCAACGCCGGCATCCGGGACGGGGCCGAGGCGATCGTCAAGAGCCTCACCAAGTCGTCGCGCGAGGTGACCAAGGGCGGTGAGATCCGCCAGGTCGCCACGATCTCGGCCAACAACGACCCCACCATCGGGAAGCTGATCGGCGACGCGATGGACAAGGTCGGAAAAGACGGCGTCATCACGGTCGAGGAGGGCAAGTCCCTGGAGACCGAGATCCAGGTCGTCGAGGGCATGCAGTTCGACCGCGGCTTCCTGTCGGCGCACTTCGTGACCGACCCCGAGGAGATGGAGTGCGCCTTCGAGAAGCCCTTCATCCTGATCCACGAGGGCAAGATCTCGTCGATCCAGAAGCTCCTCCCGCTGCTCGAGGCGGTCAAGGCGGCCAAGCGCTCGCTGCTGATCCTCGCCGAGGACGTCGAGTCCGAGGCCCTCGCGACGCTGGTCGTCAACAAGCTCCGCAGCATCGTCAGCTGCTGCGCCGTCAAGGCGCCCGGCTACGGCGACCGCCGCAAGGCCATGCTGCAGGACATCGCGATCCTGACCGGCGCCTCGCCGGTGATGAAGGACACCGGCACCGAGCTCGACCAGCTGACGCTCAAAGAGCTCGGCACCGCCAAGCGCGTCGTGATCTCGAGCGACGCCACCACCATCGTCGGCGGCGCGGGCAAGCGCGCGGACGTCGAGGGCCGCGTCGCCCTCATCCGCCGCGAGATCGAGGGCACCACGTCCGACTACGACCGTGAGAAGCTCCAGGAGCGCCTCGCGAAGCTGACCGGCGGCATCGCCCAGGTGCAGGTCGGCGGCGCGACGGACACCGAGGTGAAGGAGCGCAAGGCGCTGATCGAGGACGCGCTGCACGCCACGCGCGCCGCGATCGACGAGGGCATCCTGCCCGGCGGCGGCGTCGCGCTGCTGCGCGCGCGCACCGCGCTGAGCCGCGTCAAGATCCAGGACGACGTCGACTACAACATGGGCGTCGACCTGCTGAAGGACGCCCTCGTGCAGCCCATCCGGGTGATCGCGCGCAACGCCGGTCACGACGGCGCGATCGTCGCTCACCACATCGAGCGCGAGAAGAGCGCGACCTACGGCTTCGACGGCCTGAAGGGCGAGTACTGCGACATGATCGACCGCGGCATCGTCGACCCGGCCAAGGTCACCAAGGCCGCGCTGCAGAACGCGGTGAGCGTGGCGACGCTGCTGCTGACGACCGATGCCCTGATCACGAGCCTCCCCGAGAAGGACACGCCCGCCGCCCCCGGCATGGAGGGAATGGACGGCATGGGCGGCATGGGCGGAATGGACCCCATGGGAGGCATGGGCGGAATGGGTGGCATGGGAGGCATGGACTTCTAGCCCGCCGCTCCCCCCCTTCCCCACGACCCCCAAGCCCAACCCAAAGAAGCGCAAGAGAACACCATGGCCAAGCAGATCATGTTCGACGACACCGCCCGGCACAAAGTGCGGGACGGCATCGAGAAGCTCGCGAAGACGGTGCGCTGCACCCTCGGCCCCGGCGGCCGCAACGTCATCCTCCAGAAGTCCTTCGGCGCCCCTTCGGTCACGAAGGACGGCGTGTCGGTCGCGAAGGAGATCGACCTCAAGGACCCCTTCGAGAACATGGGCGCCAAGCTCGTGCTCGAGGTCGCCAAGAAGACCAACGACGTCGCCGGCGACGGCACGACGACGGCGACGGTGCTCGCCTCGGCGATCTACGCCGAGGGCCTGAAGTACCTCGCGACGGGCGTCAACCCGGTCGCGCTGCGCAACGGCATCGACAAGGCGGTCTCCGCCGCCGTCGAGGACATCGCCAGCCAGGCGCGCAAGGTGAAGACCCGGGTGAGAAGGCCAGCGTGGCCTCGATCTCCGCCAACAACGACTCCGAGGTCGGCGACCTCCTGGCCGACGCCTTCGAGAAGGTCGGCGACGAGGGCTCGATCACGATCGAAGAGGGCCGCGGTCGCGAGACCGAGCTCGAGGTCGTCGAGGGCATGGAGTTCGACAAGGGCTACCTGTCGCCCTACTTCGCCACCGACGCGGCCAAGCTGGTGGCCGAGCTCGAGGATCCGTACATCCTGATCCACGAGAAGAAGGTCTCGAACGCCCGCGACCTGATCCCCGTGCTCGAGCAGGTCGCCCAGACCGGCCGGCCGCTGCTGATCATCGCCGAGGACATCGACGGCGAGGCGCTGGCGACGCTGGTCATCAACAAGCTGCGCGGCATCCTCAACGTCTGCGCGGTGAAGGCGCCCGGCTTCGGCGAGCGGCGCAAGGCCTACCTCGGCGACATCGCCGTGCTGACCGGCGGCACCGCGATCACCGAGGAGCTCGGGCTCTCGCTCGAGAAGGTCGCCCTGGCCCAGCTCGGCCAGACCAAGAGCGTGCGCATCACCAAGGACTCGACCACGCTGATCTCCGGCGCAGGCAAGAAGAAGATGGTCCAGGAGCGCTGCGCGCAGATCCGCAAGCAGATGGAGAAGACCAAGTCCGACTACGACCGCGAGAAGCTCGAAGAGCGCCTTGCCAAGCTGCTCGGCGGCGTCGCGGTCATCAAGGTCGGCGGCGACACCGAGGCCGAGATGAAGTCCAAGAAGGACCTCGTCGAGGACGCGCTGAACGCCACCCGCGCCGCGATCGAAGAGGGCATCGTGCCCGGCGGCGGCGTCGCGCTGCTGCGCTCGGCCGGCTCGGTCGAGGGCGCCCGCACCAAGGGCGAGGAGCGCTTCGGCCGCATGATCATCGAGCACGCGCTCCGCGCGCCGCTGCGCGAGATCGCCTACAACGCGGGCGAGGACGGCTCGGTCGTCGTCGAGACCGTCTGCGAGGCGAAGGGTGCTCAGGGCTACAACGCGCTGCAGCACAAGTACGGCGACATGTTCAAGTTCGGGATCATCGATCCCGCCAAGGTCGTCCGCTCGGCGCTCCAGAACGCGGCCTCGATCGCCGGCCTCCTGCTCACCACCAACTCGATGGTGACCGAGCTCAAGGAGGAGAAGGACGCGGTCGACGGGAGCGTTGCCTGATCCGTCGTCCCCACGCGGCGGGGCCCCCTAGGCCCCGCCGCGCCTACCGGGAGAGCCAGCCGATGAGCGACAAGCGCGACTACTACGAGGTCCTCGGCGTCGAGCGCGGCGCTTCGCAGGACGACATCAAGCGCTCCTACCGCAAGCTCGCGCTCAAGCTCCACCCGGACCAGAACCAGGACAACCCCGACGCCGAGACGCAGTTCAAGGAGGCCGCAGAGGCCTACGACGTGCTCGGCGACGCGGACAAGCGCGCCAAGTACGACCAGTTCGGCCACGCCGCCTTCGGTCAGGGCGGCATGGGCGGCGGCGGCCGCTTCACCAACGTCGAGGACATCTTCGAGGCCTTCGGCGACATCTTCGGCGGCGGCGGAGGCGGCATCTTCGGCGACCTGTTCGGCGGCGGCCGCCGCGGGCAGCGCCAGGGGCCGCGGCCCGGCCGCGACCTGCGCATCGTGCTCGATCTGACGCTCGAGGAGATCGACGAGGGCGTCGAGCGCACCATCGCCATCAAGCGCCAGGAGCACTGCGACAGCTGCCAGGGCAGCGGCGCCAAGCCCGGCACCGCGCCGGTGCAGTGCTCGACCTGTGGCGGCCGCGGCCAGGTCCACCGCAGCCAGGGCTTCTTCACGATGGCGTCCACCTGCCCGCGCTGCCGCGGCGCCGGCAAGATGATCGAGTCGCCCTGCACCAGCTGCAACGGCGCCGGACGCCAGGGCGAGCGCAACGAGATCCGCATCGACGTCCCCGCCGGCGTCGAGGAGGGCATGCGCATCCGCGTGCCCGGCGCCGGCGACGCGGGAGAGCCCGGCGGCCGCCGCGGCGACCTCTACTGCGTCATCCGCGAGCGCGAGCACAAGGTCTTCCAGCGCTCCGGCCCGGACGTGATGACCGAGGTGCCGTTCTCGTTCGCGCAGCTGACCATGGGCGACAAGGTCGAGATCCCGACCCTGCGCGGGCGCGTCGAGATGAACATCCCGGCCGGCACGCCCAGCGGCAAGGTCTTCCGCCTGCGCGGCCAGGGCCTGCCCGGCTTCGAGAGCCGCGGGCGCGGCGACCAGCTGGTGCGCGTCTTCATCGAGGTGCCGAAGAAGCTCACCGACCGGCAGAAGGAGCTCCTCACCGAGTTCGCCGAGATCGAATCCCAGCGCTCGGGCTCGCGCTCCTTCTTCGAGAAGATCGTCGACTACTTCAACTGACCGCCAGACGAGCAACCAGCGAACCATGGGCCGCAAGACGAAGAAGAAGGACCAGGCCGAGGCCGAGGCGCGCAAGCAGGACGCCGAGTCCGGCGAGGCCGTGTCCGAGCTCGAGGCGCTGCGCGCCGAGCGCGACGACTACCACGCCCGCTGGCAGCGCGCGGCGGCCGACTACCAGAACCTGCGCCGCCGCGAGCTGACCGACAGCGAGGACCGCGTCCGCCGCACGATGCAGCCGCTGCTCGAGAAGATGCTCTTCGTGCTCGACTACCTCGACATGGCGCTCGCCTGCCCGACGACGAACGACGAGAGCAAGAACCTCGCCGTCGGCGTGCGCCTGACGCGCGACCAGTTCCTCCAGGCGCTCGAGCAGGAGGAGGTCCGCCCGATCCCCACCGCCGAGGCCTTCGATCCCGCGCTGCACGAAGCGACCGCGACGGTCGAGCGCGACGACCTCGCCCCCGGCACGATCGTCGACGTCGTGCGCACCGGCTACACCTGGCGCGGCGACGTGCTGCGGTACGCCCACGTCACGGTGGCGGCCGAGCCGGCCACGGGCGACGAGGCCCCCGCGGACGACACCGCGCCGGCGGCCGAAGACGGCCAGGGCTAGCACGCGCGATGCCGACCTACGACTACGTCTGCGACGCGTGCGGGCACACGCTCGAGATCTTCCAGTCGATGACCGAGTCGCCCAAGCGCAAGTGCCCCTCCTGCGGCAGGCTGAAGCTGCGCCGCCAGATCGGCACCGGCGGGGGCATCCTGTTCAAGGGCAGCGGCTTCTACGAGACCGACTACCGCTCCGAGTCGTACCGCAAGGACGCGGCGGCCGACAAGCCGAAGACGGAGAAGTCCGAGGGCAAGAAGGACGGCGGGAAGAAGAAGAGCGACTAGGTCTCGCTTCCCGGATCGAACCAGAGGTCCGGGTGGCTCGTAAGCGGCAGCGAGCGGACGCCGCCGCCGCCCCGGACGACGACCTCCGCCGACATGGGATACTCCCTTCCTGCCTGGGGAATCAGAACCTCCGGGCAGACCCCGTCGAGCGACTCTAGCTTGTGCGGGGCGGGCGCGCGCATGCGCCCGAAAGGCCCCAGACACCACGTGCTTCCGGCCGGCGCGTTCCAGTCTCCGAGGGCCATCGTGACGACGCCCGGAGCCGGCGCGATCGTCTCCCCCCAGCCGCGGGGCGCCCGGCCAGGCAACGTCGATGCGGAGGTCGCGCACGCGGTCCGTCTCCGCGTCCCCGTCAAAGACGAACGTGTGCTCGACGGCGAGCTCCGCGCTCCCGGCGAAGAAATCGAGCCGCAGGACGAACTGGCCCAGCTGCTCGCCGGGATCGTCCGGCGAGCGGTACGCGCCCTGCACGCGCAGCCCGACCCGCAGGTCGTGGCGCGTCTCGAACGTGACCCCTTCGTCGCACCACGCGACCAGCTCCGGCGCGCCCGGCGCGTCGACCTCGCGGGCTAGCGCAAACGACATGGCGCCGTGCTCCTCGGCGTCTCCAGCCGGCGACAGGCGGCGGAGCTCGAAGCGGCCCTGCGCGCGCAGCTCGAACGCCGCCGGCCCCACGTCGACGCGCAGCACGCCGTCGCCCACGTCCTCGACGACGACGCGCTCCGGCGGCTCCGGGCTGGGGTGCGGCACCAGCTCGTAGCGCGTCGCGGGCGTGTGGCGCGTCGTATCGAGCACGGCGTCGACGCCCAGCCACCGCACGCTCGCGTCCTCGTCCGCGCCCCAGGAGGCGAGGCGCGCGACGCGGGTGGGGAGCAGGCGCGACGAGTCTCCGTCGACGGCGCGGATCGCCATCGCCTCCGGCGCGAGCTCGTCGAGCGGGCCGAGCGTCGCGAGCACCGCACCCGGAAGGCCCTGCAGGAATCCCAGGGTCGAGGTGTCGAGCGCGTAGAAGGGTCCCACGCCCAGCAGCGAGCGCAGGTGGGACGGCACGCGCAGGAACGAGATCAACCGCCCCTCCGGAAGGGGGACGCCGAAGCGCAGCGGCACGAGGCGCGCCCCCGGGCCCTCGGGGACGTCGACGAGGAGCGGGACCGACCAGTCTTCCGCGATCTGGAGGCTCATGCGGGTGAAAGAGGGCGCCGATGCGTTCGGTCGCCCCTTGCAGACACCACGACGTCGCCTGCGCCGGTCCGCCACCACGCGGGCAGGTCTTCCGCCCGCCCCGGTCCGGCGGCCGGCGGAAAGGCCGCCGCGACGCGGCGCCCCCCCCGGAGCGCAGGCCCGGCCTACCGGGTCCGCGCCGCCCCCACGCTCACTCCTGGCCCGTGCTCGCCTCTAGCCACCGCAGCCGCCGCGTCGCCGACGCGAAGTCCGGGTTGCCCTCGGCGCTCTTGCGGTAGAACGCCAGGGCCTCGTCGGGGCGCCCCTGGGCCTCGAAGATCAGGCCGCGGTGGTAGTCCGCCTTCCAGGTGCCCTCCCCCTCGGCGCGGAAGCGGTCCGCGAGGTCGAGCTCGGCCAGCGCCTCGTCGTAGTCGCCGAGCAGGTAGAGGACGCCCCCGTTGGCTTCCCTCAGGCTCGGCTCGTCCGGCGTCAGCTCGATCTGCTCGGCGAGCCGGCGGCGCGCGTAGGGCAGATTGCCGCCTTCGGCGGCGATGCGCACGCGGAGGAGCACGGCCGGCACGTGGGCGGGATCCAGGCGCAGGGCCTGGTCGAGCAGCTTCTGTGCCCCGACCGGGTCACGGCGCTCGTAGGCGAGCGACGCGCTCGCCACCAGCACCGGAACGTGGCGCGGGAAGGTCAGCGCGAGGCTCTGGATCTCGCGCGCGATCTGGGCTTCGCGTATGCCGTCGCCCGTCCCCGGCTCCTCGGTTGCGAACTCGCCGCCGCGGGCGTCGCGCAGCTCGTCGAGCAGGCGCGCGAGCTCCTCGTCGGGAGAGGGCACGTGGCCCGGTGCCGGCGTGAGGCAGGCGGACAGCGAGAACAGGGTTACGAGCGCGGCGACGAACGCGGCTCGACGAAGCTGGAAACGAGGCGACATCGGGTGGATCGGGCGGGTCATTGGGCTCCCGACATCACGCCGTCGGCGATGCGGAGGAACTCGGCGAGGGCCGGGCCAAAGGTGTACACGAAGATCCCTGGCAGAAAGCACAGCACGAGCGGAACGGCGAGCTTGGTGGGAAGGGTCTGGGCGCGCTGGATCGCGATCTCACGGCGGCGGCTCCAGACCTCGTCGGCCTGCCTGCGGAGGCTCTCGGCCACGCCGCCGCCGACGTTCTCGGAGTGCACCATGGCGGACACGAAGGTCGAGACCGAGATCACGTCGAGCCGGCGCGCGAGCGCGCGGAAGCACTCGAGGCGCGACACTCCGGCCTGCGTCTCGCTGCGGAACAGCCGCAGCTCGCTCGCCAGCGGCCGTCCCGGATCCATCGACTTGAGGATGCGCTCGATGGCCGCGTCGAAGCCCAGGCCCGACTCGACCAGGGTGGCGAGCAGCGCGAGCGTCATCGGCAGGTCCTGCTCGACGCTCTGCACGATGGCCTGACGGCGCGCGCGCACGCGCAGCAGCGGCAGGCTGCCGATCACCAGGAAGAGGATCAGCGGACCGAGCGTCAGGATCGGCGCGAGGAAGTCGCCCAGGCCGCCGGGAATCTCCAGCAGCCACTCGCGTCCCACCGCGAGGTACGACGACGTCGCGACGACGAACGCGATGATCGTCGCCAGCACCAACGCGACGCCCTGCTGGAGCAGGTAGCTCTGCACGGCTCCGCTGCCGCGGAAGCCCGATACCGAGAGCCACGCCTCGAGCCAGGACGACCAGCCGCGTTCGGCCTCGTCCTCGGGGTGCACGCGCTGGGGCATGACCGGCGCGGCCGAGGAGCGTCGCGCCTCGGCGAACAGCCGCCCGCGCGCGCGCCGCCGCATCGACGCGGTGGCGGCAAAACGCCAGACCGCGACCAACCCGATGCCGGCCGGAACCAGGAGCCAGGCGGCGTTGGCGGGCACGGCGGCGATCAAACCTCGATCCTCGTCATGGTCGAGATCCAGAAGAGCCCGACCGCCTGCAGCAGGATGGAGAGCCCGATGAACATCGAGCCGAGCTCCGAGCTCGCGAACGTCTGGACGCGGTCGGGATAGTTGTTCCACATCAGGAGCGCGAGGCCGTACGTGACGGCCAGCACACCGACAACCGACACCTGCGTCTCGATGATCTGCGACTTGATGCGGCGCGCGACGTCGACCCGGTCGCGGATCGTGCGGCCGACGTTCGACAGCGTGGTCGCGAGGCTGCCGCCGCCCTCCCAGTGGGCGGCGAGCGTCAGCGTGAAGAGGCGGAAGCTCTCGAGCGGCACGCGCTGCTCCAGGCTCGTGAGCACCGCCTCGGGCTGCTCGCCCAGCTGCACCCGGTCGAGGAGCTCCTGCAGGTAGCGCCGCAAGGGCTGGCGCGACTCCGCCGCCGCGCTGTTGATGGCCTCGGCGAGGCCGCCACCGGCGCGCAGGGTGCTGACCATCAGGTCGATCGAGTCGGCGAGCTGATACTCAAACCGCGACATGCGGCGCGACGCGAGCGTGCGCAGCAGGATCGACATCGCGACGCCGGCGACCGCTCCCGTCGCCCCGGCGATCCAGGGGATCACGCCGGTGGTCAGGAACAGCGCGACGGCCACGACGAGGCCGACAACCCACGGAATCACGGGGTGCTCGCGCACCAACGACCGGCGGTCGTCGGCGCCCGCGGCGTCGGTCTCCCGCGGCGGCCGGAGGACCGTCGCCGCGAGGGCGACGAGCACCAGCACCAGCAGGATCGTCAGAAGCGGGACCATCGCTGGCTTCGCCTCAGCCGGCCGGAGCCTGGAAGAGCGACATCGGGACCTCGATGCCGACGCCGCGAAGCTGCTCGACGAAGCGCGGCACGATGCCGGTCGCGGCGTAGCGCCACGCGACCTCGCCCGTCACCGGCGAGTGGCCGCGGCCGAGGGTGAAGATGTCCTGGAGGAGCGGCACCCCGCTCTCCATCCCCGTGATCTCCGCGATCGATGCGATCCGGCGCCCGCCGTCGTCGCAGCGGCGGACGTGGACCACCAGGTCGAGGGCCGAGGTCATCTGCTCGCGGATCGCCCGCGAGGGCAGCTCGGCGCCCGCCATCAGCACCATCGTCTCCAGACGCGAGAGCGCGTCGCGCGCCGAGTTGGCGTGGATCGTGCACATGCCGCCCTCGTGGCCGGTGTTCATCGCCTGGAGCATGTCCAGCGCCTCGGCCGAGCGGACCTCACCGACGATCACGCGCGAGGGCCGCATCCGCAGCGCGTTGACGACCAGGTCGCGGGCGGTGATCAGCCCGCGCCCCTCGGCGTTCATCGGGCGCGTTTCCATGCGCACGACGTGCTCCTGGTCGAGCACGAGCTCGGCCGTGTCCTCGATCGTGATGACGCGCTCGTCGCGCGGAATCGACTCGGCCATCACCGAGAGCAGCGTCGACTTGCCCGCGCCGGTGCCGCCCGAGATCAGCACGTTCTTGCGGTGGCGGACCGCCAGCGTGAGGAAGCGCGCCATGTCGTCCGACAGCATCCCGAGCCGCAGCAGGTCACCCCCGCGCAACCCGTTGCGCCCGAAGCGCCGGATCGAGAGGGTCGGACCGTCGAGCGTCACCGGGGGCAGCGTGGCGTTCACGCGGCTGCCGTCGCTCAGGCGCAGGTCAACCATCGGCGAGGACTGGTCGATCCGCCGCCCGACGCGCATCGCCAGGCGCTCGATGATGCGGCGGATGTGATCGTCGTCGCGGAAGCGGATGTCGGTCTTCTCGAGGCGACCGAAGCGCTCGATGTACACCTGGTCGTGCCCGTTCACCAGGATGTCGGTGATCGCCGGGTCGGACATCAGCGGCGCGAGCGGCCCGATCCCCAGCGCCTCCTCGACCAGCTCCTGGGCGAGGTGGTCGTGCTCGGACTCGGTGATCGGCAGGTCCTCGGAGGCGAGCACGGCCCGCACGAACTCCTCGACCGCCTCCTCGACGACCTCCTCGCCGGCGCCGAGCAGGTTCCGGCGCTGGAGCTCGTCGATCACGCGCTGTTGGAGGTCCGCCTTGACGGACACGTAGTCGGTCGGAGCCGCGGGCGCCGCGCTCCGGCTCCGCGTCGCGGGCGCCGGGGCCGTTCCGGCGTGCGAGCGCGAGAGCGCGCTCAGCGCCGGGCGCCGCTGGAACAACGCGCGGACGTCGTCGTTGCCCGCCTCCGGCTCCGCGGCCGACTCTCGCGACGGGTCTACCATTCGTTCGTCGCCTCCAGGCGCGGCTCCTCGGCCCCCTCGTCGGCGCGCGGCGAGTCCTCGGCCGCGTCCGCGGGTACCTCGGCGCGGCGGCTGAGGATGGAGGTCTCGATCTCGCGCAGGGAGCGGCCGAATCCCCTCCAGCGGCTGGCGCGCAGCGCATGGGGGCTGCCGGTGTTCGTCGAGGCCAGTACGCGCTTGTCGTACGGCACGACGAAGTCGAGGTCTTGCCCGAGCCGCTGCGCGACGTCGACGCCCGAGAGGCGCCCGCGGTAGGGCTGGTTGGGATGGTTGAGCACGACCCGGATGCGCTCCTCGGAGACCCCGATGCGCGCGAGCACCTTCAGCAGCTCGGCGGTCCCCAGCACGGTCGGAACGAGGTCGTTCAGCACGACGAAGACCAGGTCCGACACGTCGAGGATCGCGACGGTCACGCTGTCGATCAGCGGGAAGGTGTCGACGATGACGTAGTCGAACGCCCGCCGCGCGACCGCGAGGATGCGCGCGAAGGCCTGGTCGTCGATCGGCGCCGCGTCGATCGCGTTGGTCGGCGCCGCGAGCACGCGCAGTCCGGACTCGTGCGAGGCGCTGAGCATCCGCAGCAGCCGCTCGTCGAGGCGTGCCTCCTGGCGCGCGGCGTCGCTGATCGTCGCCTCGGGTGTGACGCCCAAGAGCTCGCACAGCGAACCCTGCTGCAGCGACGCGTCGATCAGCAGCACCCGGCCCGGGGCCTTGCGGGCGAGGCCGCAGGCGACGCTCACCGACAGCGTCGACTTTCCGACGCCGCCCTTGTTGCCGACGAACGACAGCACCTGGCCGCGGGTGGATTGCTCGCGCCCGGCGCTGGTGACGTGGCGGCGCAGCAGGTCCTCCAGCTCGCCGGTCGAAAGCGGGCGGCGGAGGAAGTCGCGCACGCCGGCGCGCATCAGCTCGATCAGGAGCGCCTCCGAGCGCCCCTCGCCACCGGCGACGTTGGGCCGGTACACGACGATCACCAGCGGGTCCGAGCTCGCCCGCGTGATCTCCGCGGCCGCACGGCGCACCTCCTCGGGATCGTCGCGCAGCTCGAGCAGGACGAGGTCGGGCGAGCGGTGCACGGCGTGCTCGATGCCCCGCCGCTCGTCCAGCTCGGTGTGTAGGGCCAGCCGCATGTCCTCGGGCAGCTCGCCGAGCGCGCCCTCCACCTCACTCTTCAGCGAGGCGTCGCGGCTCACGAGCAGCATCTGTAGGGTTCGCTCCACGGTTCCGAATCTCAGCGGGCCAGGACGGGTGCCAGCAGCAGCTGGCGCGTTGTGCTTTGGGGCAAGAGCGAGTTGACGTCGGTCGCGAGCGCCGGCACCGCGCTGGCGTTCTCGGGCGCCACGATGCTGGCGAGCTTCCGCCCGCTCACAAACAGGATCGCGTTGCCGCTGCCGTCGGTCGAGGGCACGGCCGCATCGATTTCAACCGCCGCGAAGCCGGTCACGCGCGGGAGCGTGGCCAGCGTCGTGGTATAGAGCGCGACGAAGCGCACGCCCTCGATCGCGGGCGCGGCGACAGGCAGGGCGACCGAGCCGACGACGGGCGTGTTGAGCGCCGTGTCTCCGACCCGTACCGGCCCGGCGGCGGGCTGCGCGAAGCCGGACGCGAGCGGGGTCGGGCCGCCGGCCAGACCCAGGACGCTCCCGTCGGCGTAGACGCCGAGCTGGAACGGCCCGTCGGTCACGAAGTCCGCCTGCCAGGAGGCGTCGTCGAGCGCCAGCACGCGCGCGATCGCGGGATCCGCGGCCTCGTCCCCCACCCGCGCGAGGCCGTTGACCAGCGCTCCCATCACGCCGACGGCGAGCGCGGGACGCGCGTCGGCGATCGAGGTCGCGCGGATCGTGATGCCGTCGCGGCGCGGGTCGTAGGTGTCGGGGTCCTCGCTCGTCAGCACGCCGGAGCCGAGGCCAAACAGGTACGGCAGCGTCGGCCCAGACGAGCTGACACCGGGCTGGTTGTCGAGGTTGCCCAGGTCGTTCGTGCGGCGCAGGCGCGCCAGGAACGCCGGAGCCCCCGGCGCCGCGCCGACCGGCGCCGGCACGAAGTCGTTGCGCAGGTAGGCGGAGTTCTCGGCGTGCCAGTCCGGGTTGGCGCCGAGCGGGTCGGTCGCGATGTAGCGGCCCGCGACGAGGTCGCCGTGGACCACGTTGGCCGCGGAGTTGAGCTCGAGCGCCGGCAGGTAGGGCCCCTGATCGATCAGCAGCCCGCCGGCGGGGTCGGCGATCCCGGCCACGCCGGTGTCGATCTGCGGTCCGGCGCCCAGCAGATAGGCGGCGGGCCCGGTCGTGAGGTCCGCGTCCTCGTCGAACACCAACGACGCCGCGCGCGAGGCCGCGATGCGCCGGTCGAGGTCGCTCTGCAGCGGGTTGAGCGGATCCGCGTCGCGGAAGCGCAGCCCCTCCGCCGCGGCGACGTCGGCGCTGGCCTGCATGTAGTTCTGGGTCGCCCGGGCGATGCCCAGGTCGACGACGAGCGCCAGGAGCCCCATCAGCACGAGGATCAAGAAGGAAGCCTGCAGGAGCAGGGCTCCCCGACGGCTCGTGCGACGGCGGACTCCGGGGCCGGGTCTCATGGAGAGTCCTTCTTAGCGGCGACGCCCGGCACGGGAACCAGTGCGCGCCCTTCGTCGTTGATCGACTCGACGATCGACATCGGGCCGGCGGCCCCCCCCTCGGACGAACCGTTCGAGAGCGTCGCCCCCGGGAGCATCGACCCGCCCATCAGGAACGAGTTCCACGTCGGGGGTTCGGGATCCGACGACGGCGTCGCGCTGTCGACCGGATCGTCGGGATGCCCCGAGCGCGCGAGGCAGGTGATCTCGGCCTCCACGCTGAGGGCCTCCATCAGCGGCGCGGCCTCCTCGGGGGAGATGGCGATGACCATCTCCTGCACCGGGATCGTGCGCACCGACGTGCCCTGGGTCAGCGAGGTATTCTTGATCGGGACCTGGCGGGAGTGCAGCGGCGACACCACGACGCCGTTCTGGACCAGCACCTTCACCCGGGCACGCTTGGGCGCCTTGGCCGGCTTGGAACCGACCAGATCGGCGTAGACCCCGCCAAAGCCCTGTGCGCTCGAGTTGTTCGCGACCTGCACCGGGAAGGCTCCCACCACGTCGAAACGGTCGCCGGGCTGCAGCCCGACGATGCCCGTCACCTTGTCGACCTCGATGCGCAGCGCGCGCTTGCCGGCGGGGACGCCGGCCGAGAGGCCGGGCCGGGTGCCCGGAGGGAGAAAGTCCTTCTCGGTGAACACGTAGCCCGGCGCCTTGTCGTGCCCGACGACGCGCCCGACGATGTCCTGCACGTCGACCAGGATGCCGGAATCCTCGACCATCGACTCGTCGAGGTCGCTGATGGCCCAGTCGCCCATGCTGGCGTTCCAGAGGTCGTCGCGGACGATCTTGCTGTAGGCCGGGATCGTGCGGCCGCTGACGAAGACGCGGACCTTGCCCTCGGCCGGTGCGCGCGACCCCTCGTCCTCCTCCGCAGCGATCGCGTCGCGCGAGAGCAGGTCTCCGACCAGGGTCACCGGGTTGGGGACCTCTTGGCCGCGGGCCAGCGGAATCAGGACCCAGGCGAGTCCAATCGCCAGGAGCAGGAGCACGGCGATCGTCCCGTACGGCCTCCTGCGGTGCTCGGAATATCTTACGGCGGCAGCCATCAAAGCCTCCAAATCCGGGGCAGCGTCGTCATAGGTAAACCTCTCGCCGAAAGATAGCCTGCGCGGAGATGAGGCGTCGGAACGGCCGCACCAACTCCCCCAGCGCCTGCTGCGCGCCCAGCCCATAGGTGCCCGAGTAGGGGCCGGTGCCATCCGGGCCAGGGCCGACGATCGCGAACCCGCCGCCGGCCGGGTCGGCGGCCAGGATGGCTTCGTTGAAGGGATCGCCCTGGGGCGTCAGCTCGGCTCCGGGGAGGTAGGCGGTGAGCGTGGCCGACTGGTACGGCACGTTGATGCGGATCGCGACCAGCCCGCGGTCGGGGCTGAGGACGCTGAACGATCCGGGCCCCACCTCCTCGAGCACGGGCACCAGCGTGATCGCGGTCTCGGCGCCGGTCACAGGATCGCGCGCGTCGATGCGCGGAACGGCGACCGTCAGCCCGGTCGGGCTGGTCGCCGAGGCGAGGATCACGCCGGGCAGGTGCTGGAGGCGCCGGGTCGTGGCGCCCACCTCGACGTCGGAGGTGATCATCAGCGGCCGCAGCGCGCGGTTCACGACCGGCATGCTCTGGAAGAACGCCTCAAGCTGCAGGCCGGGCGGCGTCGCGTCGAGGTCCACGACCAGGAAGTCGGGGTCGTAGACGGCCTGACGGAAGCCGGGGTCGGCGAGGGCGTCGGCGAAGGTGAAGTCGGGCGGCAGCGGGTAGAGCGCGATCTCGCGCGCGGCAACCCGCGCGGCATCCTGCGCGGACTGCGTCAGCGCCATCCAGCGGCCGAGGCCGATGATGGCCGCCAAGAGCAGGTACAGCGCGAAGGAGATCAACGCGAACTCCACCAGGACACCGCCCTGCAGCGGGCGACCGTGGACAGCTTGGAGGCGGATCTTCATCGACCGAGCCACAGAAGTGGGAGGAGGGACAGGAGGCCGCCCAGCATAACCGGAGCGTAGGCGAGCTCCGCACCGCGCCGGCGCCGGAGCACAAGCGCAACAACTCCGCCGAGCAGGCCGGTCGCCACGGCGAAGGGCAGGAACGCGCGCGCGCCAAGCGCGGCTCCGAGCGCCGCGAGGAGCTTCACGTCCCCCCCGCCGAGCCCGCGGCAGGCGAAGAGCGCCGCGCCGACCGCAAAAGCCGCTCCCGCGCCCAGGGCGATGCCCGACCAGGCGACAGGGTGCAGCCCGAGCAGCTTCGCACCCAGCGCGGCGAGGAAGAGAACCACCGGAATCGTGTCCGGGATCTCCCTCGTCCGCAGGTCGAAGCCGGCGGCGACGATCAGCGCGATGAGCGCGATCCAATACATGCTTAGAAAGGCATCGAGGCAGCCAGGCGGCCGGCTCACCCCGGCTGCCTGACTGCCTCCCCTAGAAAGGACCGACCAGGTCCTACTGCTCGAGGATGAGCAGGTCGAGGTTGCTCACGCCGAGGTTGTTGCCAAGACGCGGCGTATCCGTGTTGCCGATGATCGTGTCAACGTCGAGGTTGATCTGACCGGAGTCGGCACCGGTGGTCTCGATGATCTTGCCACTCGCGATCGGGCCGTTGTCGTCGGCGTGGACGCCGGGCATGATCGCCGCAACGGAGCTGATCATGTCGTTGGTCTTGTGACCGAAGACGGCGATGCCGGCGGCGGCGATGAGGGACACGCCAGCGGCGAGGAGGGAGTACTCGAGGAGGGCAGCGCCCTTCTTGCAGCGGAACAGTTGAGTGAGAGTCTTCATTGGCTTCGGTGGTTGACGGCCCAAAGGACCGGGTTGCTTCCACCACCGCAGGAGGCGATGGACGGGATCTTGCTTTCCATAAGGGGGAATGCCCCCCACGCTACTCGAGTTCCGAGGAGCGTGCTTCTTTTTGCGACATCCTGCATGCCGCTCACTCCGCCTCGGCCTCGCCCGAGGGACGTACCGAGTGAAGACATTGCGCCAGCACCTCCGCGGGCTCCGCGAAGGACCACAGGCGCGCGTCCGGCCGCTCGGGGCGGACGATAACCGGGTTGACCACGATCACGAGTTCGGAATCGTCGGCGTCCTCGGCCTCGTTGCGGAACAGCCAGCCGGCCAGCGGCAGGTCGCCCAAGAGCGGGGTCTTGCCCTGGGCCGAGTCCCGGCGCTGGGAGATCAGGCCGCCGATCATCATCGCCTGCCCGTCCCGGAGCCGCGTGTGCGTGCGCGTGGCGCGGGTCTCGAAGGCCGTGGTGTTCAGCGTCGACCCGGTGGCCGCGCCGATGGCCTCGGTCAGATCGAGATCGGGCAGCGACACGATCGGCGACAGGTCGAGCGTGATCGTCTCGGAGTCGAGCTCCTCGACCAGCGGGCGCACCGACAGCTGCAGGCCGAAGTCGCGGAACTCCACGCCGTTCAGCACCTGATCGGTCCCGCCGCCGACGGTCACCGCGACCGGCACCGGCACCTGCCCGCCAACCTGAAACAGCGCCAGCTCGCCCGAGAGCACCGTCAGCGTCGGGCGCGACAGCGTGCGGGCGATCTGCTCGTTGACCAGCAGCGAGAACAGGTTGTCGACCGCGAGCCCGCCGGAGACGAGCTGCGACTGGTTGGTCACCCCGCCGTCCAGGAAGCTGAGCGCGTTCTGCAGGTCGTCCTGCGCGATCTCCGAGGCGTTTTCGCCCTGGATCCCGACCGCCGCACCCGCCGGGCTCAGCGGCATCTGGTCGAAGTCCGACGCCAGCACGTTGAGCTCGTTGCGCCACTGCCGCAGCCGGTTGAGGTTGACCTCGTAGAGCCGCACGTCGACCCGCACCAGCGGCAGGTTCTCGACGTCGATCATGGCGAGGACGCGCCCGCCCGCCGCCTCGACCACCTTCGCGCGGCCGAGGTTGGCGCCGATGCGGTTCACCAGCGTCTGGTTGTTGCGCGAGCCGCCGCCCTGGCCGCCGCTGCTGCCGCCGAGGTTGAAGTTGCCCTGGTTCCCGCCCGCACCGACCGTCGCCGCGCCGAAGAGGTCGGTCACGTCCGTCAACGCGCCCGACTCATCGGCCAGAACGCGGATGTCGGTCTGATCGGCGTCCTCGCCCAGGAGGGTCCGCGACGCCAGGAAGAGCACCCGCGACAGAGTCACCTGATCCGAGACCGAGCCCTCGAGCACGAAGAGGTCCTCGGTGTCGTCCGGCAGCGCCGCCGCGGTGACGCGCCGCACGGTCACGCTCTCGCCCACCAGAGGCGCGATCGCCTCGCGGATCTTCTCATCCGCCAGCGCCGGCAAGCGCTCGAGGCGGATCAGGTTGATCACCGCCGCGCCCACGGGCTCCTCGGGCGGCTGGACCTCCGAGTTGCCCTCCTCCTCGGCCGGACCTTCGTCGGTCGAGGAGACGAGCGGCGTCGCGTTCGTCTGCCGCGTCGGCGAGCTGAGATACGCCGCCGCCGCCGCTTCCGCCGCCGCACGGTAGGACACGTCGGGCACCAGCCCGCGCAGCACCACCGCACCCCGGTCCGGGGCGAGCTCGGCGGTCACCGACGGGTGGATCTCGGCCAGCGCGGCCCGCAGTAGCGACAGGTCCGGCTGCACCGAGATGAGCCGCATCTGCGCGCTGCCGTCGGCGAGCCAGACCACCAGCGTCGTCCGCCCGGGCGTCCGGCCCAGGAGCAGGATCTCGCGGCTGGTCAGGATCTCGGCCGAGAGCGTCTGGGAGCGCCCCACGGCGACGCGGATCACGTCCGCGTCGAAGGTCAGGCGCTGGTGGGTGCCTTCGACCAGGACCTGGGGCGCGGCGAGCGACGCCTCCGTCTCGGAGCCCTGCTCGGCGGCGGCCATCGCGCCGGACTCGGCCGGAGCCTGGCCGTGGAGCGGCGCGCCGAGGGCGAGCAGAAGCGCGAGGCAGCGCAGCTTGCTGGGAAGTTGCATGACGGGCTTAGGCGGCGCGGTAGTGGGCCAGCAGCCGGTCACGCAGCAGCCTGCGCCCGCGGCTCAGACGCGAACGCACGGTGCCGATCGGCAGCGACAGGCGCGCCGCGATGGCCTCGTAGCTCTCGCCCTGGAACTCGAACAGCTCGACGACGGCGCGGTACTCCTGCGTGAGGCCCGCGACCGCATCGCGCACCACGCGCGCGGTCTCCGCATGGTCGAGCGCCGCCAGCGGGTGCTCGTCGCAGCAGACGGGCGCGCCCTCGCCGGCCTGCGACTCGTGGTCGTTGCGCCGCCGTTGGCAGCGCAGGAGGTGGAGGCTCGACTTGATCGCCAGGTGGACCAGCACGCTGCGCGCCTCGCCGGGCAGGCTGCCGCGCACCCAGGCGCGCAGGAGCGTCTCCTGCACGGCGTCCCAGGCGAGGTCCTCGCTGCCGAGGATGCTGCGCGCGGCCCGCACCATGGCGGGCAGGTGAGGCGACACGGACTCGCCGAACTCGAGCGACAGAGGCGCGACATCGCAGGCCGCGGCGGGCGCGCGGTCGGCGCCGTGAGAGGCACAGTGGGGATCTTGTCGATCCGGAGCGGGATGGAGGGGAAGCGTCGGGTTGGATTGGAGGAGCATCGCTCGGCACCGGGGAGGCAGATGGATGGGGATCACGCAGCGGGGCAGGCCGAATCGGCCCGCAGGGAGCTCCGGCGCAGCCCGCGGGCCACGTCCGGGAAACTCGCGCGCCCAAGACCCCTTGAGGGCGGGGTAGGGCGAGCCCAACGCCCCGAGGGGGCGTTACGCCGGGTGAACCGACGGGGGCGACTGCTTTGGTGCCAAGCGGAAGAGAGGGATCGCGCGCGCGAAGCTTCGCGTCTGTGCCTCGACGCACCGGCCGGCCCGCTGAGCCGGAATCAAACGGCTCGACGGCCCCAGGAGGATCGACTTGCGTTCCTCACGCGAAGGGGAGATCGAGCAGAGCTCTCCGTGCTCCCCACCCGTTCCGAGGGGCGTGACCGAAGGGCCGGAGTCGGCCCCCGGAGCGACGCCGTGGTCGGCGTGGTGGGCGTGGTCCGCGTGGTGGGCGTGGTCGCACTTCCCGTGGGTGAGCTGACCATCCACCGAGCACACGTGGTGATCCACGAACGCATGGTGGAGGGACCCGTAGACCTGCCCGAGCCCGAAAAGGGCGAGCAGCGCGAGCGCCAAGACCCTCATAGAGGAGGTCTGACGCGGAACTACGTGGGTCGCTCGAGACATCTCTAACCGGTAAGTGTGACCACACCACGCGCTCTCGTCAAGGGCTGCCGGCGGCGCCCCCCCAGCGGCCGCGCCGCCTCCCCGCCGAGGCCCTCTGCGGACTCAAGCCGCCGAGCCCCCCCGGGCGGAAAACCCTTCCGCCGGCGCCTACGCGCCGGCGCGTCCGTCGAGGAACAGCTCCTCCACCAGCTCCGCAATCGCCTCGGAGTTGTTGCTCCCGATCACCCGGTCGGCCGCGTCGCGTGCGGAGCGAAAAGCGTTCTCCATCGCCACGCCGAGCCCGGCGCCCTGCAGCATCGGAACGTCGTTGCCCGCATCCCCGACGCACACCACGCGCTCGGCCGGGATCCCGCGCACCTCGGTCAGCCAGCGCAGGGCCTCGCCCTTGCCGCGGCACGGCGGCTGCACGTCGACCACCTGCATCGCGCTGCCGCGGTGCTGCGCGAGCGCGTGCAGCGGGAAGTGCGTGAGGTAGAGCTCCTGCCCCACCGCGTCGACGAAGGCGTCGTGGTAGTCGCCCGAGTCCTGCCAGCGGTCGGAGAAGAGCGTGATGCGGATCAGGTACTCGAGCGGCAGCTCGTCCGCGGGGACGATACGCAGGTCCTCCAAGCGGGCGATCGCGGCGCGCTCCTCGCCGCTCCGCGGCGGGGGCACGTACTTCTCGCCGGCGCGCATCACGACCGGCAGCGAGCGCGTCTCGTGCGCCCACGCCAGCGTGGCGGCGACGGCGCGGTTGGAGAGCAGCTGCTCCTCCAGCAGCCGGCGCTCGACCGGGCACCACACGCCGGCGCCGTTGTAGACCATCGCCGGTGTGCGCAGGCCCAGCTCCTCGAGCACGGCCACCACGCCCCCCTCGGAGCGGCCGGTGACCACCATGACGTGGACGCCGCGGTCCTGCGCCGCCCGCAGGGCCTGCACGTTGCGCGGGAGGACGCTGCCCTCGTCGGTGACGAGAGTGCCGTCCAGGTCCAGGCAGATGGCGTCGTAGGCGCGCGCGGTCATGGCGGGGAGCGAGCCTAGTGTCCGCGGGCGGAGATTCCACGCGGCATCCGCGGCCCCCGCGCGCACGCGGGGGCCGCGCCCCGCTCAGGGCATGTGGAAGGTCAGCTGGCCCGGCTGGTCGGCTTCGACCTCGATCTCCTGTTCGGGCGGATCCTCGCCGTCGCCGCCGGGTCCGGCGGCGCTCACCGTGACGATCCAACGGCCGGGGCGCAGCCCCGTGAGGGTCGTCGCCCCGGACTGCGCGAAGGCGAACTTCGGCTCGGAGCCCTCGGACTCCTCCTCCTCGGGCACCTCGTCGAGGTAGTTGGCCCGCACGATGCAGAAGGACGCCGGCGAGCCGTCCGCCTTCATGATCTCGACCTCGACGGTGCCGCCGGCTTCGAGCTGGAAGTCGACGCCGCGGCGCACCTCGTCGGCGCCGACGGTGACCGACTCGCTCTCGCCGGGCTGCACGCCGTCGCCGGTGGCCTTCACCAGCAACTCGACGTCGGGCTTCACGCCGCGCAGCGAGTAGCGGCCGTCGTCGTCGGTGTAGGCCGCGTCGCCGAGCTGGTCGCCGAGGTTGACGACGCCGCCCGAGGAGTCGCCGCCCGCGGAGCGGAACATCGCCACGCGCCCCGCGAACCGCGAACCGCCGCTCTTCTCCGAAGCGGAGACCTTCAGGCCCGGCAGCGGGTTGCCGTCGAGGTCGGTGATGCGGCCCTCGAGGATCGAGACCGGCAGGTCGATGTCCTGGCGCGTCTCGCCCGCGGCCACCTCGACCTCGATCTCGGCCGGCATGCGGCGCTTGGGGTGGGCGATCGTGACGGTGTAGGTGCCGGGCTCCAGGTTTTCGATGCGGTAGCGCCCCGAGGAGTCGGTGCGCTCGCCGTCCTGCCCGCCGAAGCCCAGCATGCGCATGCCGCCGAAGCCGGTCGGGTCGTCCTGCTTGAGCTGCGCGTCGACGGTCGCGCCGACCAGGTCGACGCCGGCCTCGGTGACGCGGCCGAGCAGCGCCCCCTTGGCGGTCTCGACCAGCACGACCTTGGCCTCGCCGCCCTCGACCACGTCGGCGGCCTCCCAGCCCGGCTCCTCCTCCTGTTCGCCGTCCATCACCATGACCAGGTTGCGCCCGAAGGCCGCGCCCGCGGGCCCGCCCTTCAGACGGAACTTGTGCAGCCCGGGCATCAGGTGGTCGAACGTCACGTGGCCCTCGCCGTCGGTGCGGGTGTCGGAGTCGCGGCGCCGGGCGAAGAAGGCCATGAAGTCCTGCTGCGAGCCGCCCGGGGGGCGGTGCTCGACGTCGGCTCCGACGACGGGGTTGCCCCCCTCGTCGATCACGTGGACGACGACCCTGCCGCCCTCGGAGAGCTCGACGCGCTGCTCGACCGCCTCGCCGCTCGGTAGGTAGAGCCCCTCGACGAGCGCCGTCGCGTACTCCTCGTGCTCGACGCGGATGACGCAGCGGCGGTCCTCCAGCGAGGTCAGCACCGCGAGCCCGTCGTCGGCGGTGATCGCGCTGCGGCCGAGCTCGCCGACCATCTGCGGCTCATCGTCGTCGTCGTCCGACGACGACATCACGATGCGGCGGCCGCGGAACCCGCGGAAGTCCTCGCCGTCCTCCGACTCCTCTTCGATCGAGACCAGGGCCTCGGAGACCGGCTCGCCCGTCTCGCCGTCGACCACCGTCACGCGCACCAGCGGCAGCGGCTCGAGGCGCACGACCTGCAGGTCGGTCTCCTGGCCGAGCGCGACGAGCACGTCCTCGCGCGTCCACGACTGGTAGCCGACCGCATCGACCTGGATCTCGAGCTCGGCCTGCTCCGAGTCGGGGCGCAGGCCACCGATGCGGACCTGACCTTCGGGGAAGTCCTCGAGCACGCGCCCGTCCTCGTCGACCAGGCGCTCGGTCCAGCGGAAGCCGTACTCGACCCGCAGCTCTTCGATCGGCGCGCCGGTCTCGGCGTCGACCACCTGGAAGAGCACGGCCGCCTCGGGCTGGTACTGGATCTCGAGGCCGCGGTCGCCGGAGAAGGCCGTGACCTTGACCGAGCGCGAACGCGAGGTGAAGCCGCGGCCGGTCCAACCCTCGGGCTCCTCGCGCACCTGCAGCACGTATTCGGTGTCCTCGCGGACACCGCGCACCTCGAACGTGCCGTCCTCCGCCACCTCGGCCTTGCGCGAGCCGTCCATGCTGAAGCCGAAGAAGTCGCCGGCCTCCTTCGGGTTGGCGCGGATCTCGAGGCGCGAGGTCTCGGAGTCGGGGATGTCGGTGACGCGCCCCGCGATGGTGCTCCCCGGCTCCAGCTCGAAGCGCAGGCCGGAGACGATCTCGCCGCCGCGCTCGGCGAGGCCCTCGAAGGCGCGGTCGGGGTGGTCCTCGGTCTCGACCCGGACGCGCCACGCGCCGGGCACGAGCTCGTCGACGCGGAAGCGGCCCGAGGCGTCGGTGACGGCGGCGGGGCGCTCCTCCATCCCCGACGTGAAGAACAGGCGGAAGCCGAACTCGTCGCTCTCCTGGTGCAGCTCAGCGCCCTCGACCGGACGGCCGACGTGATCGAGCACGATGCCTTCGAGCACGGCGGCGGGCGCCAGCACGACGGCGTCCAGCTCGAAGCCGTCGCCCTCGGGCACCACGACGTCGCCGTCCTCGTACGGCGCGAAGCCGGGCTTGCGCACCAGCAACCGGATCGAGCCCGGCGCCGGGCCACGCAGGGCGAAGCGCCCCTCTTCGTCGGTCGCGGTCGTCCAGCGCTTGGCGTAGCCGGGCACCTCGCCGGTGGCGACGAAGTCCAGCGGGAAGCCGTCGCGGTCGCCGGTGTGCACCTCGGCGCCCGCGATCGGTGCGCCGGCGGGGTCGAGGACGACGCCGCTCAGCTGCGGGGCGTCCTCGGCGGGCGGCGTCACCTCGGCGACCTCGGCGGGAGCTCCCTGGGCGACGAGCTCCGCCGGGCCGGACGCGGCCACGCGCTTGTCCTCCTCGGGCGCGTCGCCGTCGACGGCCGCGGGGGCGGTCAGGTCCGCCTCCGGAGCCGCCGCCTCGGCCTGCCCCGGCCGGCTGACGCGCGGTGCCTCGCCACCCCGCTGCTGCGAGCCGTCGTCGCCGCCGAGGAACCACAGCACCCCTGCGGCTCCGAGGACGAGGAACAGGACCGTGACCGCGGCGTTACGGGTTGTCATGACAGCATTCTCGGCGACAGGGGATAATGCGTACGCGGGACCCTGGGTAGCCCCATCGCGAGGGCTACGGCGCTCCATCCAACGGGTTGGAGGGGGCTCCCCGCTAGTTTTCCATGTCGTGCTTTCGTAAGGAAGCCGGCTCCGGGCCTCGCGCGCGGCGGGCTTGCGCCACCGCGGGGCCGGTGCTGAGATCCGGCAGGTCTCGCTTCTCCTCCAACGGCGCGCCGCACACCTTCATGATGCAGCTCTCGCTCTCTCGTCGTCTCGGTCCGGCCGCGCTGCTGGCCGCCCCGCTCGTCCTCGCACCGTCGCTCGGCGCGGACTCGCTGATCACCCACGACGGGCGAATCCTGGAGTGCGTCAAGGCCCGCGAGAGCGAAGCCGGCTACACGCTCACCTTCAAGAACGGCGTGATCGAGGCCCCCGGGCACCTCCTGGCCGAGGTCGCGATCGAGGGCGACATGTCGGACTACGTCCCCAAGAACGAGGACGAGAAGAAGAAGCTCGAGAAGGGCTTCGTCCGCTACCGCGAGAAGTGGATGAGCAAGGCCGCCTACAAGGCCGCCCTCAAGAAGCGCAACGAGGAGCGCCGCAAGCAGATGGAGGAGCGCGCGCTTCACACCGACTTCAGCAACGCCTGGGAGAAGGAGACCAAGCACTTCGTCCTCAGGACCAACACGTCGCCGGAGCTGCTGGAGCACTACGCCGACCTCCTGGAGTCGTACTACTCGCTGATGGACAAGCGCGTCGGCATCAAGCTGTCCCCCACCCTGCGGCGGACGAAGATGACCGTGAACATCTACAAGAGCCACGACGAGTTCCTCGAGCTCAGCACGGCCGACTCGCCGTCGACTCTGGGCTACTTCTGGGCCTACGACCAGACGCTCAACTTCTTCCACGACTACCAGGAGCCGTCGCGCTCGAACTGGGTCGGGCTGCACGAGTGCACGCACCTGCTCACGTACCTGATCGACCCACAGTTCCGGCCCTCCGAGAAGACCATCTGGATCAACGAAGGCGTCGCCGACTACTTCGGCTCGGCCGACATCGAGTTCGACCGCAAGGGGCGCCTCGAGATCGTCCCCGGCAAGCTGCAGACCGACCGCGTGCTGACCGTGCAGCAGGCGATCGAGGACGGGGAAGACACCAAGCTAGAGGAGCTCCTGCGCCTCAAGCGCGAGCAGTTCAACGGCTTCCAGTACGCCCACGCCTGGTCCTTCGTGTACTTCCTCAACGAGACGAAGAAGTACCAGAAGGGCTTCAAGAGCTTCTTCAAGGACCTGTACGGCCTGAAGGGCGTCGAGAAGGCGCCCTATGGCGGCAACGCCTTCGTGGTCGAGCCGGCCGAGGTGCGCCGCCTGCTGCTGAAGAAGCTCGGGCACAAGGGCACCGAGAAGCTCGAGCAGGAGTGGAAGGAGTTCATCGCCGCGGTGCCCATCGAGGCGCCGGAGGCGCGCTTCAAGCGCGGCTACCAGCAGGTGCGCAGGAGCGCCGGCTCCGGGGCGGATGCGGCGCTGGAGGACCTCACCTTTGCGATCGAGAACGGCTACGAGGACCCGCGCGCCTACTGGGCGCTGGGGCTGGCCCGCATCTACAAGGGCGACTTCGACGCCGCGGTGGGCGAATTCAAGAAGGCGATCGAGCTCGACCCGCTGAACCCGTCGTTCCGCTTCGACGTCGCCCAGGCCCTCTGCGGGCGCACGTTCGGCGCGCTCGGCAACCTCCGGCTGACCGTGGAGGGCGAGCGCGAGCTGATCGGCACCGACGAGGAGCTCGCCGAGGCCAAGATCCAGTTCGGCCTCGCGATGGAGCTTTCTCCCGAGAACGAGCTGTACGAGAGCGCGTTCCGCGAGTACACGGAGATGTACCAGCGCCACCAGGCCCGCTAAGCACGTCCAACATCGACCCCATGCGCATCCAAGCCGCCCTCGCCTTCCTCGCCGCACTGCCGCTCGCGTCCTGCGTGTCGACGAAGACGCTGGCCGACCCCACGCTCCTGATCCACTCCCCCGAAGGCACCGAGCTGGGCGTCGCCACCGAGTGGGGCGCGGTCTTCCTCGGGCGCTTCGCGCGCGGCGGCGAGGTCGACGTCACCGCGTGGTTCGCGGACGGCCCCAGCCTCGAGAACAGCGTCGTCGAGCCCATCGGCGGCGGGCTGTACACCGCCGAGACCAACATCCGCCTGCCGCGCATCGAGGTCACCTTCCGCGCTCCGCAGCAGGGCGAGCCGGTGCGCGTATTCGGACGCAGCGGCGGCGACGTGTGGTCGATCCCCTCCGAGGTGCGGCGCGACCCGCGCGTCGAGGGCATCCTGCTGCGCCCCCGCGGCGGGCTCACCGGCGCGCCGGAGCAGGTGGGCGCGGGCGTCTACGTCGGCGAGGACGAGCTCAGCTACCAGCTCCTGGGCCTGGTCTCGGGCCGCATCCGCATCGTCGACGACAACGGCCGCGGCGTGGACTACGTGACGGTGATCGGGCCGAAGGACCTGTGGCGGCTCGTCGCGCACAATCGCGACCTGCAGCAGAAGCCGCGCTGGGTCTACCGCGAAGACGTCCTGTAGCGTCGATCCGCCATGCCTAGTGCCGCCAGAAGCGCGGCACGAACAGCACGACGACCGCGTAGAACTCCAGGCGGCCGACGACCATGAAGACCGCAAGCAGCATCTTCGAGGCGTCCGGCAGGAAGGCGAAGTTCTGCGCCGGCCCGACGGCCTCGAGGCCCGGGCCGATGTTGTTGAGCGTCGCGAGCACCGTCGTGGCCGCGGTCAGCAGCACCTGGTCCTCGTAGCCCTCGGGCGGCTCGAAGCCCAACCCCACCAGCGCCAGGGTCCCGAGCGTGAACACGATCACCCACAGCCCGCAGTAGCCGGTGATCGCGCCGACCATCGGCTCGTCGACGGTCTGCCCGTCCATGCGCACGTTGTGGATCGCGCGCGGCCGCGCGAAGCGCTTGACGCCGCGGATCGAGGCCTTGGCGAGGATGATGCAGCGCACGACCTTCACCCCGCCGCCGGTCGATCCGGCGCAGGCGCCGCAGAGCGCGAGCAGCATCAACATCAGCCGGCAGAACTGCGGCCACTGATCGAAGTCCACCGTGCCGAAGCCGGTGCTCGTGATCAGGCTGACGGTGTAGAAGGCGCTGTCGCGGACCGCCTGCAGGAACGACGAGTAGTCCGGCAGCTCGCTCGCGGGGTCGCCGTTGCTGCCGCCCCAGAACCACAGCGAGCCCGCGATCAGCAGCGTCGAGCCGACGATCAGCCCGGTGTACACGCGCAGCTCTTCGGAGGCGAGGATCGACCGCAGCGTGCGCCGCCCGCCGCGCCGCAACAGCAGGTCGTACCAGCCGAAGTTCACGCCCGCCAGGAACATGAAGCCGATGACGATCAGCTCCACCTTCCACGAAGCGAAGTGCAGGATGCTCGCCGAATGGTTCGAGAACCCGCCGGTCGCCAGAGTGCCGAAGGCGTGGATGCTGGCCTCGTACAGCGTCATCGCCTCGCCCCCGACGACCATTAGGAGCACCATCTCGATCACCGTCAGCCCGACGTAGATACGCACCAACCCGATGGCGCTGTCGCGCACGCGCTGCAGCGCCGCCTCGCGGCTGACGCCGGGCACCTCGGAGCGAAACAGGCTGCGTCCGCCGGTCGGGAAGAGCACCACGAACACCAGCACGATCCCGATCCCGCCCAGCCAGTGCGTAAACGAGCGCCAGAAGGCGATGCCCTTCGGCATGCCGTCGATCGCCTCGGGCACCAGGATCGTCGAGCCGGTCGTCGTGAACCCGGAGGCCGACTCGAAGAGCGCGTCGACCGGCGAGGGGATCGCGCCGGAGAACAGGAACGGCAGCGCCCCCGCGACCGAGACGAGCATCCAGGAGAGCCCCACCACCGCCAGCCCCTCGCGCCGGAAGTAGTCCGTGCGCCGGTCCGACGTGAACGTGCCGCCGCGGTAGCGCACCGCCAGCACGAAGCCCGCGACCGCGGTCACGAGCGCGGCGTACAGGCACCCGAAGAACGACCCGCGCTCGCCGTACCAGGCGCCGACCAGCGCCGGCACAACCAGGAACCCGGCCAGCAGCATGAGCACGCAGCCCAGCAGCCAGGCCACGGCCCGCAGGTTCATGTCGATGTTCGGGCGCATGGTCGGGTGCTGGCCGGCGGCCGGGCTAGAGCCCTTGGTAGCGCACCGGCGCGCGGAAGACGTCCTCGACGTCTCCCAGGTGCTCGGTCAGCGTGAAGAGGATCACTTGGTCGCCGGGCTTGACCGTCGTGTCCGCGCTGGGGATCAGCACCTCGTCGTTGCGCACGATCGCACCGATGACCGCGCCGCGCGGGAGGCCGAGGCTCTTCACCTTGCGCTCCTTGTGGTCGCGCGGGTGCACGCCGAGCTCGAGCACCTCGCCACGCCCGCCGGCCACGACCGCGACCGAGTTCACCGAACTCGAGCGCACGAAGCGCAGGATGCGGTTGGCGCACAGGATCCGCGGCGAGATGGCCAGGTCGACGCCCAGAAGGTCGTAGATCTGCCGGTACGCCGCCTTGTTGACCATCGCGATGGTGCGCGCCACGCCGAGTGAACGCGCAAGCTGGCACGCGACCATGTTGCGCTCGTCGTCGGAGGTCGTCGCGATGAAGATGTTCGCCTCGCCGATGCGCTCCTCCATCAGGAGGTCGAGGTCGGTCGAGTCGCCCACCAGCACCATCACCGAGCTGGAGAAGGTCGAGGCGATCTCCTTGGCGCGCTCGGGGTCGCGTTCGAGGATGCGGATCGACACGTCCGGCAGCCCGTCGAGCTTGGCCGCGATGCGGCAGCCGACGCCGCCGCCGCCCATGATGACGACGCTCCGCCGCCCCACCTTGGGCGCGCCGAGCAGGAGCTCGAAGCGGTCGAGGTCGACCGCGCGCCCGATGAGGTAGATCTGATCGTCCGGCGCCAGCTTGTCGTCCTCGCCGGGCACGAAGAGCTGGTCCTTGCGCGACACCGCCGCGATCTGGAGACCGGACGGCAGCCGCAGCTCGGAGATCGGCCCGGCCGTGAGCTCGCCCGCGCGCCCGATCCGCAGGCGCCGCAGCTGCACGCGGCCGTCGGCGAAGTTCTCGACCTCGAGCGCGTGCTGCTCGCGCACCGTGCCGACGATCTCCTCCCCCGCCAGGTCGTCGGTCGAGAGCACCACGTCGAAGCCCAGCGAGCGCTTGTAGAAGTAGAGATAGCCCGAGACCCGCGACAGGTCCTTCAGCCGCAGGATGACCTTGCGCGCGCCGAGGTTCCGCGCCACCAGGCAGGCCAGCATGTTGACGCGGTCGTTGTTGGTCACCGCGACGAAGAGGTCGGCCTTCGACACCGCCGCCATCGTCAGGACGTCGGCGCGCGTGCCGTCGCCCTCGAGCACGCGCACGTCGTGCGCCTCGACGAGCCGCGCCACCTTGTCGGCGTCGGTGTCGATCACGCTGACGCGGTGCTTCTCGCGCGAGAGGATGTCGGCCAGGTGCGCTCCGACCTCCCCGGCCCCGACGATGACGATGTCCATGGGCCGTCACGATAGGAGCCGTGCGTCCCGTTTCAATGGGCGGACGTTCCCTTGCCCTCGAGGCCCCGCCTGGCGATCTTGAAGGCGTGATTCTCGTGCTCGACAACCGCGATTCCTTCACGTGGAACCTGGCCATGGCACTCTCCGAGCTCGGCGCCGACGTGGACGTCGAGCGCGCCGACGCGCTGACGGTGCGCGACGTGCGTGCGCGCGAGCCGGCGGGGATCCTGATCGGCCCCGGGCCCGGCGCACCCGACGGCGCCGGCTGCAGCCTGGACGTGCTCCGCGAGCTCGGCGGCGACCTACCCATCCTCGGCGTGTGCCTCGGCCACCAGGCGCTCGCGGTCGCCTTCGGAGGCAGCGTGGAGCGCGCGGAGCGCCTGGCGCACGGCCGCGCGCTGCCGGTCGAGCACGACGGCGCCGGCGTGTTCTCCGGGCTGCCGTCGCCCTCGTGGTTCACGGTCTACAACTCGCTGGTCGTCGCCGAGGACGACCTGCCCGCCTGCCTCGCGGTCACGGCGCGCGCCGAGAACGACGAGATCATGGGCCTGCGCCACCGCGAGCTGGAGATCGAGGGGGTGCAGTTCCACCCCGAGTCGGTGCTGAGCGAGAACGGGCTGGCGCTGCTCTCTAACTTCGTCGAGCGGGTCTAGCGGCCGCAGAGCCTAGGCCGGCGTCGTCGAGCGCTCGCGCGGAGCCAGCGGAGCCGTCCACTCCGGCCACGGCCCCGTCTTGGGTCGGCCCCGCTCGCCGCCCTTGTAGCCGATCACCTTGCGCGTCACGAACAGGTACGGCGGCTTGCCGAAGCGCAGCCAGGCGTGGGCCAGGAACGAGCGCTTCTTCGACGGGCGCACCTCGCCCGCGGCCGTGGCGGCCTCGGCGGCCGCGCCGCCGCGCGAGGTGTACTTCCAGCGGTGCTTCTTCACGTGCCGCAGGTCCTCGCGCACGCGGACGCCGTAGCCGCGGTCCTCGCGCTCGTGGACGCTGGCGAGCTGGAAGTCGACCAGCGCCGGGTAGCCGTCCTCGCCGACCAGGATGTTGGCCTCCTTGTGGAGGTCGTTGTGGCACACCCCGCGCCGGTGCAGCTCGCGCACCAGGTCCTCCAGCAGCTCGAAGAAGTTCTCGGGCAGCTCGTCGGCCTGCTGGAGCGGGTTGCCGTCGACCCAGCTCCGCATCAGCACGTCCTTGCGCCGCGGCGGTCCCCCGCCGAGCGAGGGGGCCGAGGCGTAGGCCTCGTCCTCGACCAGCCGCGCCACGCCCGTCACGTCGGCCAGGCGCTCCAGCGCGCGGCGCTCGCGGCCCATCAGGACGCGCGCGACCAGCCGGGTGCCGGGGATGCTGCCGCCCTTGGCCACCCGGCGCACCACCGGGCCCGACGGGCCGTCGACGCGCTCGACGAGCCCCATCATGTCGTTCTTGAGCTCGTGGGTGACTTGCGGTGACTCCATGGCGCCCCTACCCTGGCCCGCCCGCGCCGCGAAAGGGAGCGCGGGGAGATGGCGGGGACGCATGCTAACGGAACAGAGGGCCTGGCGCTCGGCTCCTCTCCGGCCAACCCGACGTCGCGCGGCACGCGCCTGCGGCGCGGCTTGGTCGTCTCGATCTTCACGCTGGCTCTGCTGACGCTGGCCGTCGAGGTCTACCTCCGCGTCACCGACTTCCGCGAGTCGACGATGGAGGCCGGCGTCAACCGCACGAACCGGCGCTGGGTGCAGCTCCTAGGCGCCGGGATCTTCGAGGAGATCGGCGACCCCATGCGCCACTACGCGATGCGGCCCGGCGCGTCGGCCGAGGTCGACGGCTGGACCTTCCGCGTCTCGTCGCACCGCACCCGCGGCGCGGACTTCCCGCGCGAGAAGCCCGCCGGCGAGAAACGCCTCCTGTGCCTGGGCGACTCCTTCGCCTTCGGCCTGTGGGCCGACGAGGACGAGACCCTGGTCGGACACCTCGCCCGCATGGCCACCGAGGCCGAGGCGGCGGCCGGCACCGGCGTGACCTGGCGCGGGGTCAACCTGGGGGTGCCGGGCTACCACTCCGGGCAGCAGCTGCGGGCGTTCGAGCAGGACGGGCTCGACCTCGCCCCCGACGCGGTCGTGCTCTACTACAACACCAACGACATCGTCGCCGAGGGCCTGTTCCTCGATGAGGACCTCGGGGCGCTCTACTCCGACCACCTGCCGCTCCCCACCGGGCTGCGGCGGCCGCTGTGGGAGGCGAGCTACCTCTACAGCTGGATCGTCCACAAGTACACCAGGAGCTTCCACGCCATCCCGGCGCCGATGCTCGACGAGCGCGTGCCCTGGGCCCACGTGCGCGCGGACAACAAGGACGCCACCGCGGGCGCGATCCGGCGCGTTGCCGAGCTCTGCGCCGAGCGCGACGTGCCGCTGTTCTTCGTGAACCAGCCGCTCCTGACCTGGTCGGGCGACGTGCGCCGCGAGGACTGGGGCGTGCTGCCCCTCGTGGGCTGGGCCGAGGACCTGCGCGCCGAGCTCGGCCTGCCGGGGATCAGCCTCCTCGGCCTGCTCCGCAACTACGCCGACAACATCGACCGCAGCCCCGCCCCGCCGGACGAGGGCTTCTTGGTCGAGCGCTACATCGCCGACGAGGCGGTGCAGGAGTACTTCGCCGGCAACACCGAGGCCGAGCTGCCGCCGGAGCCCGACTTCCACTTCACCGGCGACGGCTACGGCCACATCGCGCGGCTCTGCTACCCGCTGCTGCGCGACGCGGGCATCCTGCCGTGAGCACCGCGGCGGCGATCGAGGCGCGCGGCCTGGCCAAGAGCTTCGGCTCGAAGGCGGCGGTGCAGCCCTTCGAGCTCGCGGTCGAGCCGGGCGCGGTCACCGGGCTGCTCGGCCCCAACGGCAGCGGCAAGAGCACCTTCCTGCGCATGCTCGTCGGCCTGGTGCCGCGCGACGCGGGTGCGGTGGCGGTCGCCGGGCGCGCGCTGGCCGGCGACGGCGCCGCGGTGCGCCGCCGCTGCACGTACATGCCGGGGGAGACCGCGCTCTACAAGGAGCTGCGCGGCGACAAGCACCTGGAGTGGCTCCTGCGCGGCCGTCCGCGCGCCGCGCTCAGCCGCGCGGTCGAGGTCGCGCGCCAGCTCGGCCTGCCGCTCGAGCGCAGGGTGCGCGCCTACAGCCACGGGATGAAGCGCCAGCTGCTGCTCGCGGCCTGCATGGGCCCCGACGTGCCGGTGCGGATCCTGGACGAGCCGACCGAGGGCCTCGACCCGACCAAGCGCGCCGAGGTGCTCGCGCTGCTGGAGGCCGACGCGGCGGCGGGCGGCGCGGTGCTGCTCTCTTCGCACCACCTGGCCGAGGTCGACCGCGTGTGCGAGCGGCTGTTCTTCCTCAACGACGGCCGGCTCCTGGCCGACGAGCGCTCGGACGAACTGCACGAGCGCTCGCGCCGGCTGGTGCGCCTCCAGTGGGCGCCCGGGGTGAGCGCCGAGGACCTCGCTCCGCGCCTACGCGAGCTGGGCGCCATCGAGATCCGCTGCGACGAGGCGCGCGCGACGGTGCTGCTCGCCGGCGCCGACCCGCGGCCGTTCCTGGCGCGCGTGGCGGTCGACGACGGGCTCCCGGCCCCGCGCGCGATCGTGTACGGCGAGCTCTCGCTGCACGAGCTCTACCGCGACCTCTACGGCGTCGAGGGGGTCTAGGGTGGGCCGCTCCTACCTCTCGCTCGCCGCCGCGGCGCTCGCCTACGCGGTCATCCTCGAGCTGCTGCTCGTCGCCGCGATCCTGTTCTTCCCCAACTTCGAGGAGAACATCGAGGCGCTGCGGATGATGGCCGGGATCTCGGCGCTGAAGAACATCATGACCCAGATCGAGGACGGCGGCGTCGTCGCCTACGTCGTCGGTCAGCAGTTCTTCAAGGGCTGCAACACGCTCGGCACCGCGGCCGCGATCCTGTTCGCGGTCGGCGCGGTCGCGGGTGAGGTGCACCGCGGGACCTTCGAGCTGTGGCTCGCGCGGCCCTACACGCGCGCGCGGCTCTTGACCGAGCGCTACGTCGCCGGCGCGCTCGCCGTCGTGGTGCCGGTCTTCCTCACCTCCGCGACCATCCCCGCGCTGTGCGACCACATCGGCGAGGAGGTCGAGATGGCGCCGATGATGCTCAGCTCGGTGCACCAGAGCGGCTTCCTCCTGGCGGTCTACTCGCTGACCTTCCTGTGCTCGACGGTCGGCTCGAACCCGACCCGCATCGCGCTGGTCTTCCTCTTCTCCACGACGTTCTCGTTCGCCACGTACATGATCGAGCAGGTCACCGACTACTCGATCTTCCGGTGGACCGACATCGACGACTTCATGGAGATCTGCGTCAACGAGGCGCTGCTGCCCGGCAAGCTGGCGGTGTTCCTCGGCACCGCGGCGCTGCTCTACGTCGCCGCGCTGGTCGCGATCCGGCGACGCGTGCCCTAGCCGCCATCCCTCGCGAGCCTTGGCCGAGCTCGGTGTAGACGCCGGTTGGTTGCGGCTTTGCGACCGAAGGGCGCGGAGGCGACCTCGACGGGTCGTCGAGCACCCCGAGGGAGCCAAGTCGCGACATGCCGAGCGGCTACGCCGATCTCGGCCGAGACTCGTGAGGGAAGGCGGCTAGACCAGCCCGGCGAACCAGGCCCGCAGGACCCAGCTCGTCGCCGCGCGCTTCTGGTACTTGACGGCCTGGGAGGCCAGGCTCGACACCTCGCCGAAGGCGGCCTTGGCCTCGTCCTTGCGGCCCTGGGCCTTCAGCGCCAGGCCGCGCCGGTAGGCGGACTCGGGGCTGGGACCGTGGTTGCGCTCGACCACCTTCAGCGCCTCTAGCGAGCGCTCCTCCTCGCCCTGCGCCAGCAGCGTCTCCGCGAGCCGCATCTGCGCGGCCCCGTAGGCGTGCTCCTCGTCGAGCCCCACGCAGTGCTCCAGCGCCTCGCGCGCGTCGTCCAACCGCCCCGCACGCAGCGACGCGTCGCCGAGGCGGTAGGCCCACTCGGCCGACTCGGGGTCGCCCGCGAACGCCTGGCGGAGGTGCGGCAGGGCGCGCTGGGCGCGCCCCTGGGCGAGCAGCAGCGACCCCGCCTTGCCATGGTTGTGCGGGCTGTCGACGGCCTCCAGGCGCCGCAGCTCGGCCCGATCGCGGCGGCGCTGGACCATCCGTTCGCCGTAGGCCGAGAGCCACCAGGCCAGGAGGAGCGCCGTGATCCAGATCCCGAAGATCCCGGTGCGGGCGAAGAGCGGCCCTACGATCGGCAGGAAGCCCAGGACCCGCGACAGGATCAGGGCGAGCACGAAGAACCCGATCAGCCGCAGCATGGCCGGCATCCTAATCCACGGCCGGCGGGGCTTGCACCGGCGCGGGAGAATTGGGTGAATGTCGGACTCCCGCGCGGGTGCGGGACCTCGCGCGATGGCCAGCTCCAAGGGCGTCCTTCGACGGATCGGCGTGCGCGCCGCTCTCGTCCTCTTCTCGCTGGCGGCGACCGCGCTGGTCGGCGAGGCGCTGATCCGTGCGACCGATCCGTTCGGCATCAGCTACTACCGCGACACGAACCGCTACTTCAACGAGGCCATCGACATCCCGCCCGACGCCGGGCGCCCCGACGGCCGGCTGTTCCAGAACCGGCGCGGTATCGAGCTGTCGTTCACCGACTTCGACTTCACGACCAACGCGCTGGGCATGCGCTCGTCGCGCACCGACGACGGCGTCACCGTCGACCGCTCCGGCGCGAGCGCCGGCCGCTCGCGGGTGCTCTTCCGCGGCGACTCGGTGACGCTCGCCTGGGGCGTGGACGACGGGGACAGCTGGATCCGCACGCTGGAGCGCGAGGCGCGCGCCGCCGACGGCCGGCCGCTCGAGTGCCTCAACGCGGGGCACCTGCAGTACAACACGATCCAGGAGAGCGACTGGCTCGCCACTTTCGGCCCTCACCTGCAGCCCGACGCCGTGGTGCTCACCTACGTCGTCAACGACCTCGACGACGCCTGGGCGGTGTACGAGGAGTGGCAGGCGCTGCTCGCGGCCGGCGAGGCCGCCGAGGGCCCCGGCGGAGTCGAGCTCGCGCGCCAGAAGCTGCTAACCTGGTTCCGCGGCATCCACGGCCTGTGGCACTTCTTCGACTCGCGCCGCGAGGCGCAGACCGTCGGCGAGATGAAGCTGGAGCGCGTCGAGGACGCGCCGGGGTACGCCGAGCGCTGGCCGCTCTCCGAGGCGGCGCTCGACCGCATCGCCGGCTTCTGTGCCGAGCGCGGCATCCCCTTCGTCGTGCTCGACCACACGACGCCGCGCATCCCCGGCGTGCGCGCCTGGTGCGAGGGCAGCGGTACCCCCTACTACGACTTCACGTTCACGGACGCCGAGTGGGAGCGCGACATCCGCAACTCGCTGGCGGACTCGCACGCCAACGCGCTCGGCAACCGCCTGCTGGCGGAGAAAGCCCTGGCCGCGCTGCGCGACGCCGGGCTGCTCGCGGAGGCGGAGCACTGAAGCGCGCGCCGGGAACCGGCCCGGCGCCGAAGCGGGTGGTCGCCTTCGAGCTGCTGCGCGCCCTCGGCGCAGCGGCCGTGACCCCGCTGCGGGCGGGCGCGTACCTGATGACGCGCGGCCGCCAGGTGGCCGAGTTGCGGGCCGACCTCGACGACCCGCGCCCGGTCGACGCCGCGCCCGAGCTCAGCCCCCCGCGGGAGCGTCCGCTGCGCATCTTCGTCTCGTGCGCCGAGCCGTCGGGCGAGCTGCACGCCGTCAACCTCGTGCACGCGCTGCGCGCCGAGCTCGCCGAAGCCGGCGCGCCCGAGCCCGAGCTGGTCGGGCTGGGCGGCGCGCGCCTCGCCGCGGCTGGCGTCCAGACCGTGGGCGACCCGGTGGCGCGCGCCGCGATGGGCGCTGCCGCGACCAAGGAGCTGGGCTTCTACCTCGGGCTCCTGACCGACGTCGCGGACGAGCTGCGCCAGCGCCCGCCCGACCTGGTGCTGCCGGTCGACTCGCCGGCGCTGCACGTGCCGCTCGGCCACATCGCCCAGGCCTACGACGCTCCGGTCGTGCACTTCGTCACGCCGCAGTACTGGGGCTGGGCGCCGTGGCGCATCGGCGGGTACCGGCGCGCGGTCGACCTGGCGCTCTCGATCCTGCCCTTCGAGCCCGCGTGGTTCGCGCGCCGCGGCATGCGGGTGGCGCACGTCGGACACCCGCTGCTCGACGAGCTGCAGGACGCGCCGGCGGAACGCGCCGGCAAGGGCAGCCGCGTGCTCGCGCTCCTGCCCGGCAGCCGCAAGAGCGTGATCGCGCACAACCTCCCGTGGATGCTGACGGTGGCCGCGCGAGTGCGCCTCGAGGTCCCGGACCTGGAGGTGGTGCTCCCCCACAACCGCGCCGACCTCGCGGACGAGATCCGGAGCCACCTCGAAGCCGCCCAGGCGACGTCGTGGGTGCGGCTCGCGACCGGCGACCTGCACCACACCCTCGGCGAGGCGCGGGCGGCGCTGTCGGTCTCGGGCACGGTGCTGCTCGACCTGCTGCACCACCGCCTGCCGGCGGTCGTCGTCTACCGCCTCGCGGGCGCGGTCGGGACCGCGCTGGCGGGCAAGCTGCTGACCGCGCCCTACTTCTCGTCGGTCAACCTGCTCGCCGGCCGCGAGGTGCTGCCGGAGTTCTGCTTCCACGGCGACGGCCCACACGAGGAGGTCGCCGGGCGCGTGCTGCGATGCCTGCGGGACGACGCCTGGCGCGACGCCTGCCGGGTCGGCCTCGACGAGGCCGCCGAGCGGCTGGGCCCGCCCGGAGCCGTCCAGAGGGCCGCCAGGCAGGCCCTGGCGGTCGCTTCCGGGGGGAATCCCCGGTGAGCGGCAAAAACCCCGAAGATCCCCCGATTCCCCTGAAGAAGCCGACAGGCGAGGGGTATGGCGGGGTCCCGATGGAAATGGAAGCAACCCGCCTGATGACAGCTACGAAGAACGGCGACGACGCCGCCTTCGACCAGCTCGTCCGGAGCCTCAGGTCCCGCGCCTTCTCGATCGCGCGTTCGTTCGTCGGCTCGTCCGACGACGCGATGGAGCTCACCCAGGAGGCGTTCCTGAAGACCTACCGGGCGCGCGACACCTACCGCGAGACCGAACCGTTCCTGCCCTGGTTCCACCGCATTCTGCGCAACACGTGCTTCAGCTTCCTCCGCAAGCACCGGCGCCTGAAGCGCAGTTCGCTGTCCGGCCGCTCCGAGGAGGACGAGGGCGACTGGGAGATCGAGGCCGAGGTCCCCGACCCCTCCGTCGGCGCCGAGAACCAAGAGGTGTCCGCCGTGCTGCAGAGCTGCTTCGAGCGCCTCTCGGCACGCGACCGCGAGATCCTGGCCCTGCGTCACTTCCAGGAGCTCAGCTACCGCGAGATCGCCCACGCCCTGTCGATCCCCGAGGGCACGGTGATGTCGCGACTGTTCCACGCTCGACGCCGCCTGAGGCTCGAGCTCCAGCCCCACCTGCAGGGCGCACTAGCGGACTATGCCGGCGCCGGATCCAAGGAGCCGAAGACCACCCCAGGAGTGCGAGGATGACGGCGAAGGACAGACATCCGACGCGCGACGAGCTGCTCGCGATGGCCTATGTCGACGGCGAGCTCGAAGACGACGCGCGTCGCGAGATCGAGGAACGGCTCGGCTCGGAGCCGGACCTGCGGCGCGAGGTCGCCCAGCACAACCAGCTGGCGGTCCTCGCGCGACAGATGGCCCCGCCTGAGCCGGCGGACTACGAGTGGGACCGCTTGGAAGCGGAATGGGTCCACCGAGGCGGAACCTCGGCGGGCCTGGTTCTCGTTTCGGTCGGCGCGGCGGGCCTGGCCCTCTCCGCGCTTTGGTGGATTTGGATCTCGTCGCTGCACCCGGCCCCCAAGGCCTTCGCCGGGGCGCTGGTCGCGGGCGCGCTGCTGCTCTTCTTGGTGACGCTGCGGGCGCGGCTCCGCACGCTGCCGTACGACCCCTACACGAAGGTGAAGCGTTGATCCTCGTCACCACCGAGGCGATCAAGGGCTACGAGGTCGAGGAGACCTTCGGCATCGTCTGCGGCACAACCGTGCGGGCGCGGCACGTCGGCAAGGACGTCCAGTCGGTGATGCAGAACTTCGTGGGCGGCGAGATCCTGCACTACACCAAGCTCCTGGCCGAAGCGCGCGAGCAGGCCCTCGACCGCATGGCCGAGCAGGCGCGCGCACGCGGCGCCAACGCGGTCATCACGCTGCGCTTCTCCACAAGCGAGATCGCGACGGGCGCGGCGGAGGTGGTGGCCTACGGCACCGCGGTGCGCGTGCGCAGGACCGCTGGCTAGGAGCGGGCCGGCGCGTCGACGACGCGAGCAGGTGCCTAGGAGTGCTTGCGGATCTCGTCGAGCGGCTTGCGCTCCAGGTCCGGCACCTCGCAGCCCTCGGCCGGGAAGCCGACCGGCAGCAGCACGTAGGCCTTCTCGTTCTCGGGGCGCCCGAGGATGCGGCCCAGAAAGCCCATCGGGCTGGGGGTGTGCGTCAGCGTGCAGAGCCCCGCGTGGTGCAGCGCGGCGATCAGGAAGCCGGTGGCGATCCCGACCGACTCCTGGGTGTAGTAGTTCGTGCGCCTGCGGTCCTCTTCCATGCCGTAGGTCTGGCGGAACACGATGACCAGCGCCGGCGCGATCTCGAGGAAGGGCTTCTGCCAGTCGGTGCCGAGCGGTTCGAGCGCCTCGCGCCACTCGTCGGTCAGCCGGTGGTCGTAGGTCTCCCTCTCCTCCTCCTCGGCCGCCTCGCGGATCGCGCGCTTGATCTTGGGGTCGGTCACCACGACGAAGGTCCACGGCTGACGGTGGGCGCCCGAAGGCGCCGTGCCGGCGGCGGCGATGCACGCGTCGAGCACGCCACCTGGGATGGGCTCGTCGGAGAAGTGCCGCACGCTCCGCCGGCGCTGAATGTCGTCGTAGAAGGCGCGCGCGCGGCTCTCCATCTCGCGGTCGGGGAGCCGCTCGAAGGCGAGCGGCACGAAGGGGAAGTCGTTGTTCATGCTCCGGCGTCGATGGAAAGCGTGGCCAGCACGCGGGCGGTGGCGCGGGGGAAGTCCTCGGCGCCGGGGTCGGCGCCCGCGAGGTCGCGGGCGAGGCGGCGGAGGTCGGCCTCGACGTCGACGTCGTAGTCCTCCTCCAGAAGCTCGGTGCGAAGGCCGAGCGAACGGGCGAGCGCGACGGTCTGCCGCCCCATCTCGCCGGTGGACATCGGGACGTCGAGGAACAGCTCCGGATGCGCCCGGCGCATCCCGATGAGGTAGTAGCCGCCCCCCGCGTCGAGCCCGAGCACCACGTCGGCGCCGGCTTCCAGGGTGCGGTGGGCCGCGGCCAGGCGCGCGGCGGGGACGTGGGGGGCGTCGCTCCCAACCGCCACCGCGGTGCCGACGTCCGGCTCGGCCAGGGCGTGCTCGAAGAAGCTCGCGAGGCGCTCGGCCAAGCCGGGCCCGCGCTGGGCGGCCAGCTCGGGAGAGCCCGGAAAACGCTTCCGGAACCACGGGCCGGCCTCCTCGGGAGCGAACAGGAGGCGGCAGCGGGAGCCCGCCCCGGCGGCGTCCCCGCGGCGCACCGAGTCCTCGAGCATCGCGTCGGCCAGCGTCGAGGCCTCCTCCGGCGTCAGCGGCGGCGACAGGCGCGTCTTCACGCGCCCCGGCTCCGGCCGCTTCGCGAAGATTGCGGTCAACCTTCGGCCCGCCGGCTCCGTACGGTCCAGCTCCCCGTCCATGGGCCCCAGGGTAGCGCCGCGGGGGCCCCGGCAAATGCCCGATGAACCGCCGGGCCTCTCCTCCGTTGGCTCTCCCCGCCCGTGCACCGCTACACTCCGCGCCTATGAAGCTGCTCCGCTCCTTCCCCGCCCTGGCCCTGGCGGCCGCCTTCGCCCTCCCCGTGCTGGCCCAGGAGGACCCCGCCGCCCCCGAGGGCCGGAAGCCCGGCTACATGACGCTCGAGATCCTCAAGAAGGAGATCCGGACGTCGCTGGACTGGCTGGCGGCCCAGCAGGACCCGCAGACCGGCGCCTACGGCGACGTGCAGATCACCTGCTTCGTGCTGATCGCCTTCGCCGAGAGCCCCTGGCGCTACACCCACGAGGACGGGCCGTTCGTCGCGAAAGCGATCCAGCGCCTGCTCTCGCTGCAGCGCGACGACGGCGCGATCTGCGACCCGGACGCGAACCGGCTGATGGAGCGCGTCCACACCGGCGCCTGCATCGACGCCCTGGAGTTCTTCCGCGAGGCGCCCGGGGTCCCCTACGCCCTCGCCGGCTGCAAGACCTTCACGTACCGGCCGGCGACGCACTCTTCCTGGGAGGCGACCCTGGCCGCGGTGCCGAGCGAGCAGATCTACACCATGGCCGAGGACAAGCTGTGGAACCGCAAGCCCGAGGGCTGGTGGGAGCATCCCTTCAGCCGGGTGCGCGCCACGGCGGTGAACATCGGCCGGCTGAACGGCTACTACCAGGTCCTCGACAAGCGCGAAAACAACCCGGTGCAGGGCCCCGCGGTGCCGCAGATGGCGCTGAGCGCGGCGGATCAGGCCAAGGCCGACGCGGCGCTCGCACGCGGTGCCGCGTTCCTGGTCGGCGCCGCCGAGGAGGGCCGCTGGGGCTTCCCCGGCAAGCCTGACCCGGGCATCACCGCCATGGTGACCGGAGCGCTCCTCGCCACGCCCGAGCCTCGCACCCCCGAGGTGCAGGCGGCGATCGACGGCGCGCTCGAGTGGCTGGTGTCGCTCCAGAAGGAGGACGGCTCGATCCACGCCGGCCAGCTCAAGAACTACATCACCGCAGCATCGATCCTGGCCCTGGTCCGCGCCGGCCGCGACGAGCACCGCGAGGTGATCACGCGCGCGCGGGACTTCCTCAAGGAGCTGCAGGTGGACGAGGGCGAGGGCTACGCGCCCTCCGACCTGCACTACGGCGGCATCGGCTACGGCGGCGACGGTCGGGCGGACCTCTCGAACCTGCAGATGGCGCTCGAGGCGCTGAACGCGACCGGCCTGGAGGCCGACGACCCGACGATCACCAAGGCGGTGTCGTTCCTGGAGCGCTGCCAGAACCGGTCGGAGTCCAACAAGGCGGTCCTCGAGGACGACGCGGGCCCGATCAAGAGCGGCGACGACGGCGGCTCGGCCTACGCCCCGCTGGAGTCCAAGGCCGGCTACGTCGAGCTCCCGGACGGCACGCGCGTGGCGCGCTCCTACGGCTCGATGACCTACGCCCTGCTCAAGGCCTACCTCTTCGCGGGCCTGCCGAAGTCCGACCCGCGCGTGCAGGCGGCCTGGAAGTGGCTGCGCGAGAACTACACGCTCGAGATCAACCCCGGCTTCGAGACCTCGTCCGACCCGACGGCGGCCTACCAGGGGCTCTTCTACTACTTCTACACCATGGCCCGGGCGCTCGACCTGTTCGGCGAGGAGACCGTGGTCGACCCCGAGGGCACCGCGCGCGCCTGGCGCGGCGAGCTGATCGGCCGGATGACCGCGCTGCAGCGGCAGGACGGCTCGTGGATCAACGAGAACGCCGAGCGCTGGTACGAGGGCAACCCGGTGCTCGCCACGGCCTACGCGCTGATGACGCTCGAAATCGCCCGCGGCGCCCGCGCCGAGACGGGCGAAGCCGCGGGCCCCGCCACCGGCGGGACCGAGCCCAGCGACGGCTAGCCCGAAGCGCGCTGTGCGCCGCCCCCATGACCCGGACCGGGTCGAATCCGGGGGCGGTTGCGGCTCGCCACGTCCGGAAGCCGGTCGCGCCCGCTGGTCCGAGGTCCTCACAACATCGTGAGTGAGAATCGCCCACGTACTTCGCGTGTGCCGACCCCGCAAGCGACCCTGAACGGGTCCTCGAGGACGGCGGTGCTCGCAAAGCGCGGCCACAAAGCAACCAGGGCGATCCCGGCCGCAAGCTTGTGACGACTTCCGGCTAGCGCGGGTACGAGATGCTCTTCGGCAGCGTGAACTGCTTGTGGCCGTCCACGCCGCCGAGGAAGCCGAAGCCGGACTGACGTGCGCCGACCCACGGCGCGCCGGACGCGCCGCCCAGGTAGCGGTTGATGCCCACCTGGCCCGAGCGGATGCGCCGCGCGACGCGCTGCCCGCGCTCGAGGTCGCCGGTGTAGACGTTGGCGCCCAGGCCATAGGGCGTGTCGTTGGCGAGGCGCACGGCCTCCTCCTCGTCGCCGGAGAAGCGCGTGAGCGAGACCACCGGACCGAAGGTCTCGTCGCGCGAGATGCGCAGCTCCTCGCCGACGTCCGCCAGGACCGTCGCGGGGTAGAAGTAGCCGGCGCCGTCGGGCTGCTCGCCACCGAGCAGGAGGCGCGCCCCGCCGCGGACCGCGTCGTCGACCTGCTCGACCACCTTCGCGCGCTGCTCGGCGCTGACCATCGGGCCCATGCGCGACTCGGCCTCCATCCCGTTGCCGTGGCGCCAGTCCGAGGCCTTGGCGACCACCAGCCGCTCGAACTCCTCGGCCACGTCGTCGGCGACGTAGACGCGCTCGACGCTGCAGCACACCTGCCCGGTGTTGCGCAGCGAGTGCTGCACCGCACAGTCGGCGGCGGCCTCGAGGTCCGCGTCGCCGAAGACGACCAGCGGGTCCTTGCCGCCGAGCTCGAGCACCAGCCGCTTCAGGCCGCGCGACGCGCTCTGCATGATGCGCATGCCGGTGTCGCGGCTGCCGACGAAGCCGATCATGTCGACGTCGCCTTCCACGAGCGCCGCCCCCACCTCGCCCGCGCCCTGGACCAGCTCGAAGACGCCCTCGGGCAGCCCTTCGGAGAAGACCTCGTGCAGGAGCGCGCCGGTGAGCGGCACGTGCTCGCTGGGCTTGAACACCACCGCGTTGCCGGTCGCGAGCGCCGGCAGGAAGATCTCCAGCGGCATCCCGACCGGGAAGTTCCAGGGCGTGATCGCCGCCACCACGCCGAGCGGCTCGCGGACGACGCGCGTCTCGCTGCCGGCCGCCTCCAGCACCTCGGGCGCGAGCGAGCGCTCGACCTCGTCCATCAGCTTGTCGAGGCCGCCGGCCCAGCCGCGCACCTCGCGCAGGGCGTCCGCGCGCACCTTGCCCATCTCGCGCGTGATGAGGTCGGCGGCCTCGCCGGCGCGCTCCTTGAGCCGCTCGGCGCCGGCCGCGAGCAGCGCGCGGCGCTCCTCGAACGGGAGCTCGGCCCACGCCGGCTGCGCGGCGTGCGCGCGCTGGATCGCCGCGGCCAGGGCCGCGGAATCGGTGATCTCGATCTCGGCGAGGGTCTCGCCGGTGGCGGGGTCGACGTCGGGGAAGGTGCTCATGGGCGGAGTCTCCGGGGCTGGGGTCAGCCCAACAGCATAGCGCGGCGCGCCAGCGGAGCGGCCGCCGCCCGCTACAGCATCCAGCCGCCGGTCACCAGGAGGTCGGTGCCGGTGGTGTGCGCCGCGGCCGGCGAGGAGAGGAACGCCACGGCCTCGGCGATGTCCGCCGGCCGGCCGGGCTCCCCCATCGGCACGCGCTTCTGGCGCGCCGCGTCGAGCGTGTCGGGGTGGGCCGCGTCGTGCGGGATCAGCCCCGGACTGACCATGTTGACGTTGACGCCGTGCGGCGCCTCCTCGACCGCCCAGCCGCGGACGAGCACCAGGAGCGCGCTCTTCGCCGCGGCGTACGCGGCGGTTTCGCGGCGGCCGCGCAGTCCGTTGAGGCCGCTGGCGCCGAAGAACACCGCGCTGCCGCGCGCGGCGCGCAGCGCCTCGCGGGCGGCGTTGAACAGCAGGAAGGACGACTCGGCGTTGCTCGCCCACATCCGCACGAAGTCGGTGTGGGAGCACTCGGCCAGCGGGCCGGAGACGTACTCGCCCACGCAGTGCACGACGTGGTCGAGGCGGCCGCTGCGCTCGCGGACCTCGCCGACCAGCCGCTCGGCGTCGGCGGGCTGGAGCAGGTCGGCGCGGTGGGCCGCGTCGCCGAACTCGTCGCGGAGGCTCGCCGCGCGCTCGTTCTCGGTGCGGTACACCACGTGCGCCCGGTCTCCGCGCGCGCGGAGATGTTGCGCCACCGCGAGCCCCAGACCACGGGCGCTCCCGGTGACGAGGGAGACCCGTCGCCCGTCGCTCATGGGCCAGAGACTAGTGTCCTCGCGAGCTCACGGCCAGAATCGCCCGGCCGCTCCGCGGAGCACGCGGCGGCGGCTAGCGAATGAAGCCGAGCCGGCCCAGCGGCCACAGGCGCAGGTCCACCCGGCCGCGCACGTACTCGGCCGGCACCTGGCCGAACTCGCGGCTGTCGGACGAGCGCGGGCGGTTGTCCCCCAGCACGAAGTACTGCCCGTCCTTCACGCGCGTGGTCAGATAGCTGTCGGGGTCGCCCGAGGCGATGTAGGGCTCGTGGAGCAGCTCTCCGTTCACCCAGACGTGCCCGCCCGCGAGCGTCACGGTGTCGCCCGGCAGGCCGATGACGCGCTTGATGTAGTCGACGCTCGGGTCCAGCGGGTACTGGAGCACGACCACGTCGCCGCGCTCGATCCCGCCGAAGACGTAGGACCAGGGCTCCACCAGGATGCGGTCGCCGTCGAAGATGCTGGGCGACATCGAGTTGCCCCGCACCACCGACAGGTTGAAGAAGACCGCGTAGAAGACCGCCACGGCGGCGGCGAAGCGCGAGCCGCGCCCGACGGCCCGCAGGGCGCCCCGCAGGCCGGTGCGTGCGCCGCGCAGGCCTCCCAGAGCGGGAGGGGCGGCGCGGAGGGCAAGCGGGTGCGGCGGCTCACAGGCCGGTGAGGGGTCCACGCGGGGGTCCATGCAGGCCCTATCGGGTCGGCGGACCGGCCGCCTTGAACCCGCGCCGCGGGCGCCCTTGAACCGGGGCACCCGAGCCCTACGCTCGACCTACATGCTGCTTCGTCCCCCGGACGCGGGCCCATCCGCCGGAGAGCGCGGCGTCCTGCGCTGGATGGTCGTGCTGGCCGCCGCCGTGCTGGTGGCCGACGCGATGCTGCCGCGCAGCGTGGCGGTCGCCGGCCTGCATATTCTTCCGGTTCTGCTCAGCCTGTGGGTCGGCAACGCCCGGCTCACGCGCTGGACCGCGGTCGCCTGCACGGTGGCGATCCTGCTCGGGCTGCTGCTGACCGCTCCCACCGCGCCGCTGTGGCAGGGGCTGACCAACCGCGCGGTGGCGCTGTTCGCGGTCTGGTCGACCGCGGCCCTCGGGCGCCTGCGGATGGACGTCGAGACCGAGCTCCGCCGCAGCCGCGAGACCACCGCGACGACGCTCGCCAGCATCGCCGAGGGCGTCGTGACGACCGACACCGGCGGACGCGTGGCCTTCGCCAACGCCGTGGCCGAGCGCATCCTGGGCTGGGAGCCGGGCGAGGCAGCCGGGCAGCCGCTCGCCGAGCTCCTGCCCGGCCGCGATCCCGAGGGCGACAAGCCGTCGGCCGACCAGCTCCCTTCGGCCGGCGAGGCCACGGTCACCACGCGCGCGGGCGAGCGCCTGGTGCTCGAAGCGAGCACCGCCGACATCCCCGACCCGGCGCGCCCGGGCGAGCCCGGCTTCGGCCGCGTGATCGTGTTCCGCGACGTGACCGCGCGGCGCGCGCGGCAGGAAGAGGTGGAGGCGCTCGCCTACCGCGACCCGCTGACCGGCCTCGCCAACCGGACGTCGTTCGAGGACCGCCTCGAGCTCGAGCTCGCGCGCGCGCGGCGCAGCGAGCGCATGCTCGCGCTGCTCTTCCTCGACCTCGACGGGTTCAAGGAGATCAACGACACGCTGGGACACGCGGCGGGCGACGAGCTCCTGGTCGCGATCGCGCGCCGGCTGCGCGAGATCCTGCGCGAGGAGGACACCGTCGCGCGCCTCGGCGGCGACGAGTTCACCGTGCTGCTCCCGGGCATCTCGTCGCCGGAGGACGCGATCCTCGTGGCCGAGAAGGTGCTGGTGGCGCTGGCGCGGCCGCACCTGCTCGACGGGCGCGAGGTGCTCGCGCCGCCGAGCGTGGGGCTGGCGCTCTACCCGGAGGATCTGGGGGACCTGGACGGCGCCGGGCTGAAGCGCGGCGCCGAGGCCGGGCACCTGGTGCAGGTGGCCGACCAGGCCATGTACCGCGCCAAGGGACGCGGGGGCAACCGCTGGTCGCGGCGCGCCGAGGCCGAGCAGAGCACCGGCTGACGCCCCGCCTGGCCGCCTCGGCTGCCACGGTGTAGGGTCTCGGCCATGCCCTTCTCCGCGTCGACTTCGCCCGCCGCCCGCCTCGCTCTCCTGCTGGTCGGCGCCGGCGCCGCGGGCAGCTGCGCGGCGCCTCCGGCCAGCGTCTACGGCGAGCCGCGCTTCGTGCCGGCGACGTGGAGGCTCGTCGACGAGGAGGCCGTCCGCCCCACGCTCGAGGAGGTCTTCCTCGAGCCGCCGATCGCCGGCACCGCACCGCGGCTGAGCTCGCTGTCGGCCGACGGCGCCTTCGCGCTGGTCGATTGGGCCCCGGCGTCGGGCGACGAAGAGCCCAAGGGCCCGCGCAGCCCGCTGCTGCTCGCGACCGACGGGTCGGGGGCGGGCCCCGCGGGTACGCCGCTCGCCGAGCTGCTGCCGGCCGTCGACGACGAGGACGGAAGCCCGCGCGCCCTGCGGACCACGTGGAGTCAGGCCGGACACCGGCTGGCCGTCGCGCGCGGGCGCGAGCTGTGGCTCGTCGACCCCGCGGGGCGCGAGGCGGCGCTTCTCGCCCGCTGGGACGCGCCGCCGGCGGTCGAGGACGGCGAAGAGGAGGAAGTCCCCGCGCGACGCGCCCTCGGCAGCGTGCGGCTGCTGCACTTCGCCTCCGACGACCGCAGCGTGCGCGTCACCGACGGGCGCGAGCTGTTCGAGTTCTTCGTACCGCCGGCGCCCCCCGAGCGTCCGTTCGGGCTCGACGAGGCGACCTTCTGGACGAAGGACGTGGCGGCCCGCGTGGACCAGCTCTCGTGGGCCGACGACCTCTCCGTCGCGGTCGGCACCGAACACCCGCCGCGCCCCGAGGAGGATCCGGACGCCGAGGTGTGGCTCGTGCTCGAGGAGCGCGCGGTCGATCTCGAGGGCCTGGCCGAGATCGAGGAGCTCGAGGACCTCTACCTCGCCCCGGACGGCGCCTACGTCTTCGGAATGGAGCTCGACCGCTCCGCCGACCCCGAGCCGGTGGAGGTGCCCGACTACCTCACCGAGCGCGTCACGCACCGCCGCGGCCGGCGCAAGCTCGCCGACGACCGCCCCTCGCCCGCGCGGTTGTGGATCTGGAACACCTCGACCGGGGCGCGCGAGGAGCTGCTCGTCCCGCCCCGCTCGACCGCTCCCCCGCCGGACGGCGGCGGCGAGAGCGACGAGCAGCCCGCCGCGCCGCTCGACCGCTTCCGCGTCGTGGGCTGGGCGCCCGCCGGCCCGCCGCGGCTGGCGGTCGAGCGCTATTCCGAGGACGCCCGTGAGCTCGAGCTCTGGCTGTGGGAGCCCGGCAGCTTCCGGCGCATCTACTTCGAGCGCGACGAGGGCTGGATCGGCGGACCGTCGCGCATCACCCGCTGGGGCGAGGATGGCGTGCTCCTCCTCGGCTCGGAGGTCTGCTCGTCGTCGACCACCCCCGGCGCGAGCCAGCTGTTCCGCCTCGACCCGCGCACCGAGGAGCTCACGCAGCTCACCGCCTTCGTCGGCGAGATGGTCGGCTTCACGCCGCTCGCCAGCGGCGGGGTCCTGGTGCGCGCAAGCGACGCCGATCCGGCGCGCCGCGGGTACTACCTCGTGTCGGCCGCGGCCGTGCGCGGCGAGTGGTCCGACCCGCCGCGCCGCTATGCCACGCCCGAGGGCTGGAACCAGGGCGGCCGCGCGTCGGCGGACGGCTCGCGGCTGGTCTTCCTCCACGAGACCCTGCTGCGGCCGGCAGAGATCCACGCGGCCGATTCCGAGCGCAGCCTGCGCCTGACCGACACGGTCCCCGCGGACTTCGAGTCGGTGGCGTGGATCCGCCCCGAGCGGCTCGAAGCGCGCGCCTCCGACGGAGCGCTGGTGCACGCGCACGTCTACCTGCCGCCCGGAGTCGAGCTCCAAGATCCGGGCCCGCCGCGCGCCGCGATCGTGTTCGTGCACGGCGCGGGCTACCTGCAGAACGTCACCGACTCGATGACGCGCTACCCGCTGAACGCGATGTTCCACTCGCGGCTGGCGCACCTCGGCTACCCGGTGATCGATGTCGACTACCGCGGGAGCGCGGGCTACGGGCAGAGCTTCCGCACCGACGTGCAGTACCACCTCGGCGGCAGGGACCTGGACGACATCCACCTGGTCGTCGACGCGCTGGTCGAGGCCGGCCTGGTCGACGCCGAGCGCGTCGGCGTCTACGGCGGCTCCTACGGCGGCTTCCTGACGCTGATGGCGCTGTTCACCGCGCCGGAGCGCTGGGCCGTCGGCTGCGCGCTGCGCTCGGTGACCGATTGGCGCACCTACCACCCCGGCTACACCCAGCCGCGCCTCGGTCGGCCGTCGACCCACGCCGAGGCCTACCGGCGCTCCTCCCCCATCGACCTCGTCGACGGGCTGGAGGATCCGCTGCTCGTGCTGCACGGCATGGTCGACTCGAACGTCTTCGCCCAGGACTCGATCCGGCTGATCGAGGAGCTGATCGACCGCGGCAAGGACTTCGACGCCATGCTCTATCCCAGCCAGGGGCACGCCTTCCGCGACGGCGAGCACTGGCTCGACGAGTACCGGCGGATCGAGCGCTACCTGATCGACCACCTCGGCCCGCCCCTGCGCGACGACGGCGAGGACTACGCGGTCTGGGTCGGGACGGGATGGACCTACCGCGACCCGAACCAAGGAGGCTACAACGTGGACCCAACGACCCCGACGATCATCGGCACGGTGGATGTAGGACCGGCGCTCGGCGCCCAAACCGGAGGGCGCGGACGGTGAACGGCGGCGCACAGACGAGCAGGCGTGGGCTCCTCGGCCTCGGCGCGGCGGGCGCGCTGGCCGGCTGCACGGGTACCGGAGCGCGACGCGAGGAGTCGAAGTACATGAGCCAGGCGCGGGCCAAGGACGAGCTGGACGAGGTCTTCTCCGACCTCTCCGATCAGAGCTCCAAGCACACTCCGATCTCCGACGAAGAGCGCGCCGCACGGCGCCGGCGCCTGGGCGGTCTGCTGGCCTCCGCCGGCATCGACGCGCTGCTGGTCGAGCCCGGCGCGACGCTCTCCTACCTGAGCGGCGTGTCGTGGGGCACCAGCGAGCGCCTCTTCGGCCTGGTCGTGCTGGCCGACGGCTCGCACTTCTGGGTATCGCCGGCCTTCGAGGAGGAGCGCGCCCGCGCGCGCACCACGGCGGCTCCCGGCGACGTGGTGACCTGGCACGAGCACGAATACGCCTATCCGCCGCTCGCCGCGGCGCTCAGCGCGCGCGGCGTCGAGCGCGTCGCCGTCGAGCCGCGCGCGAGGCTCTTCATCGCCGAGGGGCTCGCCGACGCCCACGGCAGGGAGCGCGTCGTCAGCGGGCGCGCGGTCCTGCGCGAGCTGCGCGGGCGCAAGGACGCGCACGAGGTCGCGCTCCTGCGCGCCGCGAACGAGCTGACCCAGCTCGCGATCCGCACCGCGGCCGAGCGCCTGCGCGCCGGGATGACCGATGCGGACATCGGCACCTGGATGCGCCACGCCCAGGAGCGGCTGGGGCTGACGGGCACGTGGGTGCTCCCGCTGATCAACCAGGACGCCGCCCTCCCCCACGGCTCGGCCACCCAGCGCGTGCTCGAGCGCGGCGACCTGATCCTGGTGGACACCGGCGGCTCGCTCCACGGCTACCAGAGCGACAACACGCGCACCTGGGTCTTCGGCGGCGTCCCCGGCGCCGAGGTGGAGCGGGTCTGGCACGTCGTGCGCGACGCCCAGAAGCGCGCCTTCGAGGCCCTGCGCCCGGGCCAGCCCTGCGCGTCGGTCGACCGCGCCGCGCGCGCCGTGGTGACCGCGGCGGGCTTCGGCGAGGGCTACGCGACCTTCTCCCACCGCCTCGGCCACGGCATCGGCATGCAGGGTCACGAGGAGCCCTACCTCGACGGCGGCAACGAGCTGATCCTCGCCCCCGGCATGACCTTCAGCGACGAGCCCGGCATCTACCTGCCCGGACGCTTCGGCGTGCGGATCGAGGACATCGTCGTGGTCACCGAGGACGGCGGCGACCACTTCGGGACCTGGCAGCGGTCCCCGGCCTCGCCCGATTAGCGCCGCGCCGCGCCGCGCGACCGCGAACCCGCCGGTGTGCGGGCGTGCATCGCGCGGTGCGATTCGGTTAGATCGCGGCATGGGCGGCCGAGGACTAGCCGGTACCGCGCTCGCGGTCGCGGGCAAGGAGATCCGCACCGGTCTGCGCGACCGGCAGGCGGTCGTGTACACCGTGCTGCTGCCGCTCGCGATGTACCCGGTGCTGTTCTGGGTCATGCTCCAGGGCTTCCTGGTGATGCAGGGCGAGCGCGAGCGGACCGAGGTGCGCCTCGCCTCCGGGCTCGCCGGCGAGCGCAGCCGCGTCGAGGAGGCGCTGATCGAGCCCTCGGCGGAGGTGCCGGCCGGCCCCGCCACGCTGGACTGGCACGAGCAGCCCTGGACCCGCGACGACGCCACCGAGGCGCTCCGCGCGGCCGAGCTCGACGGCTACCTGGCCCAGCCCGAGGACGGCGGGATCGAGATCCTCTTCGACGGCTCCAAGAGCCGCTCGGCCCTGGCGAGCGAGCGCGCCGAGCAGCGCCTGTCGAACCTCGTGACCGTGCTCCGCGTCGAGGCCGCCGGCGGCGACCCGGACGCGCTGCTGCCGTACACGGTCGACTACGTCGACGTCGCCAGCTCCGAGGAGCAGTCAGCCTTCGTGCTGTCGCTGCTGCTCCCGATGATGTTCTGCGTGATGGTCGTGCTCGGGGCCTTCTTCCCCGCCATCGACCTCACCGCGGGCGAGAAGGAGCGCGGCACCGCCGAGACGACGCTCCTGCTCCCGGTGCCACGGCTCGGCGTGCTGCTCGGCAAGCTCCTGGCGGTGTGCGCCTTCGCGCTGGCGGCCACGGTGCTGAACCTCGCCGGGCTCCTGGTGGCGGGCGAGCACCTGCTCGCCGGCATGGCCCAGGCCGGCGGCGACGCGGGCATCGCCTTCGACATCCCCTGGGGCGCCTTCCCGCGCGCGGCGCCGCTGCTTCTGATCTTCCTCGTCTCGACCTCGGCGCTGCTGCTCGCGGTGGCGTCGCTCGCGAACACCTTCAAGCAGGGCCAGTCGCTGCTCGGCGGCGTGCAGATGTTGATCCTCGTCCCCACCGTGCTCGCGTCCCTGCCGGGGATCGAGCTGACGCCGGCGCTCGCGCTGGTGCCCGTCGCCCAGACCGCGCTGGCGTTCAAGGGCATCCTGCAGTCGAACGCGGCGACGCTCGACCTGATGCTGGTCGCGGGCTCACAGCTGGTCTACACCGCGCTGGCGCTCGCGCTCGCGCTGCGCCTCGGGCGCAGCGAGGCCCTGAGCCTGGGCAGCGGCGAGCCGCTGCGGCTCCCGGCGCTCCTGCGGGGCGGAGGCGCACCGAAGTGAGTGAGCTCGCCCTCCGCACGCGCGACCTGCGCAAGGTCTTCCACGACCCCGAGCGCGGCTCGGTCGAGGCGCTCCGCGGCGTCGACCTCGAGTGCCGCTACGGCGAGATCTACGGCCTGCTCGGCCCCAACGGCGCCGGCAAGACGACCACGCTGCGCATCCTCGCGACGATCCTGGCGCCGACCTCGGGCGAGGCCGAGCTCGCCGGCGTCGACGTGGCGCGCGACCCGCTCGAGGTGCGCCGCCGGCTGGGCTTCCTGTCGGCCTCGACCGGGCTCTACGCGCGCCTGACGCCGCGCGAGACGCTGCGCTACTTCGGCACGATGCACGGGCTCGTCGGCGACGCGCTGGAGCAGCGCATCGAGGAGCTGGTCGAGACCTTCGAGATCACCGCCTTCGCCGACCAGCGCTGCCAGGGGCTCTCCAGCGGACAGCGGCAGCGCGTCTCGATCGCGCGCGCCGTGCTGCACGACCCGACGGTGTTGATCCTGGACGAGCCGACGACCGGCCTCGACATCCTCGGCACCAGCGACATGATGGCCTTCATCGACGCGCGCCGCGACGCGGGCCGGCTGATCCTCTTCAGCACGCACATCCTCTCCGAGGCCGAGCGCCTCTGCGACCGCATCGGTGTGATCCACCGCGGGCGCTTCCTGGGCGCGGGCACGCTGGAGGAGCTGCGCGAGCGCACGCAGCGCGAGTACCTCGACGAGATCTTCCGCGCGCTGGTCGAGGAGGCGTAGTGCACGGCCGCGACGCGATGGCGCCGAAAGGGCGCCGCTAGCCGTGGGGACGCTCGGGCTCATCCGCCTGGTGCTCGCGTGCGAGCTGCGCCGGCTGTTGCGCGACGGGCGCGCGATCCTCTTCGCGGTCGTGCTCCCGGTCGTGGCGTTCCCGCTGCTGTTCCTGTCCACCGACGGGCTGGGCGAGATCGGGCGCGACGCGCTCGCCGCGCGCGACGTGCGGCTGGTACACGACCTCGCGGCGCTTCCTCCCGACGACGGCGCGGCGCTGCTCTCGGCGCTCGACGACCCCGAGCTCTTGATCGAGGCCGAGGCGCGCGCGTTCGACGCCGCGGACGAGGAGCTGCGCGAGCAGGCGCGGACGCTCTTCGCCGACGGCTTCCACGCGCTCCTCTTGGCGCGGCCCCCCACCAAGCCCGCGGGACCGGCGCGGCTGGAGGTCTACTTCGACGAGGCGAGCGAGACGTCCCGCGAGGCCGCGCGGCGGGTGCGTGGCGAGCTCCTGGAGCTGCTCTCCGCCGCCCGCGACGAGCGCCTGGTCGCGCTCGTCGGCGAGGACCCCGGCGCGCGCTTCGAGCCGCTGCCGGTCGACGTCGCGCGCCCCGAGGACACCGCCGGCCGCAGCCTGGGCGGCCTGCTCCCGCTGCTCGCGGTGCTGGTGCTGATCTCGGGCGGCTCGTTCGCCGCGCTCGACGCCTTCGCCGGCGAGCGCGAGGCGGGCACGCTCGAGACGCTGCTGGTGCAGCCCGCACCGGCGCTCGCGCTGGCCTGGGGCAAGTTCCTGGCCGTGGCGCTGACCGGCACGCTGGCCTTTGCGGGCAACGCGCTGTCGCTCTTTCTGTGCCTGGTGTTCGAGTTCGGGTCGCTCCCGGCGCTGCCCGAAGACGTCGCCTGGAGCGCGACCGCCGGGAGACTGCTCCTGGCGTGCGCGGTCTTCCTCCCCACCGCGGCGCTGGTGTCGGCGGTGCTGTCGCTGGTCGCGGCGCGCGCGCGCACCTTCCGGCAGGGGCAGCTGTTGACGATGCCGCTGTCGTTCGCCGCGCTCGCCCTGGCGGCGCCGTCGGTGCAGCCGACGACCGAGCTGGGCGTCGCGCTCGCGCTCGTGCCGATCACCGGCGGAGCGCTGGCGATGCGCGACGCGGCGGCCGGCGCGCCGGCGCTCCTGCCGCAGCTGATCTGCCTCTTGGCCTCGACCGGCTGGGCGGCCTTCGCGCTGTCGCGGCTCCGCCGCACGGTCGATGCCGAGCGCCTGCTCTCGACCTCGGACGTCTCCGACGAGGCCAACGCGCGCCGGGTCCACTCCTCGCGCGCGATCCGCTTCGGAGCGGTCTCCGCGCTGCTGGTCTACGTGGTCGGTGGGCGCATGCAGGCCGCCGCGCCGGTTGCGGGGTTGCTCGCGACGCTGTACGGGCTGGTGGTCTTCCTGGCGGTGCTGGCGGCGGCGCGCTCGGCGCGGCGGACGGGCGAGCCGCTGGGCACGGCGCTGGGCCTGGTGCGCGCGGCGCCCAGCCATCTCGTGGGGGCGGCGCTGCTCGCACCCGCGGCGGGGCAGCTCGTCCAGCGCGTCTTCGCCCTGCAGCAGCGGCTCCTGCCGATGCCCTCGACCGTCGGGGCCGAGGCGCTGGTGTCGTTCACGGCCGAGCTCTCGCTTCCGCTGCTCGTGCTGCTGCTCGCGGTGTCGCCGGGCATCTGCGAGGAGCTCCTGTTCCGCGGGGCGCTGCTGCGTCCGATGCGGCGCGACCTCGCGCCGGCCGCGGTGGTGCTGTGGCAGGCGCTGCTGTTCGGCGCGGTGCACGCATCGATCTACCGCTTCGTGCCCACCGCGCTGGTCGGCGCGCTGCTCGCGGTGGTGGCGCTGCGCGCGCGCAGCGTCTTCCCCGCCATCGTGCTGCACGTCGGCTACAACGGCCTCTTGGTCACCGCGAGCCTCGGTGAGGTGGCCTGGCTCGGCAGCCCGTGGCTGGCGCTGCTGGCGCTGCCGGGGGCCTGGCTCCTGGCGCGCCCCTCAGCGGGCGACGCGCAGGCGGGCGGCGCGTAGCTCGAAGTCGCCGTCGCGGACGGTCCAGGCGGCGAGGGCGCCGTCGCCCTCGGACACCAGGCGCAGGAAGCCGGACGAGCGCGCGGTCTCGGTCGCGGCCACCGTCACGGCGGAGCCGGCCGGCTCGCCGGTGGCCGTATAGCGCTGCGCGCGCCAGGCGCCGCGCCCCTCCGCAGCGTCGAGCTCCTCCAGCCAGGTCACCAGGAGCGACCCGTCCGCCAGCCACGCCGTCGAGACACGCCCCGCGGCGCCGCCCTCGTCCACGCGCACCGGCGCGCCGAAGCTGCGCCCGCCGTCGGCGGAGAGCGCGAGGAGCACCCGCGCGCCCGGCGCCTCGGTGTACCACGCGCAGGCGACCCGCTCGCCGGCCGCGGCCAGGCTGGGACCGTTGACCGGACAGCCGGCGACGCGCCAGCCGTCTTGGTGCACGGCGCGCGGCTCGCTCGCGCGCCCATCGACGACACGGACGATCGACACGTCGCGCGTCTCATCGTCGCCGCGGTCGCGGTAGGCGCAGACCAGGGCGCCGTCCGCGGTCCGTGCCAGCGCGGTCTGGCAGCAGTCGCACACGCGGCCGTCGAGCAGCAGCTCGGGGCCGAGCTCGCCGCCGGCGGACACGGTGCGCAGGTACAGCGACATCTCGGCGCCCGCATGCTCGTTGTGGCCGCCGTGGCCGCCCTCCTGGGCAGCCTCCGCGCCCTTGCGCCCATCGAGCCACACCGCGGCCCAGCCGTCGTCCAGCGCGACCGTGGCGACGAAGCCGTGCTCGACCGGCCCCTGGTCGTCGTGCAGCCAGCGCGGCTCGCCCCACGCGGCGTCGCTGCGCAGGCGGAAGCGCACGCCGTAGGCGTAGGTGCCGGCGCCGTTCTTCTCGAGCCAGAGCCCGAGCGCGCGGTCGCCTGGCCCCGGAGCCACGACCGGGCAATCGGCCCAGTTCACGAACCAGCCCTCGCCGTGCGCGACCTCGCCCGCGGCGCCAAAGGCCGGTGCGCCGGGCGCGAGCGCCGCGCAGCGCAGTGCGGCGTCGGCGGAGCCGCGCTCGGTCCAGGCGAGCACGATCGTCCCAGAGGAATCACGCTCGAGGCGCGGATAGCGCGCCGATACGCCCGACGGGACCGCGAGTGCGGTCACCTCGAGCTCGGAGGCGGGAGCGACAGGGAGCGGCGCCGGGGCGCTGAGCCCCGCCAGCCCCGCGAAGAGGGCCGCGCCGAGCACGGCTCTAGCCGCGCTTGCCCTTGGTGCTCGCCCTGCGCTTGGCGCGGGACTTGCCCGAGCCCATGCCCATCTTCTTGACGCGGCGGCGGCCGCGGGTCGGCCCGCCGGCTTTGATCTGGGATTTGGCCATCGGATTCTGGTCCTTCCTCGGGAAAGCGAGCGGGGAGTTGTATCCGCGCCGACCCTCCCTGGCAAGCGGCAAGGCCGGCAAGGATGCGCGAGGGGTCCCGCGGGGCGCCCTCCCGGGCTCAGTCGCCGAGGTAGCCCAGCGCCTCCAGGGCATCGGCCTGGCCGCCGAATTCGACCGCCGCGGCCGCCTCGACCTCGTCCAGGTCACCCCGCAGCTCCTCCAGCAGCGCCCGCAGCTCGGCGTAGCGGTCGGGGTGCTCCGCGGCCAGGTTGACCTCCCCCACCGGGTCGGTACGGAGGTCGTGCAGGTAGAAGCTGGCCTCCTCGCCCAGCCCCCGCCGCACCAGCTTCCAGGGCCCCTGGTAGAGCGCCAGGCGGACGTCGGTGGGCTCCAGGTGGTCGCGGTCCTCGACCTGGACGAGGCGCGCGGGGTCGATCTCGCCCGAGCTGACGTCGAGGCCCTCGGTGCCCTCGGGCGGCGTGACGCCGGCCAGGCCGTAGAGGGTCGGCGCCACGTCGATGCCGGACACCGGGCCCGTCACGCGGCCGCTGCGCTCCGCGCCTGGGAGCCGCAGCAGCCACGGGATGCGGAGCTGCGGCTCGAAGATGTGCTCGTGCTTCCAGGTCCCCGCCTCGCCGAAGGCCTCGCCGTGGTCCGAGGTGACCAGCACGGCCGTGCGGTCGAGCGGCAGGCTCTGCAGGAAGTCGTGGACGCGCTGGTCGAGCTCCAGCAGCTCGGCGTCGTAGAGGTCGGCGATGTGGCGCTTGTCGTCGTCGTTGGGCCGGTAGCTCTTGTCGTAGCCGTTGGCGCGGAACAGGAAGCCGTCCAGCGCGCCGTTGTACTCGCGCACCAGCTTGTCGCGCGCGTCGTCCCCCGGCAGGTAGGGCCAGTGGATGTCGTACAGGTTGATCATGCAAAACCACGGGCGCGGGTCGTCCTGCTCGATCCAGTCCTGGGCCTCGGCCAACACGCCGGGGGCGGGCCGCTGGAAGTCCTGGAACCAGTGCGGGCGCCCGTTGCCACCCAGGGCCGGCACGGCCAGAGCCACCACCGACTGGATGTCGTGCAGGAGCTTCCAGGCGCTGGTGTCGCACACGTGCGGGTCGACGCGGTCGCCGTAGGCCTCGAAGCCGTGCCGGATCCCGGTCCGGCCGGCGAGGACGTCGGTGCCGACGAAGGCGCCGGTGCGGTAGCCCTCCTGGCCCAGCCGCTCGGCGATCATCGTGGCCTTGCGCGGGTCGTAGCGGGTGCGCAGGAGCCGCGCCCCGTGGGTCGAGGGCAGCACCCCGGTGAGCATCGAGAGGTGCGAGGTGAACGTGAACACCGAGACCGAGCGCGCCTCCTCGAAGACCAGCGACTCCTCGGCGAAGCGCCTCAGGTGCGGCGTGGTCTCGCGGCCGTAGCCGTAGGGCGCGGTGTGGTCGGCGCGGCAGGTATCCCAGACCAAGAGCAGCAGGTTGGGGCGCCCCTCGGCGTCCGAGCGCGTACCGGCGGCCGACGGGCCGTCGGACAGCGGCAACAGCAGGCCGGCCGGGAGCGCGACCACCAGCGCCAGGGCCGCGAAGGCGCCGCCCCCCACGCGCGCCAGCGCGAAGCGCAGCACCCAAAGGCCCGCCAGGAGCGCGACCGCCGTCCCGCCCAGCGCCAGCCAGGGCGCGGGGCTCTTGAGCGCGGACACGTTCTGCCCGGTCGAGGTGAACGCATCGAGGGCCGCGTGGCCCAGGACCGGGAAGAGCGTCCAGAAGGCGAGCACGAGCGCCGGCATCGCGCCGGACCGCGGCCGGCCCTCGACGGCCCCCTCCCCGGGCCCCAGCCGGCGCAGGAGCGCCACGGTGAGGGCCGTGGGCACCAGGGCCAGGAGCGCGTAGATGCCCCAGAGCAGCGCCGCCTCGAAAAAGAGGCGCGCCTCCACCGGGCGGTGGGGAAGCGCCCGGCGCACGAGCACGCTGTCGACCGCCGCGAAGACCGCGGCGAGGACCGGCAGGACGGAGAGAGCGGACCGCATGGCTCGGATCATCGGTTGTCCGGCGCCTCGACCCAAGCCCGGACCGAGCACCTGAAGAAGCCGACGGGTCCCGGCCCCGCGCCCGAGACGGTGGGCGCACGCCACGACGGCGCCCCGCAGGGCGGGGCCGAGCCCGGCCGGAGTGCGGCGGCGGGTGGCTCGAGCGCGCTCCACCGGACCCCGCGGGAGGGGTCGCTCGCGCTCGTTTGGGCCGGCCAAGGGCGTCCCGTGAAGAACAGATCAAGGAATCCAGAAGTTCACATGGAGCCACCAAAGAGGGACCTCTCGGCGCCTTGGGGGCCCTCGACCGCTCCCTGTCCCCCGCGCGTTCTTCCCCCCTCCAGGCGCTCACCGAGGACCCTTCAGGAATGCTGCAAGAGACCGCAAAGACGACCGCGAGCCTGGCCTCGGCGCCGCGCCCGCTCCTCGCCCTATCCTCCTCGATCGGTCGCGGCCTGGCGGGCTTCTCGATCGCCGGGGCGGCCCTTCTGGCGACCGGCTGCCGCGCCGCTGAGCCCAAGGCCGGGCGTCATCACCGACGTCGACTCGGTCACGCTGCTCGGCGCCGAGGCGGCCCTCGTGCTCGGCCCGGCCACGCTCAGCGGGGAGTACAACCAAGCGTCCGTCGACCGCAGCGGCGGCGACGCGGACTTCGAGAGCTGGCACGTACAGGCCGCCTACACCCTGACCGGCGAGTCGGTCGCGAAGGCGTATCGCGTCGACGCCGGCGGCCCGATCGAGCTCGCGGCGCGCCTGGCGAAGCTCGACGTCCAAGACGGTCCGATCGCCGGCGGCGAGGAAGACGCCGCCAGCCTGGCGTTGAACTGGTACGCCAACCCGAACCTGCGCCTCATGCTCAACTGGACGCACGTGCTGGACACGAGCGGCGGTTCGGCCACGACCGCGGCTGCCGATGGGTTGAACTTCTACACCTTCCGCGCGCAGTTCACGTTCTGACCGGCCTGGTCCTCGGCCCGGAGGTCCGCCTGCGGTCGGCGCTGCCGACGTCGAGCGAGCCTCCGGCCTGGCGGGCGGGGTCAGCCGCCGATGCGGAACGTCTCCGAGCGCCCGGCGATACGCGCCGTCAGCGACGCGGTTTCGATGTCGCCCTTGAGGGCCTTCGCCAGATCCTTGAGGAACCAGTCGACGAGGTCCTCGAGCCGCGCGACCGGGTCGGGCACCTCGGTACCGCTCGCGTAGCGCGGCACATGGCGCGCGTTGTCGCCCTGCAGCTCGGCGCGTCCCAGGAGGGTCGGCGCCGGGAGCGACAGCACCGCCGCCATGCCCTCGCGCTGCACCAGGTCGCGCGGCAGGTCGGAGACGTCGATGCCGTAGACCTCCGGCGGGCCGTCGCCGTCCGGCGTGACCGCGTGCGTCACCAGCCAGGGCTGGTCCTCGGAGATGCGCGCCACCACCGACAGCCGGTGGTGCACCTGGGCGGCGCCGAAGAGGATCCAGTGGTCGAGCCGCCCCTCCTCGGTCGTCGGCGCGGCGTCGAGCTCCCTTTGGATCTGGGCCCGCACGCGCGGCTCCTTGTAGCTGTAGTAGAGGGCCCCGATCCCGAAGCCCGAGGCGACCAGGAGGCCCATGACGGCGACGCCGTTGACCCGGAGGAAGCCGGCGCGCCGCGAGCGCCACGAGGGAGTTCGACGGGGAGATCGCATCCCCACATGCTATCCCACGACGGCGTAGAGGCGCACTTCCCCGCGCTCGAACACCAGCTCTAGCTGCGCCAGGGCGCCGAAGTCCACTTCGAGGCGGCCGAGGCGTGGCGAGACCAGCACGTGCGTCACGCCGGCGGGGGCCAGCTCGGCCGCCCCCACGCCATAGCGGAAGAAGGCCCGCGCGCGCCGCTCCTTCTCGCCGAAGGCCACCGTGTGGTCGGCGTGGCCGGCGTACACGCGGACCCCGGCGAGCCACGGGACGAGCCGCCCGAAGGTCGGCTCGGTCAAGAGCACCACCGGCGGCGCGTCGGCCGTCAGCGCATCGGTCGGGCGCGCGGCGGCGAGCCAGTCGAGCGCGGCTCGCTCGCCGTCCAGGATCCAGTAGGAGCTGCGCGGCGAGGCGAGCTTGCGGCGCACCTCGGCGCCGTAGAAGCCCGCCGGCACCAGGTGCACCGCCAGGAGCAACGCGCCCACCCAACGGGCCCGTGGCCCGAGCCCCTCGAAGGCGAGGGCGCCCGCGAGCGCGGCGAAGAGCGGCAGCGGCAGCATCGCCTCGACCTGCCACGCGACGAGCGGGCTCTCGACGACGACGAGCACCGCCGCCAACGCCGCGAGCAGCCCCGCCGCCGCCGGCCCCGGAAGCCCGCCGTTCGCGCGTAACCGCGCGCGCACCGCCGGAAGCAGCAGCGCCGCCGCGAGCAGCAGCGGCACGCCGAAGAAGAGCGCCTGCTCGATCAGCGGCGGCGCCGGGTGGACCACGTCGAGCGCCGCGAAGATCGTGTCGCCGCGCAGCACCCAGGCGTAGTGCGCCAGGAGCGGCACCGCCGGCCCGACCGCCACGAGCGCCGGCAGGAGCCGCTCCCGCACCGGGCGTCCGCGCCCGAAGAGGAGCGCGACCGCCGCGCCGAGCAGCGCCGCCGGCGCCGTGTAGGGACGCACGCTCGCCAGCGCGAGGAGCAGCGCTCCGGCCGCAACCGCCCAGCTCATGCGCCCGGTCCGCCGCGCCCGCAGCGCCGCGCCGAGACCGCCGGCGAAGGTCGCGACCTCGAGCGCCAGATGCGGCACGCCCAGCAGCAGCGCCGGCATCGCGAAGCCCAGCCCCGAGAGCCCGCCGTGCGCGCGCAGCCAGGTGGCCAGGTGGGCGTCGAACCAGCTCCCGGGCCCGGCCAGGATGCCGATCCAGTAGAGGCTCCCGCCGAAGAGCAGCGACACCAGCGCGCCCCACCGCGCCGCACGCGAGCGCAGTAGCTCGCCGGCGAGCAGCACGCAGCCGAGCGGGACGAGCACCAGCGCGAACGCGCGCTCGGTGCGGAAGAAGCCGCGCGGGCCGTCGTCCGGCGCCAGCCGGCCCACCAGCCAGTCCCAGGGCCGCGCCATCGTCGGCGGGTGCGGCTCGGCGGTCTGGTGGTTGTGCATCCGCAGGCCCCCGCCCTCGGCCGCCTCGCGCGCGAAGCTGCCGTAGATCGCGCCGATGTGCGCGTGGTGCGGGTCGGCCGCGATGCCGACGGGCTCGAGGCCGGGCTCGGGCGGTCGCTCCAGCGCCCCGTCGACCAGCAGCGTCAGGGCCCAGAAGACGGCCCCCAGGAGCGCGGCGAGAAGCACGTCCCGCCCGTCCGCGCCGAGGCGGCGATCGCGGCTGGGCGTCATGGACAAGCAGCCTAAGCCCCGCGCCGCCCATCCCCTCCGGACCGACCGGGTTTGGTGTGGCGCCTCCGTCGGCACGCGCGCCTAAGGGGCTTCGGAGCAAGGGCTTGTGGCCAGCGGCTGCGGGCGTAGGCTCGTCCCTCCATGCCTCGGCGCATCTTCGTCGGCGACATCCAGGGCTGCCGGGACGAGCTCGAGCGGCTCCTGGAGCGCGTGCGCTTCGACCCCGCGGCCGACGTGCTCCACCCGGTCGGCGACCTGGTCAACCGCGGGCCCGACTCGGTCGGGGCGCTGCGGCTGTGCCGCTCGCTCGCTGCGCGGGCGGTGCTCGGGAACCACGACCTGCACCTGCTGGGGCGGCACGCCGGGCTGCGCGGACCGAAGCGGCGCGACACGCTGGACGACGTGCTTGCCGCCGCCGACCGCGACGAGCTCTGCGGCTGGCTCGCAGGCCAGCCGTTCGTGCGCCGGATGGACGACCTCTACCAGATCCACGCCGGGCTGCATCCGGGCTGGAGCGACCCGCAGGCCGAGCTCCACGGCCTCGCCCCCCTGGGCGACGACCCGCGCGCGGCGTTTGCGGTGCGGGTGCGCTACTGCGACGAGCACGGAGCGCTGCCCGACGACGACGGCGCGCCGCCGGGTCCGCCGTTCCGGCCCTGGTTTGAGCACTACGACCCCGCGCGCCACGCCGGCCGCACGGTGGTCTTCGGGCACTGGGCGGTGCGCGGCCTGGTGGTCGAGGAGCGCCTGCGCGGCCTCGACACCGGCTGCGTCTGGGGCGGCCGGCTCACGGCCTGGATCCCCGAGGAGGACCGCATCGAGCAGGTCGACGCGGCCCGGGCCTACGCCGAGGTCCGCTAGCGGCCCGCGGCCCGCGGCCCGCGGCGCGGAAGGCGCGGCTAGCGGCCGCCGCCCTCCTGCTGCTTCTTCTTGCCGCCGCCCTGGTTCTTCTTCTTCTGCCCGCCCTGGCCCTTCTTCTTCTGGCCCGGCTTCTTCGCGCCGCCCTGGGGCTTCTTGTTGCCGGCGCCGCCGCCGGCATTCTTGCCGCCCGCCGCGCCGGCCTTGCCGGCGCCGGTGAGCTTGGCCTGGCTCCAGTCGAACGCGAAGGCGCGCTTCTCCTCGAGCTGAACCGGCTCGCCCTGACCGTTGTCGAAGACCGTCATGGTCGTGCCGGAGACCTGGTGCGGACGGCCGGTGCCGGTCTCGAACACGCCTTCCAGCGCGAGCGTGCGCGACTTCATCGCGCCGACGCGCTGCAGCTGCTCGGCCCCCGGCATGCCGGCCAGGGTCTTCTCGATCACGCCGGCGAACTCGTCGCCCTCGTGCTGCACGGTCATCTTGACGCGGATGCAGCGCACGCCGCCGCGCTCGAGCGACTCGATGCACTCGGCGTGCACCTTCGCGGGCAGGCGCTTCATCCCGACGCCGGGGTATTGCTGCCGCTCGAAGTCGACGCTCTGCCCCTCGGCCAGGGTCGTGCCGGCCCAGGCACCGGCCCAGATCTCCCAGGCATCGCGGATGCTCTGGCGCGTGGCGGTGGTGAGCACCTTGTTCTTCTGGCCCTCGCGCACGGCGCCGACGAGCTCGGCCTGGCCCTCTTCCTCCAGCTTGTTGAGCTGCACCTCGACCGCCTTGAGCGAGGCGAAGCCCGTGAAGCGTCCGGCGGGGTTGAGCCGGATGCCCGGGGTGAGCATGTCGTGCACACGCCGCTGGGTCAGCTGCGGCGCGTCGGCCGGGATCGGCTGGCCGCCGAGGGTGAGGTACTCGGCCGACGAGCGGCCGAGCAGCATCGCCTGACCGTCCTTCTTCCAGCCGAGGGTGTAGGTCGAGACGATCTCCTGCCCCCCGGTGGTGTGCGTCTCGCGCACCGGCACCGTGCCGCCCGGCCCCCAGCGGAAGCCCAGCACCGCCGAGCGCGGCTGCGCCGGCGCGGCGTCCTCGGCCTGGTCGGCCGGCGGGGTTTGCGGCGCCTCTTCCTGGGCGAGCGCGGGGACGACGAGAGCGGCCAGGGCGAGGGGGAGAGAGAGGCGCTTCATGGCAGAGATGTTAGCAGGACGCCGCCGGCGCAAAGATGCGGCGCCACAGGTTGGTCTGGAGGAGACGGTCGGGATCGAGCTCGGCCTTCAGCGCGAGGAAGTCGCGCAGCCGGTCCGGCGGGAAGGCCCGCAGCATGTCCTGCGTGCCGATGACGAGATCCTTTGCGAAGTAAAACTTGCCGCCCGCCTCGGTGGCGATGCGGCTGACCTGGTCACAGTGCGCCCACAGGCCGGCGCGGTTGCGCGGCGTGACCTTGTAGTCCTGGGCCAGGCTCCAGCCGTCGACCGCGTGGGTCAGCCAGAACGGGTCGGGCCGGTGCCGCTTGAAGACGCCGAGGTACGGCACGTAGCCGTTGCGCTGGTTCCAGCCCAGGATCTCGCGGTAGGCCTCGTGGGCGGTCTCCTTGGGCAGGAAGATCTGGTGCTGGATCAGCCCGCGCTGCTCGGTGCGGCCGTAGGCCCACTTCCAGTTGGGAACGAAGTCGAGCAGGAAGGCGAACTCCGCGTGGCGCCAGCGCTGCGGCGGCCCCATCGCCTCCAACCGGCCGGAGATGTACTTCGAGAAGTTGATCAGCCGCATCCCCGGGTCGTTGCAGAAGAAGCGCAGCACGCGCCACAGCTCGGACTTGGGGAAAACCCCCGCCACCTTGGAGGGCAGGATCTGGTGGTCGAGCGACAGCGTGCGCTCGGGCTCGTGGTCGGCGCCCGGGTCGAGGTAGCGCGCGTCGTGGATCAGCCCGCGCCCCAACGTGTCGCCGGAGCCGAACATGTCGATCCAGCCGACGAGGTAGTCCGCCTCGCCGCGGCCGGCCTCCATGTAGGCCATCATCTCGCGCAGGTTGCGGTTCGCGAAGGCGCGCACCTCCAGCTCGCCCGAGTAGACCCGGTGCGTCTGGAGCACGATCCGCGCGAAGCAGCCCAGCATCCCGAAGCCGCCGATCGCGGCGTGGAACAGGTCGGCGTTCTCTTCGCGGTTGCAGGTGCGCAGCTCGCCCGAGGGCAGGATCAGGTCGAACTCCAGGATGTGGTCGCCGATCGTCCCGACCTTGTAGTTGTTCTTGCCGTGGATGTTCATCGCCGCGGCGCCGGCGAGGGTGGGGAAGGCCGTGCCCGAGACGACCTTAGGCCAGAAGCCCAGCGGCACGATGTGCTTCCAGAGCTGCTCGATCGTCACACCCGGCTCGCAGGTCGCGATGCCGGTCTCGGTGTCGAAGTGCAGCAGCCGGTTCATCCGCGAGATGTCCAGCACATGCCCCTCGGCGTTGCACGAGGCGTCGCCGTAGCTGTTGCCCGTGCCGCGCAGCGCCAGCGAGACGCCGTCGGCCCGCGCGCGCTCGAAGACCGCGACGATCTCCTCGACCGACCGGGGGCGGAACACCTTCGCGTGGGCCCCCACCGCCATGCCCCAGCCCTCGACGTACTCGAAGGTCGAGGCGAGCCCGCTGCCTGTCGCCTGCGCCATCGTCTCCACGGCCTAGATGCTCGCCTTCCGGAAGAGGAAGGACGGCACCAAGCGGAGCACGAGCCCGACCAGGTTCCAACGAACCGGCACGTAACGGGTGTTCACGCGGTTGCGCGCCGCCGCGAGGATCTGGCGCGCGGCCTGCTCGGCCGAGATCAGCCAGAAGAGGCCGTCCATGCCCTTGGTCATGGCCGTGTCGACGTAGCCCGGCTTGATCGTGCAGACGTGGACGCCGACCTCCGACAGGCGGTTGCGCAGCGCCTCCAGGTAGGTGTTCATCGCGGCCTTGCTGGTGCAGTAGACCGGGTTGCCCTTGCGGCCGCGGTCGCCGGCGATCGACGAGATGCCGACGATCGTGCCCTCGCGCTGGGTCTGGAAGAGGTGCGCGGTCGGGTTGCACCAGGCGACGCAGCCGGCGACGTTCACGCTCAGGATGTCGAGGTCCTTGGCGGTGTCGTACTCCTTCGGCTCGATCTTCGGCATGATGCCGGCCGCGAAGACCAGCAGGTCGAGCCCGCCCAGCTCGCGCACGAGCTCCTCGAAGAGCGCGGGCACCTCGTCGGTGTTGGCCACGTCGTGGGCGCGGACGATCACCGCGCCGCCGGTGCGCTCGGCGGCCTCGGAGGCCGCGGCGCGCAGCTCCTCCAGCCGCTCGGCGCGGCGCGCGAGCGCCGCGACGCGGTAGCCCTCGGCGGCGAGCTGCCGCACGATGGCCTCGCCCATGCCGGAGCTCGCGCCGACGACGATCGCGCGGCGCTTCCCGGGCGGGATTCCGGCGAGGCGGGGAGGGGTCTGGGTCCGCTCCTTCTGGACGGTCTGGCTCATGGCGTACGCCGCTCGATCGGCGCTCAGGGGGCGTTCTGGGCTGGGGGGTTGGATACTTCGCCAGAAGGCGGCCGAAAACCATAGCACCAAGCCCCGCTTGGCCCCCGGTTCGCGCCCGACGGCCGCCGGCGCGGCCTCAATCCGCCTTCAGCGGGCCCCGCAGGATGGTCTCGACGCGGCCCTCGGGCGAGAGCACCAAGGTCGTCGGGATCGGGAGCCGGGCCAGGTCGACCAGCTCCTCGAGCGGCACCGCGTCGTCCGCGGGCTTGGCCCGGGCGCCGAGGTAGTAGGCGGGATACCCGCCGCCGCGCTGTTCGAGGCGCTGCTCGGCCAGGGCTACGTCGCCGGGGGCGTCCATGCTGATCGCCACCACCCGCTGCTCGCCGCCGTCGTCGATCTTCTGCAGGTCGGGGATCTCGCGCACGCAGGGCGCGCAGTAGCTCGCCCACAGGTTCAGAAGCACCGGCTTGCCGCCGCCGATCTCGCGCACGTCGAGCACCGCGCGCTCGCCGCCGGCGGTCCGGACCGCGAGGCGCGGGAGCAGGTCGCCCTCCTGCACCAACAGCCCCGGCGGCAGCGGATCGGGAAGCCGCTTCGCGGCGCCGTCGCGGAGCTCGGGCTCGCCGCGCCCCTCGACCAGGAGCGCGCGCGACCCGCGCGCGAGCTCGCCGAAGGACTCGCGCACGCCGCCGGGCCAGATCACGTCGACCGACGCGCGCTCGGCCGCGCCGAGGCCGAAGACCAGCTCGGGCGCCTGGCAGGTGACGAAGCCGCCGCCGCGCGAGAGCACCTGGGCCACCTCGCCCGCGGGGCCGTTCACCACGACCGTCGCGCCGACCGCCTCGGCGTTGCCGCCGGTGCCGCGCAGGCGCAGCTTGAGGAAGCCGTCGCCCAGGGAGAGGTCGTTGCGGTAGAGCCCGTGCCGCTCGCGCTGGATGTTGTGCACGAACAGGTCGACGTCGCCGTCGTCGTCGAAGTCGCACGTGATCACCGCGCGTCCGTCGTTGGGCGAGTCGGCGCCGGAGAGCGCGGAGAGGTCCGCGAAGCTCCCGCCGGCGTTGATCCAGACCATGTCGCGCTCGTGGCCGCTGAACGACAGGCCGTCGGAGAACATCTGCGAGTTGTGCAGGCTCTGGTACGCCCCGCTATTCACCTTCTGGGCCGAAGCGATGCTCTCCTCCGCCTCGGTGTCCACCGTCGACGCCACCACGTGGCGCCAGTAGGTGCTTCATGTGTCCGCCGCAGTGTCGCCGGTGACGAAGCCGTTGGCGTTGAAGACGTCGAGCCGGCCGTCGAGATCCAGGTCGAAGAGCGCCGGCGACCAGGCCCAGGCGCCACCGACGCCGCCGGCGTCGCGCGACAGGCGCTCGAACCCGGGCGAGTCGCCGCGCGGCTCGCCGTGCGCCAGGAAGACCGAGTTGCCGGCCGCCATCTTCTTCAGGTCGGCGGTGACGCCGTCCTGCTGCTGCAGGCGGCGCAGGATGCGGTTGCCGGCCGTCGAGGACATGTTGGCGACGTACAGGTCCAACCCGCCGTCGTTGTCCAGGTCGCCCCAGCTCGTGCCCATGCCGTTGCCGAGGTCGCGCACCCCCAGGGCCTCGGCGGCGTCGGCGAAGCCGCCGGCGCCGTCGTTGCGCCAGAGGTGGTTGTGGCCGTAGTCGTTGGCGACGTAGAGGTCCTGGTCGCCGTCCACGTCGAAGTCGGCCGCCGCGGCGGCATAGCTCCAGGAGGAGTCCGCCATGCCCGCCGCCTCGGTCGCGTCGACCAGGCGCGTCCCCCCGTCGTTGGCGAACAGCACGTTGGGCATACCGTTGGAGGCCTGCAGCCAGGAGTTGTTCGGCTCGGCCTGCGGTCGGCCGTAGTTGCACAGGTAGAGGTCGAGGAAGCCGTCGAGGTCGCGGTCGAGCACGACCAGCGTGTAGCCGTAGGCCAGCCGGTCGAAGCCGAGCTCGGCCCCGGCCTCCTCGAACTTGCCCTCGCCGCCGTTCCTGTAGAAGCGCAGCCGGTTGCCGCCGATCGCGCCGTCGGGCTCGCGCCAGCCGACGTCGGCCAGGGCCAGGTCCTGGTCGCCGTCGCCCTCGAGGTCGAAGAACACGCAGCCGGTGCCGCCGGCCGAGCCGCCCACCCCGCGCTCTTCGGTCTGGTCGTCGAACGCGAGCACGCCGTCGTCGTCGCGGGCGATGTAGAGGAAGTTGCGCTGGGCGCTGGGCACGAACAGGTCGTAGAGCCCGTCGCCGTCCGCGTCGCCGGCGGCGGCGCCGTTCCAGGCGAAGCGCTCGTTGCCCGGCTGGCCGAAGCGGATGCCGGCGTGCGCGACGCCGGCGGCGGCGGAGACGTCGGAGAAGAGGTAGGCCTCGCGGCGCTCCTCCTTCAGCGACTCCAGCCCGAGGTGCGTCAGACGCCACTCGCCGAGGATCTTCTCGACCCGCGTCCGGGCCCAGGCGGAGACGTGGCGCGGGCCGCCGCGCTCGTCGGTGCCCAGCACGGTGATCTTCAGGCGCACCGTCCCCCACACCGGCCGCCCGGTCTGGAACTCGGCCGCCTTGACCTTCCACACGACGGTCTCGACGCGCTTCCAGGGGCCGATCCACTCCTGCAGGCCGGCCAGGAAGCCGTCGCGGCCGACCACGGGCGCGGTCGTGACGTCCCAGGTGTGGCGCTCGGCGTCGAGCGGCAGCGGCTCGACTTCGGGCTCCGCCAGCCCCACCAGGCCGTGGGCGGCGAAGGAGCCGTCGAACCAGTCGAGCGCCGCGCCGAAGTCGCGCCGGCGGAGCTTGTCGGCCAGGTCGACCAGGCGGTTCGCCACAGCCTCGGAGTGGTCCTCGACCAGCTCCAGCTCGGTCACCGGGCGGTCGGGCGACGGCACCTCAACGCGGTCGGGCAGGGCGAGCTCGGGCGTCGAGGTGGAGGTCTCCTCGGGCGCGGCCGGCTCGCTGCCGCCGCAGCCCGCCGCCAGAAGGAAAACCGAAAGGAGAAGGGCGCCGGGGCGCCGGGGACGGTCGCTGGAGGGGCCGAGGGGGATCTGGAGGCGCATGGGGAAAGAACGTCCGGCCCGGGCCGGGCTCTTGGCGGCGGACGCAATCACGCTACGGCCTTTGCCGCGGGAGGGAGAGACGTTTCCATACCTTCCTCATGGAAAGCCCCCTCGTACGCGCCGCCCTCCTGGCCTCGACTCTGCTCCCCCTCGCCGGCTGCGGCGGCGGCGAAGACGCCCCCGAGGAGCTACCCCTAGAGCTCCTCCTCGCCCGCGAGCGCGCCGCCGCGCACTTCGCCGAGAGCGAGTTCGGGCGCTCGCTCGACGAGCTGCGCCCGCTGGCCGACGTCGAGGGCGCCGCCTACGAGGACTTGATCCACGCCGCCTGCGTCGCGCTGCAGCCGGCGGTGTTCGACCCCGACCTGGCCCAGGGCTGGGTGGAGCGCGCCGAGGTGCTCGAACCCGACAACCCGCGCACCAGCTGGGCCCGCTTCCGGCTCGCGAAGATCGACGGCGAGTTCGAGCAGGCGCTGGACTGGCTGCGCAAGGTTGAAGCCGCCGACCCGCGCGACCTGCCGACGCTGATCGCAATCGGAAGCCTGCTCGACCTGCTCGACAGCGTCGAGGAGGCGCGCGACTACTACCTGCGCGTGCTCGACGTCGGCCCCGACTTCGGCGGGAGCTGGTACCGCACGACCGCCTTCCGGCTGCAGCAGCTGGAGCGCCAGTCGGGCAACGACGAAGAGGCCTCGCGCTGGCGCAAGGAGTTCGACCGCCTGGGCGCCGAGGGCATCACGATCCCGACGCAGGACGACTTCGACCGCGGCACTTACGGCTCGGTCGCGCCGCCGCCGGCGGAGGCGCACCGCGCGCGCGCCGAGGGCCTGGCCGGCTGGGACTTCGGTTCCGAGCTCTCCGAGCCCGCGCCCGGCGCGCTCGGCCTGTTCGCGGCCACGACCGGTGCGTCGGTCGTCGAGGAGAAGGACAAGGTCGGCCAGAGCGGCAGCCTTGGGAACACCTTCCGCGACGAAGACGCGCCGCCGCAGGAGCTCGTGCGCTTCGGTGCGCGCGGTCTCGAGCTGGGCCGGCTCGCGGGCGACGCCTGGAGCTGGCGTACGCTCCACCCGGGGCCGGTCGAGGCCGCGTGCGGACTGGACCTCGGCACCGGCGACGCGGACGGCGGCGACGGCGACCTCGACCTCGCGTGCGCGACGCCCGCGGGGCTCGTGCTGCTGGTGAACGACGGCGGGGAGTTCGTCGCCGGCGAGCCGCTCGCGACCTTCGACGGCGCGGTCGCCGCGCTCGAGGCCGTGGACTACGACCACGAGGGCGACCTCGACCTGCTCGCGGTCGGTGAGTTCGGCGTGCGGCTCTTCCGCAACGACGCCGCGCACGCCGCCGGGGGCGCGTTCGTCGACGTGACCGCCGAGGCGGGCCTGCCGAGCGGCGGGGCCTTCGCCTGGTGCGCGGTCGAGGATGTGGACGCGGACAACGACGTCGACCTGCTCCTCGGCGGCGCGGGCTCCGCGTACCTGGCGAACAACGAGCGCGGCGGACGCCTCTCGGACGCGAGCACGCGCTTCCCCGCCGCGCTGGCCGCCGCCCTCGCCGCCGGCGGCGCACGCCTCGCCGACTTCGACCACGACGGGCGCATGGACGCCTGGCCCGCCGGCGCGGACGAGCACTACTTCCGCGGCCTGCTCGGCGGCGGCTTCGAGCGCGCCGACGCCGGCGAGCTCGGCGCGCCGCTGGCCGGCGACGTCGCCCTCGCCACGACGCCGCGCGTCGCCGTGCTGGACGCGGACCGCGCCGGCGCACCGGTGCGCGTCGAGCTCGAGGGCGCGGACGACGCCACGCGACTCGTCACCCGCCGCGCCGCCGAGGGCGGGCCGCCGGCGATCCTGCTCGCCCTCCGCGGCGGCAAGGACAACCGCCGCGGCAAGGGCGCGGTCGTCGAGCTGGTCTACGGCCCGCTCTACCGCCGCATGTACTGGAGCGGCGAGCCCACGCTGATCGCGACCCACGGGCTCGACGCGCTCGACGTGCTGCGCGTGAGCTGGCCCAACGGCGTGGTGCAGAGCGCGGTGGGCGTGCCGGGCGAGGGGCGCTTCGTGCTCTCCCAGCGCGAGGGCCTGGTCGGCTCGTGCCCCTTCCTCTATTCGTGGAACGGCGAGACGTACGAGTTCATCAGCGACGTGATCGGCATCACGCCGCTCGGCCTGCCGATGGGGCCGGGTCAGCTCGTCCCGCCCGACCACGACGAGTACGTGCTCGTGCGGGGCGACCAGCTGCGGCCGAAGGACGGCATGTTCGAGCTGCAGTTCACCGAGGAGCTGCGCGAGGTCACCTACCTCGACCGCATCCGCCTGGACGTCGTCGACCACCCCACGGGCACCGACATCTTCCCGAACGAGCGCTTCACCTTCCCGCCCTTCCCCGAGCCGCACACCCACACGGTGACCGACCCGCTGGTGCCGCGGCGCGCGACCGGCAGCGACGGCGGCGACTGGCGCGCGGAGCTCGCCGCGACGGACGGCGAGCACGCCGCGCCCTTCCGCGAGCTGCGCGGGCAGTTCCTGGGCCTGGCCGAGCCGCACTTCCTCGAGCTGGAGTTCGATCCCGAGCTCGTCCGCGACGCGCCGCGCCTGCGGCTGGTGATGACCGGCTGGCTGTACTGGACCGACGCGAGCGTGAACATGGCTTCGGCGCGCCACCCCGAGGTCGAGTTCGTCCCGCCGCTCCTGCAGGTGCCGGACGGCGCGGGCTGGCGCACCGTCGAGCCGCCGCTCGGCTTCCCCGCCGGCAAGACCAAGACGATGGTGATCGACGTCACCGCGCACGTCGACCGCGCCGACCCGCGCCTGCGGATCTTCAGCACGCTGTCGCTCTATTGGGACTCGATCCTGCTCGCGGTCGACGACGACGACGCGCCGCTCGCGGTCACGTCGGTCGAGCCGGCGGCCGCGGAGCTGTGGCTGCGCGGCTTCTCGAAGCGCGTCCCCTATCTGGGACACGAGGAGCTCGACTGGTTCGAGTGGGACGAGCTCGACGACCAGCCGCGCTGGAACCAGCACCCCGGGCTCTACACCAAGCTGGGCGCCTGCCTGCCGCTCTTGACCGCGGTCGACGACATGTACGTCGTGATGGGCGCGGGCGACGCGCTGACGGTGCGCTTCCCGGCGGACGGCCTCCCGGAGCTGCCGGCGGGCTGGACGCGCGACTACCTCGTGTTCCTCGACGGCTGGGCCAAGGACCGCGACCCGAATTCGGTCGAGGCGCTCTTCGTCGAGCCGCTGCCCTTCCACGGGATGAGCGGCTACCCCTACGGCGACGACGAGTCCTTCCCCGATGACGAGGAGCACCGGCGCTGGCGCGCGGAGTGGCTCACCCGGCCCGACCACCGCTGGATCGAGCCGCTGGCGCCGGCCCTCAAGCGATGAGCGGCTCGTCCGACCGCGAGGGGCCCGCTCCCTGGCCGCGCCGGGGCTCGGCCCCGGGGCCCGACCTCCTGATCGCCAAGGCCCGCTTCGACGAGCTCGAGAACCCGCGCACCGGCGACGTGCTGAAGCGCCTCGTGCTGGAGACCCCCGACTGGGTCAACGTCGTCGCGTTCACGCCGGAGCGCGAGCTCGTGGTGGTGCGCCAGTTCCGCTTCGGCACCGGCGCCATCACGACCGAGATCCCCGGCGGGATGGTCGACCCCGGCGAGGACTCGCGGGCCGCGGCGCTCCGCGAGCTGCGCGAGGAGACCGGCTACACCGCCCCCCGCTGGACCTACCTCGGCGCGGTGGAGCCCAACCCCGCGTTCCAGGACAACCTGTGCCACCACTGGCTGGCCGAGGGCGCCGAACGCACCCACGAGCTGGAGCTCGACGCGGGCGAGGACATCGTCGTCGATACGCTGACCGAGCGAGAGGCCCGCGACGCGGTCCGCGCCGGCGAGATCCGGCACAGCCTGGTGATCTGCGCCCTCGCGCGGGTGATCGAGCTCTTCCCGCGCGGCTGACGGCCGGGCGGCAGAAACCGCGTGGAACCGGCGCGCCGGGTGCGTATCCTCCCGGATGCACCAAGACGTTCCCCGAGATCCCTCCGCCGTAGGACCCAAAGAGCATATGGCACGTCCCCAACCGTTCGTCGTCGCGGCGCTCGTCGCGCTTCCCTTCGCCGCCTGCGAGGTCGTTGAAAAGGTCCAGACGGTCCCCGTGGCCGAGTTCGGGCTGTGGGAGGATGCGTCCGGCAACGTCGAGGACCCGGCCCTCGCGAGCCTCTGCGCCGACTACTGGGAGTGGATGCTCGAGAACGACCCGATCCGCGCGACCTACGTCGGCGATCCGCGCTTCAACGGCGACCTGCCGCAGCTGGCCGAGCGGCCGCGCCGCAACGACCTGCTCCAGCTGGACGACTTCCTGGAGCGCGCGGAGGACATCCACCCGGGCTCGCTGACCGCCTTCGACCGCGAGGTCCACACCTTCTTCCTGGGCACCGTCGCGGCCGAGCGCACGCGCATCGACCAGGACCTGGAATCCTGGACGGCCGATCCGCTGCGCGGGCCGGTCGTGGGCCTGCTCAACGTGGTGCAGATCCAGCCGGTCCGCACCGAGCGCGAGCGCAACGACCTGCTGGAGCGCCTCGAGTCGGCTCCGGGCTTCTTCCGCGACGCGGGGATGAACCTGCGGCGCGGCGCGGTCGAGGGCCGGATCTCGTCGGAGACCGCCTTCCGCAAGCTCCTCGCCCAGCTGGACGACTTCCTGGCGCTCAAGTCGCTCGACAACCCGCTGCTCCTGGCGGCCGCCGGCGGCGGGCGCTGGGTCGACTGCCCGACGGACGGCAACCTGGCGCGGGTCGCCCACCAGGAGCTCAACGACTCGCGCGCCCAGCGCGACCTGCGGCTGATCAACCTGCACGTCTACGACACCGAGCGCGTCGAGGAGGGCACGCGCGTCCTGATCCCCGCGGCCGACGACCCGCTGTCGCCCGAGACGCGCGGCGAGTTCCTGCAGGCCGCGCTCGAGCTGGTCGAGGACGACATCTACCCGGCGGTGGCCTCGTACCGCGACACGGTCTCGAGCCTCCTCCTGCGCGCGCGGCCGGACGAGCGCCCCGGCCTGGTGCACCTGCGCGGCGGCGACGAGATGTACCGCTCCGCGATGGCGTACCACACGTCGCTCCCCGCCTCGCAGTGCAACCCCACCGAGGTCCACGAGTTCGGCCTCGCCGAGGTCGCGCGCATCCGCGCCGAGATGGCCGACATCGGCGAGCGCGTGTTCGCCACGCGCAACGTCGACGAGATCCAGCGCCGCCTGCGCAGCGACCCGGCGATGCACTTCGGGACGGCCGAAGAGGTGCGCGCCAAGGCCGACGAGTCCCTGCGCCGCGCGACCGCGGCGATGGGCGAGTACTTCGGGATCCTGCCGCAGGCGCCGTGCGTGGTGCGCGAGATCCCGATTCACGAGGCGCCCAACTCGACGATCGCCTACTACGAGGCGCCGGAGGCCGGCGGCGGGCGCCCGGGCATCTACTACGTCAACACGTACAAGCCCGAAACGCGGCCGCGCTACGAGGCCGAGGTGCTGGCCTTCCACGAGGCGATTCCGGGCCACCACCTGCAGATCGCGATCGCGCACGAGCGCCAGGGCCTCCCGCTCTTCCAGCGGCACAGCGGCTGGACCGCGTTCGTCGAGGGCTGGGCGCTCTACACCGAGCGCCTCAGCGACGAGATGGGCCTCTACTCCGGCGACGTCGACCGCCTGGGCGTGCTCTCGTTCGACGCCTGGCGCGCCTGCCGCCTGGTGGTCGACACCGGGCTGCACGCCTTCGGGTGGAGCCGCGAGCAGGCCATCGATTACATGCACGAGAACACGCTCCTCGCGCTTAACAACATCGAGAACGAGGTGGACCGCTACATCGCCTGGCCGGGCCAGGCCCTGGCCTACAAGATCGGCCAGCGCGAGATGCTCAACCTGCGCGATACCGCACGGCAGGCGCTGGGGCCCGACTTCCGCTACCCCGATTTCCACGATGTGGTCCTGCGCGAGGGCGGGGTGCCGCTCACCACCCTGCGCGAGAACGTGTACGACTGGATCCGCTCGCGGGGAGGCGTGCTGCCGGTCGAGGCCGGGATCAGCCCCACCGACGGGTAAGTCGAAGCGGGAAATCCCAAAGCCGTATAGACTGGGTGGCGTGGCCATTACGACGAGGGACTTTGGCAGGGAGTCCTCCGAGCTTGTCCGCACCCAGGATCTGCTCCAGGGAGCGCGGGACGGCGACGAGACCTCCTGGCGGCTGATCTTTGAGCGGCACCGGGACTTCCTGCTGTTCACGCTCCAGAGCCTCGCGACGCGGGGCACGGCGAACCGCATCGACCCCGAGGACGTGCTCCAGACCTCGCTGCTGCGGGCCTGGAAGAACATCTCGAACTTCGAGTACCAGGGCGACGGCAGCCTGCGCTGGTGGCTGAAGAAGATCGTCCTCAACACGTTCGTCGACCAGATCCGCGAAGAGGGCCGGGTCAAGCGCGGGGGCTCCCTAGCCGCCGAGCAGGGCCTGACCGAGGTGCAGGACCTGGCCGCCGCGGCCCCGAGCGAGGCCGCCTACCAGAACGAGCTCAAGGAGCGCCTGCTCCAATGCCTGGCACGCCTGCCCGAGGAAGACCGCGACCTCGTCATCATGCGGATGCTGGAGCAGCTCGGCTGGCAGGACATCGCCGACCTCCTGGGCGTCCCGCGCACCTCCTGCCGACGGCGCTACGAGCAGGCCCTCGACCGCCTGCAGCGCTGGATGGCTTGAGCCGCTCGGAGTGGTAGCCTCGGGCCATGGCAGAGGCGACCGACGAGGAGCTTCCTCCGCACCTGACCGAGATCTTCCACCGCTACGTGCGGAGCCGCGACCAGGGCGAGGTGCCCGACGTCGAGAGCCTGCTCGACGAGGCCGGCGAGGCCGCCGACGACCTGCGCGCGCGGATCGACCGCTACGAGACGATGGAGCGGGCGGCCGATCTGCTGAGCCGCCGCCGCGCCCCCCACCAGGGGCACCGGCTGGGGCGCTTCGAGGTGCTGTCCTCGCTGGGCGCCGGCGGGCTGGCCCACGTGTACCTCGCGCGCGACCCCAAGCTCGGCCGGCGCGTGGCGCTGAAGGTGCTGGCCACCGGCGTCGCGCTCGACGACGACCGGCGCAAGTGGATGCTGCGCGAGGCGCGCTCGCTCGCGCGGCTGGAGCACCCGAACGTGCTGCGCGTGTTCGAGGTCAGCGACGAGGAGGACGGGCTCGTGGTGGTCACCGAGCACCTCTCCGGCCCCACGCTGGCCCAGGTGTTGGCGCACCTCGCGCGCCTGCGCGACGGCGAGACGTCGGCCGACGACTCCGCCCACGCACGCCGGATCGCCGGCGAGCTGCTGCCCTTCAGCGCGCGCGCCGCGCTGCTCGAGCGGCTGGCCCGCGCGCTCGCCTACTGCCACGACATGGGCATCCTCCACCGCGACGTGAAGCCCGCCAACGTGGTCTTCGACGCGCGCGGCACGCCGAAGCTGATCGACTTCGGGCTCGCGCACCTCGAGGATGCCGAGGAGGAGACCAACGTCGACATCACGGTGCGGATGATGGGCACGCCGTCCTATCTCGCGCCCGAGCAGGTGGACTCGGAACAGACCGGCGCCGACCCGCGCAGCGATCAGTTCTCGTTCGGGATCCTGGCGTACGAGCTGCTCGCCCTGCGCTCGCCCTTCCAGCGCGCGACGCGGAACGAGACGCTGAACGCGATCTCGCACGCGCTCCCGCGGGCTCCGCGGCGCGTGGACCCGAGCATCCCGCCGGACCTCGAGCGCGTGGTGCTGCACGCCCTCGAGCGCTCCCCGGCCGACCGCTACCCGTCGCTCGCCGCCGTCGCCGACGACCTCGGCGCGGCCGCGGCGCATCGACCGATCTCGCTCGCCGAGCCGACCCTCGGGCACGCGCTCACCCTCTGGCTGCGGCGCAACCGCCGCGCGGTGGGCGCGGGCGGAACGCTGGCCTTCGCGGCGCTCCTCGCGGTGCTGGTCCAGTGGTGGCTGCGCGCGCGGTCCGAGCTCGACCGCATCCTGGAACAAGCGGATCAAGTGCGGGTCGAGGAGCTGCGCGACCCGGTCGACTTCCGCGACAGCTTCGGGCCGCTGTTCGACGCCAAGACCGCCGCCGAGCGCTTCCGCGGGAGCGCGCTGCGGCGGCTGGTCTTCCGCTCCGCGCGCGACGAGGTGCAGACGCGCATCGACGCCTGGTCCGCGCGCCTGGCGCAGGTCCTGCATCAGGGGGTGCAGCCGGATGAGGGCGGCGTCGTCTTCTTCCAGCACACGCCGTGGAAGGAGATCCTCGCCCTCGAGTCCCGGCTGAACGTGCTGCACGCGGGCGCCGGCTCGCGCGCGGTCGAGCCCTTCCGCGACCGCGGACGCGTGTTGCTCCCGTGGTCCAAGCTCGAGGGCCTGCAGCACTACCTGTTCACGCAGAGCCCGCTCACCGAAGAGGTCGGGCCGCTGCAGGCTCTGTTCACGTTCCGCAGGCTGACGACCGACGAGACGCTCGACCCGGGCGTGTACCGGCTGGTGGCGTGGGACGGTTCGGGGAACAAGGTCAAGTGGGAGGCCGAGTTCGCCCTGTGGGCCGGCTGGGAGGAGCCGATCGAGCTCCGCTACCGCCCGCCGCAGCCGCTCCTGTTCGCCGAGGCGACGGCGATAGAGCGCGCGCGGGTGTACCTCTCTCCGTTCCTATCGCCCGAGGACGGCGGGTGCGATCTCTTGGTGCCGTCGGTGCGGCTGCTGCCGCGGCTGATCACGGCGACCGAGTTCCGCGCCTTCGCGCAGGCCACCGGCCGCCCCCTGCCGACCAGCCTCGCGGACTCGCACGAGGACGTGCCCGCCTGGGTCTCCCCCTCGGACGCGATGGAATTCGCCCGCTGGGCAGGCGGACGGCTGCCCACGGCCTGGGAATTGTGGGTGGCCGAGCGGCGCAGTCCCGGCTGGCTTCCCGCGTCGGGTCCGGGCGGCAACGGCGAGTGGGTCGGCGACTACTCGCTCAACGCGGGCATCGAGATCGCCAGCAAGCTCAACTACGAGTCGCTGGCCGCACGCGGAACACAGCCTTCCAACGCCTGGTTGAACAACGTGACACGCCGACTCGATGTGACGGCTTGGTCATTCTGGACCGACGAAAACGAGACACGCCAAAGTGTGGGTACAGGTTTCCGCGTGGCGTTCACGACCGATTCTCTTGATGCACTACTTGACTCCGGGATTTTACAAGATCACTTAGAGAGCGCGATCAACTTGACCGACAACTGAGGCTCTATCGCTCGCGTTAAGTCGTTACGACGCCAGCCTTCCCCCCTCTGGATAGAAGACTCAGGAGTCTCCCCTTGTCCGTAGCTATTCAAGTCGCTCGGAAATCACAGATCGAATCCTCGGAGTCCCTCACCGACGGCGGCGTGCTCCACGTCACAAGCCTGCTAACAGCCCTGTCCGACGGTGATTGTCCCGAGGACTACACCTCGGAGATGATCGAGGGCCTGCTGGCGGCGGTTGGCGAGGTGCGCCAAACCGCAAAGGGCACGACCTATGAATGGGTCTATTGCCCGCCGCCGGACGGTCCGCGCTGGAAGTTCTTCTGCTTGGAAGACACGGGGCTAGAGATCAACGATGGCGGCGCAAGCCCCATCCAGGTCCAGCTCACAGTGAAGCGACCCTACCCCTCCTCCTAGGACGAGATGCGGGCCGGCGCCTGCGCGGTGTCGGCCCGCTTGCTGAGACGACCGCCGACGGCCGATTCGAGCGCTCCTGCGCACATTCCGCTCGCCCTAGCCGGCGAACAACCGGAGCGCAGGACTTAGGATGCCCGCGATGAGCGCTGCCCCGAAGCGAATCGCGATCCTCGGCGGAGGCATCGCCGGCCTGTCGACCGCCTACCACCTCGGCCTGCGCGGCGGCAGCGAGGTCGTGCTGCTCGAGCGCGAGCCCGAGCTGGCGCGGCACTCCTCGGCCAAGAGCGCGCGCCTCCTGCGCACGGCGGTGCCCGACGAGGCGACCCGCCGGCTGACCCAGGCGAGCGCACCGCTCCTGCGCGAGCCGCCGCCCGCCTTCGGGCCGGGCTCGCTCCTCGACGGCCGCGGGCTGGTGCTGATGGCCGGGCGCGCGGGGGCCGCGGCGCTCGCGCGCCAGGTCGAGGCCGCCGGCGGCGCAGCGGTCGCACGGCGGCTGTCCGCGCGCGAGCTCGAGCGGCTCGCCCCGCTCGTGCGCTCGCCCCACGGCGACGCGGTCGAGGCCTGGCTCTTCGCGGGCGAGGGTCGGATCGACACCGACCGCCTGCTCGCGGGCTTCGCGCGGGGCGCGCGCGGGTCCGGGGTCGAGCTCCGCACCGGCGCACCGGCCGCGGCCGTCCTGGTCCGGGACGGCCGGGTGACCGGCGTGCGGCTCCAGAGCGGTGCCGAGGAGCCGGCGGACGCGATCGTCCTGGCGGCGGGCGCCTGGGCCGGCGCCCTCGGGGCCGAGGCGGGCTCGCGGGTGGTCCTGCGGCCGACCCGCCGGCACCTGGTGCTGGCGGCCGCCCCGGCCGCGGCCGAGCACCGGCGCGGCCCCACCGTCTGGGACGTCGAGGCCGGCTTCTACGTCCGCCCCGGCGACGACGGGCTCCTGCTCTGTGCCTGCGACCAGGACGATGTCGAGCCCGACCGCCTGACGGCGGCTCCCGAGGTCCTGGAGCGCGTGCGGAGCCTCGCCGGGCGCCTGCTGCGGACGCCCCCGGGGCCGACCGCCGAGGCCTGGGCCGGCCTGCGGACGCTCACTTCCGACGGCCGCTTCGCGATCGGGCCGGACCCGGACGTGGGCGGTCTTTTCTGGGTCGCGGGGCTCGGCGGAGCGGGCATGGGCGCCGGAGCGGAGGCGGGGCGCCTGGCGGCCCGCCTGCTGGCCGGTGAGGAAGACCCGCTACAAGGTCTCCTGGAGCCCTCCCGCCTAGCGCCGCTCGTGCGTTAGAATCGAATCCCTCAAGCTCCCCCCCACGCCACGCTCGATCCTTGGGGATTGGCCGCAGCCTGCCTCCGGGCGGTGCGGCGGCCCCGACCCCCGAAGGCGCTTCTTCCCTCGCCGGAACTTAAGAGGTGCCCCGGTGGCCGCGACTCTCCAGTTGGCGTAAGCTTTGCGGATTCCTGGATGCGCATCACCCTCGTCTACCCCCCCAACCGCAACGTTCCCAGCTCTCCCTATGGCGCCCTTCCGCTGCTCGCGGGCTGCCTAGGCGAGGCCGGACATGAGGTGTCGATCGTCGACGCCAACCTGGAAGTCTTTGAGCGCCTGCTCTCGCGCGAGCGTCTGGAGGCGGCCCGCGCGCTGCTGGAAGACAGCTGGCAGCGGCTGTCCGCCAAGGACACGCTGACGCGCGCCGAGCTCGGACAGCTCCAGGGCCTCGCGACCCTCTCGGTCGTGCCCTTCGACGAGCTGGTCGAGGCCTCCCGCGCGGGCGAGATCCTGCGCAGCTGGGAGCACTTCCGCGATCCCGAGAAGGTCAACTGGGCCTACGACACGATCGCGAACGTGCTGCGGGCCGCCTACTCGATCAACCCGGTCTTCCACGAGCTCAAGCACAGCTTCAACGACGAGTTCTTCGGCTACCTCGAGACCGACTTCGACAACCCGATCTCGCAGCTGGTCGAGGAGGTGGTGCTCGACCAGATCCTCGCGACCAAACCGGACCTCGTCGCGGTCACGATTCCGTTCAACGAGCAGACGGTCGAGGGCTTCGCGCTGCTGAAGGCGCTGAAGCGCCGCGCGCCCGAGCTGAAGACCATGGTGGGCGGGGCGATCATCTCCGCCTTCCACCAGAAGTTCTGCAACGACCCGCGCTTCTACGACTACGCCGACTTCGCCATGCCCGGCGAGGCGGACCTGTCGTTCCCGCGCTTCGCGACGGCGCTGGAGAACGGCGACGAGCTCGACGGCACGCCGAACCTCTACTACCGCGACGCCGAGGGCACCGTGCACCCGCCGGTGGCGCGCGACATGCCCAACCTGAACGAGATCGCCGCGCCCGACTTCTCGGGCGTGCCGCTGGGGCGCTACTTCCTGCCCGTGACGGTCGTCAACTACCAGACCTCGCGCGGCTGCTACTACGGCAAGTGCACCTTCTGCTCGTTCGACATCAAGCAGAACTTCCGCTTCCGCAAGGCTCAGCTGGTCACCCAGGACATCGAGAAGATCCAGGACCAGACCGGCTCGCGCCACTTCATCTTCTGGGATCCGCTGACGCCCCCGCGGCTGATGAAGGACATCTCGAAGTGGAACAAGGACCGCGGCGACAAGCGCATCTACTGGGGCGCTGAGACCAAGTTCGAGAAGACCTTCACCAACCAGTCCTTCACCGACCTCCTGTCCGAGGGCGGCGCGAAGTTCCTGCAGTTCGGCTACGAGTCGGGCAGCCAGCGCATGCTGGACCGGATGGTGAAGGGCAACGATCTGGAGCGCGTGCACCTGATGCTCGAGGCGATGCGCGACTCGAAGATCGCCGTCAGCGTGCAGTGGTTCATCGGCTTCCCGGGCGAGACGCCGCAGGAAGCCCTGGCGAGCTACAAGTACCTCGACGACCACCGCGAGGCGGTGCTGCTCTCCTCCTACATGGGGACGTACACGATCGTGCCCGACGACGACGTGTTCGAGTCGGGCGGCGACCTGTACGACATCGACATCGTGCAGCGCGAGGACGGCACCTACGACTACCTGCACCGCGACGGCACGACGCACTACGACCGCACCGAGCTCAACGCCGCCTACCTGTCGCGGGGCGACTCCGAGACCGTGACGCGGATGGCGTTCTACGTCTACCTGACCGACCAGCCGGAGCGCGCGCGCGAGCTCTCCAACTTCGAGCGCGGCGGCCTCCTGCCGGAGTCCTGGGACGACCTGCGCGGGGCCACCCCGCGCTTCCCGGAGTGGAACTACCTGCGGCGGTTCGAGTTCGACATCTTCACCCCGGCGGCCGAGCAGCTGCCGGAGGAGGGCGGCCCGGTGCCGACGACGCCGTGCTTCGCGGCCTTCTGCACGCTGACCCAGACCACCCACCCGCTGAGCGAGGCCGAGCACACCCTGCTCGCGGCCGCCGACGGCACGCGCACCTGCGAGGAGCTCGTGGCCGCCGCCGGCGGCGACGAGGCAGCGCTCCAGGCGCGCCTGCTGGAGCTGGTGCGCCAGGGCGTGCTGGTCGTCCCCCACCGCTCGCCGGCGATGGTGGGTTGAGCGCTCCGCCCTCCCGGGCGGACTCCTGGCGCGCGCAGCACAGCAAGGCGAACTCCGACCTGGCGGAGCGCTGCCGGAGCACCTTCGGGCGGCTCGTGCGCCTGGCGAGCGAGCCGCAGGCGCGGCTGGCGGCCGTGCCGCCGGACGGCGGCTGGAGCCCGGCGGAAGTGCTCGAGCACGTGGCCCTCGCCGATCGCTTCCTGCTGCTGCTGGTCGACAAGCTGGCCGAGCGCACCCGCCGGCGCCTGGCGCGCGGGCTCCCCTGGCCGGACGCGCCCCCCGGACTGGAGGACGTCGCGCGCGCCGCGGCCTCGCCGCGCCGCTGGCCGCACCCCGAGCACATGACGCCCACCGGGACCCGCTCCCCCGCCGAGTCGGCGGGCCAGCTCGCCCGGGACGCCGAGCGCGCCCTGGCGCCGCTCCAAGCCTGGCCCGAGGGCCAGGGCACGCTGCACCGCATCCGCATGTCGCGCGTCGGCGAGGAGACCGGCGGCGATGGACGGCTCGACCTCTACCAGTACGTCGAGCTCATCGTGCGGCACGCCGAGCGCCACGCCCGCCAGATCGAGCGGGCGCTCGGGGCCTAGCCGCCATCCCTCACGAGTCTTGGCCGAGATCGGTGTGGACGCCGGTAGGTTGCGGCTTTGCGACCGAAGGGAGCGGAGGCGACCTTGACGGGTCGTCGAGCACCCTGAGGGAGCTAAGTCGCGACATGCCGAGCGGCTACGCCGATCTCGGTCGAGACTCGTGAGGGATGGCGGCTAG
>JBCCGI010000009.1:0-160101 GCA_039029355.1 Planctomycetota bacterium
TACGACGCGCCCCTACAGGCCTCGGACCAACGGCAAGGCAGAGAGGCTCATCCAGACGCTCCTGCGCGAGTGGGCCTACGCCAAGCCCTACCTGAGCTCGCGTGGCCGAAGGCTGGCGCTCAAGAGCTACCTGCGCTACTATAACCGAGTCCGCCCTCACGGTAGCCTCGGCTACTCGCCCCCGATGAACCGGATCGAGCGATCGGGATGAACAACGTCCCTGGAAACGACAGCTAGAACACCCCGTCGAAGCCGTAGACCGCGCGGAGGACGCCAAACACCGGGAGAAAGACCGACTCTCCCGCCCCCTCGTTCGTGCCGAAGTCCGCCAGGCCGGTCCCCTCCGGCTCGCCCGAGAGCAGGATGACCAGCCGATCTTCGAGCGGCGCGATGCAGGCGGTCGTGAGGTAGACCTCCGTCCCACCGTCGTTGAGAGCGAAGGCGGTACCCCCAGCGGCGTTGAAGCGCGCGACGAACAGCTCGCCGAAGCCGGGCGCCGCCTCGACTAGGATCGGCGGCGCTCCGTCGATCGAGAGCTCATCGTCGAACAGCCCGACCGTCGCGACGCCGCCGCCCGGCACCGGCGCAAGCCGGGCGGGGTTCCACATGTCGTCCTCCTCGTCGTCATCGAAGCCACCCTGGGCGGCGAGGACGTGGTTCCACTCGAGCTGACCCGACGCGTCGTAGCGCGTCACGACGCGATAGCCCTTGCCTTCCTCGGTGTCGACGACGACCTCGGTGGGCTGCCCCAGCCCGAACGCGTACGAGGCGCCCTGGTCGTCCAGCTCGCTCAGGACGTGCAGGGCGCCGCCGTCGTCGATCGCCAGGTCGAGTGCGAACAGGCCGTCGTTCGCGGGCCCGGTGGGCGCCGCGACCACGCGCGCCCAGAGGAGCCCTCCGCCGGCGTCGAAGCGCGCCAGCAGACCGTCGAAGGCGTCGCCGTCGGTCGAGCTCAGGGTCACCTCCTCGGGTTCGCCGGCGCCGAACGTGGCCGTTCCCGCGAATGCGCCGGCGACGACGATCTCGTTCGCGTGGACGCGGACGTGGGCACGCTCGACGTATCCGGTGGCCCCGGCGTAGAGCCCATTCGCGAAGGTGAGCGAGCCGTCGAGGCTGAACCCGGCCAAGAAGCCGCAGGACGACGCCTCCGGCAGCACGGTCTCGTTCGGCTCGCCGAGCCCGAAGACCATCTGGGAGTAGCGCGTCCCGACCATCACGAACGCGTCGTCGCCGAAGGGCTCGAGCCGCGCCTCCTCGGCGCCCTCCTCGTCGAGCGGTACGGCGTAGGGTTCCATCGCCCAGACCAGCTCCCCCGCGGCGTCGTAGCGCGCGAGGACGTCCCGCGGGTCCGTGATGCCGGTCTCGAAGGTCGCCTCGGCCGGGGTGCCCAGACCGATGGTGACGCGGCCCTGGAAGACGTAGTCGACGAGCACGCCGCCGTCGGGCAAGGCGATGACGTCGCGGGTGAACGCCAGCGAACCGAACCCGCCGTCGGACGACTCGTCGTAGATCACCGTGTCGTCAATGTACGACTGCGCGGCCCACAGCAGCCCGCCGTCGGGCGCGTACTTGGCGACGAAGCCATCCATGCGCTCGCTCGCCAACAGGGTCTCGTTCGGACCGCCTGGATCCAGGACGACCGGCGCCCCCTGCTCGACCAGCCCCATCATCGCGTGCTCGCCGCCGGGGAACGCGACGACCGTCTGGCCCAGGCCGTTCTCGGCGAGCAACGAGGCACCGGACACCGATGCGACGACGCCGACGGCCACCGTGCCCGGCGCGGTCGCCTCGGTCTGCTTCGCGCCGTCGTCGATGACGGCGCGGATGGCGTAGGTTCCCTCGAGCCCCGCCGCCGGGGTCCAGGTGTAGACCTGTTCGGCGCCGCCCGCCTCGTCGGCGTCGACGACGAGCTCGGCTGAGCCCGGGTGGTCGAGCCCGACGGCGAGAATCGTCGTCAGCGCGTCACTGTCGGGGTCCTCGGAGATCCAGCGGATCTCGACGGGCGCGCCGACGTCGACGCTGATCGCTGTCAGGGGTGCGGTGAACTGGACCGAGGGAGCGGCGTTCTTGTTCGAGCTGCTGGACTGGTGGCAGGAGGCCGCGGCGGCGGAGAGCAGGAGGAGGGCGGTTCGGAGCGGGTGGCGCGTCATGGTTGGGAGCTCTTCTGGGTTCGTGCGAAGACGCCGCGTTCGCTCCGGGAACCCGGTGCGCTCGGCGGGGACGAGGCACGGGCGGCCTCGGCCGGCCCAGGCGCACATCGCCGGCGGGCTCCACCGACAAACCCCAAAAAAGGACCCGGGCCGCGCCGGCCCGGGGGCTCCTACTGCTCCTCGATCCCCTCGTCCGGCTCCGGCCGGCTCGGCACCTCCGGCAGCTCGCGCGCCGGGAAGCCGTTCTCGCGCAGCACGTCGAGCCAGTGCGCCGCGGTGTCCGGGAGGTCCTTCTCCCAGCCGAAGAAGGGGTGCCGCACCCGCACCACGCCCGCCGGGTCCACCAGCGTCAGCCAGTTGGTGTCGCGGTCGCGCTCCTCATCGCGCGCCTCGTCGAGATCGTCCGCGGGCGGCGGCGGGGGCACGAAGGGGTACGTGAGGATCACCGCGGGCTCCCCGAGCGTCGCCTCCAGCTCGGTGCGCAGCTTGTCGAGCGGCGCTCCCTCCAGGAGCTCGGAGACCGACAGCACCCAGGGCTGAAGCACGTCCTGCTGGCGCGCGAGCTCGCCCAGCTTGGTCGCGGCGCGGAGCGCCTTCTCGACCCAGTAGTCCGGGTCGAAGGCGTAGCCCTCTTCCTCATCATCGGGCTGGGCCATGCGGAGGAACAGGAGGCCGTTGGCGGGCGGGGTCTGGCCTCCGCGGAAGGCGTGGTTGAGGAGGATCTCAAAGGCCCGATCGACGCCGCGTTCGGCGAAGTCGGTGCGGTCGAGGCGGCGCACGGTCGGGTGGTGCACCTTGATCGCGCCCGTGCGCGTCGCGAAGCCGACGTAGCCCTCGATCGGGGCGCCGTCGGGGGTGTGGTAGGTACCCCGCGGCTTGCCGTCGACGAAGACCTGGACCTTGGGGCCGTCCACGAGCAGGTCGAGCTGGAAGGCGCTGACCGTGCGGCCGAAGTCGACCTTGCCGCGCGGGTGCGAGCCGGGGAGGGCGCCTTCGCGCATGAAGCGGCCGGTCAGGTTCCAGGAGATCGACTCAATCTCCTCCGCCCCTTCCTTGCTGCCGATCGCATAGAGGAAGTCGCCGGCGCTGAACCCGAGCCGGACGTTGCGGTCGCGGCGGGTGTAGCCGAGGACGAGCGCGGCGTCGACGAACGAGGTCGTGAGCTGCACCCGGGCCGACACGCGGTAGCGACCGGGCAGGTGCCAGTGCGAGGAGCGCGTGAACGCGTGCCGCTGGTGCGCGGCGCGGTCCATGGTTCCGGTCCCCTCGCGCGGCTTCTTGCGGCCGACGTGGAGCCTGCCGTCGTCCGCCGCGTACCACAGGCCGGGGCGGCGCAGCTCCTCGAAGCCGGTGAGCCCGTCCTCGATCCAGCCGTCGAGCGGATCGGGCGGCGGATCGAACGGGTGCAGCGTCGAGGGGGCGGGCAGGCCGGCGCGCAGGGGCTCGGCCGCCAGGCGGGCGGCGAGCCGATCATGGTCGGCGGCCAGGGCGGCGGCCGAGTTGCGGCGGCCCTCCTCGGCGTAGTCCTCGCTGGCGGCGCGCAGGGCGGACAGATAGGCGCGCGTGCGCGGGAGCTTGAACGGCGGCGGCTCGGGCGGAGCGGAGATCGGGAGCGCCAGCGTCGCGCGCAGCGCCCAGGCGGCGTCGCGGCGCCCGAGCTCGTCGCAGAGGGCGGCGATGCGCGGCTCGACGAGCGGCGTGCGGCCGTCCTCGGCCAGCCCCCAGACGAAGCCGGCGAGGGCGTCGCGGCTGCGTCCGAGCTCGGCGAGCAGCTCCGCCGCGGCGCGCGCCTGCCCCTGGCCGAAGGAGGGCTCGGCGCGCTCGCGCGACCAGACCCAGGTCGGGGCGTCGTAGACGTAGCCTCCACCGCCGGTCGCCGGCACGTCCTGGGTGTAGCGCTCGGTCCAGGGCTTGCGGTCCTGCCAGTAGAAGCCGCCGATGAACTCGGCGAAGCCCTCGGCGAACGCCTCGAAGGTCTCCGGGCGGCCGGCCTTGCCGTCGACGAAGTGGCGCTCGAACCAGGGCAGCGGGTTGCGGTTGCCGCGGAAACCGCCGGCGAGGTAGGGCTCGACCTGCTCGGCGAACAGCGGGAGGCCATCGACCTCCCAGGTCGTGAGGTAGACGTAGAGCGCGTAGCCCGCGAAGTAGTTGTCGCGGTACTCCTCGATCTCGCCGGTGATCAGCTCCTCGAGCTTCTTGGCGCCGCCGTAGCCCTTGATCCAGGTCCGCTCGATCGTGCCGAACGAAGCGTGGTTCGCGACGAAGTCGCGGTCGATCGAGCCGCCGTAGGCTCCGCCGGTCCACACGGCCTTGCCCTCGGTCATCCAGGCCATCTGACCGGGGAAGAGCGCGCCGTCGAAGCGGTGCGTGAGCTCGTGGGTGAGGCCGTGACCGAGCCCCTCGATCGTGCCGACCGCGAAGCGCATGGTCGTCACGTCGCCGCCCTGGAAGCCCCCCACCCACCAGAACGGTGCGCCCTCGGACTCGAGCCCCTCGGCCTCGGGCACGATGCGGACGGTTCCCTGCCGGCCGACGAAGGGATCGCGGCCGTACCAGCCCACCAGGCGGTCGTGGTGCAGTTCGATGGTCTTCGCGACGCCGAGCAGCGTCTCGAAGCCGCAGTCGGTCTCCACGCGGTACTTGCCGGTGGGAGAGATCGCGACGCCGGGGCGTCCGAAGGTGTGGTGCGCGCGTGTGAAGGCCTCGCCCTCGGAGCGGCGCAGCTCCTCGAGCTCCGCCACGGTCCACGGCTCGCCGCTCTCGCGCCTCAGGGCGTCGCGCGCCAGGCGGAGCGCCGTCACGGCGCGCTCCTCGACGGCGTCCATACCGTCCGGCGCCTCGCCCTGGAGATCCTTCAGGCCCGCCTGCCCGGCCAGGCCGCGGAGCACGCGCGCGAGCCGCACGGCGTCGCCGAAGCGGCGGTTGGCCATCGCCTTGGTGAGCTCGGCCTGGAGCGCCGCGATCAGGTCCGCGTGGGGCTCGGGCGCCTCGCGCAGGCGCGGGTCGAGCTCCTCGCCGTACTCGGCGAGGAGCGCGGGAGACTCCGCCGCGAGCTCCAGCGCGAGCCGCTCGAGCCAGCGCGCCACCAGCAGCTCGTCCGCGTTCTTCGCCCCGTCGCGGCGGCGGCTGCCGGCCAGGCGGACCAGCTCTTCGACCGCCGACGCGCGCGCCGCGGCGACCTTGCCCGGGTGCGGGTCCTTGCCGAGCAGCTTGCGCAGGTCGGAGGGCAGCTTGGCCTTGCCGCGCGCGCTGGCGGCGGCCGCGACCCACTCATGGGCCCAGAGCGCGGCGGCGTCGGGCTCGCCGGCCGCGGCGCGGATCAGGAGGGCGGAGATCTCCTCGGTGCCACCCAGCCACGACCAGGCCTCGGTCAGGTGTGCGACCGCCTCGGCCGGCCGATCCGCCTCGACCGCCGCGCGGCCCGCCGCCAGAGGCCGGGCGCCTGGGTCGGAGAGCCCCTGGGCCGCCGCCGAAGCCCACGGAACGCCCGCGGAGGCCATGGCGAGGAGGCCGATTCGAGCGAAGAGCCGCACGGGGAGCGTCGCGTTGAGGGCACCCATGGCGCCCACGATACCGGCCTCGGCTCCGGCGCGAAGGGGGGCGCACTCATCGTTAACGGAGGCGAGTAGGCGCGCGGAGCGAAGACTCCGCAGGTCCGTTACGGTTAGGCCGGGGAGGGGGCCGCCCCCCTCCCCCCACGGACTCGAAGCCCCCCGAAGAGGAGCCTATGACCGCCCGCACGTCCCCCATCGCCCTCGTCTTGGCCCTGGCCGTCCCCGCCGCCACGGCCTCCGCCCAGCAGCTCTTCGACCTCCCGCGCTACGTGCCCGAAGCGGTCGGCGGCGAGTTCCGCGCCAACGGGGACTTCAACAACGACGGCCACGTCGACCTGCTCCACATGGACGGCGTGCTGACCTGGTCGGCGATGACGGTCCTCCTGAACGACGGGAGCGGCGCCTTCACGCCCGGGCCGAAGCTGGACTTCTCCGGCGGCGCCGGGGTCGACTTCGCCCTGAACCAGCCGGCGCTCGGCGACTTCGACGGCGACGGGAACCTCGACGTGGCGATCGACCACTCGGCCACCTTCGGCGGGCCCGAGGGCCTCGAGGTCCACTTCGGGGACGGCGCCGGCGGCTTCTCGGGGAGCGCGTTCCTCGAGTTCGGCATCGGCGTGGTCAACCAGCTCGCCGGCAACATCGACGGCGACGCGGCCGACGAGATCGCCGTCAAGTGGACGGACGTGGACTTCCAGAGCTACCTCGTCTGGCTCGACTGGGATGGCGTGACCTTCCAGGTCTCGACCGCGCTCCCCGTCGGGGGAGCCGCGGACCCCGACGGCGCGTTCGTCGAGGCGGTCGGCGACTTCGACAGCGACGGGGACGACGACATCGCCGCGACGGCGGTCGACTTCGAGTTCGTCCGCGTCTTCCCCACCCTCGGCGGTGCGCCGGTCTACGGGCCGAGCTTCCCGGTGCCGGCTTCGATGCAGAACATCAACCACCGGATCCGCGCCGCGGACCTCGACAGCGACGGGAACGTCGACCTCGTGCACCTGATGATGACCTCGTTCGCCGCGGGCGCCTGGGTCCAGACCTACGAGAACAGCGGGTTGGGCCTGATCCAGCGCGCCGAGGAGCTGGTGCCCACTCCGAAGATCGGCTGGGTCCAGCCGCACGACCTGCGCGTTGGCGACTGGAACGGCGACGGTTGGGTCGACCTGATGTCGAACAGCTTCTCCTTCGATGTGATCCAGTCGGACGGCGACTGGACCTTCTCGGAGGGCTTCGAGGTCACGAGCACGGGCCAGGCGCCGGGCGGCGGCCCCGCCGACTACGACGGCGACGGCAACCTGGACTACGCGGCCACGCAGACGCTCCACATCGGCGACGGCACCTTCGACAGCAGCGAGCTCGAAGACGGCTGGTTCACCTACTTCCCGGGCGACGTCGTGGCCGACTTCGAGGGCGATGGAGACCTCGACCACCTCGGCGGCGCGTCGGGGCAGCGCGACATCAACGACGCCTCGGGCGCCTTCCTCTACGACTCCGGTGAGCTCTTCACCGGCCTGCTTCCGCCTCCGCCGGCGGGCGGCTTCCAGTGGGGTCAAGCCAGCGCGATCGGCGACTTCGACGGCGACGGCCGGCTCGACTACCTGATGGAGCTCGACTTCAACTTCGGCACCAGCGTCGGCTTCATCGAGATGCGCGTCCTGCGTGTCAACGGGGCCGGCGAGCTTGAAGACCTCGGGCTCGCGGCTCTGCCCCTGGAGCAGATCGCCCCGCCCAGCTTCAACAACTACTGGATGACGGCCGACGCCGACAGCGACGGCGACATCGACGTGCTCGCGGCCGGCGGGTACTGGCGCAACACCGGAGGCGCCTTCTTCGACCAGAAGGAGAACGTCTACGTCGGGGTGGGCCAGGACGCCAAGGACACCGACGGCGACGGCGACAACGACCTGCTCGTCGCGCGCGACGTCGGGCTCACGACCGACATCGTGGTCTACGAGAACGACGAAGGCACGTTCGTCGAAACCGTCATCGGCAACGTCGCGGGCAACGTCGAGGCGGTCTACGTCGACCTCGATGACGACGGGGACTACGACGTCGCCGCGGCCGACCCGCTGGGCATCGAGCTGCACCTGTTCGAGAACGCCGGCGGGACCTTCGCCTCCGCGGTCGTGCTCGCCGCCGAGGTCCCGGACCTGCGGCTGCTCGGGGTCCAGGACGTCGACGACGACGGCCTGAGCGACCTGCTGACGCTCGACGAGGCCAACGACCCGCTCGGCTTCTCGATTCCGCTCTTCGCGGTCTGGAAGCGCACCTCGGGGCTGACCTACGAGGCCCTCACGCAGTACCACCAAACCGGCGACTTCCGGGGCTTCGCCGACGTCGACAGCGACGGCGACCTGGACGGGATCGGCCGTGACCTGGCGCGCGGGCAGCTCGTGCCCGCCCCCTGCGGCGGCACCCTCCGCCAGTTCGGGCAGGGCTTCCCGGGCACGGGCGGCGTCGAGCCGCTCGTGGGCGCGCTCGGGCCCGCCACCAGCACCAACCCCGACGGCGAGCTGCGCATCGTCCGCGGCGTGGGCGGCGGGCTCGCGATCCTGATCTTCAGCGGCGAGGAGGTGCTCGTGCCCGACACGCCGTTCACCGGCATGACGCTGTACGTCGGCAACCCCACCATCCTGTCGCCGGTGACGCTGAGCGGCGCCCCGGGCGTCGCGGGCGAGGGCTCCTTCGCGTTCTCCCTGCCGACGCTCCCGGCGATCTTCGGGCTGGCCTTCACGCACCAGGTGTTCGTCCTCGACCCGGGGTCGGTCACCGGGTGGAGCTCGTCGGGCGCGTTCGAGATCGTGTACGGCAAGTAGTCCGCCCCCGCTTCGGGCGGGGCGGGGCCGCAGGGCGACCACGTCGTCGAGCGGCCCCGTCCGCCACCGAAACGCGGTGATTCCGCGCGTTTCGGAGAAGACGCTTTTTCTTCGGAATCCGTGACGGGCCCGGCCCGTGGATCGCGATCTCCCAGCGGACCGCACGCCGATGCGGTCGCCGCACCATGATCGGATCCACCACAAGCCAGCCCGCCACAGCGCGGGCACAGAAGGCGCCCCCGGGCGACTGGCCGCGGGTCGAGCTGCTCGCGCCCGTCTCCTCTCTGCCCGCGCTCGACGTGCCCGGGGCGACGCTCTCCAACGTCGAGCTTTCCGAGCTGATGGGCCGCATCCCGGCCGAGCTCAGCGAGCGCGGCATCGACCGCGAGATCGAGCTCAGCACGCCGGAGTTCCCTCTGGAGCGCCTCGGCGTGCGCTCCCGGGGCGTGCTCGACGCCGCCTGGAGCACCCGCGGGTTGGCGCTCGACGCGGCACGCCGGTCGCTCTCCGAAAGCGGCGTCGACCCCGCCGACGTGCGCTGCGTGATCGTCAGCACGGTGACGCCCGACATGGCCTTTCCCGCCCTCGCGACGGCGGTCCACCGCGACCTGGCGCTGGCGCCCGAGGCCGATGCCTTCGACGTCACGATCGGCTGCAGCGGCTTCCTGGTGGCCCTGGGCATCGCCGCGCGCCGGCTGGCGTCGGAGCCCGAGGGAGCCGCCGCGCTCGTGGTCGCCAGCGAAGCGATGGTGCGCCTCGCCGACGCCAGCGACCGCGCGACCTGCACGATCTTCGGCGACGGCGCCGGCGCGGTCGTGCTGCGGCGCAGCGCGCGCGTGGGCGTCCACCCCGTTCACACCTGGACGCTGGGCGAGCACGGCCCGCGCATCGAGGCCCGCGCCCCCGCGGACGGCGCTCCGTCGCCGCTCTTCCGCTTCACAGCGCGCGCCGGGCGGCTCGCCGTCGAGGAGGACCACGCCTCGCGCCACCGCCTGGTGCTCGACGGCCGCCGCGTCTTCCGCGACATGGTACGCACCCTGCCGGGCCTCATCCGGGCCTACCTCGACCGCGAACAGCTGAGCCTGGCCGAAGTCGACCACGTGCTGTTCCACCAGGCCAACCAGCGCATGGTGGAGGCGGTCGCCTCCGCACCCGAGCTCGGGCTCGGGGCCGAGCGCGTGCCCTCGAACATCGCGGAGGTCGGCAACACGGCCAGCGCCTCCCTCCCGATCCTCCTCGCCGCGAGCGTTCGCAGCGGCCGCATCTCCCCCGGCGATCGAGCTCTGCTCGTCGGCTTCGGCAGCGGCTATTCGATCGCGATCGCGCACCTGACCGTCTGAAACCCCCACCCCGATGAACGCCACCATTCCCAAGAGTCCGCCCTCCGGAAAGGCCCTGCTCGACCTCGTCTCCACCATGCTCGACCGCGGCGACGCGGCGCGCGGGCTGCACCTGCTCTACGAGGGGCTGGGCGCGCTGCGCGAGCAGATGGGGCCGGAGGAGTGGGAGCGCTTTGCGCAGTCCACCGTGCCCACGCACCCGCTCTGCGCGCGTATCCACGAGGACCCCGCCTGCCGACACAGCTTCGAGAAGCCGCGCGGCTACCCGGGCGACGCTGAGCTGATCGACCACCTCTACGGCCTGCGCGATGCGGCGGGCGCATCCGACCTGGGGCAGACGGTGAACGCGTGGGCGATGGGCCGCTCGCCGGTGCGCGGCGTGCGCTACCGGCGCGAGTGGCTCGCGCACGTGATCGACGACGTCGCGCGGCAGCGCCGGGGCGAGGCGCGCGTCCTGTCGGTCGCCTGCGGGCACCTGCGCGAGGCCGCGCTCAGCACGGCGCTGCGCTGCGGTTGGCTCGAAGAGCTCGTCGCCCTCGATTCAGACCAGGTGAGCCTCGACGAGGCGGTCGCGGTCGACCCGGCCATCGTCACGCCCGTGAAGATGTCGGTCGCGCGCCTGCCCAACCGCGCGGGCCGGCTCGGGACCTTCGACCTGGTGTACTCCGCCGGGCTCTACGACTACCTCGACGAGCGGCTGGCGCGGGCGCTCACGACGGCGCTCTTCGGCGTGCTGCGTCCCGGCGGACGCCTCGTCGTCGGCAACTTCCTGACCGGCGTCGCCGATTCGGCCTACATGGAGACCTTCATGGGCTGGTCGCTGAACTACCGCACGCAGCAGGAGATCGAGGCCCTGACCGAAGGCGCTCCCGAGGACAGCGTCGCCTTCCGCCGCTTCCACCGCGATCCGTTCGGCGTGTTCGGCTACGTCGAGGTCGGGCGCGTCGAGGAGCCGGAGCCGGCGCCCTGACCGGCCCCTAGGGGCGCCAGGTCATGCCGATCATGAACCCGTCGCCCTCGGGCGCGGGATCGACGTGCAGGTCCACCGTGTGCGGCAGCCCCATGAAGGCGTCGTGCAGGAAGGACGTCAGGAAGTTGCCGACCGCGGCCCCCGCGAGCACGTCGGCGGGGTAGTGGTGACCGGCCTCCACGCGCGCCCAGGCCACGCCCGCCGCGGTCGTGTTCGCGCCGACGCGCAGCGTCGTGCGCAGGCCCGCGGGCATCGACACCGATTCGAGGCTGTCCGACATCCAGCGCGCGTACGAGAAGGCGTTGGTCGCGTGCTTCGACGGGAAGCTGCGGCGGTTGGCGCCGCTCGGGCGCTCGCGGTCGACGATGTCCTTCGCGCGCACGGTGAAGGCCTCGGAGGCGCTCGTGGCGAGGAGCGACACGCCGACTCCCTTGGTCTTCGACCAGGCCCAGGTGCCGGGATCCTCGCCGCTGTCGGTGGCGAGCGAGGTCGCGATCATCGAGAAGAACAGCGCGTCGCGCAGGGTGTCGCTCGCGTCGGAGGCGCGGTCCTGGGAGCCGAAGACCGGCGTCTCCTCGCGCGCCCAGTCGGAGACGCCCTCATCCCAGTCGTCGATCAGCAGCACGCCGACGCCGGCGAGCGGGATCCAGGTCCACGGATCGAGGGCCGCGTCCTTCGCCGCGCGGCCCAGCACCTCGACCGACGGAAGCAGCGTCACGTCCTGGCCCCAGCCCCGTCCGCTCTCGAGCGTGCCGCAGCCGCCGAGGAGCGTGGTGAGGGGCGCTAGGAGCGCCCAAGCACAGCGACGGCGCGCGCGGGGCGCGCGGGGCGCGGACGCGGCAGCGTGGGAGCGATGCGGCTGACGGGGGAGGCGGAACAAGCGGGGACCCTCGGTCCCCGGCAGCTATCGGCAGGCCGGCCGCGTCGCTGGAGCGACGGCCGGACGGCCGGAACTTCCTTCCGCCGGCGCCCCGCCAAGCCCCGGCGGAGCCCGTGCTCCTCGCCTCGCCCTAGCTGCGGCGGTACGCGGTCGACTCCAGGCAGCCCTCCGGCTCCCGCGCGTCGGCGCTCCGCTGCTTGCGCGGCGCGGTGCAGACCGCCGGCTGGGCGGCTTCCTGCGCGCGCAGCCGCACGTGGAAGGACAGCAGGAAGAGCATCAGGAAGTAGCCGAAGAGGAGCTCCTGCGGCTCGCTGAGCCGCAGGTCGGCCAGCACCGGGTGCTCGAAGTCGCCGAACCACTTCTCGATGCGATCCGGGACACGCATCACGATCGCAGCGATGGCCGTGGGCAGGCAGATCGCGGTGGGCCAGATCCAGGCGCGGCGCACCGCCGCGGCGTCGCCCTCCTCTTCGGGGCGCCGCCGCCTGCGCAGCGGGAGCACGATGCCGGCCCAGATGACCCACAGCTCGAAGGCCATGCGGGGCTTCTCGTTGAACCACGAGGAGGTGTTGTGGATGTTCGTCTCGTCCTGGCCGTTGATGCGCTCGAACAGCTCGGGCGAGTCCCAGGCGAAGAGCGTCTGGCCCCAGCTGATCTCCTCACCGGCGATGTAGACCGCCGCGAGGACGTGCAGCAGGAGCCACACCGCCAGGCGCCGGTCGGGCAGGAGGCGTCGCCGGCGCAGGGCCTGGACGCCGGCCGCGATGCCGACCAGAAGGACCGCGACGGTGAGCCACTCGATGGGCCCCTCCTTGCGGTTGAACCAGCGCGCGTGGAAGTCCGCATCGACGATCCGCGCGAGCGGAACCGAGACGAGGATGGCGACGGGGACCCCGACCCAAAGCCATCGGGGAAGCTCTCGCTGCTGTTGCGACATGGTTTTTCTCCGTGGGACTGCCCGGCCCGCGGGCCGACCGACCGGACTCCCCCTCTCCTTGCAGACCTTTAAGATGCCCTCTCCTGCCCTTTATGGAAGGGCGAAGTCCTACGGCAAGTGCCAATCTGCTGGGACATCTTTTCCGCCCGCGACGCGAGTGAGTAGATTCCCGCGCTCGGCACCATGGCGTACGCCCCTCAACATCCCGCGGCCTACACGCTGCAACCGGACGACTTCGACCCCGCCTTCCTCGCGGCGCTCGCCGCCGGAACGGACGAAGGATGGAGGGGGCTCGTGCGCGAGCTCGTCCCCGGCGTCTACGCCACGCGCATCCTGACCCCGGCCTGGTGCCACCAACTCGCCGAAGAGGTCGCGAGCATCGAGGCCTGGTGCGACGAGCACGACGTCGAGCTCCAGCGGCCCAACTCGATGAACGAGTACGGCCTGATCCTCGACGAGGTCGGCTTCCGGCCCGCGCTGGGCGAGCTCTTGACGCGCTACCTGCGGCCGCTCGCCGCGCGCCTCTACCCCGACATCGGCGGGGCCACGCTCGACGGGCACCACGGGTTCGTCGTCGACTACGCGCTCGGGCGCGACGAGGACCTCGGCTTCCACGTCGACGACAGCGAGGTGACCCTCAACGTCTGCCTCGGCGAGCGGTTCGAAGGGTCGGAGCTGTACTTCCGCGGCGCCCGCTGCGAACGGCACCGACAGACGCCGTGCGGCCCGGGCGAGGACCTGGAGCTCGACCACGAACCCGGCGTCGCGATCCTGCACGCCGGCAAGCAACGCCACGGCGTGTTTCCCATCCGACGCGGGCGACGGCGCAACCTGATCGTGTGGTGCAGCAGCTCGGAGTACCGCGCGTCGCTCCCCCAGCCGCCGGAGTGCCCGGCGTGGTGCGGCGCCCGGCGCCCGAGGGCGGACGCGTAGCGCCGCTGCGGTCAGCCGGCGGACACCTCGACCGCCGCTTCGGTCGAGGCCTCGCGCGTGCAGGTGCCTGAGTCGGCCGTCCAGCGAACGAGCTCGATCACCCCGTCGTACCGCTCGATCAGCGCGGTGCAGCTGTCGACCCAGTCGCCGTCGTTGGCGTACAGCACCCCGTCGATCGCGCGCAGCTCGGCCTTGTGGATGTGACCGCAGATGACGCCGTCGACGCGGCGCTTCTGCGCCTCGGTGACGATGGCCTGCTCGAACTTCTCGGCATAGGCGAACGCGTCCTTCACCCGCCCCTTCAGGTAGCCCGACAGCGACCACTGCGGCCGCCGCAGCAGCCGCTGTAGCGCGTTCAGCCAGCGGTTCGCGAAGATCGCGACCGAGTAGGCGCGGTCGCCCAAATCGGCCAGCCAGCGGTGGCTGCGCACGATGGCGTCGAAGCGGTCGCCGTGCAGCACCAGGTAGCGCTTGCCGTCCGCCGCGGTGTGGACGACCTCGGGTACGACCTCGATGCCCGCGAGCGACAGCTCGCCGTAGGCCCGCAGGCCCTCATCGTGGTTGCCGGGCACGTAGGTCACGCGCGTGCCGCCCGCGGCGCGCAGCACGAAGCGCTGCACGATCTCGGTCTGCGCGTCGTCCCAGTACCAACCGCGACGCAGCTTCCAGCCGTCGAGGATGTCGCCGACGAGGTAGAGCTGGTCGCAGGCGTGCGCGTCGAGGAACTGCCCGAGCTCACGCGCGCGCGCTCCGCGCGACCCCAGGTGCACGTCGGACACCCAGATCGTGCGGCAGCGACGAATGGACTGCGAGGAGGAGGAAGACGCCGGTCTCGCCGGCGCGGAAGCGCTCGGCAGAGCGCGTCTGGACTTGCTGCGTAGAGCCATGCGCGAATCTCTACACAGAGCGTCGGCGGAACACTCGACCGCATGCATGTGCTTCCGGTAGGTCTCCGCCAAACGGAGCGCAAAGGCGCTTGCGAGGCCCGCAAATCGCGGCGGCGAAGGGGCCTACGACGATGTCGGACACGGGAAGGGCGCGGCGCCTCGGCGTGCCGGCTGAGAAGGAAGTTCGCGCCGCTCGTGCGTCAGGGGCCGGCCCGACGCGATCCCGCGCTCTCGCTTACACTCGAGGGTCCTCCCCCAAAGCGCTATAGGAGACCCCCGCATGCGACTTCTGCACGCCCTGCTCGCTCTCTCTCCTCTCGCCCTCGCTTCGGTCGGGCACAGCCAGCTCACCGGAGATGACACGCTCGTACTCGACCTGATCCCAGGCCCGGCAGGCGGCAACCCGCTTCAGGGTGCCACCCTGGGCGACCGCTACGTGTTCCGCACGCAGGACGGAGCCGGGTTTCAGTCGGTTTGGATCAGCGATGGAAGCGCCGGTACGACCGAGCAGCTCGCCTCGGGCTTCACGGGGATCCAGGATCCGAACCTCTTCGCCGAGGTCGGCGAGCTGGTGATCTGGAAGGCCGGCAGCCAGCTCTATCGCACCGACGGCACTCCCGAGGGCACGTTCGCATTCCTCGACGTCAACACGCTGTTCACGGTCGAGTTCTTTCTTTGGATCGAGCCGCTCGGCGACACCGGACGCGCCTTGGTTGCGACGCGCGAGAACTTCGGTCCGATGCACCTCCTCGTGACCGACGGGTCGGCGGAGGGCACGCTCGACGAGATCGTGGTGTCGAACGCGCAGGACCGCATCTCGTTCGGCAACCTGATCTACTTCGGCGGCGTGGACTCCGGGGTCGGCGACGAGCTCTACGTGACGGACGGATCGCCCGGCGGCACCAAGCTCGTCAAGGACATCGATCCCGACGACTCCGGCATGCCGCGCAACTTCGCGCGCGTCGGGGACGAGATCTTCTTCGAGTCCAACGGCACGCTCTGGAAGAGCGACGGCACCGAGGCGGGAACCGTGATGGTCGCGGACCCGACCGGGACTCCGAGGAGGCTCGTCGCCCTCGGCGACCGGCTGCTCTTCTTCAGCGGCTTCACCTACGGTGAGCTGTGGACCAGCGACGGTACGGCGGTCGGCACCTTCCAGCTCTCGTTCATCGGGCCGTCGGACGACGGCATCTTCCAGATCCTGCCGGTCGTCGCGGGCTCGGTGGCGTACTTCTTCGCCCGCCCGGTCCCGGGTGAGGTCGAGCTCTGGGTCACCGACGGCACGGTCGCAGGCACGACGAAGGTCACCGACCTCGACTACTCCTCGGGCGTCGGCCTCACCGATGGACGCCTGATCTTCACCAAGACCGACCCGGTGCTGGGAGCCGAGCCCCACGTCACCGAGGGCACCGAGGCGACGACGACGCTGCTCGCCGACGTGGCCTCCGGAGCCGCCGGATCGGGCGCGACGCGCTACTACCGGGCGGGGACCAACATCTTCATCACCGCGAACGACGGCGTCATCGGATCAGAGCTCCACTCCGTAACCGTCGCCGAGGCCGGTGGCTGGGTGGTCGAGAACTACGGCGTCGGCTGCGGCACGACGTCGCCGCCGCGCATCACCAGCAGCCTCACCCCGACGCTCGGCGACACCTTCGGCATCGGCGCCGAGGGCGCGCCGCTGACGGGCGTGTCGCTCTTCCTGTCCGCCGACCCGTTCTTCGAGAGCCTGGGGTCGGACTGCGCCGGGTTGATCGAGTCGCCGCTCTTCGCAGGCGTCTTCGCCACGGACGCGACCGGCTCCGGCGAGCTGCTCTTCCAGGTGCCGAACCTCCCGCCGATCGTCGGTCTGCCGTTCTACTTCCAGGCGGCGCTGTCGACCGGCACGGGGCCCTACGGCGGGCTCGAGCTGACCGGCGGGCTCGAGGTGATCCTCGGCAGCTGACCGCTCCCGCCGCCTCCGCCGCCCCCGGGCGCGACCGGGTCCGGACGGGGCGGCGAAATCTCCGCGGCCCGTTGACGGGTGCGCCGCAGAGCCGTCGTTTCCTCCTCGGGGGTGATACGCTCACCGCGATGCCCCCGGGGAGCGTGCTGAGTTGAATCCGAAGCGTTGGGCCGAGGCCAAGGCCATCTTCCTGGAGGCCGCGGGACTGTCCCGCGACCAGCAGGAGGAGCTGTTGGACCGCCGTTGCGGCGACGACGCCGAGCTGCGGGCCGAGGTCGAGGCTCTGCTCGGCGGCGGCGGCAGCGAGCCGTTCCTGGTGCCGCCGGGGGAGGAGCCCGAGCAGAGCCTGCCCCGCTCCTTCGGCGAGTTCGAGCTGCGCGAGCTGCTCGGCGGCGGCGGGATGGGCACGGTGTACCGCGCCTTCCAGCCGGCGCTCCAGCGCGAGGTCGCGCTCAAGCTGCTGTCGCCGTCGCTCGCCGCCTTGAGCAGCGCCGAGCGCTTCCGGCGCGAGGGCCGCGCAGCCGCACAGCTCGACCACCCGGGCGTCGCGCGGGTCTACGCCGTCGGCAAGGAGGACCGCACGCCCTGGATCGCGATGGAGCTGATCGAGGGCCACGACGTCTTCCAGGAGCTCCGCCGGCAGCGCGGCGACCGCGGAGCCAGCGGCGAGCCGGTGCTCCCGGTCTTCGACACGCCCGACTACATCGCCGCCGTGGCGCGCCTCGGCGCGGCCGTCGCGAGCGCGCTACAGCACGCCCACGGGCGCGGCATCGTGCACCGCGACGTGAAGCCGTCGAACCTGCTCCTCGACGGGAGCGGCGAGCCCCACCTGGTCGACTTCGGCCTGGCAAAGGACGAGCACCTGGGCAGCATCTCGCTGACCGGCGAGCTCCTCGGCACGCCGTACTACATGAGCCCCGAGCAGGCGCTCGCGGCGCGCGCCGCCGTCGACCACCGCACGGACGTGTACTCGCTGGGCGTCGTGCTCTACGAGCTCCTCACCCTGCGCCGCCCGTTCGACGGCGAGACCAGCCAGGAGGTGCTGACCAACATCCGCTTCCGCAGCGCGCGCCCGATCCGCGCCAGCAACCCGCGCGTGCCGCGCGACCTGCGCGTGGTGGTCGACACCGCGATGGCGCGCGAGCCGGCGGATCGCTATTCGTCGGCGGGTGCGCTCGCGGACGACCTCGAGCGCTTCCTGAAGCACCAGGCGATCGAGGCACGCCCCGCGTCGCCGCTGAAGCGCGCGCTCCGCTTCGCGCAGCGGCGGCGAACGGCCGTGACCGGCGTCGCGGCGGCCGTTGTGCTCGGGGTGGTGGGGCTGGGCGTCGGGCTCGGCGTGGCGCAGGCGCGTGGCGTCGGGAAGCTGAAGCAGGAGCTGAGGGAGCGCTTCGTCCCGCGCGAAGGCGAGCTGGCCTCGCTGGCGCCGGCCGAGCTGCGCTCCCTGGGCACGCTGCTCGACCAGCTCGAGGAGGACGGCGGCGAGCCCGCGCGCCGGCTCGCGGACGAGCTGGCTGGCGTGCGCGCGGCGGGCCTCCGGGCCGCGGAGGAGATGCTCGCGGGCGCGGAGAGCGAGCTCGACCCGCTGTCGGCTCAGTGGCGGCGTGCCCGGGTGATCTCGCGGCTGAAGGACCTCGCGCTCTCCTTCCCCGGCGACGCCGACGTGCTCGCGCTGCTCGGGCGCGCGGAGGAGCCTGCGACGCTCTCGGTGCGGGACCTCGCCGGCCGCTCCGGAAGCGCCGCGCTGCGCGAGCTGGACCTGTATACCGGCCAGCCCGGATCGCCGACGCCGCTCGGCGACCTGCCGATCGTCAGCCTGCCGTCGCGGCCGGGGCACTTCCGCGTCGAGGTCACGCTCGCCGACGGAGCGGTGTTCGAGCTCCTGCGCACGATCCCCCCGCACGACGGGTCGATCGAGGCGCTCATCGCCGCGAGCAGCCCGCCGCAGAGCAACGCCAACATGGTGCGCTTCGCGGGCGGGAGCTACACCGCGCCCGTCCACCCGACCTGCCACCTCGGAGGAGAGCCGGTCGAACTGGAGCCCTTCTGGATCGACGAAGCCGAGGTAACGAACGCCGACTACCTGCGCTTCCTGCGCGCGCATCCGGACCGCCAGCCGCCGACGCTCTGGGAGACCGCGGAGCCGCCGTCCGACTGGCTCGACCGGCCGGTCACGGGCGTGTCGTGGCTCGACGCACGGGCGTATGCGGAGTGGGTCGGCAAGCGCCTGCCGACGCACCTCGAGTGGGAGCGCGCCGCCTCGGGCGCCGCGGCCCGCGACTTCCCGTGGGGCTCCACAGAGCCGCCCGCCGGCGCGGTGTGGGGCGTCGAGCACGGTACGCCGAAGGACTTCGCCGACGCGCGCCGACTGTACTCGCTGCACGCGCGCCCCGTCCGCTCGGTGCCGGAGGCGCGCACGCCGGAGGGGCTCTTCCACATGCTCGGCAACGCCCGCGAGCTGACGGAGAGCCCGCTGGTCCTCGAAGGCCTCGGCGAGGCGATCCCCCATCCACACGAGCACTGGTACCTCGGCGGTTCGTGGCGCGCGGAGCCGTCGTGGTTCTCGCTTCGCTTCCACGGCTTCGTAGGCATAGAACCCGAATTCGCCCAGTTCGACCTGGGCTTCCGATGCGCGCGGACCGCGCGCCGCTGACACCTCCCCGGAAGACAACCACAATGCCGATCACCGCTACCGTTCAAGGCTTCCTGCAGATCTCGGGCTACGACTCGGTCGGCTGGAACGCCCCGCTGGTCCTGCCGCAGAAACAACGCTCGGCCCAGCCGCCGGGGCACTACCGCAACGCGGGGCTGATGCTGGGCGTGCAGGTGCCCGAAGAGCTGCACAAGTTCCTGCGCGTCGACGCCGTGACCCTGCCCGACAACGCGCACGCGGGGCACGTCTACGCGGCGGCCAAGGGCTACCTGGCGAACGTCATGCCGACCGCGGACGGCGAGCTGTGGGACGCCGACCCCGTCGCCGACGACCACGCGGGCACGCCCACGGGCTGGGGGACGATCCTCCCGGGCCAACGCGGCTACCTCTACGAGCTGAAGGTCTCGACCAACTCCGGGACGAGCTGGAAGACCTACGAGATGTTCCCGCACACCGCCGACGCCAGCTTCGGCGGCGAGGCGCTCGTGCAGCCCGTCTTGGCCATCCACTGGAGCGCGTGATGCTTAGGACCCGCTTCGCCACGCGCGTCTTGTCGGTCCCGCTCGTCGAGGACCGGTGCAAAGAGGGCGGCTTCGCGCCGCCGCCGAAGGGCTACCAGGGGCCGGGGGCGGCGCTGACGCTGCTGCCCACGCGCACCAAGATCCTGGGCGCCGAGCTCGCCGACGGGTCGCACTGCATGAAGCTCGTCGAAGCCGAGAAGCCGGGCGTGCTGGCGCTCCTGGTCGAGCGACTCCCCAAGGACGAGGTCGCGAGCATCGCCGTGCGGTACACGGGCGAGGCGCCGTCGCTGGCCGCGGTCGAGTGGTCGGAGGAGAAGCCGCCGACGGCGCTGGGGCTCTCGCCCGACGAGATGGCCGCGGAGCGCATCCGCGCGATCTCATGCCTAAAGGAGGGGCCGGTGCAGAGCTTCGCCCACTTCTTCGCGGACTACGACCTCGAGACCAACGTCGCGATCGGAGCGCTGGACAACGACGGCCGGATCGAGCGCATCCTGGCGCTCCAGAGCCTGCTGTGCCGCCGCGTGATCATCAAGGCGCGCAAGTTCAGCTCCGGCAACTTCCCCAAGGGGATCGCGTCGTCCCAGGCCAAGGAGGCCATCCGCTGGCTCTCCGACCTGCAGCTGAAGGTGTACCGCAAGCACTTCCCCGGCCCGACCCCGTCGGCGCCGCCAGAGCTCGGCGGACTGCACGAGGCGTTCGAGCACTTCGCGGACGGCAGGCTGCGCCTGAGCGACGACAAGCTCTATCTCAACGCCGAGCCGGACAGCGGCTGGTTCTTCTCCTTCGGCGAGTTCGCCCTCCTGGCGGGGCACTTCGTCGAGGATGCAGACGAGTCGAAGTTCTGGTTCGAGCTGACGCGCACGCTGGCCTGGACCCAGCGCCTCTTCCGCGCCCGCTACGCCGACCCGGCGCCGCCGGGCGCGGGGCCCCACACGTTCCTGGACTACGGGCCCGGCTTCTACGCCCAAGGATCGCTGCAGAGCGCGGTGGCCTCCGAGCTCCAGACCGCCAAGTCGGGCGCCCACACGCTCGACGTCGCCAGCGATGCGGGGCAGAAGAAGCTGCACTTCCTGACCGCCGAGAACGCGCACCTGGCGTTCCCCGGCGAGGAGGGGCTCACGACCTGGCCGTGCCCCTGAGGGAGGCAGCGGATCTTTTCAGGGCGGAGGGCTGGACACCTATCTACACATAGGTATATTGCCAAACATGAAGCAAGCGGGCGAGACGGCGACCCAGCTGCTCGACGTCGCCCAGGACCTGATCCAGCAGCGCGGGTACAACGCGTTCAGCTACAAGGACCTGGCCGACGCCGTCGGCATCAAGACCGCCAGCATCCACTACCACTTCCCGGCCAAGACCGACCTGGGCGTGGCCCTGATGCGGCGCTACCAGGCCGAGCTCGAAGTGGCGCTGGCGAAGGTCGACCGCGCCGCACGCACCGCCAAGGGCAAGCTCAAGGCCTTCGTCCAGCTGTATGCGCAGACCGAGTCCGCGGGTGCCATCTGCCTGTGCGGCTCGCTCGCGGCCGACCGCCAGACCCTCGCACCCGAGCTTCAGGAGGCGGTGTCCGACTACCTGGACCGAAGCGTGCGCTGGGTGGCCCAGGTGGTCGCGGGCGGCGTGCGCGACGGGGAGCTCACCTACGCCGGCAAGCCGGCGGAGCTCGCCGCGACGCTGCTCTCCAGCCTGCAGGGCGGCCTGATCCTCGGCCGCGCGCGGGCCGGCGGCGCGCCGCTTCTCGCCACGGTGCAGCGCGTCCTCTTTCAGACCCTCGGAGTCCGCTGACGACCACCGGAGAGAAGAACACGCTCTTCTTCTTTCCCGGAGTACCTACCTATTACTAGATAGCCTCAATCCGAACGGAGAACGCCTATGACTCAACCCACCACGAAAGCCCTGATCCTCGGCGGTTCCACCGGCATGGGAAGGGCCACGGCCAAGCGTCTACTAGAGCGCGGAATCGGCGTCCACCTGGTCGCCCGCAACGAGGAGAAGCTCGCCGCCGCCAAGGCCGAGCTCTCGGCGCTGGGCACCGTCGAGACGACCAGCGTCGACCTCTACGACGAGGCGGCGGTCGGGCGCTTCCAGGCCTCACTAGAGGCGTCCGCGAACCACGTCCGCTACCTGGTCAACGCCGCTGGCTACTTCAGCCCACGCCCCTTCGTGGAGCACACCCGCGAGGACTACGACCGCTACCACGACCTGAACCGCTCGACCTTCTTCCTCACCCAGGCGGTCGTGCGCAACATGCGAGCGCACGGCGGCGGCTCGATCGTCAACATCGGCTCGATGTGGGCCAAGCAGGCCATCGCCGCGACGCCGTCGTCGGCCTACTCGATGGCCAAGGCCGGACTGCACTCGCTGACCCAGCACCTGGCCATGGAGCTGGCGGCCGACGGCATCCGGGTGAACGCGGTCTCCCCCGCCGTGGTGCAGACGCCGATCTACGGCGCCTTCATCGAGCCGGCCAAGATCGAGGAGGAGCTGCAGGGCTTCAACGACTTCCACCCCATCGGCCGCATCGGCCAGGCGGACGACGTGGCGGCGACGGTCGACCACCTGCTGTCCGACGCGGCCGGGTGGGTCACCGGCGCCGTGTGGGACGTCGACGGCGGGGTCATGGCGGGGCGCAACTAGGAGCCCGTCCCACGACGGCACGCGCCGGGCGGGCCCGACCCGGCCGGCGCGCCGCCGAGCGGAGCCCGCCCGCGGGGACTAGACTGCGCGGCATGACTCCGCTCGTCCTCCTCCCCAGCCTGCTCTCCCTTCCGGTCCACCTCCCGTCCCTCGCCGCCGGCGCCGACGACTGGCCGGGCTGGCGCGGCCCACACGCCGACGGCACGTGGCGCGAGGACGGCGTGCGCACGCGCTTCCCCGAGGACGGGCTCGCGCCGCTCTGGCGCGCGCCGATCGGCAGCGGCTACAGCGGGCCCACGGTCGCGGACGGCCGCGTCTACCTCACCGACCGCGTCGATGGCGACGAGGAGCTGGAGCGCGTGCACTGCTTCGATCGACGGACGGGCGAGCCGCTTTGGACGCATGCCTACGCCTGCGAGTACGTCGGCGTCAGCTACGAGGCCGGCCCGCGCGCCGCGGTGCTGGTCGCCGGCGGGCGCGCCTACAGCCTGGGCACGATGGGGCACCTGTTCTGCTTCGACGCCGGCAGCGGAGAGGTCGTGTGGAGCCACGACCTGGCGGACGAGTACGGCGTGCGCATGCCGATCTGGGGCATCGCCGCCTCGCCGGTGCTCGAGCAGGGGCTCCTGATCGTCCCCGCGTCGGGCGCCGAGGGCTCGTACCTGGTCGCCTTCGACGCCGCGACCGGAGAGGAGCGCTGGAAGGCCCTCGACGACCGCGGCAACTACTCGGCGCCGCTCGTGATCGACCAGGCCGGGCGGCGCGTGCTCGTCGCCTGGACCGGCGATCGCGTCGTGGGCGTGGCGCCCGAGGACGGCGAGCTCCTGTGGGAGCACGCGCACGCGCCGTCGAAGATGCCGCTCGGCGTCGCGACGCCGGTGCTGCACGGCGACCTCCTGTTCCTCACCGGCTTCTACGACGGCAGCCTGCTGCTGCGCCTCGCGGCGGACGAGCTCGCGGTCGAGGAGGTCTGGCGCCGCCGCGGACAGAACGAGCGCTCGACCGACGCGCTGCACAGCATCATCTCGACGCCGCTGATCCGCGATGAGCACATCTACGGCGTCGACAGCTACGGCGAGCTGCGCTGCCTGCGGCTCGCCGACGGCGAGCGCGTCTGGGAGGACCAGACCGCCGTCCCCCGCGCGCGCTGGGCGACCATCCACATGGTGCAGAACGGCGAGCTCACCTGGATGTTCAACGACCGCGGCGAGCTGATCGTCGCCGAGCTCAGCCCCGACGGCTTCGACGAGAAGAGCCGCGTCCACCTCATCGACCCGACGCGCGACCAGCTCGACCGGCGCGACGGGGTGTGCTGGTCGCATCCGGCCTTCTCGGAGCGGCAGATCTTCCTGCGCAACGACGAGGAGCTGATCTGCGTCGACCTGACGCCTGCTGAGGAGGACTCCTAGCGTAGATGGAAGCGCACGGCCGGCCCGACGCGCCGGATCGTGCGCCCCTCGCCGGCGCTGCGCATGAGGCAGCAGGCGCGCAGGTCCAGCGGCTCGCCGTCGGCGCGCCGGTTGGCCTCGATCAGGGGTCCGAGCGACACGCGCGCCGCGCCGTCGGCGTCGGTCCGGCCACGCAGCTCCGGGCTCGCGAGGCTCTGCTTGAAGAGCCAGTCGTCGTTCAGCGGCAGGCGCGCGTTCTGGTGCTGCGCTCCCCGTCCGGGGCGCGGCGGCGGGCCCACGCTGAGGGCGATCGCGAAGTCGCGGCCGGGCTCCTCGCCGACGAGTACCAGCTCGCTCTTGCGGCGGTCGAAGCGCAGCTTGGCGTCGGCGTAGCTCGCCGTCGCGAGCGCGGCCCCGGGATCCTCGAGCGGCTCGCCCGCCACGTGCCCGCTCTCGGTCAGCGCCCGATACACGTGCCGCGCGAAGAGCTCGTAGCCAAGCGCCGTCGGGTGCCCGTCGCTGTGGAACGCCGCCACGCCATCCAGCGCCGGCGGGCCGGCGACGAGGCGCGCGCGCACGTCGATCCATGCGAGGCCGAGCTCGTCGGCGCTCGAGCGCACGACGTCGCTCGCCAGCCCGTAGCTGCCCGTATCCGAGGCGTAGGTCAGGAACACCACCGGCACGCCGCGCTCGGCCGCGAGCGCGTTCAGCGCCGCCAGCGACCGCGGGAGGCGCTCGAGCAGGTTGCTCTCCAAGGCCTCGGTGCCGGCGGGCACGCTCACCGCGCGGCCCGACCGGTCGACATGCACCTGGGCGCCGTCGTCGGCCACGCTTTCGCCGCGCTGGAGCGCAAGGCGGATCAACTTCGCGATGCGGAGCCGCTCGTACCACGGCTCCGCCGCGACCTCGCCCTCGCCGGCGAAGGTCCAGAGGTCGTTCACGCCGACGAGCGCGAGCACGAGGTCGGGCCGGTGCTGCTCGAGCGTCTCGCCGAAGCGCGCCGCGACCATCGACGACGACAGCCCGGGCACGCCCAGGTTCAGCACGCGGTACGGCCCGTCCGCGCCGCGGCTCGCGAGCAGCTCGCCGAGGCGCGCGGGATAGGCCTCCGCGGCGTCTTCCCAGAGCCCGTAGGTGTTCGAGTCGCCGACGCAGACGATGCGGAAGGCCGCGGCGCCGTCCTGTGCGCCGACGCGCGCACCGCGCTCCAGATAGACGTGTCCCGCGATACGAAGCGAGCCCTCGAGCAACAGCAAGCCGAGCAGGAAGGCGCCGACGCGCCGCGCCAGGGTGGCGCCGGTAGTGCGAGAAGGGACGGACAAGCGATCGAGCGGGGGAGCCATGGAAGCACGCCCCCGCGCGGCGCGCCAGCGCGGCCTTGGTTCGCGACGTGTTGGCGCCCGCGCCTCAGAAGCGCTCGTCGCCCCCGGGCACCCGCCAGTGGTCCGCGGTGAGCCCGACGCTCTCCAGCCTCGTGCGCGCCTCGGACGCCGTCGGCTTGCGCCAGTCCGGCGCCAGGTGGCCGCCGTACCACACGCGCGCGAGCTCCGCGACCTGCTCGAGCGGCACGACCTCGCCGCGCGCCACGCCGTGGCGCTCGCACCAGCCGTCGACGGCGTCGGTCGCGGAGAAGATCAGCGTCGAGCCGCAGAAGCGGTGCACGTTGTCCCACGCCCGCGCCACGGGGATGGGGAAGTGCGCGACGAGACCCGCGGGCGTCAGACGGCCCGCGTCGAAGTCGACGCAGCACGGCTCGGCCTCGCCGCCGAGCCTGCCGTGGATGCGCACCGGTCCGGGCACGAGGTGCGCCACACCCAGCGCGCACCACACGCACGGCGCCCACCAGCCGCGCTCGGCGCCCTCGACGTAGAAGGCGGTCGGCGTGGTCGAGAACGGGTGCACGAGCCACGGCTCGAAGCCGCCGGGGTGCAGCACCAGGCCGTGGTTGGCGTCCAGCCGCGCGAGCGAGTCGCGCACGCGCTCCTCGGACTCGCCGAGCGCGCTGGCCAGCTCGGAGGCCGAGCTCGCGCGGCCACGCTCGATGATGGCGAGCAGCAGTCCACGGTGGACGGCGGAGTCCAGCGGCTGGTGCTCGAGGTCGGCCGGCGGGTCGGTCATGCCGAGGAAGCGTACGCCGGCGCGCGAAGCGGCTGCAAGTCCGGGTGGGTGCGGAGGCGCTCCGCGGGCCTCGCGGCGGACGGCGGCACCCGGAGAGGCCGCGACCGCCGCGCCCCCGGTCACGGCGAGGCAACCGAAGCCGATCCGCCGCCACCGCGCGCGCTGCGCGCTCTATCATGCCTTCGGATGGTCCCCCGCCTTCTCCTCCCCTCGCTGCTGGCGCTCGCGTTTGCAGCGGCCTGTGGTTCCGACGCCGGCCGCGAGGCGGCCGAGCTTCCGCGCGCGCGCGTGCCGGTCGTGCTCTACCTGATCGACACGCTGCGCTACGACCGGCTGGGTTGCTACGGGCACACGCGCGACACGTCGCCGCACCTCGACGAGCTGGCGCGCGAGGCGGTCGTGTTCGACTGGTGCCAGGCCCAGTCGACGTGGACCAAGCCGGCGACGGCGTCGATCCTGACCGGGCTCCAGCCCTTCCAGCACGGAGCGGTCCACGAGGGCGGCGCGCTGCCGGCCGACCGCGGTCTGATCTCCGAGGACCTGCACGCCGCCGGCTACACCACCGCGGCCTTCGGCGTGAACGCCTTCGTGTTCGGCAAGCTCGCCGGCTTCCGGCGCGGCTTCGACCGCTTTCGCTTCCTGACGCCGCGGCCGGGCATCGACGCGCCCTCCGAGGCCGTGCGCTCGAAGCGCGTGGTCGACGAGGCGCTCGACTGGGTCGGCCAGGTCGCGGGCGAGCCCTTCTTCCTCTACGTGCACGTCATCGACCCGCACGACCCCTACGACCCGCCGGAGGGGTGGGAGCGACGCTTCGGCGAGCCCCTGGACGACCCGGCCTGGCCCGACGAGCGCCTCGCGCGGCCGCCGGTCGCGGGCGCGCCGGTGCCGCCCGAGGTGCGCGAGCGCATGCTGGCGCTGTACGACGCCGAGATCGCCTACGCGGACCACGAGCTGGGGCGCCTGCTCGACGGGCTGCGCGCGCTCGGCGTGTACGACGAAGCGCTCGTGATCGTGCTGTCGGACCACGGCGAGGAGTTCCACGAGCACGGCAACTGGAACCACAACTCCAACATGTTCCAGGAGGTCATCCGCGTCCCGCTGGTGGTCAAGTTCCCCGCGGCGATGGGGCTCGACGCGCGCCGCCATCCGGACATGGTGCGGCAGATCGACGTGTTGCCGACGGTGCTCGACGCGGTCGGCGTGGAGCCGCGCGAGGGGCTGCCGGGGACGAGCTTGATCGACGCGCTGCTCGACCCGGCCGATGAGCCGCTGCTCGCCCTGACCGAGACCGACCGCGCCGGCCGCTACCGCAAGGCGCTGGTCCGCGACGGCGTGAAGCTCGTCCGCTGGTGGGCGCCGGAGACCGGCGAGGCGCTGTACGACCTACGCGACGACGCCGGCGAGCGGCACGATCTGGCCGAGCAGCGCGCGGTCGAGGCTACGGCGCTCGGGAACCTCGTGCGTTCGCTGATGTCGGAGGCCGATCGACGCTGGACGCTGACGTTCCAGAACCCGACCGACGAGCCGGTCTTCCTGACCGGCCTCGTGGTGCCGCGCGACAAGCCGCTCGCCGGCTTCCAGTTCCGCGAGGTCGAGAGCGCCGGCGGCGGGCACGAGGTGGACTCGATCAGCCCCACGCGCGTGACGTCGGAGCCGTCCCCCACCGGCGAGCTGCGCGTGACGCTCGCCGACGCCGACGCGACCGGCGCCGCTCCCAGCGTGACCTTCCCGCCGCGCCCGGCGCCGCCGGACGACACGGCCGTGTGGTTCCGCTTCTACACCGAGCCCGGCGACCGCGACGGCGCGGTGTTCATCCCGGCGCCCGGCGAGTCGGCGCTCGACGTCATGCTGTGGGTCAACGGGCACCCGGCCCCGCCCGAGCTCATCGGCCTCGGGCCCACCGGCGAGGCTCCGCCGGCGCTTCCCTTCGCGCTCGACGTCACGCGCGACGACCTGCGGCTCGCCGCGCCGGGGAAGGACGCTCGACCCATACGCGTGGGCGAGGCGGCCAGCCTGCCGCTGGTTCCGGTCGAGCTGACGCCCGAAGCCAAGGCCAACCTGCGCGCGCTCGGCTACGTCGACGACTAGGCCGGCGGGCCTTCGTCGCGCAGGCTCACGGCAGGAGCGCGAGCGGCTCCGCGTTGCTGACCGCGATCAGCTCGGCGCCGGTCGCCGAGAGCAACGCGAAGGCATGGTGCAGCACGAGCCCGACCAGAGCCGCATCGGAACCGGGCGGCAGCACGAAGGACGCCGCGGCCCCGCCGGCCGCGTCGATGCTCCCGAAGCTCCCCGCCAGCGGCGATGCGCTGGAGCCGTTCAAGGTCACCAGGAAGTAGGGGTCGGGGTTGAGCGGCAGCGTGAGCCCGAAGGCCGACACGCCGGGCGAGGTTCCGCTCTGCGACCCGAGGACGAGGTAGGCCTGTCCGGCGAAGCCCGTGCAGCTGGACAGCTCGAAGCTCTGCACCCCGCCCGCCGCGACCGAGATCGACGTGGGCGCGCCGTTCAGCACCGCCGGCTGGCGAAACACGACCGTGTGGTCGGAGATGTACGAGGCGGCGACCACGCGCTCGCCGTCGAGAGCGACGCTCTTGCCCAGCCCCTCGACATCGTCGTTCGTCGCGTTCAACGTCGCCACCAGCTCGAAGTCCCCCTGCACGCGCCTGTAGAAGAACACGGTCCCGCGCTCGAACGGCCAGGGGTCGCCGACGGCCACAAGCTCGCCGTCGAAGTCGACCGAGCGGCCGAACCAGCCCTCGGTCGGCACCGGAGGATCGATCCGCCCCGTTTGAATCCAAGTGCCGTCGATGCGCTCGTACACGAACACGGCACCGGGGTTCTCTCCGGCCAGCAGGCTCCCGGGCGCCCCGACGACAAGCGTGTCGCCGTGGAGCGCCACGTCGCGCCCGAAGCTCGGCGCTCCGTGTTCGGAGAGGATCGCCACCTGGGTCCAGGTCGACCCCGAACGCTCGAACACACAGCACTCGCCGATCACCGGCGTCCCGGCCGCCGCGTAGTCCCCGTCAACCGCGACCGACTCCCCGAAGTCGAGGTCCCTCCCTCCGTAGAAGGTGCCCTCCCAACCCCAGCCCTGCGTCGGGTCCTCCTCGAAGAAGTGAATCGAGCCCCCACCGGCCCCCGGCAAACCCGCTCCGGTGATCGCCGCCGTCGTCCCGTCGAGCGCGGCTCGCAGGCCGAAGAAATACCCGCCCGGCGAGGGGATCGTGTCGACCTGGACAAAGCCGGCCGGCGAGTCCTCGAACACGAACGCAAAGCCGGACGCGCCGACGAGCAGCCGCCCCTCGTCGAACGCTACCCCCGACCCGAAGCCGAGCACGCCGGTGATAGGCGCAAGGAGCGTCTCCGCGGCAACCCACCCGCCGAGACCGTGGCGGTAGACCTCCACCTCCCCCGAGAACAGCGGCCCACCGAACGGAGCGTCCGGCCCGGGGTCCCCGAGGACGAGCACGTCGCCTTCGATCGCCAGGCCGAGCGCGTAATTGGCAGAGGCGTCGCCGGGGCCGAGGAGCTCGGCCTCTTGGCACTGGGCGACGACGGGAGCGGCGAGGAGGGCGAGGAGGGCGAGGGCTAAAGCGGGGTCGGAGGGATCCATCCGAGTGACTCTAGCCCCTCGCCTCATCGGCGGGGCGCCGAACCGCGTGCCCCTCGGCGACTACAGATCGGTCGCCGTCGTCGTCTCACGGTTCGTGAAGCGCAGGCTGGCGAAGTCCGCACCGACGAGGGCTTGCCAGTGCATCGGAACGCCTACGAGCGGCGGGGTCGCGGGCACGGTGAAAGCGGCCGTGGCTTCGCCGGCTCCGTCGAGCGAGCCGCTGCCAAACACGAGCAGCGTGGCCGGGTCGATGCGCAGGACGCCGAAGGGGGCGAGCGGGATCACGGTCGCGGTCGGGGAGTACGCGAGGCCGTACACGCCCGCGGCCGGTCCGTAGACGTCGAGCTGGAGCGGCTTGCCGAGCCGCGGGGTTCCGCGCCATGCGAGCTGACGTGTCGTGTTGACGTGCAGCCGCGTCGACCCCGAGAGGAGCAGGTCCACGTCTCCGTCCCCGTCGATGTCCGTTGCGACCGCGTCGCTCACGCCCTCGGACTCTTCGGGAAGGACGCCCGTCGCGAGCGCGAAGCTGCCGGAGCCGTCGTTGAAGTAGACCTCATCCTGAACGCCGCCGAGGAACACGTCGGGGCTGCCATCCTCGTTGAGGTCGACCAGGAGGACGGCCACCGACTGGGTCGTCGTGGGGAGCGACGCCGAGGCGTCGACGAACCCCGCGGGCTCGTTGCGGAGCAGACCGCAGGGCGGCCCCACGATGCCCGAGTTGCCCACGAGAACATCCAGGTCCCCGTCGGCATCGATGTCGCCGACGGCCAGGTCCTGGGTGTTGTCAAGGATACTGGGGAGGAGCGCGGTGGCGTCGGTGAACCCGCCCACGCCGTCGCCGGTGAAGTAGGAGTTCTGGAGGGTACCGGCGGCCGCGACCGGGTTGCCGTTGCCGGCGAGGAGGTCGACGTCGCCGTCCTGATCGAAGTCGGCGGCCGCGATCGCGAAGGACGGGACATCCGGCGCCGGGAACGCCGCGGCCGAGAACGCGCCGACGCCGCCGTTGAGGAAGAGGCCGTTGACGTTGGACTCTCCGAAGCACTCGACGCCCGCCGCGGTAGCCGCGTCCAGGTCGCCGTCTCCGTCGACGTCGACCAACGCAACGTCGCGCGTGGAGCTTAGGCCGGCCGGGAGGGCTCCAGGCCAAGGCTGGAGCGAGCCCGTCCCGTCGTTTCGCACGGTGTAGTCGTCGAGCCCGCCGATGGAGCCGAAGGCGCCGCACGTGTTGCTGAGCCCCACCCAGCCGTCGAGGTCCCCGTCGCCGTCCAGGTCGCCGAGGGCGAGCGCCTCGATCACCGCGCCGTTGGACGCAAAGGCGGTCGTGGTCTGGCGCAGGAACCCGCTGCCGTCGTTGTCGAACCGACTCAGCTCGAAGCGACCGACGACGGCGTCTTCGTCCCCGTCCCCGTCGAGGTCACCGGTCGCGGCGCGGAACGAGCTGGAGAGGTACGGCACGCCCGCCGTGGCCTCGCCGAAGAGCCCCACACCGTTCCCCAGCAGCACGGTGCTCGCCGCGCCCCCCATGGCGAACACGTCCGCGTCGCCGTCTCCGTCCAGATCGTCCACCAGCAGGTCGGTCGGGTAGAGGCCGTCCTGCGGAAGCCCCCCGGTGACGTCGAGGAAGCCCCCGCTGCCGTTGCCGAGGAAGCACGTGCGTCCGGCCCCCCGCGCGAACATGAGGTCGACGAAGCCGTTCGCGTCGAGGTCGGCGGTGACGACGACGTCCGAGAAGCTGTGCACGTAGCCGCTGGGGTAGACGTCCGCAAAGCTGGCGCTCCCATCGTTCTCGAGCAGGCGATCCCCGAAGACCCCCCCCGCGCTGATGCAGACGTCCAGGTCCCCGTCCTGGTCCAGGTCCGTGATCGAAGCGGCCTTCGAGTCGTCCATGTAGAGCGGCAGCACGCCGCTCGGCTGGAGTGCAAAGGAACCACCGCCGGTCCCAAGGAGCACGGCGTCCCCGGAGCCGGCCGCAGCGAGGTAGAGATCGCCCACGCCATCGCCGTCGAGATCGCCGGCGGCTATCTCCTGGATCTCTCCGCCAAGCGGCAGCGACGGGATCCCGCCGCTCGCGTCGACGAAGCCCCCGGCACCGTCGCCCGCGAACAGGCTCAAATCGTCGTCGTAGGTGCCGCGCAGGCAGTCGAGATCGCCATCTCCATCGGCGTCGACGAGCAGAACCGGTCCGCCGGATCCGATGGCCGGCAGGGTCGACGGCGCGAGCACGAACATCCCCGTGCCGTCGTTGAGGAGCAGGTCATCGTCGCCGGACGACGTGACGACCAGATCGGCGTCGCCATCGCCATCGACATCGCCGGCGTCGATGCCCTCGCCCGGGCCCGTGCTCGGAAGCACTTGGCGCGCGAACACCGCGTTGCCATCGTTGAGGTGAACGAACGCACCGCCGCCCGTCGCCATCGCGACGTCGACGGAGCCGTCACCGTCGGCGTCTAGCAAGACGCCCGAGCGAGCCGACTGGCTAGCTCGAGGGACCATTTCGTGCAGGACCTCCCACTCCTGCGCGGAAGCGCTGTGCGCGAGAGAGAGAAGGGCGAGGGGGCGGACGAGTCGAGAGATCATCATTTGGGTTACCTCCAAGGCAACCACTAGTCGCACCGCGGAGGCGGTTGGCCGGAAGGGACGCCACAAAAGCGATCGCGAAGATCGCATATCGCCGTCGGTGCGTGTCCAGGGTGGGTCAGGCGCGAAGACGGCCGAAGGGCGGATCTCCCCGGACTTCGGTAGACTCCCCTACCCCACCGGGGCATGCTGACGGCCCCGCAACCCAAGGAGGCGTGGCAGAGCGGCCGAATGCGGCGGTTTTGAAAACCGCTGTCCCGCAAGGGACCGGGGGTTCGAATCCTCCCGCCTCCGCCATCCCAACTCGGAGTGTGGCTGCCGCTTGTGGAGGTCTCGTCTCGGGTTGGGACAGGCTGCCGGCTTGAGCGAGGCTGGACGCCGTCTCCGCCTGCACCGTCACCGAGCCTCATCAGCCGGCATCATGCGTCCGCAGCTCCGGCCCAGCATCGTGGGAAGCCGACTAGCGCGCGGCCGGCACGGGCCGAGGGCGCGAACGACTAGAGCGAAATCTCCACAACGTCGGTCACGTCGCCCTCCAATAGCGTCGTGAAGTTGAAGCCCAGACCCGCGGCGTAAAGCGTGAGCCCGGTCGGGAAGGTGATCGGCACCGGCACGGTGGAGCCGGACCGCAGCGCGGAGATCGGCGCACTGAGCACCCCGGTCAGGGCCAGGTTCAGGCTCGAGCTGAGCAGCGGGTCGAAGGCCAGCCCCAGGTTGCGGCCGTCCACCAGCGGCGTCGTGCCCGGCGCCAGCGACAGCAGCGCCCAGGCCACGGAGGAGGAGGTGTGGAAGCGCTCGAAGGTGAAGCTCGCGTTGGTCGGCACGCCGCCCACGAAGCCCACCGGCGTCAGGGTCTGCGGGCGGTAGCCGCCGACGAACACCCCCGGCAGCGTGCCGCCGGCGGGGGAGTCCTTCCAGGTGGCGATCACGTTCTTGTAGAGCGAGCCCACGGCGAAGTTGCGGTCGAAGACGCTGCCGGTGCTGGTGGCCAGGGTCAGGGTCGCGCCCCAGGTGAGGCCGCCGTCGTGGCTGTACACGCTCTGCGCCCGGTCGCCCGAGGCGTCGCTCCACAGCAGCGCCGCGCCGTCCTCCCCGCCGCCGTCCACGGCGCCCACCTGGGGGGTGGTGATCAGGGAGATGCCCAGAGGCGAGACCAGGGTCGGCGCGCCGAAGCTGGCGCCGGAGTCGGTCGAGGTGGCCGCGTAGGCCTGGGGCGAGCCGCTGCTGTTGTCGGCCCAGCCCACCACCACGTTGCCCGAGGAGGTCAGCGCGACGCCGGTGCCGTAGACCGTGTCCACCAGCCCGGAGACGTTCGCCTCGGGCCCGAAGGTGGCGCCGCCGTCGAGCGAGACCCGCACCTTGATCGACTGGCCGTCCGAGAACACCGCGCCGTTGTCCGCCGCCCAGGACACCGCCACGGCGCTGCCGCGCACGTCCATGGACACCACGTCGCCGAACTGGTTCTCCTTGGCCTCGGGCGTCAGCGTCAGCCGCAGCTCGGGGCCGAAGGTGCCGCCGCTGTCCGAGCTGGCGCGGAAGAACACGTCGTGCTCGTCGCCGGGGAAGCGGTCGTCCATCCAGGCCACGTAGACGTTGGCGCCGTCCACCACCAGCTCGACGTCGTCCGCGTCCTGGCCCGGCAGCGGCGGCGCGAGCTGCTGGGCGCTGAAGCTGGCGCCGCCGTCGAGCGAGGTCGACAGCCACAGCTCGTGGAGGCCCGAGCCGCTGCCCACCGGATCGACCGTCTGCAGCACGTGGAAGACCTCGTTGCCCCCCACCGAGCTGGCGGCGATCTCGCGGTCGATCGAGATCGAAGTCCCGACCGGGTAGCCGCTGGGCACGACCACCTCCCCCACGAAGGCGCCCAGCTGCGCGTCGAAGACGTTGAGCACGGTGTCGCGCTCCGTGCCCGTGCCGAAGCGCGTGTCGTCCCAGACCGCGTAGATCCGATCGCCCGAGATCGCCGCCCCCTCGCCGTCGGGCAGCTTGAAGGCGCCGGTGGCGTCCTCGTCGGCCCGCATCGGCTCGGACCACTCCAGCCCACGTCCGTCCGAGGTGGAGAGGAAGATCTGCGCCACGAGCTCGTCCCGCCACACCACGGCGGAGAGGTCCCCCTCCACCGCGACGCTGGGGTCATTGCCGGCGGCGGTCCCCGGATCGAGCTGCACCGGCGTGCGCGGCACCTGGGCCAGGGCGGGGACGGCGAGAGTGAGCGGGAGCGTGAAGACGGCGGAAGGCCGTGCGGTCATGAAGAGCCTCCTGAGGACAAGTTGGCCTCAGAGTGCTCGGGGGCGCGGACGCGGTGCGCGAATCGGGAAAAAACCCGCGCGACCTACGCGGGTCTCGAGTCTCGCGCCCCACCCCGAGCCTCTGAAAACCGCTGTCCCGCAAGGGACCGGGGGTTCGAATCCTCCCGCCTCCGCCACTCCGGCGCTTTCGCGACGCGACGGTCGCTGCCGGGTCAGAACGTCACCAGCGTGATGTCGAGCGCGTTCGTCAGCTCGGCGCCTTCGGCGAACAGCGAGAGCGCCTGAGCGTACAGCGCCGCACCGTTCGGCGCGCGGGCACTACGTGCCGGCGGTATGCACGCGGACCTCGGGACCGACTACTGCCCTACGGTCGCTTCGCTCGCCGCCCGGCGGAACCACGCGATCGTGCGCTGAAGATGGTCCGCTCCGTAGAGGCTCTCGAAGCTCTTGGTCTTTGGATGCTCGCCGTTCTCTAGCTCGGTCAACCGATCGCTGATGTACGGCGACGTCAGCGCGATCTTGCAGTGGACCTCAATGCACTCACGCCATTGCTCATAGCTGGTCGGGATCATGTTCTCCTCGGGTATCCGGTCGGTGCGTCGGGTCCAGTCATCACTCCAGCCAGTCGAGGGTCAGGAGCAGCCGCCGACCCCCATTCGGCTGAGGAGAGCGGTGAACGACGGCCCGCTCGGTCGCGCCGGGCCACGCGGTGCCCTTGAAGACCGCCAGCGTGCCGAGCTCGGCTCGGGCGAGCTGACTCCCCTCGCGAACCAGTCCGGAGGTTGCATCGTCCGAGCCGCCCGCGTGACCCAAGCGGGAGCGATCGACGTCGGCTTCGTCCAACCACTCGGTGCAGGCGCCGATCACGTTGAGGACCCCGCGTGCCGGGATCCGATCGACGTGGAAGCGCGGGCAGTGGGGTCCATCGGAGACGACCTGCCGGACGCCGACGACGCGGGCATCGAGGAGGTGCGCGAAGACGCGGGTCACCTCCTCGAGGTACGAGACCCACTCCCGCGCGTGCTCTCCTTCACCGGCCGAGAGCCGGTCGAGCACGCCGGCCGCAGGGGCTCCGTCGGGGGTCGTCACTTCGACCGTGGATTGGCCCAGGCCCGCGGCTGCCAGCTTCTCGGCGTGGAGCTGAGCGCCCGCACTCGGAAGCACCGGGGCGGTGACCAGCATGACGTCGGGGTCGTAGAGCGCGGCCAAGTCCGCCAGCTCCGCGCCGCGAACGATCGCTTCGACCGCGCCCTGAGAGGTGCGGCCCGTGATTTTGGTCTCTTCCAAGAGAGGCTCTACCTCCTCCACAGAGTCAATGCCCGCCGGGCCCGACGAGTTCCGCGGGAGGCCGTTTTTCCGAACGGCGGCGCGCGACGGCTTTTCGGGTCGGTTTTGCGGGAACCCGCACGCCTCGTCTGGCATTGGCTTCGGCGTGGACCGCCTGCCTGTCACCGTGCTGTCCGGCTTCCTCGGCTCGGGGAAGACCACCCTCCTGACCCATCTGTTGGCGAACAGAGAGGGCCGCAGGATCGCGGTCCTTGTCAACGAGATGAGCGAACGAGGCCTCGACGGCGAGCTCGTGCTCGCGGCAAAGGACGCCGGAATCGAGGTCCTTCGCAGCGAGGAGCGCCTCGTCGAGCTGTCCAACGGCTGCATCTGCTGCACGCTGCGGGAGGACCTGATCGAGGAGGTGGGGCGGATCGCGGATGAGGGTGGCTACGACTCCCTCGTCATCGAGTCCACCGGGATCTCGGAGCCGCTTCCGGTCGCCCATACGCTCTCGCTCGAGATCGACGGCCTGCCCTTCGTGAACGATCGCGTCGCGGTCGACGCGATGGTGACGGTGGTCGACGCCTCGATGTTCCTCCGCGAGATGGGGAGCGGCGAGGACATCGTTGGCCGGGGCTGGGCGGAGGATGAGGAGGACCGGCGCTCCGTCGCGCAGCTCATGGCGGAGCAGGTCGAGTTCGCGACGATCATCGTCGTTAACAAGGTCGACCTGGTCGACGAGGCCAGCCTCGCACGGGTCGAGGCTCTGATCGCCGACCTCAACCCGTCCGCGTGTGTTCTGCGGTCCGAGTACGGCCGGCTGCCGCTCGACAAGCTCCTCGGCACGCGGGGCTTCGACCTCGAGCTCGCGCAGAGCGCACCGGGTTGGATTCAGGCGCTGACCGAGGAGCACACTCCGGAGAGCGAAGCCTTCGGCTTCGGCTCGTACGTCTTCCGCGCCCGACGCCCGCTGCACCCCGCGCGGTTCATGGCCTTCCTCCAGTCGCCGCTGATGCGGCGAGTGCTGCGCTCGAAGGGCTTCGTGTGGATCGCGTCACGGCCGCGCTGGCGAGCGCTTGTGCAGACCGCGGGGACGCAGGCGACGATCCTGCCCGCCGGCCCTTGGTGGGCTCTCATTCCAGAGGACGAATGGCCCACGGGCGAAGCGCGCCACCACATCGAACGGGTCTGGGACAGCGACTTCGGCGACATGCGCCAGGAGCTCGTCCTGATCGGCGTCGACCTTCCCAAGGGCGAGCTCGAAGCCGCGCTCGGAGCCGCGCTCCTCACCGACGCAGAGCTCGCCGGCGGGGAAACGGAGTGGCTCCGCCTACCGGACCCGCTTCCCCCCTGGGAGACGCCCCAGGGCCACGAAGGCCACGACTAGGAGCGATCGCTCTCAACCGCGACGGTACAAACATGAAGATCAAGGAACGCTACGTCTTCCTCGTCTGCACCGGATGTGAGACCCCCGGCAAGAGCCGCTACACGACGCACAAGCGTCAGAAGGCCGCTTACAAGCTCCAGAAGAACAAGTACTGCCGCTGGTGTCGCAAGCACACGCCGCACAAAGAGAAGAAGCTCTGATCAACGGGTAGGGCGCGTGTCGGCCTGAGCTGCCGCTGCCATCTCCCGATGGATGCGCACCAGCATGCCGTCGGGCCAGTGCTCCTCATGGGGAGCGAACAGCGAGCCGTGGTCGCGCCCAGGCACGATCAGAATGTCCATGCCGCCTCCCTGCGCACGCTGGTCCGCGTCCAGCAGCTTCACGGCGCCGTCGAGTCGGTAGTCGTCGAGCTCGCCGCACCAGACCCGCACGCGGCCCGCGAGGAGCGGCTGAAGCTCGTTCCAGCGCTCACGCACCAAGAGCCCGATGTCGTAGCGCCGCCACGCGGCCACCACGCCGGGGTCGATCGCGCCGGTTTCGCGGTCGTACATCGGCTTGGGCCGTCCATCCCAGTCGCGTGGGCTGAAGACGGCGTCGAAGCTCGACATCTGCCCGCCGAGTCCGCGTGAGCCGCGGCGACTCTCGAGCTCGTTGCGTGTGTAGTTCTCGAACGTCTCGTTGGGCAGGCCGTCCGCCTCGCTGATGTACTGCTCGACTCCGTCCGAATCCCGGTAGAGGTTCTGCGCGGCATACAGGTCGACGCCCGAGAAGTCGCGAAAGTCGACCGGGTCCGGCGCCGTGGCCCAGCAGCCGCCGAAGAGCTCCGGCCGGCGAAGCTGGAGCCACAGCGCGCTCCATCCGCCGCTCGAGTGGCCGGTGACGAAGCGTCGGTCGCGGTCGCGCAGGCCGCCGAAGCGGGCCTCGAGGGCGGGGATCAGCTCCTCGACCAGAGCCCGCTCCCAAGGCCCGTTGTTCGCCGAGTCGGCAAACTCGTGGTGTCCGAGCGGACAGTTGGCGTCGAGATAGACGTGCAACAGCTCCGGCTCCCGGCCGGAGCGCATCGCCGCGAGCGTGCTTGCGCCGCCCCTCCACGCCCTGGTGTAGTCCCCGCCGAACCCGTGCACGTCGTAGGCGATCGGGAGGCTCGCGTCGCGCTCGCGGCCCGGCGGCGCGACGACTCCTGCGACCATCTCGACGTCCCGCCCGAACTCGTCCGAGAGCAGGTTCGAGCGCAGCCGGAAGGCATGGACGTGCTCGTTCTCGAGGCTGTGCAGCGCGATGCGGTCCAGCAGCGGCGGCCAGCCCCCGGGTGGCGCGGTCAAGACCTCGAGCGTCACGTCGTCGAGCCAGGCCGGGCCGGGACCGGGAACGACGAAGCCCAGCACGACGCCGGTCGCATCGTTCGGCACGGCGCCGGTGACCTCTCGCCACGACCACCGTCCCGGATCCAGCGGCAGGTCCTCGGTCGACCCCAGGAACCCGTCCGCGGGCGCCGGACGGTCGAAGCGGAGCCACAGGCGCGCGCTGTCTCCCTCCAGCGGACGCTCGTCGCGGACACGTGCTCGCAGGCGCACGACCTTCCCGCGCAGGGCGCGCGCGTCGACGCTGGTAAGGGCGTTGCCGAAGTAGCCCTGGCGCGGGCCGTCGGGCAGGTCGACGCGAACGGCGCGGTGTGAGGCCCCGCGCTCGGGGTCCGCCGGGGCGTTGTCGACCACGGCCGCCGTCCAACCGGTCTGCGCGACACGCCAGCGTGGCGGAAGCTCACCGACCCGGATGCCCTCGAAGTCCCACGCCACCCCGTCCGGCGACGCGGCGGTGGGAGCGCCAGCGTCCGGCGCTCCCACACAGCTCGCGAGCGGTACAAGCGCCGCGACAAAGCCGAGGAAACACGCTCGCATGCGAAGGCGCGCGTTGTCGTGCACGGGGGGGGGCTCTTGGGGTTGTCGTCGGGCACCCGGTCCATGGGAGCATCGCTCCGCCGGACCACCCAGGATCAATGCCGCCGCGCGAGGCGGAGTTCCGCCGCGGTTCAGAAAGCGGCGTCGAGCAGCAGCAACTCCGAGCCCGCCGCCAAGACCACCGCACCGCCCGTCGACACCGCGACCCCCTGTAGGAACACGACGAGTGACTCGAAACCGGCGGGCAGAGATCCCAGCGGGACGGAGGTCGCAAGCTCGCCCTGCGCGTCCGCCGCCCCGAGGGTCACGACTCCCGGAGGCTGCGCCGGGAGGAGCGTTCCGGAGAGCTCCTGGGAGGGCAGCGGGGACGCGGTCAGCGAGAACAACCCGAGGACGAGATCGCCCGCGGCCCCGGCGTAGTCGATCTCGGCGGCCTGACCCTCGCGAAGCGGAGAGCCGACCGCGAACGAGCGCGCGAGCTCGTTGAGGAAGGCGAGCGTGCCACCGCCGAGTAGGAGGACCTCCTGGCCCGGCTCGCCGTCGCCGCAGGGGGCGAGCCCCAGACCTCCGGCCCCTACGACGAGCGCGCTGCCCATCAGCTGCGCGGAGGCGTCGTTGAGCTTCAGCGCGTTGCCGCCGGGCCCCCCGGTGCCGAAGGAGCAGCCGTCCGCGATGAGGCCGTCGCCGCCCTTGCCCCCCTCGAACAACGTCCCGGAGGCGAACAGGGAGCTCGCGGCCAACTGCGCCCCGTTGCCGCCGGCGGAGACGAACGGGAACGCGAAACCGACCAGCTCCGAGTCATAGACGTGCACCGCGGAGAACGTGGCCTCCAAGCCGTGTGCATCCCCACCGGCGCCCTCTCCGCCGGCGAGCGTCGAACGCACGATCACGACATCGTCGCAGTCGAAGACGCGCGCACCTTGGCACGGATCGTAGCAGGGCTGGGCGACGCCGCAGGCATTCCTGCCTCCGGCGAGCTCGCAGTCCTCGATCCAGACCGTGCCGTCGCACTGGAACGCCGCGAAGGCGGCGATCTCCTTCGGCTCGACGCGCAGGCCGTCGAGGATCAGCGCAGAGTCCGCAGGCAGCCCGGTCGCGTTCACCTGGCCGGTGAGGAGCGGGCTCGCCCCCGTGTCGGCCACGACGGTGAGTCCCTTGCCGAGCGCGAGGAAGCCGGAGTACGTCCCATCGCGCACCAGCAGCGTGTCGCCCGACGCCGCCGCCGCCACCGCTTGCGGGAGATCGAGGAAGTCGCCGCTTCCGTCGGAGGCGACAACGTGGACGCCGCCCTGGGCCAGGGCCGGTGCGGACAGGAGGAGAGCGAAGAGCGAGCTGGTCGTGCGCATGGTGGTGCTTCCTGGAGGGACGATGGGGTCGGCTCGCAAGAGAGCACGGATCCCGCCGACCGGCAACCGGGGCTCCCGCCGGTTTTGCAAGCCTGCGACGAGCTGTCGCCGCGCCCGCCCCCCGGGCTAGAACACGCTCACGAGCCCCGGGTTCGAGATCACCACCGCTCCGCCTCCGGTCTCGGCCCACTGGAACGCGGCGGTCCAGTGCGCGTCGACCGGCAGCTGGGGCACCTGCACGGAGACCGAGGCCTCGCCGGCGGCGTCGAGCGTCACCACGCCGAGCGGAATCAGCGCCGACGGGTCGAGGAAGACCTCGCCCTGGGCGCCGGGGAGCTGGAAGCCCGCACCTAGCCCCAGCGATGCGAAGAGCTCGCCGGTCGCGCTCGGCGCGCCGTAGAGCTGCACGTCGAGCGAGTCTCCTCCGGTGACGCGGGCCTGCGCGACGCTGAGGGTGGGCAGGAAGCCCCGGTCCTCGGCGAAGCTCGAGCCCGGCTCGACCAGCACCGGGTCCTGCTGGGTCGTTCCCGCGCCGTCGAAGCCGCCGGCCACGGTCGCGTCCGCATAGGCGGTGACGGTGGAGCGCTGGAGGAGGCGCAGCCCGTATCCTCCCGGGAGGCCGACCATCGCGTCGGCGCCGTGAACCTCGGAGCGAGCGAGGTCGACCGTCGCGGATTGGGTCCACGCGCCGTCGCCGCCCTCGATGGCCCAGGGGGCACCCACCGAGGGGGCCAAGACGGTGGTGCCGGACAGCTGCGCGGTCGACGAGACGAAGCGCGCGGCCTCCTTCTGCACCGGGCTGAACGGGGTGAAGAGCTGGGGCGCTTCGAAGAACGAGTCGATCGCCCACAGGCCGGTGTCCTGGGTCGCGAGGGCATAGGCGGGCCCCGGCGATCCGCTGGCTCCCCCGCCGAAGGCGTAGACGTCCGAAAGGAGCACGCGCGCCGCTTCGCTGGTCACGACTCCGCTCTGCGACTGGATCGAGAGCACGTCGACGTCGTGGAACGCAACCGTGCCTTCGCACCCCGCGACCTCGACAAGGCCCCCCTGCTGGAGCGAGGCCGCCTGGTAGTCGAGCTCCATGCCCGCGACGACGGCCACGTCGCCGGCGTCGATCCCGGTCACGCCCACGAGGGTGGGCGTCGGGACGATGAAGGCCTCGGAGATCCGCGTCGCGTCGGGGCCGGCGCCCTGGATGGTCAGCGGCAGCTCGAGCCGGAAGCCGTCGTAGGTGCCTGCGGCGACGAGCACGACGTCTCCGGGCGAGGCGGCGTCGATCGCGCTCTGGATGTCCGCGAAGTCCGAGCCGCTGCCGGGAGGGCCGACGGTGAGAATGTCGGCGGAGAGCGACGTCGCGAACAGGGCGAGGGAAGCGAGTACGAGTCTGAAGTCGTTCGGCTGCATGGTGTGGCTTGGGGCGGGGGTGAGTGCTCGGCTCGGCCCAAGGGGCACGATCCCGCCGATTCTCCTCGTCGGTCGAGGTTAGGAAGCGCCGCCGTATGCGGGGTCACCACGCGGTAACGCGCCACGCGGCGTGCGCGGGCACATGTCCCGCGGTTTGCTGAAACCAAGCACGCGTCCCGGGCAGACCACCGGTTCGGTTCATCCCCGAAATACCAGGAGGCCCCATGCAGATCCCCCTAGCCCTGCTCCTCGGAGCATCGCCCATCGCCGCCCAGGACCCTCCGGCCGTGCTGGTTCCCAACAACGTGATCGTGATCGTCGCCGACGACGTGGGAGTCGACATGATCGGCGCATACGACGACCTCTACGCCAACCACCCGGATCCGGACTATCCGAACACCACGCCGGCGATCAACTACCTCGCCGAGACCGGGATCCTGTTCACGAACTGCTGGTCGAACCCCGCCTGCTCGCCGACGCGGGCGCAGCTCCTCACCGGTAGGCACGCGCTGCACAGCGGGATCGGCAAGATCGTGAACCCCAACGTCGTCACCGACGGCATGGGGCTGCAGCAGGACATCCCCACCATCCCGTCGATGCTGCGGAACGCGAGCCTGCCCTTCCCCTACCACAGCGCGGCCCTGGGCAAGTGGCACCTGGCGGACGGCGAGCGGCACCCGCCGGCGCCGGGGCTTCCCCCGCATCCCCTGGGGAGCGACACGGTCGATTGGTTTGATCAATACGCCGGGTCGATGCACAACCTCGGCGGCATCCAGACCTACAACAAGTGGACGAAGACCTTCGCGACGACGATCGCGCCGGGCACCGACGAGTGCGTCCCGCCGGCGGGCTCGTTCTGCGAGGCGATCGTGATCGACTACGCGACCGAGGACACCGCCGACGACGCGATCCTGCTCTCGGAGAAGCTGCAGGAGCCATACTTCCTCTACGTCGCCTTCAACGCGGCGCACACGCCGCTCGACGCGCCGCTCGAAGACCTGACCCCGGCGAGCTGCTTCGGCATCCAGGGCGAGGTCGACTGCAAGACCACCGACGGCAACGATATTCCCAAGGACACGCGCTGTCTGGCGCAGTGGCTCGACAACGAGATCGGGCGGCTGATCTGCTCGCTCGAGAGCCCCGACTCCGAGATCCAGTTCCCGACGACGGTGGTCTTCATCGGCGACAACGGAACGCGCCGGGCGGCGGCCGTCGGGCCGTTCGCGGACACGCCGGGCAAGGGCTCGGTGTACCAGGCGGGCATCAACGTGCCGTTCATCATCAAGTCGGACTTCACGCCTCCGACCGCGCGGGGGTCGGTGAACGACGCGCTGGTGTGCGCGACCGACTTCCTGGCGTCGATGTCCTCGCTGTCGGGAGCCGCTCTGCCCGACGACCCCTTCGGGCTGCTCGAGTCGGTCTCGTTCGCGCCCTATATCTTCGGAGCCCAGGGCTCGCTGCGCGACTTCGTCTACGCGGAGAACTTCAAGCAGAACTTCGACCCGACCGACGACGGCCAGCCGCCGGTGGGCTATGAGCTGGACAAGCACAGGCGCGCGATCCGCGACGTGGCCGGATACAAGCTGCACCAGCGGGTCGAGCGTTCGGACTGCGGCGGCGGGATGATGTCCGGCGACTGCGAGCTGACGATCGTCGAGGAGCTCTACTTCCTGGTCGACGATCCGCACGAGCAGAACGACATCATCGCGCTGAAGGACCAGCCGCCGGTCAAGGACCACTACGACTACCTGCGCGGGTTGCTCGACACGAAGTTCCCGCACCTGGTGACCGAGTAGCGCTCGGAGAGCAGGTACGCCGGCCGCGCGGTGCTCGCACGGCCGGCCCCCGCGATCGTGTAGGTCGAGCCGGCCGCAAGCGGGATGGGCTGCGGCAGCTCGACGTAGCGGAAGTTGTCCTGCAGTAGTCCCCCGGTGCCCGGCGCGAGGACGACCCAGCTCAGCTCGGCCTTTCTCGGCGACCGAACCGCCCCCCTGGGAAGTCGCAACTCAGCGCGGCCGTCCGCCGGTTCTTCGCCGCGAGCCTCGCGCGGCCCGGCGCGCTCGGCCTACAGTGGCGCGCATGCTGCCCGTCAAGGTCTGCGGGATCCTCTCCAAGGCCGAGGCCGAGCTGGCGCATCGCGCCGGCGCGTCCCACCTGGGGCTCGTCTCGGCGATGCCCAGCGGGTCCGGGCTGCTGACCGAGGACGAGATCGCGGCGATCGTCGCCGTCTCTCCCCCGGGCGCCAACACCGTGCTGCTGACGAGCGCCCGCGAAGCCGGTCGGATCCTCCAACAGCTGGAGATCACCCGCGCGCACACGGTGCAGCTGTGCGATCGGCTCGCGCCGGAGGCCCGCGAGTCGATCCGGCGCCAGAGGCCGGGAGTCGCGGTCATGCAGGTCGTCCACGTGTGGGGCGAAGAGTCGCTCGCGGAGGCGCGCGACGCGGCGCGCTTCTCGGACCTGCTGCTGCTCGACTCGGGCCGGCCCGACGACGCGCGCCGCACGCTCGGCGGAACCGGCGACACGCACGACTGGTCGATCAGCGCGCGGATCGTCGAGCGGGCGCCCTGCCCCGTCTTCCTCGCGGGCGGCCTCAACGCGGGCAACGTCGCCGACGCGGTGCGCGCCGTGCGGCCCTACGGCGTGGACCTCTACTCGGGCGTGCGCACCGACGGACTGCTCGACCAGGCGAAGGTCGACGCGTTCTTCGCGGCGGTCGCCGAGGTTCGAGCCGAGCTCGGCTGAGCGAGGCCGACCTCCCCGCCGACCGATTGGCCCCGCGGTCAGCAAATGGGCACGTGCTTGCCCCCAACCGGCCGCCTGTCCGCGACAATGCGCGCATCGGTTCTGTGGTTCGCCCGGCGCCGCGGCTTCCCGCGCGTCGCCCAAGCCTCCAAAGGTGCCCCATGCTCCTCTTCGGTTCCGCGCTCTGCCTCGCACAGATCTTCACCGTCGACGACAACGGTCCGGCGGACTTCTCCGACCTGCCCGAGGCCGTCGCGGCGGCGTCGGCCGGGGACACGATCCTGGTTCAACCCGGCGTGTACACGTCGTTCTCGCTCGACAAGGGCGTGAAGATCCTCGGCCAGAGCCCGCAAGCCGTGCGGGTGGAGACCCCCGGGGGCCCGGTGGCCATCGGCGGCGTGCCCGCCGGTGAAGAGGCCATCGTCGGAGGGCTCACCGTGCAGCCGAACGGCGGGCCCGCGGTTCCGTTCACGGTGACGGGGAACGCCGGCAGCGTCGTCCTGCACGACCTACAGATCGGCCAGGTGCTGGGGGCGATCGGGAACCCGCCCGGTGGGCTCCTGATCCTCGGCTCTGATCAGGTGCTGCTCAGCCACTGCGAGCTCTTCGGCGGCGGCGAGCAGCAGCTGGCCGGCGGCTTCCAGGGCAACGTCGCGCTCGAGGCTGACCTCTCCAACGTCAGCCTCCAAGGCTGCCGCGTGGTCGGCGGAACGGGCAGCGGGGTCGACGCGTCGAACGGGCAGGCGGGCATCCGCCTGGTCGCGACGTCGCTCGAGCTCATCAGGACGACGGTGGACGGCGGAGCCACGGTCGTCCAGGCCAACCGCGCCGGCGATGCGATCATCGCGCAGGCCGGGTCCGAGGTCGTCGCCTGGGGTATCGGCGGCGAGATTCAAGGCGGCAGCGTCACCGGCGCGAGCGTCTCGTCCGACACGGACGGCGGCTACGGGATCATCCTCCAGGACTCCTCCGCCCTCGTGCACCCCGACGTCCCCGTCGCCGGCGGCAAGAGCGGAACCCTGCCCCAGTTCGACGCGGATCCGGTGCTGCTCGCCCCCGGAGGCGTGTTCGAGAGCCTCGACGCACGCCCGCCGACGCTGACCGCGGCGCCGCTGCACCTCGAGGCGGGCGACACGGTCGACTTCAACCTGTCCGGCGAAGACGACGCGGTGGTCGCGGTGTACTGGTCGCTGGCGCTCGGCTCGCCGCTCGCGCTCGACGGGCTCTTCGGCCAGCTACGGCTCGACCTCGCGACCGCGGCGCCGCTGTTCACCGAGGTGTTGAGCTTCGAGGGCTTCGGCTTCGAGCAGATCCCGGTCGCGGCCTCGCCGTCGCTGCTCGGCGTAGCGGTCCACCTCCAGGGCGCGCAGGTCGCGCCGGGCCTGGTCGGCTTCTCGAACGTGGCTATCATCCCGATCGATCTCTAGCGGCTGGCGTAAGCGCGGCGCGGGGGCATCCCCTCTCGCGCCAGGCCGCCGCGTTGTTCGCGTGCGTCCGGGAGGTCGACGCGTGTAGCGTAGGGAGCGCCGGGTCGCTCGCCTCGCGCGGCGCGCTCGACGTGCCCCGGAGCCCGGCCTTGCGATGTCGACTCCCGAACCGAGCCCGCACTTCTCGCCCAGAGAGGCCCTGTCGCTGTTCACGCCGATCGCGCCGGGCCGGACGGAGTCCCTGCGCGCCCTGCTCGACGAGCTCGGACAGGACGTCGAGCACATGGACGGCTTCCCCCTCCACGAGCTGCCCGAGGTCCACTTCGTCCGCCTCTTCGTCGTCGAGGGCGACGCATACGGCGAGATTCCCGATCGGCTGGTGTACTCCGCGAACATCGACGGGTCGTGGCGGGCACACCTGAGCAGCCTCGTCGCCCGCGCGCCGCTGCTGCGCGAGATCTACGGGCACTGCGAGGGCTTCCCCGCGGCGGCCGACGGCGAGGGCTCTCAGCGGCTCTTCGAGTGGCTCGCTGAACACCGCGTGAAGCCGCGGCTCTTCTACCAGGGCACGACCGGGAGGACGACCGCCCAGATCACCGGCGAGGCCGCCCTGCACGACGAGCTCGCCGGGTTCTTCGACGAGGGGCTGCGGGTCGGTCGCTGGGGCGAGGCCTCGCCTACGCGGATCGTCGCCGACGCGCGCGAGCACGTGCGGGCCCAGGCCGGGCGCCTCCCCCAGGGCCCGCCCCCGACGCGCTCGGCGGAGCAGCGGACGGTCCACGGGCTCGACCTGGCGCGGAGGGTGCTGATCTTCGCGACGCCGTTCGCGCTGCTGACCGCCGCGTCCCTGCTCCTGCTCGACCGGCTGCTGGAGCTGAGCGTCGAGGCCCTTTGGGCTCCCCTCGGTCTTCTCGCCGTGACCGCGCTGGTCGTCGGCGTGACGTTCCTGATCGTGCGCTTCCGCGAGACGTCGCGCCTGCCGTCCGAGGAGGTCTTCCCCCCCGCGACGCGCCTCGACTTCTCCAACGCGGCGCTTGTCGCCCAGCAGGAGGACCATCAGATCCAGAACCAGATATCGCTCTCGATCCCGATCAAGCCGAGCCGGTTTCGGCGCACGCTCGTGCGCATCGTGCTGTGGGTCGGCGACGGCCTGGTCCGCTTCGTCTTCACGCGCGGGAGCCTCTTCGGCATCCGTTCGATCCACTTCGCGCGCTTCCACGTCGACGAGCGCCGCGACAGCGTGCTTTTCTTCAGCAACTACGACGCCAGCTGGGAGAGCTACCTGGAGGACTTCCTCACCGAGGGCAAGCGCGCCGTCGTGCCGATTTGGACCAACCTCCGCTGGTGCCCTCGCACGCGCTGGCTGTTCCACCCGGCGGTGGGGTTCGCGGCGATCTTCAAGCCCTATATCCGCCACCATCAGATGCGGACGAGCATCTGGTACAGCGCCTATCGAGACCTCACCGCGGCCAACATCAACAACAACACCGCGATCCGGCGCGGGCTCTGGAGCGTCCGCTCCGAAGGCGAGGCCCTGGAGTGGCTGAAGCTGTTCTCGAAGTAGCGGAGCGAAGACGTTGAGCCGCCTCGACCGATCCGACATCCAGGGCATCCTGCTCCACGGGTACGGCAGGATGAGGGGAGCGTCGTTCCTCCTGGCCGAGATCCAGGATCCCGACGCGTGCAGGAGCTGGCTCGCGCGCGCCGCCGGCCGCGTCACCGACGCCTCGGGGCCTCAGGAGGAGCGCTGCTTCAACCTGGCGTTCACGCACGCCGGGTTGGCGAGGCTCGGGGTCGCCGAGCGGTTGTCCGGCCTGTCGCGCGAGTTCGTCGAAGGCATGACCGCGCCCCACCGGCAGCGGATCCTGGGCGACCACCCGGGCACGCCCAGCGATCCGCGGTTGTGGGCCTGGGGCGGGACGGAGGAGCGCGCGCAGCCCGTCCATCTGCTGCTGATGCTGTACGCGCTGACGCCGAGCGCGGCGGCACGGGACGGCGAGCGGGTCGCGGCCGAGCTCGCCGACCACGGCATGCGCGTGAGCGCGACGCTCGACTCGAACCCGCTGAAGGACGGCAAGGAGCACTTCGGGTTCCGCGACGGGATCTCGAACCCGAGGCTGACGCTCGATCCGGCGGAGCTCGCCTCCCAACACGCGGTGATGGCGGGCGAGTTCGTGCTCGGGTACCCCAACCAGGCCCGGGTTCTCCCGCAGAGCCCGCGGCTGGGGAGCGAGCGGGGCGAGAGCGACTGGGGCCGGAACGGGTCCTACCTCGTGTTTCGGCAGCTGAGCCAGGACGTCGAGCTCTTCTGGGAGACGATGCAGGCGTCCTCCCGCCAGCTGGGGCGGAACGCGACGCACGACGACGCCAAGTGGGTCGCCTCCAAGATGGTCGGCCGCTGGCCGAACGGGCGGCCGTTGACCGCCTCGCCCGACTCGGACGAGGGCGAGCTGAGGGACCTCAACGACTTCGCGTTCCACGAGTCGGACGCCGACGGCCAGCGCTGCCCGCTCGGCGCCCACATCCGCCGCACGAACCCGCGCGACTCGCTGCGGCCGGGCCCCAAGGGGTCGCTCGAGTTCGTCAAGAGCCACCGCATCCTCCGCCGCGGGCGTACCTACGGGTCGCCGGTCGCCTCCGCGGCGCGGCCGCCCGCCGCCGCCACCGCCTCGGAGTTCCCCGATCGGGGCTCGACCGACGAGCGCGGACTGCTGTTCCTTTGCTTCAACACCGACCTGCGCGGCCAGTTCGAGTTCATGCAGCAGACGTGGATGAACAACGAGAAGTTCCAGGACGCGTACCGCGCGGTCGACCCGGTCGCAGGGGTCCACAGCCGTAGGCGCAGCATCACGTCGACGAACTTCATCGTCCCCGATACGCCGCTCAGGCGGCGGGTCACCGACATCCCGAGCTTCGTGAGCGTGCGCGGCGGCGCGTACTTCTTCCTGCCCGGGCTCGCGGCGCTGCGCGCGCTTTCCGGGTAGGATCGCGCATTCCCCAGGCCGCCGATTACCGCTCTCCCCCCTCCCGAACACCCATGTCGCTCCGGAACCGCTCTAGCCTCCTTCCGCTCGTTCTCCTCGCCCTCCCCGCGACCGCGCGGGCCGACCTGGCCCTCTCCAAGTCCGGCGGCGCGCTGCCCGGGCTGACCGAGCTCTCGGTCGCCGGCGACGCGGGCTCGCCGTACCTGATCCTCGGCGCGCTGAGCGAGGCGACGACCGTCGCGCCGAGCGGCGCGACGCTGGACGTTCCGCTCGACCTGCTGTCGCTGTCGTTCACGCTCCCCGGGTTCTTCGGAGTGCTCGACGGAGCGGGCGCGGCGAGCGGTTTCGTCGACCTGCCGGACCTTCCGACGCTGGCGGGCATCACGCTCTCGTTCCAGGCCGTGTCCGGACCAGCCTTCGACGAGGTCTCCAACCTGGTGCGCGTCACCCCGCAGGCGCCGGGGACCTTTGCCGAGACGCTCGGCGCGCCGCCGCTGCCCGTCGCGGGCGGGGCGATCGCCGCGCAGCCCGACGGGCGCCTGCAGCTCGTCGGCGGCTCCGGGCCGCTGGCGCAGGTCTACGACCCGGACCTCGAGGAGTTCGAGCTCGGCGGACTCACGTTCGGCGTCGGCCTTCTCTCGCAGTCCACGGCGCTGGCTGACGGGCGCGTCCTCTTCAGCGGCGGGCTCGGCCTCGACGGCCAGCCGACGAGCGCGGCTGCGGTCTACGACCCCGCCGACGGCTCGACGGTCGAGCTCGACATGCAGCTCCCGCGCGCCGGCCACGCAGCGGCGCTCCTCGGCGACGGACGCGTGCTGATCACCGGCGGGTTCGCGGCGCTCGACTTCACCGACATCCTCGCTCTGCTCAGCGGCGTGCAGGCCTCGGCCGAGCTCTTCGATCCGGCGACGATGACGTTCGCGGACGGGCCGACGATGCTCGAGCCCCGCGCGCTGCACACCGCGACGCCGCTGGCGGACGGCGGCGTGCTGGTGGCCGGCGGCCTGACGCTGATTCCGCTCGTCGGTATTCCGATCGTATCGGCGACCGCGTACGAGTTCGGCGGCGGCGGCTTCGGGCTGCCGAAGTTCTTCTCCGGCCCTAGGCTCGCGCACTCGGCCGTGCTGCTCGAAGACGGGCGCGTCCTGCTGTGCGGCGGCCTCTCGGTCGACTTCGGCGAGTTCTTCACGACGCTGGACCCGCTCGAGCTCACGGTCGGCACGCTCGACGACTGCCAGGTCTACACGCCGGGCTTCTTCGGCGGCTTCTCGACCGAGGGTGGCCTGTCCACCGGGCGCGCCGGTGCCGGCATGGCCGCGCTTCCGGGCGGAGGCGCGCTGATCGCGGGCGGCTTTGAGCTGGTGCTCGACCTCGGCGACCTGCTCGCGAGCACCGCCAGCCTGCACGCGGACGCGGACGTCTTCGACGGCTCGGACCTCGCGCCCACCGGCGAGCTGGGCGCGCCGCGCTTGCTGCCGCTGCTGCAGCCTCTCGACGATGGCACGGTTCTGGTGGTCGGCGGCGGACCGCTCGAGGCCGAGGTCTACCAGCCCTAGCCTGCGCCATGGCGCGTCCGGCGGGGCGGAATACGACGCTCACTAGCTCCGCCGGATCCTCCCCATCATCGCGACGATCCGTCGCTGGTGAACCGCACCACTCCGTCTGCTAGGCTCGGACGCGGAGAGAGGTCGTCCCGCTCGCATCATCCGGGGACCGGCCGGCGCGCGTGCGCCGGGGGCTTTCCCTGGGGCGGTCGGCCCGCTTGTCGGAGGCAAGCCATGGGCAGAGTCGTCGCGGATCCGACCAGACGGACCGTGTTGAAGATGGCGTGGGGAGCGGTCACGGTCGCGGTGACTCCAATCCCCGCGATGGGCTGGGGGCGCGGTCGATCGCCCGAGCCGCTCGCAGCGCAACCCGGCGGCTGGTCGGGTGGTCCGGGTGAGGCGCGCTACCGCATCGACGGGCTCGCCAAGGTCCTGGGCCACAAGATCTACGCGCGCGACTTCCGGTCGCGCGACATGCCCGGCTGGCCGGACAACGAGCGCGTCGCGATGGTGCTGCACGCGGCGCATACCGACCGCATCCTCGAGCGGTACGACCTATCGATGCTGCCGGACGAGCTGCGCCCGATGCGGACCGTCGACGCGGCGGACCTCGCACGCGATCAGGTCGCCGACCTCTTCCCAGACACCTCCCCAAAGGGCTGGCCGCCCGGCTTCCTGGCGGCGACGGGGCAGCAACCGCTCTATCTCGGACAGCCGGTCGCGATCCTCATCTTCGAGAGCGCCGACGTGTACCGCCGCGCGCATCGGCTGCTGCAGTTCCGCGACGACGTCGTGCGGTACGGCAGCCCCGTCCCGCCACGGCCGATCGAAGGCCCCTACCCGAGCCCCAACTACCTCACCTACGTCGACGGTGAGTTCTCGCGGGTGAAGGACGGCCCAACCGACCCGTTCGACCCCAAGACGCCCGAAGACCGGCAGGCGGTCGAGTGGCGCGCTGAGATCCGCAGCGGGCTCATCGATTGGCGGACGGACAGCGGAAGCCGCAGCACGCAGCGCATCGTTCCGATGTTCATGGAGCCCGAGTCCGGGCTGGGCTGGCTCAACGGGCACACGCTCCGCATGGTCCTCGGCACGCAGGCGCCGAACGGCGACGTGCAGGACGGGCTGCAGCTGTTCGCCGCCGAGGGCTGCCCCATCCGGGTCGACGAGGTCGAGCTGGTCTCGTGCTATCCGGGCGGAGGCTTCGGGGGGCGCGACGTCTCGCCCTTCACGCCGACCCTGATGCTGGCGGCCGCGTATGCCGATGGCCCGGTCCGCATGGCGTACGACCGCTTCGCACAGTTCCAGGTCGGCCTGACGCAGATCCCGGCGCGGTTCGAAGTCGAGCTCGCCGGAGACGACGAGCACCGCTTCCAGGCGCTCGTCTCGACCGTCCGCATGACCGCCGGCGGCAAGAACAACTACAGCCAGTTCGTGGCCGACCTCGCCGGCTACTCCGCCGGCGGCGCGTACTTCTTCCCGCGCGCCATCGTCGACGCGAGCGCCGAGCCCAGCCCCGACGTCGTCGCCGGCTCGATGCGCGGCTTCGGCGGCGTACAGGCGGCCTTCGCGCTCGAGACGATGGTCGAGAACTACGCTCTCTCGCAGCGCATCGACCCGATCGAGCTGCGCAGGCGGAACGCGCTGAAAGAGGGCGACCGCACGATCACGGGAGCGCCGCTGACCGAGCCCATGCGGATCGCGGAGATCTGCGAGCGCGCCGCTGCGAACCCGCTGTGGGTCGAGCGCGAGGCCCGGGCACGCCGCGAGGAGAACGACGGGAAGCTCTACGGCGTCGGCTTCGCGCTCGCCAACCAGGCGTACGGCACGGGCAGCGACGGCGTGATGGCCAGCCTGGCGCTGGAGCAGGACGGCTCGATCGTCGCGCGCACCACCGCGGTCGACATGGGGCAGGGTTCGGCGACGGGCCTCGCGCTGGCACCCGCGCGCTGGTTGGGCTCCAACGCGTCGAACATCGAGATGGGCCGCGTGGCGATCTTCTCGGCGCTGCAGCTGAGCACGACCGCGAGCACGGGGGACGCGCCGACGCACCGCAAGCACGCACCCCACGACTTCGCGGACTCGCCCTGGGACGACCCGCACTACACCGCCTCGCTATCGATGTCGTCGAGCGCGTGCATCACGGCGTTCCAGCAGTTCCACGCCGTCTCGCAGGCGGCGAGCGTGCTGTTCGAGATCGGCGTCTGGCCGGCGGCGGTCCGCATCTGGGGCGTCGATCCCGGACCGCGGGCGCGGCGGTCGGCCCGCTGGTACGACGGCGAGCTCTGCGTCGACGACCTCGCTCCGCTTCCGCTCCCGCTGCTCGCGCGGGAGATCTACGAGCGGGACGGCATCGCCGAGGCGATGGTCCACGCCTACTTCGCCGGCGCGTGGGTCGAGGCCTCGTACGAGGTCGAGGAGCTGCGCGGCCGCTGGCCGATCGACGGTCTCGCGACCCGCAACGCGCGCTCGACCGACTTCCTGTGGCGCAGGCGCTCCGACGTAAAGCCACCGCCCCCGGGGAGCAAGAACTACGGGCGCAGCCTGTACTCGCCGTCGGGCACGCTCGTCGCGCTGACCGTCGACCCGGGCACGGCGGCGGTCGAGCTGCTCGACATCCACACGTACCTCGACGCGGGCAAGGTGCACCAGCCCGACCTCGTGTCGGGCCAGTATCAGGGCGGCGCCGCCATGGGGGTCGGGTACGCGCTGCTCGAAGACGCCACGCACGGCCCGGACGGTCCGGGCGGTGGACGCTGGAACCTCAACCGCTACCACGTGCCGCTCGCGACCGACCTGCCGCTCGACCGCATTCGACTCGAGCTGCTGCCGCCGGTCGGCGAGCATCCCACGGGGAAGGGCATCGCGGAGGCCGTGCTCTGCCCCATCGCGCCCGCCATCGCCAACGCGCTGACCGCCGCCACCGGCGGCTCCTTTCCCAAGCTGCCCATCACCACCGCCGACATCCGCGAGGCCCTGAGGTCATGAGAGACTCCATCCAACGCGTCCAGCTGACCGTGAACGGCGTCCGGCACGAGGCGGAGGTCTCCACCACCACGCGACTCGTGGACTTCCTGCAGGACGAGCTGGGCCTCACCGGGACCAAGTTCTGCTGCGGCATCGGGGTGTGCCGCGCTTGCACCGTCGCGTCGCGCAACGCGCCGGAGGCGCCGCGGGTGCCGATGCTCAGCTGCTCCACGCCGGTCGCGGCGGTGGACGGCTACGAGATCGACACGGTGGAGGGGCTCGGCAGCGCCGAGGACCTCAGCCCGCTGCAGCGGGCGTTCCTCGAGCACTTCTCGTTCCAGTGCGGCTACTGCACCCCCGGCTTCCTGATGGCGGCGACGCTCCTGATCGAACGGCTGCAGAACGACCCGGTCGCGGAGGACGAGATCGATGCTGCGATCGCCGAGGCGTGCGGCGAGCACATCTGCCGCTGCACGGGCTACGTCCGCTACTACGAGGCGATGCGCGCCGTCATCCAAGCGACTCCGGGAGCCACGAAATGAGAGCCCTTCCCCCGCTAGCGCTCGCCCTGCTCGCCGCCGCGTGGACCGTCGGCTGTCCCGGCGTCCCCCGCGAGGCCGAGGTCGAAGCAGCCCGCGCCGCCGCGGCGTCGCCCGAGATGAGCTTCGCGGAGTACGCGGCCGTCTGCACCATGCTGATCGACGAGATCCCGCCGCTCGACTCGCGGCTGGGCGCCGTGATCCCGATCACCGTCGACGGCGAGGTCCCGCCGTTCTTCGAGCCGCTGATGGACTGCGACCGGCCGTCGCTGCTGCCCGACCTCCCCTGCGGGGGGCAGTGCGTCCCCTACTCGCGCCTGCAGCTGCTGCGCGACGATGCCGAGGCGCAGATGGTCGCGCTCTTTCGGCGCACCGTGCTGCGGCCCGAGGACGACCCGCTGTTCGACGAGATCGACCTGATCGTGCACAGCGTGATCTCGGGTGACACGTGCTGGTTCCGCGCCACCGCCGACAACCCGAGCTGCGACCCCGCGATCGGGCTCGACGGCCACAACGTGCCGGTGCCCCAGGCGCCCGGCGCGGACGCCTTCTGGAACCCGCTGGACGAGGTCGTGAAGCTCGAGTGCGGCAACTGCCACGACAACGACCCGTTCTACTACTCGCCCTACGTCGCGCAGGTGATCCACCATCTCCCCGCGAACCCGCTCGGCAAGTACTCGAACGCGATCGGCCCGTTCGCCGCGTGGCCGCCGCTCGAGTCGCTGACGACGCGCGGCAACACCTGCACCGGCTGCCACCGCATCGGCGTCCATCACACCAGCGGCGCGGGGCTGCGCGAGGCGACCGGCATGACCGTCGCGCCGCAGGAGGACGGCTGGGCGCGGAGCTATCCCGCGTCGCACTGGATGCCGGCGCACAACTTCCTGACCGAGCAGCAGTGGGAGGTCGTGTACCGGCGCGACGCTCAGCTGCTGCTCGACTACAACGAGAAGGGCGAGTGCGACGGCTGCGTGGTGACGCCGATCCCCGGCGGAGGCGTGCGCTAGCGATCCGTACGCTTGGGCCATGAGCGAAAACGCTCCACCGCATGCCGGCGGGCCAGGAGCCAAGCACGCGGGCGTGCGCGCTAGAATCGCGCGCATGCCCGCCCTAGCGCCCTCCGAGCCCTTCGTCGCTCCCACCTGGACCGCTCCCCCGACCCCCGCCGACGTCGCGGCGTGGATCGACGCCATCGAGGCTCTGCCGCGCGAAGCGCGCGACGTGCTGGCCGGGCTCGACGCCAAGCAGCTCGACACGACCTACCGCGACGGCGGGTGGACGGCGCGGCAGATCGCGCACCACCTCGCCGACAGTCACGTGAACGGCTACGTGCGTACGCGCTGGGCGCTCAGCGAGGAGCGCCCGCTGATCAAGGCGTACGACCAGGACGGCTGGGCGGCGCTCGCGGACGCCAAGGGCGCGGAGGCCGAGCTCTCGCTCGACGTGCTCGACGGCGTCCATGCGCGCTGGTGCTCGCTGCTGCGCGGGCTCGACGCGGCCGCGCTGGCGCGGGAGCTCGATCATCCCGAGACCGGCGTGATGAACCTCGCGACGATGCTCGCGCTCTACGCGTGGCACGGGCGCCATCACCTCGATCAGGTCCGCGGCCTCGCGCAGCGCGAGGGCTGGGGACGCGGCACGCGCACGCACGTGCACGCCGAGAGCTTCGACGCCACCCCCGAGCAGCTATTCGCGCTGCTCGTCACACCGAGCGCGATCCGCGGCTGGTGGAGCGCGGCGCGCGCCGTGGTCGTGCCCGAGCCGGGCGGGGCATGGGCCGCGGCGTGGGGCGCCGACGAGGACGCGCCCGACTACACCTCGGTCGCGACCATCCAGGCCTTTGAGCCGCCGCGGCGGCTGGTGCTGGCGGACTACCGCTACACCGCCAAGTCCGACCCGCTGCCGTTCGAAGCGGACTTCACCACCACGTTCACGATCGAGCCGGACCCGGAGCGCGCCGGCGCCGCCGTGCTGCGCGTCGAACAGGCGGGCTTCCCCGGGGGCCCGGAGGGCGACTCGTTCCTCCAGGGCTGCGACCAGGGTTGGCGCGACACGTTCGCCGGGATCCGAGTGTTCCTGGGCGGCTAGGGAGCGAGCAGCAGGCCCGCCGCGTTGCTGACTCCGAAGAGCGTGAAGGTGTCGGCGTCGTACGCCACAAAGGCGTGGTCGACGGCGAGGCCGACCGGCAGCCCGAGTCCGGCGGGCGCAAACGACGCCGCGGCCTCGCCGGCGGTGTCGAGCGCGCCGGCGAAGCCCGACAACGGCGGCTCCGGTTGCGGCAGTTTCGCGGTCAGCGCGAAGTAGGCGTCGGGGTTGAGCGGCAGGGTGAGGCCTCCGAGCGCGAGCCCGGGCGACGTGCCGCTCAGCGAGCCGAGCACCCAGTACGCGATGTCCGCCGCGGGCGGCTCGCTGGCGTACTCGTACGCGCCGACATCGAGCGGAGCGCCACCGAAGAAGCGCAGCAGGCCGCCGGCGTCGAGGCGCGCGCGCGAGCTGGAGACGAGCAGCGTCGCGGCCTCACCGGCCGCGGTCGAGAGCTCGGCGGAGACCGGCGTCAGCAGCTCGCCCGCCAGCCCCCCGTCCGAGCCCGCGTCGATGCACGGCGAGCCGGTCGCAAGCCGTAGGTCGCCCGCCGCGGCGTCGGCGAAGAGCGGGTCGGCGTCGAGGTTGCCCTCGCCCGGGTAGCCGCCCTCGACGTCGCTGAACACGCACTCGATCGCGCCGACGGCGAGCGAGAGCTCGTCCGGTGCGTTGCCCCACAGGATCGAGCTCGCAACGCGCAGCTCGCCCCCGAGGACGCGCGCGGCGCCGCCGGCTCCTCCCTTCGAGCGGTTGTCCGCGGCGGTGGCGCCGCGCAGCTCGAGCGCGCCGGACTGCACCAGCGCGACGCCGCCCTCTCCGTCGGTCTCGTTCGCACGGAAGACGCAGTCGCGAAAGTCCGAGCTGCCGCCGTCGACGAACACCGCGCCGCCGCCGGCCGCCGCGCGGTTGGCCGTGAAGTAGGAGCGGCGCGCGACGGTGCTGCCGGGCGAGTCGAAGACGGCTCCGCCGGCCCCTTCCGCGGCGACGTTCGACGTCAGCGCGCAGGCCTCCAGCCGCACGATCGAGCCCGAGAGGCTGGCGATCGCTCCACCGGTGCTCGCGACGTTGTCCTTCATGACGCAGCGCACGAAGCGCGGCGCGCCCTCCTTCGAGCGCACGACGCCGCCGAGGTCGGTCGCGATGTTGCCGACGAACAGGCAGTCGAGAACAAGCGGACTGGCCTCGTCGAGGTACATCGCCCCGCCGTTCGCGGTGGAGAGGTTGCTGTCGAAGACGCAGCGCTCGAAGCGGCCTCCGGGACCGCCGAACGAGTTGAAGCCGCCGCCGCGGTCGCTGGTTCGGTTCGCGAAGAAGGTGCACTCGACGAGCAGCGGCAGCGCGTCGTTCGACTCCATGCCGCCGCCGCCGTCCGGCGCGTAGTTCGACTCGAAGCGACACTCGATCAGCGTGGGCTCGCCGTCCGAGACGCTCATCCCGCCACCGACGATGAACGCCGTGTTGTTGAGGAAGACGCAGCGCTCGAAGCGCGCGTCGCTGCCGTCGACCACCGAGCCCGCGCCGAAGGTCGCGCCGTTGCCGCGGACGACGCAGTCGGTGAAGGACGGCTCGCCGCCGGTGACGGAGAGGCCTCCGCCCGAGCCCTGCGCGATGTTGTCGGGCAGCACGCAGTCGCGCACGGTGGGGCTCGCGCCGACGCACAGCAGCCCGCCGCCCGAGGGCGCGCTGCCGCCGGTGAACGTGAAGCCCTCGATCCGCGTTGCCGGCGTCTCGCCGTTCGCGCAGACGACCGCCGAGCCCGCGCCGCCCGCGGCGACGACGGTCGCGGCGGGCCCGCCATCCGAGCGCAGCTCGACGGCCTTGCCGAGGAGGTCGAGCGTCTCGGCATAGGTGCCGGGCGCGACGAGCACCACGTCGCCGTCCACGGCTGCGTCCAACGCGGCTTGGATCGTGGGGTAATCGGCGGGGACGTGGAGGGTGGCTGCAAAGAGGAGGGGGCCGAGCCAGGGGATCATCGCAGGCGAGCCTAACCCCTCGGACGCGTACCCGCCCGCGATTCGCTCCTGGCAGCCGCGGGCGGCGGGGCGACGCTTTTGAAGCCGGACACTAGGATGGATCCGGCTTCACACGAAATCCCCCTATGCAACCCATCCCCATCCTCCCCCTGGCTCTCCTCCTCGCCCTGCCGGTCCAAGCCCAGCGCGTGCGCTGCGGAACGTCCGAGCGCATGCCGCGCCTCGCGGGCGCCGCGGACCTGCCGCCGAGCGACTGCGGCTACTTCACCAATGAGCCCAAGCCGGAGTACGAGCCGACCTTCTTCTACGACATTCCCATCGTCTTCCACGTGATCCAGTCGAGCTCGGGCGAGGGCTTCCTGAGCACCGAGACAATCCAGGACCAGATCGAGGTGTTGAACGAGGACTTCCAAGCGCTGCCCGGCTCGCCCGGCGCGCCGGGAACGGATGGACGCATCCGCTTCCACCTGGCGAAGACCGACCCCGAAGGCAACCCGACGAGCGGCATCACGTACACGACGAACGACACGTGGTACATGGACTCGGGCAACTACTGGTCGCCGCTTGCCTGGGACACGAAGCGCTACATGAACGTGTACACCAACTACCCGCCGTGCTGCTACGGCTACGTGTCGGGCTTTCCGTCGGAGGGGATCGCCGGCCAGGACTCCGATCGCGTCGTGCTGTGGTGGGAGGCCGTCGGCCGCGAGCCCACGCCGGGTTGGCCGCTGAACATGGGACGCACGGGCACGCACGAGGTCGGGCACTACCTCGGGCTCTACCACACCTTCTGCGGAGGGTGCGGCTCGGTGACGAACTGCTACTCGACCGCCGACCTGATCTGCGACACCGAGCGCGAGGCGAACTCCACGAGCGGATGCCCGAGCTCGAAGAGCTCCTGCGGCAGTCCCGACCCGATCCACAACTACATGGACTACACCGACGACCCTTGCATGTGGGAGTTCACGCCCGAGCAGGTGAACCGCATGCGCTGCACGCTGGAGCACTGGCGGCCCGATCTGCCGGTCGACTTCGCGGCGCAGGAGAACGTGCGGGTCGGCACGCCCCCGAACCCGGCGGCGCTGCTGCCCGGCGTGGGCTCGCCGCCGGTGGTCGCGGGGACGTGGGATCCGGTCGTGGATCATTCGACCTTCGAGCCGGGCGCGGTGCTGGACTACCTGGCGGTCTCGCTCTCGCCCACCGAGGTGCCGCTCGGCGGGTCCGGCACGCTGCTGTGCGGCTTCCCGCTGCTGGCGCTGGTGCCGAACGCCACGCCGGGGACGCCGTTTGCGATCCCCGTGCCGAACAACCCGAGCCTGCTCGGAGCCGCGTTCTGCGCGCAGGCGGCCTCGTCGTCGAGCGGCGCCGACTTCCAGCTGACCAACGCGCTCGACTGCGTCATCGGCAACTGACGAGGATGACGGGCCTCGGCGGCGGCGCGCCGGTGACTCTCTGCTATCATCCCGCGCCCGAGGCTCGTCATGACTCCTGAGAACAGCACTCCCGAAGAGAATCCGACGCCCCCCACCGGCGCCAAGCCGCCGCGCAAGGGGTCGACCTGGGACGTCTACTACCCGAAGGACGTGAAGACCGATCGGGACGCGATCCCGATCGCGTCGTTCCCGATGATCATCTACTTCTGGCCGAGCCTGCTGGCGATGCTCGCCTGCGGGATGGCCCAGGCCATCACCAAGATCGACCCCAACACGGTCGGTTGGCTCGGCGTGGGCTGCCTCTGCTTCAACCTGATGGTGATCGTCACCGACCTCGATCAGAAGAAGTTCCTGATCACGGTCCTGACGCTGGTGGCGCTGGGCCTCGGCCTCTGGATCACGAACCTGAAGGATCTGGGGATCGTCAGCGGCCTCGCGGGCTGGCTGGGCGGTCTCGAAGTGTCGATGAGCACCGACGCCTACTTCGTGCTGTTCGCGGTGCTCTTCTTCTTCTTCCTGGTCGGGATGATCCAGCCGCGCTTCAACTACTGGCGCCTGGAGCCCAACGAGTTCGTGCACTACGTCCAGCCCTGGGGCCGGGACCAGAGCATCCCGCGGGTCGGCAGCACCGTCGCGCGCGAGGTGCCCGACATGCTGGAGCTGATCCTGACCTTCGGCGGAGGGACGCTGGTGATCCGGCGCGAGGGGCAGGTCGTCGCGCGCATCCGCCACGTGCCGTTCCTCAGCCGCCGGATGGTCGCGATCGAGCGCATGCTCGGGGTGACGCGGGTGCAGGACGTCAGCGGCTGAGCCGAGCGGTCCGGAGGCGCTCCACGTCCTGATCGGGGCGGAAGAGCCAAGTCGGGACCGACGCGGCGCCGAGGCCGAACGCGAAGGGAGCGGCCCGGGCCTCGCGGCGACACGCGCCGCACGGTGCCGGACCTGAGCGTGTTCCTACCGCTGCGCCAGGTCGGCGACGGGCTGGTGCTCGAGAGCGGGACCGCGGCCGGCGCGGCGTTTGCGAGCGGACTCTCGTCGGCCGTGCTGCTCGACGCGTCGTTCTAGGGGCGGCGGCCGTACGAAAATCGCGGGCGGTGCGACGACATCGCGGCCCGGCGCCGGTTGAGACGGCGTAGACCGTGCCCCCCCCACGGCCAATTAGGAGGCCCAGCATGACGTATGACTACCTCCCGCTCGCGCTCCTCGCTCTCACCGCGCCGGCCCTCGCCGATGTCCTGACCGTCGACACCCAGGGCGGTCCGGGCACTTTCGTCGGGATCCAGGGAGCGGTCCTGAACGCCGCCGAGGGCGACACCATCCTCATCCGCGAGGGCAACTACACCGACGTGGAGATCGTCGGCAAATCGCTGACCCTGGTGGCCGAAGCAGGCGCCGAGGTCGCGATCGCAACGCTGGTGACGCCCGGGATCAGCCCGCTCACCGTACGCGACCTCGGGCCCGGGCAGACCGTCATCGTGCGCGGGGTCCGGGTCTATCCCGACGTCATCGGCGTGACCGAGCCCTCGGTGTGGCTGCGGGACAACCAGGGGGCGGTGCTGCTCGAGGACGTTCACGCCGAGCCCTTCCCCGGTTGGTCGAGCCTCGCGCTGCGCATCGAGAACAGCGCGGCGGTGATCCTCGCGCGCAGCAGCTTCCGCTCGGGGCTCTGCGACGACGTGTGCTCCGGGGGAGAGGTGATCTCCTCCGCGGTGACCGCATACGACTCGCAGTTCATCGGAGGGGAGGGAGTCGACCAGCTGATCTTCCTCCCCGTGACTCCCGGCGGATCCGGGCTGACGATCGAGAGCGGCTCGCTGTTCGCAGCTGGGTCGTACTTCGAGGGCGGGAACGGCGGCGACGTCCAGGAGTCCCCCTGCAACACGCCGGGCGGCAGCGGCATCTTGCTCGGCGCGGGGGCCCCGACGGTCACGGTTCGCGACGTGACGCTCGTCCCCGGCCAGCCGGGCGCCGGCGGCAGCTCCGACCCGCCCTGCACCGACCCGAACCGAGATCCGGTCTCGGTCGGTTCCGGCTCGTACACCGAGCTGGGCGGCGACGCGCGCTCGCTCGTCATCTCGTCGCCGGTGCGCGAGGGAGAGCTCTTGGTCGAGACGTTCTCCGGCCCTCCCGGCGACCTCGTGTTCGCGGCCTTCTCCGGCTCGCTGGCGGCGCCGGCCTTTCTGCCGTTCCTGGCGGGCGACTTCGCCCTCGGGAGCCCGTTCGCCGTCGCCTTCAAGGGGCAGATCGACGCCAGCGGCACGCTGGTCGACCCCGTCACGATCGACGACCTTCCGCCGGGCGTACAGGCGCAGTCGCTCCATCTGCAGGCCGTGCACGTGAACGGCGTGGGCGCGGCGTTCACGAGCGGACCGTCGTCGACCGTGCTGCTCGACGCGTCGCTCTAGTGTCCTGAGTCAGAAGTTCGTCGTCACATTCCGTTCCCTGTCGGTTCCTGGCAAGGCGCGACGACACTAGCGCGAAGTCCTCACGAGCTCGCGGCCCTTCCCCGCGCGGAACAAAAAGGGCGCCCGGATCGCCGCAGCGAGCCGGGCGCCCCGTGGACGCGTACCGATGCGTGGCGCGCTACTTCAGCAGGTCGCCGATCTTGCCCAGAAGGCCGCCGCTGTCTCCCTCGCCTTGGAGCATGTCGAACAGCCCGCTCACGTCGCCGACCTTCTCGGTCAGCGTCGAGCTGAGGTCGGGGAGCAGCTCTTCAACGCCGCTCTTCGCTTGGTCGACGCCGATGCCGACCTTCTCGGCGAGACTGCCGAGGTCGAGCGAGCCCAGGATCTTCGAGACGTCGAACCCGTCGGCCAGGTCGAGGCCTCCGTCGCCGAAGAGCCCGCCGATCTTCTCGAGCAAGGCGGGCACGAAGCTCACCGCCTGGCCGGCGTCGAAGCCGGCGCGCTCGGTGAGGAGCGAAGTCCATTCGGGGAGTTTGTCGCCCAGGGCGCCCTGGATGAGGTCGTCGAGCATCGTTCGGCTCCTGAATTGGGGGAAGGAAGAAAGTGAGGGGGGAGGCCGCGCGGAGCATGCCGGTGCCCCGCAGGACGCGCTGGCTAGCGTTCGGAAGAGGATCGCGGCCCGGAGCTGGGGGGGGACGCCCCGGGCCGCGCGGCGCGGGTCTAGTGCGACATGCCTTTCGGCAGCTCTTTCGCCTGGGCGACCCAGCCTTCGATCTGCGACTCGCTCGGCACGACGCGCGTCAGCTTCTTCGCTTCGTTGACCTCGGCCATCTTCGCGGCAAGGTTGTCGGGACGGCGTTGCGCGAGCTCAGCCACGGTGTCGACACCGGACGCCTCGAGCAGCTCGGCGAACTCGCCGCCGACGCCGTTGATGCGGAACAGGTCGACCATGTTGGCCCACTTGAGGATCAGCGTCTTGGTGATCCCGGTCTTCTCGGCCAGCGCTTCACGGCCCTTCGCCGTAGCCGCGGCCTCGAGGTAGCCATCGGTGTCCTTGATCCCGGCCTCGCGAAGCTTCTCGCCGTAGGCGGGTCCGATGCCCTCGACCTCTTCGATTTTCTTGTTCGCCAAAGTGACCTCCTGGACGAATCGGGGTGAATAGGAATCGAGAGCGAAGCAGGGTAGCGGCCAGCCGCCGCCTCGCCAGTGACGATCGCGACAACAGGCCTCCCGGCCTCGTTAGGAGTCCTGGCTGCTGCCCCGAACTTCGTAGAAGGCCGCCGAGATCTCGGGCAGGACCGGCACGATGACCTCGGCCATCCCCTCGCCGGACCACGAGATCGGTACCGGGGTGCCGGGCGGCTCGATGGGCACGAGCTCGTACGTGCCCGTGGGCGCCAATCCGGCTCCCGCCAGGTCGAGCTGAACCGCGAAGCCCGCCTGCGTCCCGGGTTGGCCCGAGGAGACCGGCACCGTGTCGCCGGCGTGCGTCCAGTTGACGAGTAGCACGCCGAGGTCGACGTCGCCGCCGCGGTAGGCCGACGCGAAGATCAAAGGACTGCCCTCCGCCTGCGGACCGTCGAACAGCGCGCTTCCGACGTCGAGGGCCGGATCGCGCAGCCGCTCACCGAAGCGCACCACGGGTCCCGCGGTCGGATGCGTGAAGACGTCGACGCATGACGCCACCAGCTCGGCGAGCAGCTCCTGCAGCGGATGCGCCACGAGGTTCGTCGAAAGGAGCTGGTCGGACAGGATCGTGCCGACGCCCACCTCGGCGCACTCGTACGTCCCCTCGCCGACCTGCAGCCGCAGCCCGCTCATCTCGAGCTCGTTGTCGAGGTCGAAGATAAAGTCGGGCGAGTTCACCGTGTCGCGGTTCGCGAAGCGCTGATACTCGTTGTAGACGGTCTGATAGAGCGGTGCGCGGTAGGCGAACTGATCGATCTCCAGCCCGCCGATGCCGCCGTAGTGCGACCAGCACAGCTCGACCCAGCGCAGGTACGCTTCGGACGGCCCCTCGGTCCACAGGAAGAACTCCGGCAGCCCCGTCGCGCGCATGTGGGCCTTGATGAAGCTCAGGAGGTTCTGCTTGCCCGCCACGAAGTACGTGCCGCCGCCGGGGGCGTGCTCGTGCGTCGTGTCGTAGCAGAGCGCTTCGCCGGTGTGGTACTCGTCCAGGAACACGCCGCCGAGGCCCAGCCCCTCGCTGCGCAGGACGTTCAGCACGTGCAGCGTGTACGCGAGCGGGAAGAGCGTACCCGGGCACAGGTCGTGCTTCACCCAGCTGAGCGACGGAGCCGACGCGCACTGGCTGGTCTGCGGCGGGAAGGAGAACGACGAGGTACGCGGCAGGCCGAACTCGTCGCGCACGGTGTAGAGCAGCCCCGCGGGCACGCCCTGGTAGCCCGTGACGTAGGAGTAGAAGAAGCCCGAGCCGGGGCTGGAGCTGAGGTCGAGCGCGTGGAAGTAGGGCGCCCAGGGGCGCGCGGGGTCGCCGACCGGCGCGTTGTCCGTGAAGTCGGCGCGCACGGGCGAGGCGCCGGGCTCCCCGTTGAACCACTCCCCCACGTTGGCGCTGAAGGAGTTCCAGTCCCAGAACCACGGGCGCGCGAGGATCGACTCGAGTCCGAAGCGCTCGGCGAGGTCGTCCGACTCGGCGGCCCAGAACTGGAAGTTCGAGTGTTCCTTGAGCAGCGGCTCGGCCGCGCAGTGAGCGGGCAGTACGACTCCGACGGCATCGGCGTCGCGCACGATGCTCGAGAACGGCGAGCCCGGATCGGTGGCGGTCTGCTTGGGCAGGAAGGCGGTGTTCGAGGTCAGCCCCTTCACCCACGTGCGGTAGTGCGCGGCAGCGTCGTACCAGGTGCCCTGGAGCGGCGCCATCACGACGTCGAAGGGCATGCTCGCGGGGCCGGTGTCGGTCAGGTTGTTCGGCGGGTAGTGCTGGACTCCGAAGGCCAACTCGTCGTCCTCGGGGTAGACCAGGTACGGCTTGACGTACTGGGCCTCCTCGTCTTCGGTGCCCCAGAACAAGAGGTCGCCGTCGGGGTCGGACTCGTCGTAGAAGGCCATCCACTGCATGCTCATCACGCCGGGGTGCGTGGGCACGCTGACGCCGATCACCGGGTCGCTGAGGCGCACTTCGGAGACCGAGCCGACGAGCGAGACGAGCGGGCTGTCCAGCGGGCGCGGCACGAGCGAGCCCATGAACCACGGGGCCGCCAGGATCTGGCTCTCGCGGCTGCCGACCGTCGCGACGGCGGTGCGGAGCTCCAGCGAGTACACCGACACATCCGGATTGGTGCCGAGCGGCGTCGCAACCAGGTCGAGGGTGACCTCGCCCTCGCCCGGCTTCAGGTAGGCCGTCAGCTCGACGACGAAGTCGGCGTCGGGGAAGCCGACGGCGTCGGGGTCGCCCGAGTCGTCCTGCCAGCTCTGCACCAGCCAGGTGGCGACCGCCTTGGTCGGGGCCTCGGGCGGAAGGAGCGTGATCAGCGGCTCGCCCGCCACCTCCTCCGCGGAGATGTGCACGATGCCGTCCGCCCCCTGCTCGGCCGACGCATGGTCGAAGGAGGTGTCGAACAGGGCCACCTTCCAGGGGCTCGTCGCGCCCAGATCGACGCCGGGCGAGACGCCGAGGCCGACGTCTGCGTTGCGCGAGAGAGAGGTGTAGACGACCCCAAAACGCCGATCCCGCCGCAGGCGGAGGGTCACCTCACCATTGGTCAGCGAATACCCGGCCGCGGAGGGCCCCCCGGACGGGGAGGCCTCCTGGCTGAGTCGGGGCGGTTGCTGGCTGTGGGTCCCGGCGGCGGCGGCGCACAGGAGAAGCGGGGTGAAGAGGAAGGAGCCTCGGCTGCGGCTCGGGGGGGGCGGGAGGGAAGGGAGCCTTTGCTGTTGCCTCATCCAAAGGAGCGATTTCGGTCGCGACGCCGGCAGCCTAAAGGGAATTGAGATTCTGCGCCACGGCTCGACAGGCGCAGAATGCAACCTTCTACTGGTCTTCAGCCGCCCCTCACGTCTCGCGCCCGCTCTCAACCGGAAGGGGAGCTTGGCGGACGGGTGGAAGGATTGTCGTTCGTGACTGTGACCGGGATTTCTCCCCGGCTTCTCTCCGGTCCCGAAGGACCCACCCTAATCCCTCTCAGGAGAACCCATGCGTTTCCTCGCAGTCGCCGGCGCCGCCGGCGTGGGCGCGCTCTGCGCGCCGTCGTTTGCCCAGGAGATCCCGAACCGCTCTGCCGCTCCGGCCGCCCAGATCTCTGGAGCGGCCCCGGCTCCGATCCAGCGGACCCTCCAGGGCCCCAACGCTCAGCCCGGGGCGGTCGTGCCGGGCGCCGGCCGCCTGCACGGCTCCGGCACGGAGGTCGCGGGTGGTGCGCTGAGCATCCTCGTGTACGACAACAGCTCGTCCAACGGCTTCGCGGCTTCGGCGGCCCAGAACATCAGCTTCTTCGGCACGACGGTCGCGAACTCGGTCAACTTCAACACCCTGCTTACCGGCGGCGGCTGGGACGTGGTCGCGGTCGACTGCCCCGGCACCATCCCGTCCGGCGGCTGGGACGACCTGATCGACTTCGTCAACGGCGGCGGCCGTGCGGTCCTGTCCTTCTGGGATTGGGACAACGACTCCGGCTTCGGGGATCCGCTCCTGCCGAACGCCTTCGACGTCATCGTGCAGAACTCCATCAGCCTAGACGGGCAGGTTCTGTTCGACAGCATGACGACGGGCGCGTTCCTCGGCGTTTCGATGCCGCTCTCGGACTTCGCCGGCATCTGGACGGATGACGGCGACGAGTTCACGCCGTTCTTCGGCGCGCGAGGGCTTGCGTACATCAACTCGCCGACCTCGCCGGTGATCGTGCAAGGCAATGGCGGCCGCACCATCGCGGCTTCGGTCCTCGATGAGGCCGGCTCCAGCTGGGTCGTCGACGGCAGCGGCGTGCAGCTCTGGGAGAACCTGATCCGCATGGCCGCGATCGAGGGTCCGGACGTGCTCGTCTACGACACCGACACGGCCAACAGCCTCGCGCTGCAGGCGGCCTTCGAGGCCTCGCCGGGCGGCACGGTGCGCGCGACCTCGTCGACCTACGAGTCGCTGCTGGGCGGCAGCGTCTGGGACGCGGTCCTGGTGGACGCGCCCAACAACGACCCGACCGGCGGCTGGACGAGCACCCGCGACTACGCGAACGGCGGCGGGCACGTCGCGATGTCGTTCTGGGACTGGGACGCTTCGTCCGGTACCGATCCGCAACTGCCCGGCGCGTTCGACGTCGGCGTCTCGACCTCGTTCAGTTGGAACGGGAACACGATCTTCGACAGCGGGACCAGCAACCTGTTCAACGGCGTCTCGATGCCGAACTCGGACTGGAACGACAACTTCGCCGACGACGGCGACACCTTCGTCCCGCAGGGTCTTGCCGCCGGCCTCGCGAACATCGGCAACCCGGCCAACCCGTGCATCGTCTGGGGCAACCAGGGCCGCACCATGGCGCTGCCCGTCCTCGACGAGGCCGGCCCGACCTGGCTCGGCAACGGCAGCGGCGTGCAGCTGTGGTCGAACATCCTCGACAAGATCACCGGCCCGGACGCCTCCTGCGTGCTGCGCACGGGCGTGCTCGGCACCAACCCGGCGGACTACATCTGCACCGCTCCGCCGGTCGTCGGCGGGGTGTGGTCGGCGCAGGTCGACACGACGCCGCTGGTCGGCATCCAGAGCCTGACGACGTTCGTGACCATGGGCCTCGGCGGCCCCACCCAAGGCGTCCCGCTCTTCGGTTATGAGCTTCTCATCCTCCCGCCTTACCTGGAGACGACGTCGTTCGGCGCGCACAACATCCCGGTGCCTCCGGACCCGCTGCTGATCGGCCAGACGTTCCCGACCCAGGGCGCGCGGCTTGAGATCACCGGCGCGACCGTCTTCGTGATCCTCCTGAACGGCCAGGACGTCACGTTCGGCTTCTAAGCGGATCTTCATCCGCTCCCGCGCGCCATCGTCCTCCCTTCCCGGGGGCCGGTGGCGCGCGCATTTTTTGCCTGGGCCGCGTTTTCCTACGGCTTCTTTAGTCGCGGCGTTCCGGCCCCCCTGCGCCGCGAGTTCGGGGCTTGGACTGGTAGCATATGAGGCTTATCCGACACCTGCCCGGGACGCGGAACGCCCCCCTTCCCATGCTCCCGGCAGCCGGTCCGCCTGTCTTCTGCGTCGCATCCCACCATGCGCCTCCCCGTCCTCGTCCTGGCCTCCCTCAGCTCCCTGCCGCTCGCACAGTCGTCGCGCGTCGCGTTCGGCGCGGCGGATAGCGGCATCGACGCCGACGTGACGACCGCGGGCTCGTTCGTCGTCCGCAACACCTCCGCGTCGGAGCGCATCGCCGAGGTCCACATCCAGCTCGCGAGCGCGCTGTGGCCCGACCTCGCGTTCGACCCGAACGGGACGGCCGGCGATCTGGTGGCGAAGCCGTTCACCATCGACGCGGGCGGAACGCTGACCGGGTTCGTCGCGGAGAGCTTCGAGGCCCCGCTCGGCGGCGGCTTCGGCGCGCTGCGGCTGACGTTCAACGACTTCGAGCCGGGCGAGACGTTCGCCTTCTCGGTCGACGTAGATCCGACGACGATCCAGGGCGCGCCGGCGCCGGGGCCGAGCGGCTCGGGGCACGTCTCCGGGTTGGAGCTGTCCGGCGCCGAGGTGCGCGTCACCTACGAAGGCGGCCCGGTGCACATGGCGAGCGCGTTCCACGTCGCGGACTCGTTCGGCGAGGCGGTGGCCGAGGTACGGCCCGCGCCCGCGCCCGCGCCGGGGATCGAGCTCGTCGGCAAGACCGCTCCGGCCCAGGTCTTCACCAAGGACTGGAAGGTCCGCGTCACCGGCACGCCCGGCGCCGCGGTCACGCTGCTCGAGGTCGAGGGCGGCCTCTTCACCGCCGGCGTTCCGGGCGGCGGCTACGACGTCGATCCGTTCGAGGCGAACTCGGCGCTCGACGTCGTCCAGCACCAGGCGACCTTCGACGGCTGGGGCGTCGCCGAGATCGCGGTCGAGCTCGAGCAGAGCGTGCCCCAGGGCGGCATCCACGCCTTCCTCGCGGTCGAGTCCGGCGCGGGCGGCATCCCCGGGCGCGCGTCCGAGGTGCTGACCGTCGCCTTCGTCGACGTGCCGCTGAGCTTCACTAAGAAGTGGCTCCAGGGGACGACGCTGCTGCTCCCGACGTCGCTGCAGTTCGGTCCCGACGACCGGCTGTACGTCTCGATGCAGGAAGGCATCATCCGCGCCTTCACGATCACCATCACCGGCGGCGGCGACTACAAGGTCACCGACACCGAGACGATCGAGCTGATCAACCAGATCCCGAACCACGACGACGACGGGGTGCTGAACCCCGCGATCGACCATCGGCAGATCACCGGCATCCTGGTCGCGGGCACGGCCGAGCGACCCGTGATCTACGTGACCTCGAGCGACCCCCGGATCGGAGGGAAGGGCGCCCCGGGCTCCGCGACCGGAGTCGATACCAACTCGGGCGTGATCTCCAAGCTCGAGCGCAACGGATCGACCTGGAGCCGCCGCGACCTCGTGCGCGGCCTGCCGCGCTCCGCCGAGAACCACGGGCCCAACGGAATGCAGCTGGACCCGAAGAGCAACACGCTCTACGTCGGCGTCGGCGGCAACACCAACATGGGCGCGCCATCGAGCGGCTTCCTGTTGACCCCCGAGTACGCGCTGTCGGCCGCCATCCTCGCGATCGATCTGGGCGCGATCGGAAACCTGCCCTACAACCTGCCGACGCTCGACGACGAGGATCGGCCGGGCGCCTTCGACGCGGGCGACCCCTTCGGGGGCAACGGCGGCAAGAACCAGGCAATCCTCGACCCGCTCGGTCCGGTGCAGATCCACTCCCCCGGCTGGCGCAACCCGTACGATCTGGTGCTGACCGAAGCCGGTCGCATGTACGCGGTCGACAACGGTCCGAACGGCGGCTGGGGCGCTCCGCCGGCCTATGCGGGCGGCAACTGCACGAACGGCGTCTCCGAGCCGGGCGAGACGGCCCCCGACGGGCTGCACTGGATCTCGGCGCCGGGGTACTACGCGGGGCACCCGAACCCGACGCGCGCCAACAAGCTCAACACCTTCAACCCGACGAACCCGCAGAGTCCGGTCGCGTTCTCGAACCCGGTCGAGTGCGAGTATCGGCTGCCGGGCGTCGACGACGGCTCGATCACGACCTGGACGACCTCGACGAACGGCATCGTCGAGTACCGCGCCAGCTCGTTCGGCGGTGCGATGCGAGGCGACCTGTTGACGGTCAGCCTCAACCAGTCGGTGCGGCGCGTGAAGCTCAACGAGGCCGGGGACGACGCACTCGTCGTCGAGGACCTGTTCTCGTCGGTGGGCTCCGGCTCGCTCGACATCACCGCGCAGGGCGACGAGCAGATCTTCCCGGGCACCGTGTGGGTCGCCAACCGCAACGCGAACAGCATCGCGGTCTTCATCCCCGACGGCACGCTGCCGTGCACAGGCCTGTACGACGCGGGGCTCGACGACGACCTCGACGGCTACTCGAACGCCGACGAGGTCGACAACGACACCGACCCGTGCTCGGCCGCCGACGTGCCGGCCGACTTCGACGGGGACCTGCTGTCCGACCTCAACGACCCGGACGACGACAACGACGGGATCCAGGACCACCAGGACGCGTTCGCGCTGGACGCCGCGAACGGCCTCAACAGCGCCGCTCCCTTCCTGCTGAGCTGGGAGACCAACACCGGCGGCGAGGGCGGCCTGCTCGACCTCGGCTTCACCGGGTTGATGGCCAACGGCGAGACCGACTACCAGACCCAGTTCGACCCGACCGAGCTCACCGCCGGCGGCGCGGCGGGCGTGCTGACGGTCGAGAAGGCCTCGGCCGGCACCGCCATCGGCGCGCCCAACAACCAGGACAACGCGTTCCAGGCGGGCTTCGCCCTGCCCTTCGGCCAGGGCTCGTTCACCGCGCGGACCGTCGTCAACACGCCCTTCCTGGGCTTTACGCCGGCGCCGGATCAGGCCATCGGCTTCTTCCTCGGCACCGGCGACCAGGACAACTTCCTGGCGCTCACGGTCACGGCGGCGGGCGTCGAGTACTACAAGGAGGTCTCCGGGCTCGCCGGCGCCAAGATCGTCGCGCCGCTCGCCGTGCCGGGGCCGGCGACCGTCGAGCTCCTGCTCGACGTCGACCCGGCCACGCAGAAGGTCACTCCGCTCTACGCGATCGACGGCGCAGCCCCGGTCGCGGTCGCCTCGCCGCAGTCGCTGCCGGCCGGGTGGGCCGAGTCGCAGGCGCTCGCGATCGGGCTCCTGACGACCGCCGCGGGCGGCGCCAGCTTCCCGGCGACGTGGGACGAGATCGGCGTCGTCGCCGTCCCGGCCCCCGCGCGCGTCAACGGCGGCGGTGCCGCGCTCGAGGACTGGACGACCGACGCGGGCTTCTACTCCGGCAGCTCGGCGGTCGAGCTCGCGACGGCCCGCATCACGACCGACGCCAGCGTCCCCCCCACCGTGCCCGCCGAGCTCTTCGAGTCCGAGCGCCACTCCCAGGGCGGCGAGCTGACCTGGACCATCGCGCTGAGCGCGGGCTCGCCCTACGAGCTGCGGCTCTACTTCGCCGACCTCGTCTTCGATACTCCGGGGCAGCGCGTGTTCGACGTGTACGTCGACGGCGCGCTGGTGCTGGACGACTACGACATCGCGGCCGACGTCGGCGGCGACGTCGGCACGATGAAGAGCTTCGCGGTGACGCCGACCAACGACAGCCTCGTCGTTCGCCTGGTGCCGGTCGTCGAGGACGCCTGCCTCTCGGCGCTCGAGGTGCTGAACGGCGTGCCGCAGATGACCGGCAGCGTCGAGCTCTACGGGCTCGGCCTCGGCGGCGCAAACCAGGGCAAGCTCGACGTCGTCTCGATCCCCACCGTCGGCCAGCCGACGACCTTCCTCCTGAGCGCGATGGGCGGCGTCGACCAGGCCTTCGTCGCGCTGGGCGCCGCCAAGGCCTCGCTGCCGATGCTGGGCGGGACGCTGCTGATCACGCTCCCGCCGGTGGCGGACCTCCTGACGGTGCCGATCACCTTCGGCGTCGGGACGGTCGACTTCCCGGTGCCGAACGTGCCGTCGCACGTCGGCCTGGAGTTCGCCAGCCAGGCCGCGGCGTTCGATCCCGGCAAGCCGCAGGGTTGGCGCCTGACGAACGGCGCCAAGATCACGATCGGGAACTGATGCGGACTAGAGCGGTGCGCCGGTCTCGTCGGCGTACCGCTTCCGCAGCTCGCGCAGCTTCGCCTTGAGCTCGGCGACGACCGGCTGGAGCTCCCCGTCGTCGACCCGGTTGTCGAGCTCGTCCGGATCCGCCTGCAGGTCGTAGAGCTCCCAGTCCCCGTAGTCGTAGAGGTGCAGCAGCTTGTAGCGCGCCGTGCGCACGCCGTAGTGCCGGCCCACGGTGTGGCTGGTGCGCCCCGAGTCCTGCTGGTGGTAGTGGTAGTAGACCGCGTCGCGCCACCCGTCGGGCTCATCGCCGGCGAGCAGCGGCACCAGGCTGCGCCCGTGCATCGCCGGATCGGCGTCGGCCCCCGCCACGTCGAGCAGCGTGGGCGCCATGTCGATGTTCTGCACCATGCGGTCGCACACGCTCCCCGGCTCGGTGACACCCGGCCAGCGGACGATCAGCGGCGTGCGCAGCGACGGCTCGTACATCCAGCGCTTGTCGTACCAGCCGTGCTCGCCGAGGAAGAAGCCCTGGTCCGAGGAGTACACGACGACGGTGTCGTCGCTGAGCCCGTTCTCTTCGAGGTACGCGAGCACGCGCCCCACGCTGTCGTCGACCGCGTCGACGCAGCGCAGGTAGTCCCTGATGTAGCGCTGGTACTTCCAGCGCACGAGCGCGTCGCCCTCGGGATTCGCGGCGAGGAACGCCTCGTTCTTCGGCCCGTAGGCCGCGTCCCAGGCCTCGCGTTGGGCCGGCGTCATGCCGTCCAGCATCTGGTCGGCGCGGCCGTCGAGGATGCCGTCGCCGGTCGACGGCAGCTTCAGGTCGTAGGCCGGAAAGAGGTCGCGCGCGATGCGCATCTGCGCGTCGGCGGCGGCCTTGGAGCGCCCCGCGTAGTCGTCGAAGAGCGAGGCCGGCTCGGGCAGCTCGCGGTCGTCGTAGCTGGTGAGGTAGTCCGGTCCGGGGCGCCAGGTGCGGTGCGTGGCGGCGTGGTTGATCCAGACGAGGAAGGGCCGCTCGGCGTCGCGCTCCTCGTCGATCCAGCGCAGCGCCTCGTCGGCGATCACCTCGGTGGTGTAGCCCTCGCGGCGCTCGCGTCCCTCGGCCGTCACGAAGGCGGGGTTGTAGTACCCGCCGTTCGCGATCGCCCAGTGGTCGAAGCCCTCCGGGTTGCCGCTCAGGTGCCACTTGCCGACCATCGCGGTCTGGTAGCCGGCTCCCTGCAGGTGCTTGGCGAAGGTCGGCAGCTCGCGGCGGAAGCCCCCGCCGTTGGTCATCTTGCCGTTGGCGTGCGAGTGCAGCCCGGTCAGCACGGTCGCGCGCGCGGGTCCGCAGATCGAGTTGCCGACGAAGCTCTCGCGGAAGCGCATCCCCTCGGCCGCGAGGCGGTCGATGTGGGGCGTGCGGGTCAGCGGCGAGCCGCAGGCGCCCACCGCGCGCTCGGCGTGGTCGTCGGCGTAGATGAAGACCACGTTCGGGCGGCGCGGCGCCCGCGCGTCTTCCTGCGCCGGCCCGGGGGCCAGCGCCAGGGTCAGGAGGAGGAGTCGCGGGCCGATCATCGTTCAGCGTCCCATCGAGTGAATCAGCGGCGTCTCCGCGGCCTGCAGCGCCTCGAAGTCCGCCTTGTCCGCCACGCCGCGCCAGCGCTCGCGCACCAGGATCTGGCCGCAGACGCCGCCGAGCGTGTTGCCGGGGCCGGGGAGCACGAGCTCGTCCGGCGCGTATTCGCGCAGCGCCACGCGCACCGACTGCGTGAAGTCGTAGGGGGTCATCACCTGCGCGCCGAGCGTGTAGTCGCGCAGCGCCTCGACGTCCGCCGACCAGGGCGTGAAGCGCACGCCGCGGCCGTCGATCAGCGTGATACGCGGACGCCGCCAGCCGAGGCCGCCGAGCTGAGCTCGCGCGCGCTCGGCGACGCCGCGAAGCAGCGGCGTGTGGTACGGCCCGTGGCCGAACAGCCGGAAGGGGTAGGTGTTGCGGCCGAGCTCGACCTTCGGGAGCGACGAGAGGAGCGCGCGGATCCCGTCGTCGGTCCCCGCGAGCACCGCGTAGCCGCCCAGCTCGATCGAGCGGAAGGCCTCGCCGCCGGCGGCCGCGAGGGCCTCCTCGACCGCGCGCTCGCGCTCGGCGTCGGGGCGCCAGCGCTCGTCGACGCGCGGGTAGAGGAGCTGCCCGCCGCCTCCCGCTTCCTCTTGAAGCAGCGCCATCTCCTGCGCCAGCCGGAAGCCGTCGTCGAAGTCCAGGGCGCCCCCCACAGCCAAGGCGATGTACCAACCCATCGAGTTGCCGGCGATGCACACCGGCTTACCGCGCTCGAGCGCCGCGGCCGCGTCGATCATCGCCACGAGCCAGATCAGCGGCGCGGCGTTGGCGGCCTTCAGGTGGCGCGCGCGGTCGAACGACGCGGCGGCGTCGAGCGCGGAGAGCGGCTCGAGCTCGTAGCTGCTGCGCAGCTCATCGGCGCGCTGGACCCACGCGTGGTCCGCGGGCAGGGAGCCCAGAGTGCGCTCGGTGTACGAGCCGCGGCCGGGGCAGATGAGGCCGATGCGCTTCATCGGGCCAGCTCCTTCGCGGCGTCGACGATCTCGTCCTCGGACAGCAGCACGACGTCCGCGGCGGGCCCCAGCGGCACGTAGCTGTCCGCCGAGCGCACCGACGCCAGCCGGCCCGGATAGCCGCGCTCGGCGAGGCGCGCGATCAGCGCGTCGGCCACTCCCCCGCCGGTCGCGCGGCACTCGTCGGCGACCAGCACGGCCTTGCACTCGCGGGCGTGGCGCTCGAAGGCCTCGAAGGGCAGCGGAGAGAGCCAGCGCAGGTCGAGGACGCGCGCGCGCACCCCGTGCTCCCGCTCTAGGCGCCGCGCGGCCCGCAGCGAGAAGCGCAGGCCGTTGGCATAGCTGGCGATCAGCACGTCGCTCGCCTCCGCGTGGTACGCGCGCACGTCGCCGGGCAGCAGGATGCCCTCGCCGCCCGGGTCGGGCGCGGGGTAGTCGGTCAGCCAGAGCTGGTCGCCCTCGTCGTAGAGGTCGCGCTCGTGATAGAGCGCGATCGGCTCGAGGAAGACCACCACCCGGCCGCAGGCGCGCGCGAGCGCCATGCAGCCGCGCAGCAGCTGCGCCGCGTCGTCGCCGCGCGCCGGCGTAGCGATCACGATGCCGGGGATGTCGCGCAGGCCGCCGATCGAGCTGTCGTTGTGGAAGTGCCCGCCGAAGCCCTTCTGGTACGCGAAGCCCGCGATGCGCACCACCATCGGGTTCTGGAACTGGCCGTTCGAGAAGAACGAGAGCGAGCACGCCTCGCCGCGCAGCTGGTCGACGGCGTTGTGCACGTAGGCGAGATACTGGATCTCGGGCACCGCGGTCAGGCCCATCTGCGCCGCCCCCTGGGCGACCCCCAGGATGGTCGTCTCGTCGAGCAGCGTGTCGAACACGCGCGCCTGCCCGAAGCGGTCCTGGAGCTTGGCCGTGACGCCGTACACGCCGCCCTTGCGCCCCACGTCCTCGCCGAACACGATCATCTCCGGGCGCCGCAGCAGCTCGTCCGCGAGCGCCCCGTTGATGTGCGCCGCGAGCGTGCGGCGGGTGGCGCTCTCGGCCTTCTCCGGCGTGCGCCGGCCGAAGATCGCGGTGCGCAGCTCGGCATCGAAGGGGCGCGCCGCCTCGGCGCGCACGCGCCTCTCGTCGTACGGAGCGAGGGGCGCGATCACCTCGGCGCGGGTCTTGAGCTTGGGACGCTCGGCGGCCTCCTCGGCCGCGGCGCGCACGCGCTCGAACGCGTCGTCGAGGACGGCGCGCAGCTCCGCTGGTTCGGCGGCGCCGGTGTCTACCAGGCGTCGCGCCGTCGAGAGCAGCGGGTCGCCCGCCTCGATCTCGGCGATCTCGTCCCAGCTGCGGTAGGCGGTCTCGATGTCGCTTCCGGCGTGGCCCCACAGCCGGACGCAGTCCAGGTGGAGAAAGACCGGGCCGCGGGTCGCACGGCAGGTCGTCACGGCGGCCGACACCGTGTCCCAGACCGCGTCGATCTCGCCTGCGGCGCGGAAGTAGGAGACGTTCGCCATCGTGCCGAAGCGGTCCTTGATCCAGCCGCTCGGGGTCGCGACCGAGATGCCGACGCGGTTGTCCTCGCACACGAAGAGGATCGGCGTCGGGCGGCCGCCGCGGAACGCGTAGCGGGCGGAGTTTACGCCGGCAAGCGCGGTCGCATGGCTGGCGGAGGCGTCGCCGAAGGTGCAGCAGACGATCGCGTCGGACGGAATCGGAAGCGGGATCCCCATCCGGTTCGCGCGCGAGAGAGCGAAGGCCATGCCCACCGCCTTCGGCAGGTGCGAGGCGATCGTGCTCGTCTGGGGCGGCACCCACAGCGTCTGACTGCCCCAGACCTTGTGGCGCCCACCCGCGGTCGGATCGTCGGCCGACGCCGTCAGCCCGAGCAGCGTGTCGAACACCGGCGTCTCGCCCACGCCACGGCGCGCGCGCGCGGCCATCAGCCCGCCGGAGCGATAGTGCAGGTAGCAGGGATCGTCGGTGCGCAACACGGCGCCGACCACCGCGTTGAGCTCGTGCCCGGCGCTCGAAATCGTGTAGAAGCTGCGACCCTCGCGCTTGAGCTCGCGCGCCACCACGTCGAGTGCACGGCTCGCCGCCTGATCCTCGAAGAGCTCGACCGCCGTGCGCGCCGTCAGCCCGGATCCCGGCCGCAGCGGCTCGTTCGGCTCCAGCATCCGCTTCGCCGGCCGCGCCTCGGCGAGGTAGCGGTCCAGGTTGGCTCCGACGACCGCGACCCGGTCGGGGTTCTTGTCCACCCGCATGGCCGAGAAGCTACTGGAAGGAGCCGCCGTTCCCAGCCTCGCCCCGGGACTTTTGCCCCGTTGGGCGGCTTTCGCGCCGCCGCTAGAACTGAAAGTAGATGAACGGCTGGTAGTCGGTCGCGACGAACGAGAGCAGCGCGCCGAACGCCGCTCCGCACGCCGCCGCGAAGATCGGCCGCGGCGCGGCTGAGGCGAAGCGCTCGACGACGCGCGCGCGGGCGAGGAGGTGGAGCGCGAGCGCCACCGGCACCGCCAGCCACCAGTCCCGCCCAAGCGCCGCGCCGCCGCCCTCGCCCAGGCCGACCAGCTCCTGGAAGTAGGCCAGCGCCGCGGGCACCGACGGGCTGCGGAAGAAGACCAGGCTGCCGGCCCAGGCCAGCACGACGTACAGCTGCATCCCGTTCCGCCCCCTCGCCCGCCGATCGCGGAAGACGACACGCTCTAGCGACAGCAGCGCTCCGTGGTACAGCCCGAAGACGACGAAGGTCCAGTTCGCGCCGTGCCAGAGCCCGCAGAGGAGGAACACGAGCGACAGGTTGCGAGCCGTCCGCAGCGCGCCGCCCTGGTTGCCGCCGAGCGGGATGTACAGGTAATCGCGGAACCACGACGACAGGCTCATGTGCCAGCGACGCCAGAACTCCGTCATCGACGTCGCCAGGTACGGGAAGTCGAAGTTGAGCGTCAGCCGATAGCCCAGGAGCCCCGCCGTCGCCAGCGCCATGTCGGTGTAGCCCGAGAAGTCGCAGTAGAACTGGATCGTGTAGAGCGCGAGCGCGAGCCACACCGAGCCGCTCGACCACGCCGCGGGGGCCGCGAAGACCGGGTCGACGACCGCCGCGAGGTTGTCCGCCACGCACGCCTTCTTGAAGAAGCCGACCAGGAACAGCGCGACGAACGGACGCAGGTCGAGCGCCAGAAAGCGACGCGTCTCAGCAAGCTGCGGCAGGAACTGCGACGCACGCACGATCGGTCCGGCGACGAGCTGGGGAAAGAACGCTACGAAGAGCGCCAGATCCAGGAAGCGCCGCGCGGGCTGCAGCCGCCCGTAGTAGATATCGATCGTGTAGGAGAGCGTCTGGAAGGTGTAGAAGCTGATGCCAACCGGCAGCACGATGTTCAGCGTGGGATCGTGCGCGCCCAGGCCGGCGCCCTCGAGCAGCCGCGCGGCGGAGTCCGCGAAGAAGTTGTAGTACTTGAACGCCCCCAGCAGCCCGAGGTTGCAAGCCAGGCTGACGCCCAGCCAGCGGCGCCGCACACGCGGTTCGTCGGTCGCGGCGAGCCGCGCGCCGGCGGCGAAGTCCACGACCGTCGAGAACAGGATCAGCGACAGGAAGCGCCAGTCCCAGGCCGCGTAGAAGGCGTACGAGCAGGCCAGCAGCCACGCCTTGCGGGACGCGTTCGAGCGCAGCGCCCAATGCACGCCGAAGGCGAGCGCGAAGAACGCGAAGAAGCGGGCCTCGGTGAAGATCATCGCGCGCTACTCGGCCCTCGCGTCGAGGTAGCCGGCGAAGCGCTCGGCGAAGAGCGCGCTGAAGCGCCGCGCCGCGTCGCGGCTGAGGTGGTTGCGGTCGAAGCGGCTCTCGTGCGTGAAGAGCTCGGGGTAGAGCTGGGGCGCGTTGAAGTCGAGGAGCTCGGGCAGGTGCCCCGCGTCGCGCAGCGAGAAGGCGACCGCGCGCACCTGCGAGGCGGGCGGGAGCACGAACACCGGCTCGGCGCCGGCGGCGCGCACGGCGGCGATCTGGCCCTCGATCAAGTCCAGCGGATAGTCGTCGAGCGCGGGGCGCAGACCGCGCCGCGCGGTGAGGCGCGCCATCCGCGTCGCATGCCCGGCGGCGTCGTCGAGAAAGGCGTCGCGGCGCCGCGCGAACTCCTCGCCCGGCGAGTCTTCCAGCGCGAGGTATCCGCCGTCCTCGCTCAGCACGCGCGCGGTCAGGCCGTGTGAGTCCAGGTCGGGGTCGCCGCGGAAGAGCGCGGTCAGGAGCCGCCGGCCCTGGCCCAGATTGAGCGTGCGCCGCACCCAGTGCTCGAGGTGCGCCCGCACCAGCTCGTCCCGCTCGGCCTCCGCGACCGACTTCCCCGCGGCGGCGAGCACGGCGCGCGTACCGCGTGCCGTGTGCCACTCCAGCTCGCGCGGCGAGAAGCGCCCGGGCGTCAGCAGCTGCGGGCGAAAGAGGCCCGGCTCGAGCACCACGTACCGCAGGCGCGCGGGCTCCAGGGCCAGCAGCTCGCGCAGCAGCCAGTCGGCCTCGAAGTCCCCCATCCCGGGCACGCCGAGGTTGAACGAGCGGAGCGCGTGCCCGCGCGCCGCGAGCTCGGCGTCGATGACCTCGGGCACGAAGGAGCGATACACGCGGCTGGACCCGAGGAAGACGAGCTCGAACCCGTCCGCGTGGCCCTCCAGGTGCCGCAGCTTGGCCCCTAGCCCGTACCCGGTCGGCGCCGGCGTCAGCCACCGCAGGAGGGCGGTCGCCAGCAGGCACGCGAGCAGGGCAACCGCGACGTCGACGATCCGGCGGAGAGCGCTCATGGGGGGCGCCCGCATCGTAGCCGCACCGGGTCCGGCGCCCCATCTCCGCGCGTCCAAAGGGCAGGCCGCGCAAATCCCGCCCGATTTCGGCGCGAAGATCGGCCTGCGGCCCGGTCAGGCGAGAGACGCTTACACCAATTGGAGGTTCAATGCGCTTCACCCCCCTCGCCCTTGCCCTTACCCCGACCCTGATCTGCGCCGACACGCTCGTCGTCGGCCCCCCCGGGAGCGGCGCTCCCTTCAACTCGATCGCGGCCGCCGTCGAGGCCGCCGCGCCCGGCGACACCGTGCACGTGCTCCCGGCCGGGTACTCCGAGACCGAGACGATCGACATCCAAAAGCCGCTGGCCCTGATCGGGTCGGGCTCGGCTTCGACCACGATCATCGCCCCGGCGGACGGCCTGGACGGCGGCTTCTTCTTCGACGTCCGCGGCCTGGCGGCCGGCGAGGAGGTGCGCATCGCGGGCTTCCGACTGGAATATCCGCCCCTCGACCGCGGGCCGCTCGCCGTGGTCGAGGACTGCGCCGGACCGGTCGTGCTAGCGGACCTGGATGGGACGTTCGGCCCCTTCCTCACAGACTCGTCGGGGCCCGCGATCCGCGTCGAGAACAGCGCCCAGGTCACGCTCGATCGCTGCCTGGCCGAGGGCTCGTTCGACACGCCTTCGTTCGACGGCTGGCCGGCGCTTCACGCGGTGGCGTCGGACGTGCACGTGAACGCATGCCGCCTCGAGGGCGGCATCGCCTCGGCGCCCACCTTCTTCCTGGCGATCGGCGATGCGGGCCCCGCGATCCTCGCGGAGAACGCGACGGTGCGCGTCTCGCGCTCGGAGCTGATCGGCGGCCAGGGCGCTTCGCAGGTCTCGCTCTTCGGCGAGGACACGCTGGCCGGACCGGGCGCGGCCGCGGTCGAGGCGATCGCAAGCGTGGTTACGCTGCGCGGTGGCCCGGGCGCGAGCGCGACCGGCGGCTGGGGCGGCGTCGGGGTCGGCATTCCGACTCCCTCCGGCAGCGGCGGCCCTGCGCTGCGGTCCGACGCGGCGTCGACCATCACGACTACGCCCGACGTTGCGCTCTCCGGCGGCCTGGACGGCGTGGGGCTTGAGACCGCACCTGCGCTGGACGTGAACGGCACGTTCACGACGCTGCTCGACCGCCTCGCGACGCTCGCGGCCGCGCCCACGATCGCAACGATCGGGGGCCTCGCCGCGGCCGACCTTAGCGCGGAGCCCGGCGCGCTCTTCTTCGTGTTCGCGGGGCTGAGCCAGGGCCCGGCCCTCGCGGTCCCCGGTCTGCCCGGACTCGTCGTGCTTCCGCTCGGCGGCTACTCGGCCTTCCCGCCGGTCGCGCTGGACGGCGCCGGCGCCGGCTCGCTGCCGTTCGCGGTCCCGCCGACGCCGGAGCTCGCGGGCGTCTCGTTCGTGCTGCAGGGTCTCGCCTCGAACCCCGGCGGGTTGCTGTCGATCTCGGCCCCCTCGCTGGTGGGCTTCGCCCAGTAGAACGCGGTCAGCTCGCCGAATCGGCGGCGCCGAACGCGACGGCGCGGATGGTCTCGACCAGGAGCTCGGGCTTGACGGGCTTCGACAGGTACGAGTCCATCCCCGCCGCGAGGCAGCTTTCAAGATCCTGCTGCAGCGCGTTGGCCGTCAGCGCCACGATCCGGATCCGCTGGCGGCGCGGGACGTCGCGCTCGGCCTCCCACGCGCGGATGATCTGCGTCGCCTCGATCCCCCCCATCTCGGGCATCTGGCAGTCCATCAGGACCAGGTCGTAGAGCCCGCTCTTCACCGCTTCGACCGCCTGCACGCCGTTCTCGACGACGTCGAACTCGAAGCTCGCCTTCGACAGGATCTTCGAGGCCACGAGCTGGTTCACCGGGTTGTCCTCGGCCAGCAGGATGCGGAAGTTCTGCGGCGTCGCTACCCGCGTCGGAGCCGAGGGGCGGATCGACGGCAGCGCGTCGACGTCGTGCACCCCGTCGAGGCCGAGCACCGAGACGACGGCGTTGAAGAGGCGCGTCGGCAGCACCGGCTCGGGAAGGCGCAATACCGTCGCCGCCCACCGTCCCTGGCCGTGCGCCGAGCCCTCGGAGCCGACCTCGCGGCAGGCGAGCACCAGCGGCGGCCACACCGCCTCCGGGCTGCGGCGCCTGAGGGCGCCCAGCACGGTCGGCACGCCCGCCGCCGGGCGGTCCTCGTCGAGGAGGATCAGGCCGTACGGCTTGCCGTCGCGGCCCGCCCGCTCGAGCTCGCGCGCGATGCTCTCGCGCTCCTCGAGCAGCTCGGTCTCAAAGCCCCACGACACGAGCTGCTCGACGAGCAGCTCGCGCACCATCGGCTCGCGGTGTCCGACGAGGATGCGCCCGTTCCAACCCGGGTTGCGCAGCGGCGACGGCCCCGCGCCGACGCGGTAGCGGAAGGGCACCTTGAACCAGAACGTCGAGCCGCTGCCGAACTCGCTCTCGACGCCGATCTCGCCGCCCATCAGCTCGACCAGCTGCTTGGAGATCGACAGCCCGAGCCCCGTCCCGCCGTACTTGCGGGTCGTCGAGGAGTCGGCCTGCACGAACGACTCGAAGAGGTTGTCGAGCGTCTCGGAGCGGATGCCGACGCCGGTGTCGCGGATCGTGGTGCAGACCACGACCTCGCCGTCGCGCTCCTCGGCCAGCGCCACCTCGACGCGAACCGAGCCCGACTCGGTGAACTTGATCGCGTTGCCGACCAGGTTGGTCACGACTTGGCGCAGGCGGGCGGGGTCGCCGATCAGCGCCCCGGGCACGCGCGGATCGCGCGAAACCAGCAGCTCGAGCTCCTTCTTGCGCGCCTGCCCGGACAGCAGGCCGGCGACCTCTTCGGCCACGCGTCCGAGGTCGAACTCGATGTGCTCGAGGCGGACCTTGCCCGCCTCGATCTTCGAGATGTCGAGGATGTCGTTGATGATCGCGAGGAGCGACTCGGCCGATCCCTTGGCGATGCTCGCGTAGTCGCGCTGCACGTCGTCGAGGTTCGTGTCGATGAGCAGCTCGGTCATCCCGAGCACGCCGTTCATCGGCGTCCGGATCTCGTGGCTCATCTTGGCGAGGAACTCCGACTTGGCCGCCGTCGCCTTGCGGGTCTCCTCCATCGCCTCGGTCAGCTCGTGCGTGCGGCGCTCAACCTCGGCCTCGAGGTTGCTGCGGTGCTGCTCGAGCTCGACGTCGCGGCGGTGGATCTGCTCGAGCATGTCGTTGAACGACTCGGCCAGGATCCCGAGCTCGTCGTCGCCGCGCGCGAGCGCGCGGATCGAGTAGTCCTTGCGCCGCGACACGCGCTGCACCGTGCGCGTCAGGTGCAGAATCGGCCGCGAAACGACCCGCTGCAGCCCGTAGGACAGCCCCAACGCGATCGCGCACGCGGCGACGAGGAACAGGCCCATGATCTGCGTCAGCAGAGCCTTGCGGTCCTCGATCAGCGCGGTGTCGAGCTGGATGCAGGCCGTCCCGACCTCGCTTCCGTCCAGCAGGATCGTCCGGTAGACAAGGAGGTCGGCGCCCTCGTAGTACGCCCCGTCCTCGCGGCACTCGGGCACCACCGGAAGGTCCGCCGCGCGCCGGTAGGCGGCGAAGAGCTCGTCGTCGGCTGTGTACACGTAGGCGCCACGGATCTCCTGGCGCGCCGCCAGGGCGCTCAGGTTGCTGCGCACCGCCGCGACGTCCCCGAAGGCGATGCCCGCGGTGTTGTTCGCGCCGATGATCTCGCTCAGGATCCCGAGGTCCTTGACCACGGACCGCTTGAAGTTGATCCCGTCGTACCAGAGCCACGCGATGGACGAGAGCAGCAGCGTCACGCCGCTGACCGTCACCATGCTGAGGGTGAGCGTCCGGACCAGCGTTCGGCGACGGAGCATCTTCATCGGTCGCCTCCGGCAGCGCTCTTGTCGTCCTTCTCCTTGACCACGCGCGCGAGCTTCAGGAGCTGCGAGCTGATGGTCACCCTGGCGCGCTCGGCGGCCTTGGGGTTGATCTCAAAGGCGATCTTCGAACCCTTCGCGTAGAAGTTGACGGCCCCGCCCTGCAGCGCGAAGCCGGGCTTCTCGCCGATGATCAGAACGCTCTGCTTCCCGATCTTCTTGCGGATCGTGTCGATCTTCGACGCCTGGTCCTTCGGCACGTACAGGATGTGGCAGTGCCCGATGTTGTCGACGCTCTTGAAGCGCCGGATCTCGGTCGGGCGCCCCTTGGCCTTCTTGCCATCGAAGGTCTTGGTGAGGTGCTTGCCGAACGGGTCCTTGCCGACGACCGCGACGACAAGCGGCGCCTTGGGGTCGTCGAAGCTCTCCTTCGGCCAGTCGGTGAAGAGCGCGAAGTTGTAGAGGAAGGCGGCCTTCAGGTGGTACTCGTCGACCTTCTCGGTATCGCGGCCGCCTCCGAAGCTGGGCGGCGCGCAGAGCACAACTCCCACCAGAAGCGTCAGCGCCAGCCGCCCGAGCGGCCGGAGCAGGGCTCCGTGGAGTCTCATCACGCGGGACGCCGTCGCGGCGTCCGGCGGGAGGTCATGCTCGCTCAGGGTCTCCAAGTGACGTCGAGATAGACGCTCCGCTCGATCTCCGAGGCCGTGGACAGCAGTGCGGAGGCGAACTCCTGGTGCTGGGGGTCCGTCACGTTCTGCGCGCCGAGCACGACCTCGAGCGAGTCGCTCGGGCGGTACGCGACGCGCGCGTCGACGCGCAAGTAGCCGTCGACGTCGAAGTCGTCCAAGTCGTCGACCGCGTAGAAGCCGAGGTCGATGTCCAGCTCCTCGCAGACGGCCCAGTACGAGCGCAGGTTCGCGATGTAGTTCGGCTCCTCGGCGTCGGAGCGGGGCTGGATCGGAGTACCGACCACGTCGCCCTCGAACTCGAGGTCCAGCAGGCCGAGGCCCGAGCGGACCCGCCACGCGTCGCTCAGCACGACGTCGACGGCGATCTCGCCGCCGACCACCTTCGCCTCGCGCGCGTTGTCGAAGAAGACCGGCACGACGAACTCGCCGCCGCCGAGGTCCATCGTCGAACCGACCGTGAAGTTGTCCGCGGCCGAGAAGTCGTTGTAGAAGCCGGTCAGGTCGAAGTACGCCCGGTCGCCGGCCTGGAAGCGCCAGCCAACCTCGTACGCCGTGAGCTCGTCAGCGCCCAGGTCGTCGTTGCCGATCAGCACCGTCGACACCACCGACGCGGGTCCCGTCGTCTCTGCGACCTTGTGCACCAGGTCGTTCTGGACCACCGACGGCGTCCGGACCGCGCGCGAGACCGCGCCCCAGACCGTGTGCGCCTCGCCCGGCTGCCACAGCGTCCGGATCGAGGGCTGGACCTCGAAGCCAGTGAAGTCGTTGTGCTCGAACTTCGAGCCGACGGTCAGGCTCCACTTGTCCTCGATCAGCGTCATCTCGTCCTGGATGAAGGCGCCGAAGCGCTGATCGCTGCGCCGGCTCTGGTCGAGATCGAAGTTGGTGCTGCCGTCGAACTTCGACTCGATCAGACGGTACGCGAGCCCCCACATCAGCTCGTGCGTGTCGTTGACTTCGAAGCGGTGCTGGAAGTCGACGTCCAGGGTGTTGCGCTCGTCGTCGTAGAGCTCGGACACCCGGCGCGTGAGGTCGAGGTACACCTGTAGCTGCGTCTGCGAGCGCTCGGAGACCTGACGCCTCCAGCGCCCGAGCAGGTTGCCGCCCGAGATGTCGAACGTGCCCTTGAAGATCTGGTCCGGCGGCGGGCTCTTGGCCGTCACCGTGTCGATCTCGCGCACGCGCCCGTCGTAGAAGTCGCCCTGAACCGTGAACGAGTCGCGCTCGTCCTCGGTCCAATCGGTACGGAAACCGCCGCGGGCGACGCTCCAGGGGTCGGGATGATCCCCGCCGCCGAGCGCCTGGCTCGCGTCGCGGCTGAACCACTTGCCGTAGGCGCGCCAGTAGCCGTTCTCGCCGAAGGTCGAGCCGTAGCGCGACGTGACGATGCCGCGGTCCTCGTTCCCAACGCGCACCCGTAGCTCTTGCCCCTGCGTGTCCTCGGCGCTCTTCGTGATGATGTTGATGACGCCGTTGACCGCGTTGGCTCCCCACATCGTGCCGCCGGGTCCGTGGATGACCTCGATGCGCTCGATGTCCGAGAGCGGGACGTCCTGCACGTCCCAGAACACGCCCGAGAACAGGTTGTTGAAGACCGTGCGCCCGTCGATCATGACGAGCATCTTGTTGTTGAAGCGGCCGTTGAAGCCGCGCGCCGAGACCGCCCACGAGCTCGAGTTGATCCGCGCGACGTGGACGCCGGGCGCCATGCGGAGCAGCTCCGGGATGGAGCTGTGCCCCGAACGACGGATGTCTTCCTGCGTAATGACGTAGACGCCGGCGGGCGAGGAGGGAACGGTCTGCGGCTTGCGCGAGACCGAGATCACCTCGACCTGCAGCAGCTCTTCTAGGCTAAGCGCGGTCAGGTCCGGCGCGTCGGCCTCGGTGCCTGCACCCGCGTGCGGCGCTGTTCGAACCGGGCTTGGCCCGGGCAGCGCGGCGAGCGCGAGGAGAAGCGAGATGGGTAGGAAGGTCATGGATTCGACCGCTCTCGGTGGGGGCGCCCTATTTGGCGTCCAGGCTGAACGGCATGGAGTCGTCGACGAAGAGGTCGGTGGCGAGGGGTAGGCCGCCGCCGGACACGACCCAGCTGAGCCCGTCGTAGGTCGCGGCGAAGAGCTGGCCAAGGTCGTCGGACAGGACCGCGACCACCTTGTTCTGCCCGGCAAGGTGCTCCAGCAGAACCGACTCGGTCGTGCCCTTGGTCGCGATCGGGACGTCCGCTTGGACGACCCACCCCGTGATCGCGGTCCAGCTCGCCCAGTCGAGCGTTCCGGTCGCGTCGTCCGCGAACACGCAGATCGCGACGCCGCTCGTGCCGACCCAGGCCACGGCGCCCGGGAAGTCGCCGGTCGCGGTGTCGTTGACGTCGGTGATCTGCGAGTCGTACTCGCCCGAATGCACCCACCCCGTACCGTTCCACGTCGCGAGCCCGAGCCGCTCGATGCCGTCGCCCAGGTCGAGGAACACGCCGGCGACCCGGTCCGTGCTGGGCTGCGACGCCAGGTCGACGAACTGCGGGATGCCTCCGGCCGGGGCGTTGGCGTCCAGCTGCGGGGTCCCCCAGCCGGAGGAGCCCGCGGGCCGCACGGTGAACATGAAGCCAGACACCCCGTTGACCGCCCAGGCCACGACCAGGTCGCCCGAGGCGCGCTCATACGCGGCATCGAAGCAGCGGTTCGAGACCTCGCCGGAAACGGGGTTCGTCCTGAGGTCGGTCTCGAGCGCGAAGGCGGTGGACGAGTCCCACGCCGCGCCGTCCCATGCGACGCCGATCAGGTCCGCGTTCTCATCGGCGTAGAGGAGCGTGATCTCGCTGCCGTCCGGCCCCGCGATCAGCTCCATCCAGCGCACCGCACCGGTGTTGACGTCGGGATTGGGCCCCGCGCCGTCGTTCAGCGGCAGGGCGACCTCCGCGGTCCAAAGGCCCTGCGAAAACACGCGGTAGACGGGCGTGGCGGTGCCGTCGGAGTAGACGACGAGCGCGTCTCCACTGTCCTCCTCGTAGGCGACGTCGAAGGCGCGCTCCTTCGCGTGCACCGTATCGATGTCGGCCGAGGACCACTCGAGCACCCACTCGGCACCGGCCCAACGGTGGACGTCGAGCTCGGTGGTCGAAGCGATCGCATCCTCGGAGAGCGCGATCAGGAGGTCCTCGTCGCGGTGCAGCGGCGAGCTCTCGACCACGACGCTGCGCGTGACGCCGGCGGCGCTCCCGACGGGGAAGCCGAGCGCCGCCGCGGACCAGGCCGCCAGCGCGTCCTGCCAACCGCGCACGAGCGGGCGGCGCGCCGCTTCGGTGCTCCCGGTCACGTAGGCCAAGCGCGCGTCGCCGGGTGCCAGCTCCGGCGGCGTCCCCATCCCCGCGCGGGAGTGATAGCCGAGGTTGAGCGTATCCGCGTCCGGCGTCGCGCCGTCGAGCACGTCGTCGATCCGCGTCGTCTTGTCGGCCAGGTTGGTCCCGTCGGCCAGCTCGACGAGGTGCGCGTCGGCGGACCCCGCGTCGAGCGCGAAGCTCCCCGGCGACGTCGACAGGTGGAAGCTATCGTCCGCGGCGTTGGCGCCGCCGAGCAGGCCGTCGGGTCCGGCGGGATCGACGAAGCTCGGGTTCGCGCTCAGGTCACCGGAGCCCGGGAGGATGCCCACCCAGTCGCCGCCGGCGTTGTTCCAAACGTCGTTGTGCCGGCTGACGGCCGCTGCGCCGCCACTGACCCGCAGTCCGGCGCCCGGGTGGCTGGTGATGATGTTGTTCCGGATGTTCGACGAGCCGCCGGTGTTCAGGTCGAAGCCGTCGCCCCCGTTGAGGTAGACGGTGTTGGCGACGACCTCGGCAGACGAGTTCTCGAGCTCGACGCCGTCGAGGCCGTTGTTGTAGATCAGGTTCCCGGTGAGCGCGATCGTGTTCGTGTCGCGCAGGAACAGGCCGGTAGCGAGGTTGTTGGAGACGACGTTCTCCTCGAACGTCACATCCTCCACCAGGCTGCCGTGCAGGCCGAACGAGCTGCCGTACAGCCGGTTGCCGCGCAGGGTGATGCCCTGCGCGAGGTTCCTCAGCCGCACACCGGCCGACGTGCCGTCCGCCGTCGCGCCGGTGATGCTGAAGCCCTCGATCTCGATGTCGCCGGCGCCGTCGAAGTCCAGCGTGAAGGCGCCACCGCCTCCGTCGAGGAGGACGTCCCCCGCGTCGCCGGTCAGCTGGCCGAGCCGGTCGGCGGTAAAGCGGATCGGGCTCGCCGGCGTGCCGTTCGCGACGAAGGAGACCGCGCCGACGTAGGTGCCGGCGCCGACGAAGACCGTGTCGCCCGGCACGACACTGCTCGCCGCGCGGCCCAGGGTGCGCCAGGCGTCGGTCGGACTGGTCCCGCCGTTCGCATCCGAGCCGGTGACGCGGATGTACCTGTAGCCCGGCACCTCCCAGACGAACTCCGCCGTGGGCTGGTCGGCGAGGATCACCTCGCCCAGGCCTGGCCGTACAGCGACCGCGATCGTCTTCACCTCCGCCAGGGTCGTCGTGAGCGTCGCGGTGAAGATGCCCGAAGCGTCGGTGGCGCCGGTCGACGGCGTCACGGTGTTGGCGCTGCCGCCGACACGCAGCTCCACGGGCTCGCCCGGCATCGGAGTCGAGCAGTCATCCAGAACCGTCACGGTGATCGACACGGCGTCGGCACCGTTCGCCAGCGCACCGAAGGGCGAATCAACCAACACGAGGGACGCCGTCGCGCTGACGTCCGTCAGGTAGGTGAAGCCTCCCGAGAGCTGCGACGAGCCGTTCAGGTTGCTCACTCGCACGTCGACCGGACCGCACAGCACCCCCGCGGGGACCACGCAGGTAAGCGAGGTGTCGTTGGCAACCGTCACGCCCGTGGCGGGCACTCCGTCGAAGGTGACCGCATTCGTGCCGGCCCCTTGGCTCAGGAAGCCCGAGCCGGTCAGCGTGACCGTGTCGCCGCCCGCCAGCGGCCCCGCCGCCGGCGAGACGGTGCTCAGGACCGGCAGCTGGTTGTAGGTGAAGGCGCCGGCCAGCGTCGCGAGCCCGTTGTCGTTCGAGATGTCGACCACCACCAGCGCGCCGGGCGGCCCGGCGGGCGTCTGGCAGCTGAGGGTGCTGTCGTCGACGATGCTCACGGAGGTCGCCGCCACCCCGTTGAAGAGCACGACGTTCGTCCCGGCGTCGTTGACCTCGAAGCCGGTCCCCGTCAGCGTCACTCCCGTCGAGCCCAGCGACGTACCGGTCGGCGGGCTGACCGACCCCAGCGTAGGAGCCGCGTGATACGCGTACCCATCGGCCAGCGTCACGGACCCGTTGTCGTTCGAGAGCACAACGTCGACCGCGTCGCCCGGCGTGCCGGCGGGCACGTCACAGGTGAGCGACGTGTCGCTCACGATCACCACGTTCGGCGCCGCGAGCCCGGCGAACGTCACCGCGCTCACGCCGGGGCTGAGGTTCTGAAACCCGCTACCGGTCAGCGTCACGCCGTTGCCGCCGCTTCCGCTTCCCGCCGGCGGGGCTACGGCGTCCAGCGTGGGGTGCGGGTGATACGAGTAGGCCGACGAAAGCGCCGCGCTGCCGTTGTCGTTGGTCAACGCAACGTCGACGAGCGTGCCCGCTGCTCCGGGCGGCGCGAGGCACGTCAGGGTCGTGTCGCTTACGACGTTGACCGCCGAGGCGTTGACGCCGTCGAAGGTCACCACGTTGACGCCGGGCACGAAGTCGGCGAAGCCCGTGCCGGTGAGCGTAACGACGGTTCCGCCGAGGGGCGTCCCCTGGGGCGGCGTCGCCGACACCAGCGTCGGCGCGACGCCGTAGGTGTAGCCCTCGGTCAGGACGGCGGTGCCGTTGTTGTTGGTGACGGTCACGTCCACCGGACCGGCCGCCGTACCCGGCGGCGTGTCGCACTGAATCGTCGCGTCGTCAACCGCGACGACGCCGAGCGCGGGGATACCGTCGAAGAGCACCGTGTTCGTGCCGGCCGCGTCGTTGACGAAGCCGGCGCCGCTGATCGAAACGCTGGTCGAGACGGTCGTCGGCCCGCTCGGAGGAGCCACGGCCGAGACCGACGGCTCGGTGGTGTAGAGAAAGGCGCCCGAGAGTGTCGCCGCGCCGTTGCCGTTGCGCACCTCGACATCGACCGCCGAGCTCAACGTGCCGGCCGGGGTCTGGCAGGTCAGGGTCGCGTCGTCGAGCACCGCCACCGCGCTGGCGCTGACCCCGCCGAAGAGCACCTGGTTGACGCCCGCGTCGCCGTTCAGGAAGCCCGACCCGGTCAGCGTGACCTCGGTGCCTCCCTGGTAGGAGCCTCCGGGCGGCGTCACGGCGCCCAGCGCCGGCAGCGGGTGATACGAAAAGGCGCCGGCTGCGACGGCGGCACCGTTCGCGTTGAGGACCGCGACGTCCACCGCGGCCGCCGGGTCGCCGGGGGGGGACTCGCAGGAGAGCTCGGTATCGCTCACGACCAGCACGTTCGTGGCCGGCGTCACGCCGAACAGCACCGTGTTGGCTCCCGCCGAGAAGTCCAAGAAGCCGGTTCCGAACACGCTCACGGGCGTCCCGCCGAGCGAGGTGCCGGTGGGCTCGTCCAGCGAGGAGATCGTCGGAAGCGCGTGGTTGCTGAACGCTAGCGGCAGCACCGTCTCGCCGTTCACGTTCTGCACGCGGACGTCCACCGTCGTGCTCGGAACTCCCGGCGGGGTCGAGCAGGTGATCGTGTTGTCGTCGAGCGTGATGACGGCGGCCGCGGGCACACCGTCGAAGGTGACGGTGTTGGCCCCGGGCAGGTCGTCCAGGAAGCCCTCGCCCTCCAGCGTCACCGTCGCGCCCCCCAACGACGAGCCGCTCGGCGGCGTGACGTCGCTCACGAGCGGCAGGCCCGCGTAGCGATAGGCGCCCTCGAGATACGACGCTCCGATCGCGTTGAAGACCTGCACGTCGACCGAGGTCCCGGGGACGCCGGGCGGCGGCATGCACGTGATGGTCGTCTCGTGCAGAACGTCGATCCCGGTCGCGGGGGCCCCGCCGAACGTCACCGTCAGGTCGCCCGCTCCCTTGGCCGTGAAGCCGCTCCCCACCAACGTCGCCGGAACTCCGCCGATCGAAGATCCGACCGCCGGCACCACCGAGACCAGCACGGGCGGAATGCTCCCCGCCGACGAGCCGTCGTCGCAGCCCGCGAGGGGCAGCGCCGCGAGCAGTGAGAGCAAGGGGAAGGCGATACGTCGCCGTCCCGGGGCGGGGCGGCTCCAGCTGAAGGGGTTCATGGGACGTCCACGGGGCTGAGGTAGGGACCGCCGGCAACATCGTCCGAACTTGTGGATTCCCTTAGAAAGTCGTGGCCGCCACGACCCTAGAAGCGCCCTGTAGAGCCCTCTGAGGCGCTGAGACGGCGTTTCCTTGTGGCCGCGGCCACCAACTTCGCGGCCCGGTGCTCCGCCGCACCAATTGCGATCTTCTAAATGAGGCGCGCGCTCTAGTCGGCTTCGCCGGGCACCACGGCGGCGCCGGTCTGCACCCGCCAAAGCCCCGCGTACACGCCGCCGGCCTCCACCAGCTGGTCGTGGGTCCCCCACTCCGAGACGTGGCCGCCCTCGAGCACGTAGATCCGGTCCGCCCGTCGAACGGTCGAGAGCCGATGGGCGATCACGACCGTCGTGCGCCCGACCGCGATGCGTGCGAGCGAGCGCTGGATCGCGGCCTCGGTCTCGTTGTCGACGGCCGAAGTCGCCTCGTCGAGCACGAGCAACGGCGGGTCCTTCAACACCGCGCGCGCGATCGAGACGCGCTGGCGCTGACCGCCCGACAGCTTCTGCCCGCGCTCGCCGACGAGCGTGTCGTAGCCCGCCGGAAGCGCCTCGATGAAGCCGTGCGCCTCGGCGATGCGGCTGGCGCGCTCGATCTCGTCGTCGTCGGCGTCGGGCCGGCCGTACGCGATGTTCTCACGCACCGTGCCGTGGAAGAGGAAGACGTCCTGCGAGACCAGCCCGATCGCGCGCCGGAGATCGTCGAGCTCCAGCTCGCGCACGTCGATCCCGTCGACCCGCACCCGACCGCGCTGCGCGTCGTAGAAGCGCAACAGGAGCTTGATGATCGTGCTCTTGCCCGCGCCGGTCGCCCCGACGATCGCTACCGTGGAGCCCGCCGGCACGCTCAGCGACAGGTCGCGGAAGACGGGGTAGCCCTCGTCGTAGCCAAAGGTCACGTCGTCGAACTCCACCTCACCACGGACGCCGTCCAGCGGCAAAGGAGTCGCGCCGGTACGCACGCGCGGTGATCGGCCGAGCAGGTCGAGGACGCGCGCGGTCGACGCCATCGCACGCTGGTAGAGGTCGAAGGTCTCGCCCAGCGTCGTAAGCGGCCACAGCAGGCGCTGGGTGAGGAACACCATGACGGTGTAGGCCGAGACGTCGAGCTCGCCCTCGACCGCGAGAATGCCGCCGAACACGACGAGCGCCGCGAACCCCAGCACGATCACCATGCGGATCAGCGGCGAGAACGCGCTGGAGAGCCGAATCGCGCGCCGGTTGCTCTCGCGGTAGGCCTCGCTCCGGCGGCGGATGCGGTCGGCCTCGCGGCCCTCGGCGGCGAAGCTCTTGATGGTCGCGATGCCGCCCAGGTTGCCCGCGAGCTCGGAGTTGAGCAGCCCGACCTCCGAGCGCACCGCGGCGTAGCGCGGCTGGAGGTGCCGCTGGTACAGCACCGAGCCCCACAGGATGAACGGCATCGGCACCATCGCCATCCACGCCACGCTCGGCGCCAGGTAGAAGAACGCCGCCCCGATCACGACGACGGTGGTCGAGACCTTGATCAGATCGGTCGCCCCGACGTCGAGGAAGCGCTCCAGCTGGTTGACGTCGTCGTTGAGCACCGCCATCAGCCCGCCGCTTTGGGCATCCTCGAAGAAGGCCAGCTCGAGCGTCTGCACGTGGCGGTACGCATCGAGCCGCAGCTCGTGCTGCACGGTCTGCGCCAGGTTGCGCCAAAGCAGCTTGTGCGCGTAGTCGAACAGCGACTCGGCGAACCAGACCAGCACGGTCAGCCCGGCCAGCACCCAGAGCTGGGTGGTCACGTCCTCGATGCCGAGGCCGGCGAGGAACGACTCCTCCTTCTCGACGACGATGTCGACCGCCATGCCGATCAGCGCCGGCGGCGCGATGTCGAGAATCTTGTTCAGGATCGTGCACCCGACCGCGGCGCGGATGCGCCAGCGGTGGGGACGGGCGTACGAGAGCAGGCGGCGGAGCGGATGGTCTGCCGAGCCGGGGTCCGAGGCTTCCATCGCGACGAGAATAGCGGCCCGCGCGACGGGATCCGACCGCGGCACCGGCGGGTAAGATGAGGGGATGCTGCCCCGGATCGCACTCCCCGTCCGCGCCGCCGGCCCCGCGGCGCTCCTCGCCCTGGCCGCCCTCACCTCCCCCGCCGGCGCCCAGGGAAGCTGCCAGGAGGCGTTGGTCGCCGCGTCCAATCCCTCTCTGGAAGCGCGCTTCGGCTTCTCGGTCGCGGTCGACGGCGACACGGTGGCGGTGGGCGCGCCGTTCGGGAACGGAGCCGCGACGCTCTCGGGGGTCGTCTACGTCTATGAGCGCGGCCCCGCTGGCTGGATCGAGACCGCGAAGCTCAGCGCGGGCGATGGCGCGCCGGGCGACGGCTTCGGCAACGAGCTGGCGCTCGACGGCGACCGGCTCCTGATCGGCTCGGTGTGGAAGGACGGTCCCGGCGTCGACTCCGGCGCGGCCTACCTCTTCGAGCGCGGCCCCGGCGGCTGGGCCGAGGCTCAGAAGCTCCTGCCCTCGGACCACGCGCCGCAAGACTGGTACGGCCGCGCGGTCGCGCTGGACGGCGACCGGCTGCTGGTCGGCGCGAGCCTCAAGGCCGACCCGGCCTTCGCGACGGGCGCCACCTACGTCTACGAGCGATCGGGCGGCACCTGGAACCAGACCGCCAAGCTCTCGGCCAGCGACGGCGCCGGCGATGACTTCTTCGGCGGCTCGCTCGACCTGGACGGCGACCGCATCCTGGTCGGAGCGCACGGCGCCGACGACCTGGCCGAGGAGTCCGGCGGCGCCTACGTCTTCGACCTCGTCGGCGGGACGTGGGTCGAGACCGTCAAGCTGATCGCCGCCGACGGCAAGGCCAACGACGACCTGGCGGTCGAGGTGGCGCTCGCGGGAGACGTCGCCCTGCTCGCCAGCTTCGGCGACGACGAGGCCGGGCCCGACGCCGGCTCGGTTTACGTCTTCGAGCTCGGCCCCGGCGGCTGGGCCGAGACCGATGAGCTCACCGCCTCGGACGCCGATGCCGCCGACGGCTTCGGCAGCGGGCTCGCGCTGGACGGCGACCTGGCCGTGGTCGGCGCCTGGTACGACGACGACGGCGCGACCGACGCCGGCGCAGCCTACGTCTTCTCGCGCGCGGGCGGCTCGTTCGCCGAGGTCGCCAAGATCGCGGGCGCGACCACCGGCGGCTTCGCGGGGTTCGACGTGGCGGTGTCGGGGACGACCGTCGTCAGCGGCGCTCCCGAGGCCGCATCCCCGCTGCCGTTCGCGGGCGAGGTCGGCCTGCACGGCGTCGACCCGGGCGGCTCGTTCGCCGCCTGCCCGCCGTGGCTCTCGCTGGCGGCCGGCGGCGCGCAGACGCTGCGCGTCGAGGCCGGCGCCGGCTTCGCCTCGCAGCTCTACTTCGTCGCCGGCTCAGCGTCGGGGACGGCGCCGGGCTTCCTCTATCAGGGCGTCGCGGTGCCGCTGAACCCCGACTTCTACTTCCTCTTCGGCGTCTCGCATCCCGGCGCGGCGCCGCTGGGTGGATCCTTCGGCCCGCTCGACGGCGCCGGCTCGGCCAGCGCGTCGTTCGCGCTGCCGGCGGGCTTCGATCCCACCTTGGCCGGCACCAAGCTGCACCACGCAGCCCTGCTGCTCGACCCGCTGCAGCTGACCGCGCTCGCATCGACCGAGGCCGAGCCCCTCGCGCTGGTCCCCTAGCGTACGGGTCTCAGGCTTGGCGGCCGCCCCGCTACGGACGGCCGCGGTGGACACCCTCCGGCCCGGGGCGGATAATCCCGGCATGCCTGTGACGGTGCTCCAGGCCTTCTCCGTGCCGTGGCGGGAGGGCGAGAGCGAGCGCCCGCCCGCGCAGCCCCGCGCGGGCGGGTCCGGGAAAGGACGCGGCATATGAGCCCGGCCTCCGGAGAGCCGGAAGCCCCCCTGCTCGCCGAGATCGCGGCGGGGTCGGAGACCGCGGTCGAGACGCTGCTCGAGCGCTACCGCCCGCTCGTCTGGTCCATCGTGCGGAAACAGGTTCCCGCCTCCGCCGTCGAGGACGCCGTGCAAGAGGTGTTCCTTGACGTCTGGCGCAGCGCCGCGCGCTTCGACCCCAACATCGCCTCCGAGCGCACGTTCATCGCCACGATCGCGCGCCGCCGCTCGGTCGACAACCGCCGACGCGCCGGGAGAATCCCGCCGCCGGACGAGCTGCCCGAGGAGGTGCCGGACGACCTCGACGCGCTGGAGGCGATCGACCTCGCCGATGAGGCCAGCCTGGTGCTCCAGAAGGTCGAGCTCCTGAGGCCGGTCGAGCAGCGCGTTCTCCGGCTGGCGGTCTTCCACGACCTCTCCCACGCCGAGATCGCGGCCCAGGCGGGGCTTCCCCTGGGGACCGTAAAAAGCCAGCTCCGGCGCGGAATGAAGCGCCTGAGGGACCTCCTGCCCGCCCCCCCCGACCCCGACGAGACCTGAGACGTTCGGCCCGATCGGCACGCATCCAACCCGCCGCCCGCTGCGAAACCACTCCATAGCTGACCCTTCTTATGGACTCCCAAGGACTCTTCACCGCCCGCATCCTCGACTCAGGGCTGCGGAGCCTCGCGACGGGCGCCGTCCTGCGCCAGCACGAGACGATCGCTGGCGGGGCGGAATTCGAGGACCGGGTCGCGGATCAGATCACGCGGATCCAGTTCCTGGCCGAGGCCCTCGCCGTCGGCGAGAGCGAGGTGCTGCTCGCCCAGGTGCGCTGGCTGCGCGACTCGTACGCCGCGCTGGGCGCGGACGTCTCCGAGTCGGCGGAGGGGCTCACGGCCCTGCGCGACGAGCTGCTAGAGGAGCTGCCGCCCCTCGCCCACGCGCGTGTCGCCGAGTACCTCGACCAGGCCCGCGCCGCGATCGAGGCCAAGCCCCACAAGGTCGACTCGTGCGAGCTGAGCGCGCCGACCCAGGCTCTGATCGCCGCGCTTATCGAAGCCCGTCACAACGACGCCATCGACCTGGTGATGGACCGGGTCGACGCGGGCAGCGGAGTCTCCGAGGTCGAGCTTGACCTGATCGTGCCCGCGCAGCGGGAGGTCGGCCGGATGTGGCAGCGCGGAGAGCTCGACATCTCGCAGGAGCACCTCTCCTCGCGCATCGTCGAGGAGATCCTGATCCTGCTCCACGCGCGTATCCCCACCGCTCCCACGGGTGAGCACACGGTCGTCGTAGCTCCCGTGCGCGGGAATCAACACGACATCGCGACGCGCATCGTCTCACACCACTTCGAGCTCGCCGGCTGGCGCGCGCTCCGGGTCGGGGTCAACATCCCGGTCGAGGAGCTGATTCGGGCCGTGCGGGACCACCGCGCTGACGTCGTCGGGTTGTCGGTAACGACCGGCGCACACCTGCGCGCGACCGCGCAGTCGATTCGCGCGCTGCGCTCGGTGCCGGAAGTCGCGGACGTGCCGGTGCTGGTCGGAGGACCGCCCTTCGACGCGCTGCCCGAGCTCTGGAAGAAGGTCGGAGCCGACGGGTACGCCGGCCGAATCGCCGACGGCCCGAAGCGCGCGGCGGAGCTCGTGCGAGGGCGTAGGAAGCGCTCGTCGGCCGCGGGCGAGTAGTCGCTAGTGCCCTGCGGCGGTAGTTCGTCCGCAATGTCGGCTCGAATGGGCGTCTCTGGCAAGGCGCGCCGACGACGCGTATCCGCTGTGATACTCGGAGGAGGCGCAACGCGGCCGGAGGCGCCCAGGCGGGTTGAAATTGCGGACGAACTACCGCCGCAGGGCACTAGCCGCGACTCGTCACGAGGCGGCGCGCGACAGCTCCAGCTCGTCGCGCACCGTGCGCAGCAGACGATCGACGCGGAAGGGCTTCGACAGCAGCGGCGCGCCCGACGCCCGCGCGTCCTTGAGGATGCGGCGCTCGGCGTAGCCCGACACGAAGACGACACTCACCGCGGAGTCGCGCTCGCGGAGATCGTCCATCAGGTCGGGGCCGCGACCTCCGGGCAGCACGACGTCGCACACCACCAGCTGCGGACGAACGCGCTCCGCGGCGCCCAGCGCTTCGTCGACGTCCCCGGCGGCCACGACGCGATAGCCGGCGCTTCGGAGGGCCGAGCAGATGAGCTCGCGCACCTGCTCCTCGTCCTCCACGACCAGCACGCACTCGCCGGAGGACGCGTACGCCTTGGCGGGATCGTCGGCGTCGTCGCGCTCCGCAGCGGTCGCCGCCCCCGGCTTGTGAGCGGGTAGATACAGCTCGAGCGCGGTCCCCCCGTCGGGCGAGCTGCGCACGAAGACGCGGCCGCCGGTCCCTTCGACGATCTGCTGAACGACGAAGAGGCCAAGCCCGGTTCCGTCGCCCTCCTCCTTGGTGGAGTAGAAGGGCTCGAACGCGTTCGCCAGCACGTCATCCGACATGCCGAAGCCGGTGTCCCGCACGCTGAGCTTCACGTATTCGCCGGCGGGTAGCTTCAGCTCGACCGCGCGCTTCTCATCCAGCGTGCGCCCGCCCCCCACGATGACGATCTTGCCTCCACCGGGCATCGCGTCGCGCGCGTTGGATACGGCGTTGATCAGCACCTGCTCGAGCTGGAGCTCATCGGCGAACACGCTGGGGAGCGGCTCCTCGAAGGTAGCCTCGAGCTCGATATCGGCCGGGACGATCCTCCGCAGGAAGGACATCACCTCCTCTACGAGCAGGCGCAGATCGACCACACACGGATCGATGCCCTCGGGTCGGCCGAAGATCAGCAGCCGGCGCGTCAGCGCGGCACTCCGCTCGGCGGCCCATTGGATCTGCAGCATCGCGTGCTCGGTGCGCTCGTCGTTGAGCCCCCGATTCACGCTCTCGGCGTACCCCAGAATCGCCGCGAGCAGGTTGTTGAAGTCGTGCACGACGCCGCCCGCATGCGCGCCCAACGCCTCGGCCTTTTGGGCCTGAATCAGCCGCCGTTGACTCTCCTCGAGCTCAGTCCGAAGCGCCCGCAGCTCGTGCCGTCGCCGCCAATCGAATACGAGCAGCGCAAGGCAGCAGCCGGCAAGAAGCACCGCCAGGGCGCTCAAAACCCGCCTCCGAGATCCACCGTGCGAGCACGAGAATCGCCGCAGGTGTTGGGGTAGGAGTGCATGGAGTGAGGCGGGTCCCGGAGCCAATGGCCAGGACCTCATCGCGGACGAGAGCCTCGTTGACCAGGCGAGGACCGCGTCTTTCGACCCGCTTGGGTCGTTGCCGGCTTCGAAGCATAGCACCAAGTCGATGCAAGAATACGCGCCTCTTCGCGCCGACGTTTTTCCGGGTTTCGTGAGCCACCCTCTCGGCAAACCTTCGGCATCGAATCCAAGTTGCCGCGTTTCCGGTTTTCCCCAAAACCGGGACGAGTCGACGCGAAAAACCTAGGGACGCTCCTAGAGGATCGACTCGACGACGTGTCCGTGAACGTCGGTCAGCCGGAAGCGGCGCCCTTGGTAACGAAACGTAAGCTGCTCGTGATCGATACCGAGCAAGTGCAGGATCGTCGCCTGCAGATCGTGCACGTGAACCGGGTCACTGACCACATTGTAGCCATGATCGTCGGTCCTTCCGTGAACGTGACCGGCGCGCACACCGGCACCTGCAAGCCAAACCGTGAAGCAACGCGGATGGTGGTCGCGGCCGTAGTCGTCCGCCGTGAGCTTGCCCTGTGAGTAGCTCGTGCGTCCGAACTCACCGCCCCACACCACCAGCGTGTCGTCCAACAGGCCGCGCCGGCGTAGGTCGACAAGCAGCGCGGCGGTGGCTTGATCGGTCTCGCTGCACTGGGTGCGAATCGCGCGCGGCAGGCCGCCGTGCTGGTCCCAGCCCTTGTGGTAGAGCTGGACGAAGCGCACTCCGCGCTCGACCAGGCGGCGCGCGAGCAGGCAGTTCGCCGCGTAGGTTCCCGGATCGCGCGCGTCCTCGCCGTAGAGCTCGAAGACCTCATCCGGCTCGCTGGAGACGTCCGCGGCCTCGGGCACCGACCGCTGCATGCGGTAGGCCATCTCGCACGCCGCCACCCGTGCTTCGATCTCGGGGTCACCTTCCCGGGCGAGCTGGTCGCGGTGCAGGCGGCCGAGAGCGTCGAGCACGCGGCCCCGGCTCTCGCGCGACACGCCCGCGGGGTCGGTCAGGTAGAGCACGGGATCGCTGCCGGCGCGGAGCTGCACACCCTGATGCTGCGAGGGCAGGAATCCGCTGCCCCAGAGCCGCGAGTAGAGCGGCTGGCCCCCCTTGTTCTTGCTGACGAGCACGCAGAAGGCGGGCAGGTCGGGGTTGCCCGTCCCCAGCCCGTAGCTCACCCACGCGCCCATGCTGGGCCGGCCGGCGAGCTGCGAGCCGGTCTGAAAGAACGTGATCGCGGGGTCGTGGTTGATCGCCTCGGTGTGCATCGAGCGGATGAAGCACAGCTCGTCCACGACGCGCGCGGTGTGCGGCAGCAGCTCCGACACCCAGCGCCCGCTCTCGCCGTGCCGCTCGAAGCGGAACTGCGCCCCCGCCAGCGGCAGCGACGCCTGGTGCGCCGACATGCCCGTCAGCCGCTGCCCGCCGCGCACCGAGTCGGGGAGCGGCTCGCCGTCGCGCTCGTTCAGCAGCGGCTTGTAGTCGAAGAGGTCGAGCTGCGAGGGCCCGCCGCTCTGGAAGAGGTAGATCACGCGACGCGCGCGCGGCGCGTCGAGAAGCCGCGCCCCGGGCGTCGCGCTCAGGGAGGCTCCGGCCAGCCCGGCGGCGGCGCCGGACAGGACGGCGCGGCGCGTCGGACGAGGCGTCTCGCTTCGTCGGTTCATCGCTTGGTCACCACCGCATCGTAGGAGAGCAACGCACCGGCGACGACGGTCAGCGCCGCGAGCTCGGCGGCGTCGGCGTCCGCGTCGACGTCGACGTCCACCGACGCCGATCCGATCTCGAGCAGCGCACGCGCCGCCTGGGGGTCCGCGCGGTAGGCGTCGCGCTCCGCGGCGAGGAGCGCAAGCAGCACGTCGAGCTCCTCGGCGCGCGGCGAGCGCGTCGCGAGCAGGCGGAAGGCGCGCGTGATCCGCGCCTCGTCCTCCCCCGCGGCCTCGACCAGCACGCGCTCGGCCAGCCGGCGCGCGGCCTCGACGCGCTGCGGGTCGTTCCACAGCACCAGCACCTGCAGCGGCGTGTTGGTCTCCTCTCGCCGGGCCACGCAGACCTCGCGCTTGCCCGCGTCGAAGATCATCATCGACGGGGGCGGCGACGTGCGCTTCCAGAAGGTGTAGAGGCTGCGGCGCCACAGGCCCTCCCCCTCGTCCGGGCGGTACTCCGCACCCGACTTCTCCTTCCAGAGGCCCGCGGGCTGGTACGGCTTCACGCTCGGCCCGCCGACGCGCTCGACCAGCAGGCCGCTCGCGGCGAGCGCCAGGTCGCGCAGCTCCTCGCCGGTCAGCCGCCGGCTCGGCGCGCGCGCGTAGAGGTGGTTCTCGGGGTCGCGCTCGCGCAGCGCTGCAGCCGCACGCGAGGACTGGCGATAGGTCGCCGACAGCACCAGGCGGCGCATCAACGCCTTGAGGTCATAGCCCCCGTCGACGAGCTGGCCGGCGAGGTAGTCGAGCAGCTCGGGATGCGTCGGCAGCGTGCCCTGGCTGCCGAAGTTCTCCGAGGTGGCGACCAGCCCCGCGCCGAAGGCCAGCTGCCACAGCCGGTTCGCCGCGACGCGGGCGAAGAGCGGGTTGTCGGCGGCGGTGAGCCAGTCCACGAGCCCGAGCCGGTCGCGCGGCGCGTCCGCCGCGAGGGCGCCGAGCGCCTCGGGGACGTGCGGCTCGACCGCCTCTCCGCGCGCCCCGTAGTCGCCGCGGGCGAGCACGTACGTCGTCCGCGGAGCGTCCAGCTCCTCCATCGTCATGATCGACGGGACGCCGTCGAAGCGCTCGCCGCGCTGGCGCCGCAGCTCGCGTAGCTCCTCGCGCCGGCGCCACCAATTCGAGTCGGTCGCGATCTCCGGCGCCCGCGTCGGATCGGCGCCGGCGAAGAGCAGCGCGACCTCGTCCGCCGCCAGCGCGCGCTCGAAGACGGCGAGCTCGTCGACGCGACCGCCGGCAAAGCCCACGTCGCGGAAGCGCTGCGCGAGGGTGAGGACCAGCCCCCCGCCGCTGACCACGTCGCGCCGCAGGCCGTCGCGCACGACCTCGGTCGCCGCGGCCCGGCCGTCGACGTAGAGCCGCACACCGTCCGCGCGCGACGAGCCGTCGTAGGTGATCGCGACGTGCGTCCACGTGCCCGCGGGCAGCGGATCCGACGCGACGACGCGCAGCGCATCGCCCGGCCAGAAGTGGATCAGCGAGAAGCTCGGGCGCCCGTGCTCGAGCAGCAGTTGATAGCCGCAGCTGCCCGCGTCGGTCCAGGCGCGCGAGCGATGCAGCACCACCGCGCGCTCCGGAGCGGGCTCCTCGGCCGCGCGCCCAGGCGGTCGGATCCAGAGCGAGAAGGTGAAGGGATCCCAGCGCCGCAGCTCGCCCACGCCGGGGAAGGTGGCGTTGTCCTCGCCGGAGAACTCGAGCGCCAGCCCGCGCCGCCCCTCGGCGCTGCGCGGTGCGTCGCGAACGCGTCCGGCGTGCGCCGGATCGGCGGCGTTCGGCAACCGTCCGTCCGCGTCGGGCGGCGCGTCGAACGAGAAGCTGCCGACACACCCCGCCAGCGGCGTCGCCGGCCGCTCGGCCCGCGCCAGCTCGGCCTCGACGCGCGCGATCTCGGCGTCGAGGCGCGCGAGCTCGGCGTCGTCCTCGGCCGTCGTGAGCGCGAGCGCCGGCGTCGGCGTCGCGCTCGTGAAGTGCGGGTACAGCCCGGACTCGTCGACGTTGTCGAAGAACGCCGACAGGCCGTAGTACTCGCGCTGCGACAGCGGGTCGAACTTGTGGTCGTGGCAACGGGCACACTCGAGCGTGAGCCCCAGGAAGGCCATCCCGAAGGTGTGGACGCGGTCGGAGACGTACTCGACGCGGAACTCCTCCTCGACGCTGCCGCCCTCGTTCGTCTGGCGGTGCAGGCGGTTGAAGGTCGTCGCGAGACGCTGAGCGCGCGTCGGCGCATCGAGCAGGTCGCCCGCGAGCTGCCACGTGACGAAGCGGTCGTAGGGCAGATTCTCGTTGAACGCGTCGATGACCCAGTCGCGCCACGGCCACACGGCGCGCGCGGCGTCGTTCTGGTAGCCATAGGTGTCGGCATAGCGCGCGAGCTCGAGCCAGTCGGCGGCCATCCGCTCGCCGTAGGCCGGAGATGCCAGCAGCCGATCGGCAGCGCGGCCGAAGGCGCCTTCCTCGCGGTCGGCGAGGAAGGCCTCGACGTCGTCCAGCGCCGGCGGGAGGCCGGTGAGATCGAACGAGGCCCGCCGCAGCCAAGTCGCGCGGTCGGCGGCCGGCGCCGGCGCGAGGCCCTCACGCTCGAGGCGCGCCAGCACGAAGCGATCGAGCTCGTCGCGCGGCCACGCCGCGTCGCGAACCGCGGGCGGGGCCGGTCGGCGCGGCGGCTCGAACGACCAGTGGCCTGCGTAGGGCGCGCCCTCGGCGACCCAGCGCCGCAGCAGCTCGGCCTCGCTCGCGGTCAGCGCGAGGTGCGACCCGGCCGGCGGCATGCGCAGGTCGTCGTCGTCCGTCAGGATGCGGTAGACCAGCTCGCTCTCGTCCGGATCGCCCGGGACGACGGCCGCATAGCCGCCGAGGTCGGCGACGGCCTCGTCGCGCAGATCGAGCCGGAAGCCGCCCTCGCGCGAGCCGGCGTCGGGACCGTGGCAGGGGAAGCAGCGGTCCGAGAGGATCGGCCGGACCTCGCGCACGAAGTCGACGGCGGTCTCTTCGCCGATGGCGGCGACGAGCGTGCCCAGGGCGAGGGGCGACCCCAGTGCGAGGAGCATCATCGGGGAAGAGGATCGGCGCTCTCGCCGGGATGCGCAACCACAAGACCGATCCCACGGTCCGCCCCTCGGGCGCGGAGGAGGGAACGAGTTCGCGCCTCGGGTCAAGCGGCGCGGTCGCGGAGGCCGATGGTCTCTCTACCGCCGCCCCGGCGGCAACCAGAGGACGAGCGGTTCTCCGCCGGCCCAAGCCGCGGCCTTGCGCCACGCACCGGGCCGCGGGAGGGGCCGCCGAGCGGGGGACTGACTAGCCAGCTCCCCAGCGGGCGCCCTATCGCGCCCGCGCCTGGCGCGGGCTTCCCTTGGAGGGGCCCGCGCCCCTTCTCCCCGCGCGACCGCATACCCGAAATGGTCTGGGCGCAGATCGTCGGGACACAAAAGCCCACGCGGCCCAAACAAAAAGGAAGCGCGGAGCGTCCCCCCCCAGGGCCGCCCCGCGCAAGCATGGCTTCCGACTCGACTCGGAAGGTGCTCTTATCCAAGCACGACGAGCGCCGCGCCCAACGGGTTCCCCGATGTGATGCAATCGTTACCTGCGGAGCCTCACTCGGCCGCCGATGCCGGCCAGTCCGAGGGCTCCAAAAACGCGCTCAACCGCCGCCGAATCGGCGCCCTCAAAGGCCAGCAGGGCCAGGTCCGCGGCCGCGGGGGCATCGAGGGCGAGGCGCGCTAGACGCCGCGAGAGGAAGGCCCGCTCGCGCTCGGCCGCGAGCTTCGCCGGAAGCGTCCGCGCGCCGCGGAAGCCCAGCTCGGGGATGCGGTCGAGGCCGTCGTAGACCTCGTCGAGGGTCTCGAACGCGCCGAGCAGCGTCGCCGCGGTCTTGGGCCCGACGCCGGCGACGCCCGGAATGTTGTCGACCGAGTCGCCCGCGAGCCCTTGGAACTCGGGAATCTGGGCGGGACGGACCCCGAACTTGGCCTGGATCTCGGCCGGGCCGTAGCGGTCGCCCTTGGCGAAGTCGAAGAGCGTGGTCTCGGCGTCGACGAGCTGCCCCAGGTCCTTGTCGCTGCTGACCACGACCACGCTGTGCCCGTCGGCTCGGAGCTGGGCGTGCAGCGTCGCGATCAGGTCGTCGGCCTCGTAGCGCTGGTCGACGAAGACCTCCATCCCCATGGCGCGGGCGACGTCGCGACTGGCCTCCTGCTGACGCTCCAGGTCCTCGGGAGGCAGCTCGCGCTGGGCCTTGTAGTCGGGGTAGATGTCGTTGCGGAAGCTCGTCGTGAGGCTCTGGTCGAAGGCCACGCCGATATGCGTGGGCTCCTCCTCGCGTACGAGGCGGTTCAGGAAGCCGACGAAGCCGTAGACCGCGTTGACCGGCCAGCCGTCCGGCGTGGTCATCGTGTCGGGCACCGAGAACCAGGCTCGGAAGAAGTACGGGCTGGCGTCGATGAGGTGGACGGTTGCCATGGTCGCGGGCTCAGCGCGGCGTCGCGAAGTCGCGGAACAGGCAGACCTTGCCGGCGTCGGTTCGCGGCGCGGGCTCGTCCCAGCGGAAGGCGGCGAAGACCAGCTCGGTGCCTCCCGACCCGTCGAGGTCGCCCAGGTAGGCCGCGACGGCGCCGGCCGAGTCGGCGTTGCGCTCGCCGAGGACCTGGCCGAGCGCGGCTCCGTCCGAGCGCAGGAGCCGCACGCGTCCCGCCTGGGGGACGCGGCGCGAGCCGTCGACTTCGGGGCACGGCGCCGCCGGTGCTTCGCCGGGAACCAGCGTGTAGCCGAAGGAGCCTACCGCCCACTCGTCGCCGCCCTCGCCGTCGATCTGGCCGTAGCCGACCACCGTCCAGCCGCACATCTCGATCGGCCCCTCGCCGCGCACCTCGGCGATCGGAAGGCGTCCCTCCGAGGTCAGGTCGAACGCGAGCGCACGGCCGGTGCGGGGCGCGCCCTCGCGGCTGAAGCCCGGCGAGCCGACCAGCAGCTCGCGCACGCCGTCCCCGTCGAGGTCGGCCGCGCCGAGGGAGAAGCCGAAGAGCTCGCCCTCGGCGGAGCCCTCGAAGCGGCGCTCGTCGAGTTCCTCGCCCGCGACCACGCGTACGTAGCCCGGGCCGTGGAACTCCAGGCTCTTCTCGGGCGCGAGCCCGATCGACGCGTCGAGCGTCATCTGCGCCGCGCCGACCGCAAAGGCATCCGCGCCCACCGCGGCGCACGCGAAGCCGAAGCCGTCGAGCGGAGCGCCGCCCTCGCCGCGCCACAGCGTCGGCGCCTTGGGGTCGGCCACGCTGCGCGCCATGCCGCCGAGCAGAGGCGCGGCCTGGGCCAGCTTGCCGCCCGATAGCAGATAGGCGCGCCCGGCGAAGTCCACCAGCGCGAGGCTGCCGGGCGCGCCGAGCAGCACCTCCGGCCGCCCGTCGCCGTCGAGGTCGCCGACGCCGGCGAGCCCGTGGCCCAGGCGCTGGCCGTCGGCCTCGCCCTCGATCACCAGGCTCGCGCGGGCGGCCGAGGCCTTGTGCGGGCGCTCGGCGTCGACGAGCTCGGTGTCCCGATCGGCGCTGAGGAAGACGTACACCCGCCCGCGCTGGGTCCACCGCCCGTCGACGCGCGGCCCGCGGATGTCCCCCACCGCGAAGTCGTCGCGCCCGTCGCCGTCGAGGTCACCCAGCCACGCCACGCTGCGGCCGAAGCGGTCGCCGGACTCGCCCTCGATGCGGAGCTGCACCTGGTTCTTCAGCTTCAGCCTCGGCTCGCTCCAGCTCCACGGGCTCTGCACGAGCGTCGCGCTCCCCACCGCGTTGTCGTTCGGTGTGGGCACGTCGAGCTTTTGGTAGGAGCCCATCAAGAGGTCGTTGACCCCGTCCCCGTTCCAGTCGGCCGTGCCGCCGGGCCCCAGCGAGCCGAGCGCGAAGCCGATGTGGTCGTTCAGCGCGAACCCGGTGACGGTCAGGTCCGCCTCGCAGGCGTAGGCCGTGCCGTCGGAGGCGGGCGCGGGCTCGTCCTGGCCACCGCAGGCCAAAAGGAGAAAGAGGATCGGGCTGCGCATCAGAACTGGAAGTAGACGAAGGCCTGGTACCCAACGCTCGCCCACGGCAGCACCAGCGCCGCCGCCACGCCGTAGACCGCGGCAAAGGCCCAATCGGGCAGCCGCCGGAAGAAGTCGTGCAGGAAGCGCCGGTACATCGCGAAGTGCACCACGAGGAAGAGCGGGAACACCGCCGCCCACCGCAGCGCTACCGGATCGGTCGCCGGTCCGCCGGCTCCGAACATCCCGGTGACGTACGGCACGACGTGATCGAGCCCGCCGGAGCGGAAGAACACGGCCGACATGGTCCAGAAGAGGAACACGTAGGGATACGCCAGCCAGCCGCGGCTGGTGATCCACTTCATCTTGCCCGCCGCCTCGAGCACGACGAACAGGCCCGCGTTCATCCCGAAGAAGACGAAGTTCCAGCTCGCCCCGTGCCACAGCCCGACCGCGGTGTAGACGCCGAAGAGCGCCGTGTAGATACGCCAGCGCGAGCGCTTGTTCCCGCCGAGCCGCACCCACAGCCAGTCGAGGTAGATGTAGAGGTAGTCGCGGATCCAGCTCGTCAGCGAGATGTGCCAGCGACGCCAGAACTCACCCACCGAAGGCGCGAAGAACGGGAAACGGAAGTTCTCGACCAGCCGGTAGCCCAGCAGGCCCGCGGTGGCCATGGCCATGTCCGAGTAGCCCGAGAAGTCGCAGTAGAGCTGGACGTTGAAGAGCCCCGCCCCGATCCAGCGTCCGGTGGTGCCGACGGCCTCGGGGTCGCTGAAGATGCGGTCGACCATCGGCGCCACGCGGTCGGCGACGCAGGCCTTCTTGATGAAGCCGAACAGGAACAGCGTCAGGCAGGCGCGGAACTCGACGTCCGCCAGCCGCCGCCGCACGTCGAGCTGGGGCAGGAACTCCACCGCGCGGACGATCGGCCCTGCGACGAGCTGCGGGAAGAAGGCCACGAAGAGCGCGAAGTCGAGCGGGCTGCGCCGCGCCTGGAGCTCGCCGCGGTAGATGTCGATCGAGTAGCTCAGCGACTGGAACGTATAGAAGCTGATGCCGACCGGCAGGATGATGTCGGCGCGCATCGGCGCCAGCTCCAGCCCGAACAGGTTCAGCAGCCCGACGCCCGACTCGACGAAGAAGTTGAAGTACTTGAAGTACCCCAAGAGGCCGAGGTTGATCGCGAGGCTGGCGTAGAGCCAAAGCCGCTTGCGCCAGCCGTCCGCAGCGCCCTCGATGCCGATGCCGGCCACGTAGTCGACCAGCGTCGAGATCAGGATCAGCCCGAGGAAGCGCCAGTCCCACGAGCCGTAGAACACGTAGCTCGCCGCCAGCAGCCACGCCTTGCGGGTGCCGTTGCCGCGCAGCAGCCAGTAGATCGACGCGACGACCGCGAAGAAGACGAAGAAGACCGCCTGCGTGAAGATCATGGAGCGGTGCGCTTCAGGATCTCGGCCAGCCGCGGCGCGAGGAAGCGGCTGAACTGACTCGCGCCCTCACGGCGATAGTGCGTGAGGTCGATCCGCAGCTCGGGCCGGAACAGGTTGGCGTACGTCTTCGGCAGGTGAAACGGCAGGAAGTTCGGCAGCTCGCCGAGCTCGTCGAGCGCCAGCGCCTCCGGCATGGCGAACACCATCGGCGACAGGCAGTAGATCGGCTCGACCCCGGCGCCGCGTATCGCGCCGATCTGCCGGCGCAGCGCGGTGAAGTTGTAGCGCTCCAGCGACGCGCCGGCGCGGTTCGCCGCCTCCATGGCCACCGCCCGGTCGCGGTAGGCGGCGCGGTCGCGCAGCGGGTCCTTGTCCGGCGCGGGCTCCTTGAAGCCGGGGCGGTCCTCGACCGCCTGGAAGCCGCGCCCGTCGGCCAGCCAGGGGGGCGCGACCCAGTCCGGGTCGCGGTCCAGGTGCGCCTGCAGCGCCGCCGGTCCGCGCCCGATGTTGCCCAGGTTCATGCCGAGCAACTTGAGGTGCCGGATCGACTCGTCGTACTTCACGCGCGGTTCGAGGTCCGCCAGCCACACCGAGCGCAGGATGAGCTCGGTCTCCTCGAGCGTATGGCTGTGCACCGCGAGCTCGGTCTTGGACGCCTGCAGTCCCGTGTAGTCAAAGGGTGGGTCGAACGGCGGCGGCTCGAGCACGATCCACTTCAGGCGCGCCGGCTCCTGGGCCAGGATCCACCGCACCATGTAGTCGGTCTCGAAGCTGCGGAAGCCGACCACGCCGAAGTTGAACGAGCGCACCTCGAGCCCCTCGGCCGCCAGCCCCTCGTCGACCACCTCGGGGACGAAGTTGCGGAACGTCGCGCTCGATCCCACGAAGACGAGGTCGAACTCGTCCTTGTGCTCGGCGAAGTACCGCAGCTTGTCCTGCAGGTCGTAGTGCGGCGGCATGGGGATCCACGCGCGCACCGCGACCGCAGTCGCCGCGAAGCACGCGGCGAAGATCGCTAGGTAGAGCGGAGCCCTGCGCAGACGGCGAGGATCGAGGCTGCCCTCGGCGGACATGGCGGCAGGATAGGGCTGAGCTCGGTCGGGTTACACGCTCAGTCGAGGGTCCAGGCAACAAACGAGCCCGGATCCGCCACGAGCAGCGCCAGACAGGCGCACCAGAGCACGAGCGAGAGCGCCGCGACGGGCAGCTGGCGATAGCGCGCGCCGTGCAGCACCCGCCGTACCGCGAGCACGGCCAGCGTCCAGAGCGGCGACAGCCAGAGCGCATTCAGGGCCAGGATCCAGGCCAGGTGGTGCAGGTCGAAGCCCAGCTCGGCGGGGTCGGGACGGTAGAGCTGCGGCCACTCCCCCAGCGCGATGCGTGCGCGCAGCACGAAGGTCGCCCCCACCAGGAGCGCCACGGGGGAGACGAGGGCCGCGCCGAGCAGCCACGGGTCGTGGCGGCGGCGGCCGAGGACGAGCGTCTGTAGGGAGGAGGGAGGGGCCATCGCTTTGCAATTGCAATGCTAACAGCCGGGTACGCTCCCCCCGCAAGGGGCCGCGCGCGCTGCGTGCGCGCCGTTCGGCCTTTCGGGCGGAAATCGATTCCCCTTCCGCACCTGCCCCGCCGCGGACCGCGCGTATGGCAGGATGCCGCCATGAAGCTATCGGAGGTCCAAGCACTCATCACGGGCGGCGGAACGGGCATCGGCTACGAGACAGCGCGCATCCTGCGTGCGGCGGGCGCGGGCGTCGTCCTGTGCGGTCGCCGCGAAGACGTCCTGCGCCGCGCCGCCGACGAGCTCGGCGCGACCACGATCGCCGCCGACGTCTCCCAGGAGGAGGACGTGCTGCGCCTCGTCGACGGCGCCGTCGAGGCGCTCGGAGGCCTGAACGTGCTGATCAACAACGCCGCCTTCGGCGGACGCGCGCCGCTCGTCGAGGTCGACACGGAGACCTTCCGGGCCGTCCATGCGACGAACGTCGTCGGCGCGATGATGGTCGCGCGCGAGTGCGCCAAGCACATGATCGCCAGGGGCGCCGGGACGATCGTGAACGTGGGCTCGACCGCCGCCGGAAAGGGCTACCCGACGGGGTCGGCCTACGCGTCGTCGAAGTTCGCGCTCACCGGGCTGACCGAGTGCTGGCGCGCGGAGCTGCGGCCGCACGGCATCCGCGTGATGCAGGTCAACCCGAGCGAAGTGCTGACGCCCTTCGGCGGGCGCGACATGACGGCGCCCCAGAACCCGACCAAGCTGCGGGCCGAGGAGGTGGCGCACGTCATCCGCGCCATGCTCGAGATGGACGACCGCGGCTTCATCACCGACGCGACGATCTTCGCGACGAACCCGAAGTAGCGCCGCTCATGGGTTGAGCGCCAGGGCGACCGCGTTGCTGGCGAAGCCGACCGAGAACGTCGCCGGGTCGAGCGCCAGGAAGGCGTGGTGCAGCGTCACGCCCGTCAGCGACGGCGGTGATCCGGGCACGACGACGAGCCTCGGAGCGCCGCTGGCACCGTCCGCGTCGAGCGTCCCGATGGGCTCCACGAGCGTCTGCGCACCGGGCTGGTTTACGGTCGCCAGGAAGTAGCCGTCGGGGTTCAGCGGCACGTCGACGCCGAAGAGGCTGAAGCCCGGGCTCGTGCCGGTGAACGAGCCGGCGATCCAGTAGGTCGTTCCCGCCTGGCCAGGGCCCGCGTCCAGCTGGAACGCCTGCTGGCCGCCGGCCGAGAGCGAGACCTCCGCCGGCACCCCGCAGAACGGCAGGCCGGGGAGGGCACGGTTGAGCAGCACGCCGACGTCGCCGGTCGAGACGTTGCCGCTGAGGACGTCGGCGCGCCCGTCGGCGTCGACGTCGGCGATGGCCACGCTCCAGGGCGAGCCTCCCGAGGTGGCCTGGATCGGCTCCGCGAACGACCCGTCGCCCACGCCGGCGAAGAGCAACAGCGGCTCGACCGCAACCGCGAGGTCGGGCGCGCCGTCGTCGTTCAGGTCGCCGATCGCGACCTGCTGGGGCGTGCCTCCCTCGGCGGCGTACGGGACCGCCGGGGCGAAGCTCGCGCCGCCCAGCCCGCGGAAGACCGAGAGCCCGCCGGGAAGCTGGTTGACCACGACGAAGTCGGGCAGGCCGTCGCGGTCCAGATCCGCCGCTTCGACCCACGTCGGCCGCGAGCCGGCCGCGAGCAGCGTGGGAGCCTGCACGGTCCCGTCGCCGTTGCCGAGCAGGAGCGTCGCGTCGTCGGACTGGTCGTTCGCCGTCACCACGTCGAGCCGCCCGTCCCGATCGAAGTCCGCCAGCGCGACGCCCTTCGCCGAAGGTGCGCCCGCGGCAAAGCTCTGGGCGGCCCCAAACGTGCCGTCGCCGACTCCGAGCTGCACCGACACCGCGCCGTCGGCGGTACCGGGCACCACGAGGTCGAGCGCGCCGTCGCCGTTGAGGTCTCCGCTCGCAAGCGACCACGGCTGGGCCGCCGGGTCGTACGCCGCGACCTCGACCAGCGTTCCGTCCCCTTGTCCGGCGAAGACCCTGACGCCGTCGTCCGCGGTGGAGTTTCCGTAGTGCGCGCAGGCGACGTCCATGCGGCCGTCGGCGTCGAAGTCGGCCGCCTCGATGCGGATGTGATCGTCGGAGACCAGGTCGGAGTCCGCGGCCGTGAAGGTCCCGTCGCCCGCGCCGAGCCAGGTGCGCACGGCGTACCAGTCGCCGGTCGCGAGGTCGACGCGCCCGTCCCCATCCAGGTCGAGGGCGGCGATGTCTTCGGGGAAGTCCGCGTCGGAGACGAAGCGCGGCCCCAGCTCGCCGCTCTCGCGTCCCAGAAAGACCGTCACGCCGTCGGCCCACGGGTTGGCGCCGACGACGTCGCCGTGGCCGTCCCCGTCGAAGTCGGCGACCGCGACCTGCTCGACGGCGTGGAAGCCGGGGTAGTAGCTACCGCTCGAGATCGCACCGTCGTCGAACGTCCCGTCGCCGTTGCCGCGGAAGATCGCGACGCCGGGCGGGTAGCCGATGTTGCCCGTGACCAGGTCGGGCAAGCCGTCCCCGTCGAACGAGGTCAGCGTCATGTACCGCGGCGCGCCGGTGGTCGACACGCTGAGCGGCGGGCCGAAGGTCCCGTCGCCCTCGCCGAGGCGGACGGTGCGGCTCCAGTAGATCCACAGACCGCCGGTGTTCGCGAAGGCGAGGTCGGCGTCGCCGTCGAGGTCGACGTCGCCGGCGACCACCCAGAACTCGCCGACGACCGCGGGGTGCGTATCGATCGGCGCGGTCACCGCGGGCGCGAAGCCCCCGGGGGCGGCGAACAGCAGCGAGAAGGTCTCCTCGACGTTGTTGCAGGTCACCAGGTCGACGTCCCCGTCCCCGTCGAAGTCCGCGGCGGCGATCGAGGTCGGCCCCGCCCCCACCGCGTGCGTGGTCGCCGCTCCGAAGAGCCCGCCGCCGAGGCCGAGGCGCACGGTCACGTCGCCCCCGCCGCGGTTCGCCGTGGCGAGGTCGAGCGTCCCGTCCGCGTCGAAGTCCTCGAGCACGAGCGACCACGGCTGAACGCCGACCGGCACCGGGAGGGTCGGCGCGAACATGCCGTCGCCGCCTCCGAGCAGCACCGTCACGTCATCCGAACCGGCGTTGGCGGTGGCGAGGTCGAGCGCTCCGTCGCCGTCGAGGTCGGCCGCCTGCACCTGCTGCGGCTCGAGGCCAACGGCAAACGTGCCGAGCGGCGTGAGGCCTCCGTTGCCCAGGCCGCGCAGGACCGACACGTCGTTCGACCCCGAGTTCGCCGCGACGACGTCGGGCGCGCCGTCGCCGTCGAGGTCTGCGGCGAGCACCGACATCGGCACCGAGCCGGCCGGATACAGCTGCGTGGGCAGCACCGGGCCGGACTGCTCGTCCGGGGCAAGCGGATGGACGACCGAGGCGAGGACGAACGGCGCGAGCGAGATCCGAGCGAGCATGCTTCCCTCCCGGGAGCAGGTGGACTGTCCGAAGCAAGGGCCGGGGAAGCCGCGCTCCTCCGAGGCTAGCCCGAGCGCGCCGCGAGCGGGCAAGGGCGCCGTAACGGCTGCGAAGCTCCTTCGTTTGGCGCGGCGGCGCCCGGGCCGGCGACGGCGGTGTGGCGCGCCCCCGCGAAGAAGGAACCTGCAAAGCAAAGGCACGGCCCGCGGAGCGGCCAATCCGGTCGCTCCGGCACGCGGCGGGCTTCCGGCCGGCCGCGAAAAAACCCGAAAGCACTCGTTGACACATCCGGATTCGTCGATATGTTGCTCTGCACAGCATCCAGAGTCCCGGGAGAGCTTCCGCGTCCCGGGCGGCAACCGAGCCCCACCGGGGCCGCGGTGCCGAGGCCAGCCCCGACGTGGGGAAAGATGCGGGTAGGACCGGTTGTCCGGGACCTTCCAAAAAGAGCGCAGCGACGTCGCTGCGACCCACGTCTCTCCTGGCCGCCCGGGGTGCCGAGCTGGAGAAACGACGATGACCCCCCAAACGGGCGCCTACTCGGTCGACACCCTCTGCCCCCGTGCCGGCACCGGCACGGCCGACGGCGAGCCGCTGGTCCCCCCGCTGGTTCAGTCCACCACCTTCGTGCGCGACGGACTCGAGAGCCGCGCCGTGCACTGCTACTCGCGCGAGTCCAACCCCACCGTCGCGGCGCTCGAGACCGCGCTCGGCCGCCTGGAGGACGCGCCGCCGGCGGTCGCCTTCGGCACCGGGCTCGCGGCCGAGGCGGGGCTGTTCCAAACCCTGCTCTCGAGCGGCGACCACGTCGTCTGCTCGCGCGCCGTCTATGGCGGCACGACGCGCCTCCTGCAGCAGGTGCTGTCGCGGGGCGGCATCCGGTCGACCTTCGTCGACTCGCGCGACGGCGAGGCGCTCGCGGCGGCGATCGAGCCCTCGACCAAGCTGGTCTTCCTAGAGACGCCGGCGAACCCGACGCTGGACCTGACCGACCTCGCGCGCGCGGCCGACATCGCGCACGCGGCCGGCGCGCTGGTCGCGGTCGACAACACCTTCCTGACGGCGGCGCTGCAGCGGCCAATAGAGCTCGGCGCGGACTTCAGCGTCTACTCGACGACCAAGTTCGTCGAGGGGCACTCGGTCGCGCTGGGCGGAGCCGTCGTCGGTCGCGACGAGGCGCTGCTCGACGAGCTGCGCTTCGTGCGCAAGTGCACCGGCGGCATCCAGGCGCCGTTCAACGCGTGGCTCACGCTGCAGGGGCTCAAGACCCTGCCGCTGCGGCTGCGGCGGCAGTCGGAGAGCGCGGCACGGATCGCCGACGAGCTCGCGCGCATCCCCGACGTGTGCGACGTCTTCTACCCCACGCGCCTCGACGCCGAGCTGGCCGAGCGCCAGCACCTGGGCGCCCACGGCGCGGTGCTCTCGTTCGAGCTCGAGGGCGGCGGCGCCCAGGCGCGCGAGCTGCTGCGCCACGTGCGGCTCTGCACGCTGGTCGAGCACGTCGGCTCGGTCGAGACGCTGCTCACGCACTCCGCGAGCATGACGCACGGAGGCGTGGCGCCGGCGGAGCGCGCGGCCGCCGGCGTGACCGAGGGGCTGTTGCGCCTGTCGGTCGGGCTCGAGGATCCGGCCGATGTCCTGGCGGACCTCCGCCAGGCCATCGAAGCGAGCGCCCAGGGCGCCCCGAGCCGGGAGGAGGTGGCGGCGTGCCCCGCTCAGGCGTGATCGTTCTGAAGCTCGGAGGGTCGGTGCTGCTCGACGAGCAGCGGCTGCGACCCGCCGTGCACGAGGTCTATCGCTGGCGGCGCGCGGGCTACGCGGTCGTCGCCGTGGTGTCGGCGCTCTCGGGGACGACCGACGAGCTGCTCGCGCGGTGCGCGCGGCTCGGCCCGGACGCGAGCGGCTGGAGCGTGGCGGCGGCCGTGTCGACCGGCGAGCTGCAGAGCGCCGCCCTGCTCGGGCTGACGCTCGAGCAGGCGGGGTTGCGGGCCAGCGTGCTGACGCCTTCGGCGCTGCGGCTCGTGGCGGTCGGAGAGCCGCTCGACGCGACCCCGGTCGCACTCGACGCGCGGCGCCTCGAGCGGGCGCTCGCGCACGACGGCGTCGTCGTCGTCCCCGGGTTCGTGGGCGAGGACCGTCGCGGACGGGCCGCGCTGCTGGGCCGCGGCGGGTCGGACCTGACCGCGCTCTTCCTCGCCAGCGCGCTAGGTGCGCGCTGCCGCCTGGTGAAGGACGTCGACGGGCTCTACGAGCGCGACCCAGCGCTGCCCGGTCCGCCGCCGCGCCGGTACGCGCACGCGTCGTGGCGCGATGCGTTGGCCACGGACGGCTCGATCCTCCAGCACAAGGCGCTGCGTTTTGCGGAGTCGCGCGGGCTGGAGCTCGAGGTCGCCACGCTCGACGGCGCCGACGCCACGGCCGTCGGCGCGGGGCCCAGCGCCCTCGCGCCCGCGGCCGGGCGGCGTCCGCTGCGGATCGCGCTCCTCGGCCTGGGCGTCGTCGGAGGCGGTTTGTGGGAGCTCGCACGCGAGCTCCCGGAGCGCTTCGAGGTGGCTGCCGTCGCGGCCCGCGACGCGGCCCGCGCGCGCCGCCTGGGGGTTCCCGACGAGCTGCTGTGGAGCGACCCCGTCGCCGCCGCCGGCAGCGGGGTCGACGTCGTCGTCGAGCTCCTCGGCGGCCGCGAGACCGCGCGCGCCGCGATCGCGGCGGGCCTGGCATCGTGTGCGGACGTCGTCACCGCAAACAAGCACGTGCTCGCCGAGGACGGCGCCGAGCTGCGCTCGCTGGCCCGCATCGCGGGACGGCGGCTGCTCGCGTCGGCCGCGGTCGGCGGGAACGCGCCCCTGCTGGAGCGCATCGCCGCCACGCCGCCCGGCGAGATCGTCGCCGTGCGGGGCGTGCTGAACGGCACGACGAACTACGTGCTGGAGCGCTGCTCCGACGGCCTGCGGCTCGAGCAGGCGCTGTCCGAGGCCCGCGCGCGCGGTCTCGCCGAGAGCGACGCCACGCGCGACCTCGACGGCCGCGACGCCGGCGACAAGCTCGTCGTCCTCGCGCATGCGCTCGGCGCCGGCGAGCTAGCGACGGCGCAGGTCGAGCGCGAGCCGATCGACGAGGCCGCGGCGAGCTGGGCGCGCGCCGCCCGCGAGCGCGGTCGCGTGCTGCGCCACGTGGCGACGCTGCACCTCCCTACCCTGGCCGAACCGGGCGCGCCGTGCGCCTCGGTGCGGCTCGAGGAGCTCCCCGCGAACGACCCGCTCGCCGAGATCGCCGGGCCCGAGAACGCCGCGCTCCTCTGCCGCCCCGGCGCGGCGCCGGAGGTCGTACGCGGCACCGGCGCGGGACGCTGGCCGACGGCCGAAGCGGTGCTCGGCGACCTCGGCGAGCTCGCGCGCGCGCCGCGCTACTCGTCGGAGTCCAGGTCGAGGGAGGCAGAGTTGATGCAGTAGCGGATCCCGGTCGGCGGAGGGCCGTCGGGGAACACGTGGCCGAGGTGCGCACCACAGCGCCCGCAGCACACCTCGGTCCGCACCATCCCGTGCGACCGGTCTTCGATCTCCTCGATGCGAGCGTCGGGGAGCGGCTGGAAGAAGCTCGGCCACCCGCAGCCCGACTCGAACTTGGTGTCGGAGCGGAAGAGCTCCGCACCGCAGCACACGCACTTGTACGTGCCGATGGTCTTCGTGTCCCAGTACTCGCCGGTGAACGGCCGCTCGGTGCCCGCCTCGCGGGTCACCCGGTACTGGATCGGGGTGAGCAGCTTGCGCCACTCGTCGTCGGTCTTCTCGATCTCAGCCATGGCGCGGATTCTACGCGATCGCGTCAGCGGAGGAGCGCAACCACCCGCAGGACGGTCTCGTCGGCCCCAAACGGCCCACGCACGCCGACGAAGGAGATCTGCCCGCCACGGGTCAGCGCGAAGACAGGGATACGCTCGGCCTCGGGCTGCACGAGCTCCTCGCGCAGCAGCAGTGCCGCCGTCATGCCCTTGGACTGCGCCGGAAACTCGACGGGGAGCGGCGCGCCGATCGAGCTCAGCTTGCCGGCCGCGTCTTCGAGCTCGATCCGCAGCGTGCCCCCGCCCTCGGTGTTCTCGCTCGCCACGGTCACGGTGCACGGGCTGCCGAACGCGAGCTCGCCGAGGTCGCGGCGCAGCTGCACTTCGGTGCCGCGGAGGACCTCGACCTGGAACGCGAGCCGGTCGCGGGACGTGTTCGCGTCGATCCGCACCCGGCCGCCGAAGCCGAGCAGCGGGTCGAGCTCCGGTGGCTGCAGCGGGGTCGCCCGGACCGTGCCCGGGTCCAAGCCGCCGCAGGACGCGCAGACGATCAAGACGCACGCGGCGACGATCCGGGTCAGCGCCTTTCCCAAGGCTCTCCCTCCTTCACGTAGATGCGAGCGTCGAGCGGCACGTCGTCGAAGACCTGCACCTCTCCGCTGGGCCAGCGCACCTCGACGCGGTCGACGCGCTTGGGGTCGCCCAGGCCGAACTCCAGCGCGGAGGAGCCGGTCGAGCCGAAGCCCTCGCCGCTCTTGCGCTCGCGCAGCTGCGTGCGGTCGCCGGTGGTGACGAGCACCTTCGCGTCGATACCGTCGCGGTTCGAGCGCGTGCCCTCGAGCTCCACGTGCAGCCAGCGGTTTCCGTCCGCGTGGCGGTTGTCGTAGAAGGCGTTGCGCCACGGATCGCCGTGGACGAAGCCGCCCTCGGGGGCGTAGATCTCGAGGTCGCCGTCGCCGTCGCGGTCGACGAAGGTCACGCCGTGCCCCTTGCCCAGGTTGCCGAGCCCGGCCGCGAAGGTCAGGTCGCGGAAGACGCCGCCGCCCTGGTTGCGCAGGTAGCGGTCGGGCTCCAGCCGCCCGATGTCGGGGTCGCCGGTGCCGAAGTACAGGTCGACCCACCCGTCGTTGTCGAGGTCGGCCACGCCCGCCCCCATGATGCCGATCGGGTGCACCAGCCCGGCCGCGGCGGTCGCGTCGGTGAAGGTCCCGTCGCCGCGGTTGCGGTACAGCCGTGGCGTGTCGCGGTCCATGCGCGCGCGGCGCGCGGGCGACGTACGCTCGAAGTCAGCCGACAGCCCGAGCAGCACGTCGTCCCATTGCGCCAGGCTCGTGCGCACGATGTCGACGTCCAGGTCGTTGTCGACGTCCGCGAAGAAGGAGACGTAGCCGGTGCTGACGTGGTCCGCGCCGAGCACGCCGGCCGCCTTGGCGCGCTCCTCGAAGGTGCCATCGCCGCGGTTGCGGTACAGCCGGTTGGTGGTCTGGTAGCCGCTGCAGAACAGGTCCGGCCAGCCGTCGCCGTCGTAGTCGCCGACGGCGACGCCGATCGTCTTGGTGCCGCGCTTCTCCCGCAGCCGCGCTGCGCCGGTGCCGTCGGCGAAGACGCCCGCGCCGTCGTTGACGTAGAGCGTGTTCGTATCGCCTCCGCCGGTGATGCCGTTGGCCACGTAGAGGTCCACGTCGCCGTCGCGGTCGACGTCGGACCAGACGTGCACGAACGACGAGCCGGCGTCGCCCGTGCCCGAGGCCTCGGTGACGTCGCGGAAGCCCGCGGCGCCGTCCTCCGCTGCCGTCCCGAGGAAGAGCGAGTTCGGCGCGGGCCCGTTCCACCCGTCGCGTCCGATGTAGAGGTCGGGCCGCCCATCGCCGTCCACGTCGGCGAAGGTGGCGCTGTAGCCGGACTGCACGCGCTCGAGGCCGGCCTCGCGCGACGCGTCGTGGAAGCGCTCGCCGTCGTCGCGCAGCAGTACGCCGTAGCTGTCGCAGCCGCAGACGAAGAGGTCCTGATCGCCGTCGACGTCGTAGTCGCTCCACGCGCTGGGGCCGAGGCCGTCCAGCTTGTCCACGCCGAGCGCGGCCGCGATGTCGATGAAGTCGGGATCGGCGTCGGGCGGCGCCAGCTCGAGGTCCGGCCGGAACGCGAACGCGGGCCCGTCCGTGCGCCCCGTCGCGCGGCGCACCAGGTGCAGCAACCACAGATCCGCGCGGCGCGGTGCGCCGCCGGCGAGCGCTTCGACCAGCAGCTCGAAGGCCTCGTCGTAGCGCTCCTGCTTCATCCGCACGAGCCCCTGGCGCGCCACGAGCTGCGTGCGCATCGCGGGCGACAGCCGCTCATCGGCGAGCGCGAGGTCGAGCCACACGAACGCGTCGTCGTACTCCGCCATCTGCAGCGCCACGCGCGCGAGGCCGCGCAGGAGCTCGTTCGCGAGCCGCGACGACGGCGAGATGCGGTCGTAGGCGTCCTCGAGGTGCATCTGCGCCAGGTCGAGCGTCACCTTCGAGCTGATCGGCGGCAGGCTTGCGTCGGCGGGCGTCGGGATGCGCACCTGGCCGAGGTCGAGCATCCGCACGTACTGATGCCGGATCGCCGCGAGCTCGGGATGCGCGGCGAGCACCGCCTCGATGGCGCGCACGCCGGCCTCGGGGTCGTAGCGCCCGGCGCGCTGCAGCGCCGCGAACCCGCCGGCCAGCTCGCGGTAGGGCGCCGCGCCGTCGACGAGCGGAGACACCGAGCGGAACACCAGCCCCTGGGATGAGCCGTCGCGGTGGTAGGCCTCGTCGAGCTCCAGCTCGAGCTCGCCGGCCGGGCCGTAGGCGGCGACGAAGGCCTCGCGGTGCTCCTCGCGCGCGTCCTTGTCGCCCTGCTCTAGCGCGAGGTCGAAGAGCAGACGGTGCGCGCCGGCGTGTCCCGGGTCGCTCAGCAGCGCGGTCGCGAGCGGCGCGCGTGCGGCCGCGGGGCCGCCCTCGCCGGGCAGCAACTCGAGCCGCGCCAGCTGGACGAGCAGCTCGGGATCGGCGGGGCGGGCCTCCGCGCAGCGGTCCAGCTCCGCGCGCGCCGCGTCGGGCAGGTGAAGCCGGATCTGACGCGCGCCCAACCGCAGCCGTCGCTGGAACTCGGCGCCGTCCATGGCGGGCGTGTCGGAGCCGCTGCACGCGGCCAGCGCCAACGCCGCGAAGAGCGCGAGCCTACGCATCTTCAAGCCTGCCCTCATGCAGGCGCACGACGCGCGCCTCGGCGGGCACTTCGTCGTGCGTCGCCGCCACCACGGCCACGCCTTCCTCGCGCCCGAGCTCGGTCAGGAGCTCCCACACCGTCGCGCGGCTGATCGGGTCGAGGCTCGCCGTCGGCTCGTCGGCGAACACCACCGCCGGCCGGTGCACGAGGGCGCGCGCGAGCGCCGCGCGCTGCATCTCGCCGCGCGACAGCTCCTCGGGCCGGCGCGCGGCCTTCGCCGCCAGCCCGACCCGCGAGAGCAGCGCCTCGGCCCGCGCAGCGTCGCCGGAGCCGAAGAGCAACGGCAGGCGGACGTTCTCGCGCGCGGTCAGGTGCCGCACGAGCCGGAAGTCCTGGAAGACAAAGCCCATGTGCTCGCGCCGCAGCTCGGCGCGACGGCCGGGGGAGGCCTCGCCGAGCGGCTCGCCGCGGAACTCTACGACGCCACGCGTCGGCGCGTCCAGCCCCGCGAGTAGCGACAGCAGCGTGGTCTTCCCCGACCCCGAGCCACCGGTGACCAGCAGGAGCTCGCCCTCCGCCACGGTGAGATCGACCCCCACGAGCGCGCGCACCGGCTCGGGCCCGTACTCGCGCGTCAGGTCGCGGGCCACGAGCAGCGCGGTCAAAGCGCCCCGCCCCGCATCGTGGCCAGGGGCGAGCGCGTCGCGGCGCGCCACGCGGGCAGCGCAGCCGCCACCGCGGTCACGGCAAGCGCAGCCGCCGCGCTGCGGAGCAGCACTCCGCCCGACAGCGCGATGACTCCGCCCACCGGCACGAACGCCAGGTTCGCGCGCACCCAGGCGTCCGCGGCGCCGCGCAGGAGGAACGCCAACGCCACGCCCCCCGCGACGCCCACGGCGCTGACCAGCAGCCACTCGGCCCAGGCCAGCCGGAAGAGCGTGCCCGCCGGGCAGCCGAGCGCGCGTAGCAGGCCGAGCTCGGGCGTGCGCTCGCTCCAGGAGAGCAGCGCGACGCCGGCCACGCCGAGCGCCGCGGCCGCGAGCGAAGAGGCCGCGAACGCGTACAGCAGCGCCTGCACGCCGCGGAGGACGCCGAGGATCGTCTCCTGCACCTGCGACATCCGCACGACCTGCACCGAGGGCACGTCGTAGACGCGCTCGACGAACGCCGCCGCTTGGCCGAGGTCGTGCAGCCGCACCCCGATACCGGTCACGCGGTCGGGCCGCTCGAACAGCTCCTGCGCGCGACGCAGCGGCAGGAAGACCGTGCCGTCGTCCTGCGTCCCGCTCTGGTCGAGAACGCCCGCGACGCGCAGCGTGCTGCCGAGTACGCGCAGCTCGTCCCCCACCGAGAGCCGCCGGTATTCGGCCACCTGGTAGCCGAGCAGCGCCTCGTCGGCGACCGGCGACGAAAACCACCCGCCGCGCTGCAGCTCGGCACCGGGCTTCAGCGCGAGGAAGTGCTCGTCGATCCCGAGGTAGAGCTGGGTAGCGTCGGGCGCTGCGTGCTGCGCCGGCAGCGCCTGGAGGAGAAAGCGCGTCGAAGCGGCGACCTCGGGCTGCGCCTCGACGTGGCGCGCCACGTCGTCCTGGATGTACATCGGGATCGAGCCGCCGCGCAGGAGCAGCGTCGCCGCCTCGTGCGGGCACCCCTTGCCGGTTACCAGCACCTGGTAGCCGAGCGCCTCGACGTTGCGTGCGAGCGCGCGCTCGTAGCCCTCGCGAAAGCCCAGCGTCAGCGCCGCGAGCGCCGTGGCCGCGCCCACCGCGAGCCCCGCCAAAGCCGCGCGCCCCGGTCGGTACCGCAGACCCGCCAGGGCCCACGCGAGGACGCGGCCGGCCCGCTTCATCGTACGGGGTCGAAGCGGATGCCCACGGCCTCGAGGGAGAGGTCCGGAGGCGAGCCAACGAGCTCGCCGCGCACGACGGCATGGCGCCCCAGAGCGGACGGGTCGACCCGGAAGCTGGCGGACGGGGCGACGTCGACGTAGAGCTCGTGCAGCCGCGTCTCCGAAGACTCACGCAGCACGAACCAGCAGCCGGCCGAGCGACAGACCTCGTGCACATGGCCGTGCACGGTGACCTCGCCCGCACGGGTGCCGTCGAGCAGCTCGGCGAGGGTACTCGCGCGGCTCACGTCCACCGCCTCGCCCAGCGCGTCCGGCCCGTCAGCGGTGCACGACGTAGTACAAAACGACACAAGTACAGCCAAAGTTGTGAACCTCATCGAACCGCCTAGTCTAGCGGCTCGCCGGCTCCTCGTTCGAGGACGACGACAGCGTTCGCGTCAAACGCGCCATACGACTCGCGAGCGCCGTCCGGCCACGCGACACTAACGCCTTCGATAAGAGTTGCGCCGCCCAAACCGACGTGGATCCGAGGGTCGTTCGACGCTTGGTAGCTGTACGCGGCGCGCACGTCGCGCGTGACCGTGCGCTCCCCCACGCGCAGCGTGACCGTCGCGCCGATGGCGTCGGCGCCCGAGGCGCCGCGAACCCGCAGCAGGATCCAGTTGCCGCGCTCCGGCGCCGCGTTGATCAGCAGGTGCGCCGGCGCGTCCTTGTTCACGACCAGCACGTCGACCGCGCCATCGCCGTCGACGTCGCCGAAGGCCGCAGCGCGGCTCGTGGCGATCAGCTGCTGCTCGGTCCCGCCGCGCGGCAGCACCTCGCGGAAGCGCGTACCATCGCCGCGGAACAGCAGGTTGGGCTCGGAGAAGGGGTCGTCCCCGAAGGGGCGCGACTGGCGGTTCACCCGGCCGTTCGCCTGGTACAGGTCGAGCTGGCCGTCCTGGTCGAAGTCGATCCAGGCCATCCCGAAGCGCGTGAACGGCCGGCTGGCCATGCCGAGCCCGGCGAAGCCGGTCGAGTCGCGAAACGTGCCGCCCTCGTTGCGGAAGAACGAGTCGGTCTGGTTGGCGAGGTTGCAGACCAGCAGGTCGAGGTCGCCGTCGTCGTCCACGTCCCCCACCGTGACGCCCATGCCCGCCTTCGAGCGGCCGTCCTGGTCGACCGCGCAGCCGGCGAAGAACGCATCGTCGCGGAAAGTCCCGTCGCCCTGGTTCACCCACAGGTGGTCCGGCATCCCGTCGTTCGCGACGAAGACGTCCTGGAGCCCGTCGGCGTTGAAGTCGCCGGACGCCAGGCCGAGCCCGGTGCCGATCGCATCGCCCAGCCCGACCGCGGCCGTGGCGTCCTCGAAGGTGCCGTCGCCGCGGTTGCGGTAGAACACGTCGCGGGCCGGGTTGTCGTAGGTCTGCGGGCTGCAGTAGTCGGGCGAGCCCTGCTGGTTGAAACAGTCGAGCTCGGTGTCGACCGACCAGTGCACGTAGTTGAGCGCGATCAGGTCGAGGTCGCCGTCGCGGTCGTAGTCGACGAACGCCGCCGAGGCGCCGAAGCCGTCGTCGCCCACGCCGGCGGCGACCGTCGCGTCGCGGAAGCGCGCCTCGCCCGCGTTCACGAGCAGCGCGTTGGGCCCGGTGTTGGTCACGTACAGGTCGACCCGGCCGTCGCCGTCGACGTCGCCGCAGGCCACCCCCATCCCGTAGCCGCGCTCGCCCGCGCCGCTGGCGGCGGTCGCGTCGCGGAAGGTGCCGTCGCCTCCATTAAGGAAGAGCTGGTTGCCCGGCGAGGCCGCGCGGTCGCCGACGAGCAGCCCGCTCTGCACGAGGTACGCGTCCAGGTCGCCGTCGTCTTCGACGTCGAGCAGCGCTGCGCCTCCGCCCATGATCTCCGGCATCAGGTAGCGGCCCTTCTCGTGCCCCGAGACGTGGCGGAAGTCGAGCCCGCGCGCGGCGGCCTCTTCGGAGAACCACGCCGGCCCGGACGGCTGAGGCTCGGGCTCGGTCACCGGCGCGGCGCCGGGAGACGGTGCGGTCTCGCCGGCCCCCGGCGCGGGGTCGCCGCCGCCGCAGGCGATGAGGAGGAGCGCCGCGAGCGCGGCGCACGAGAAGCGGGTAGGCATGCGGCGCGCGAGTATAGGTGCTATGGTCCGCGGATGGGTCCGCGCCCGGCATTCCTCTCCGCGCTTCTGATCTCGATCGTGCTCGCCGGATGCGGCGGTGACGACGGCCCGCCGGCGCCTCCGGCCGAACCGCCGCCCGCGGCCCCGCTGCCCGCCGAGATCGCAAGCCTCGACCCGCGGCTGGCCGCCGCGATGCGCAAGGTGGCGGCCGACGTGAACGCCAACCCGCTCGACCCGACGCGGTGGCGCGGACTCGCGATGCTCTACCACGGCAACGACTTCGTCGAGCAGGCGGACGCCTGCTACGCGACCAGCACGCGGCTCGACGCACGCGACGCCGAGGCCTGGTACGCGTGGGGCCTGGTCGCCTCGCGCCACGGCGACGCGGCGACGGCGCGGGCACGCGTCGAGCGCTCGATCGACCTCGACCCGACCTACGTCCCGGCCTATTGGCGCATGGGCCAGTGGTTCTTCGCCGAGGGCGACTTCGACTCGGCGCGAACGTGGTACACGCGCTGCACCGAGGCCGGTGCGAGCCAGGCCAGCGGCTGGATCGGGCTCGCGCGCGTGCACCTGCAGCGCGGCGAGGCCGAGCCGGCCGCGCGCATCCTCGAAGAGCGCATCCTGATGGGCCCCAACGACGGCTACGGCCGCCAGCTGCTCGCGAGCGCCTACAACATGCTCGGGCGCGAAGACGAGGCGCGCGTGCTCGCGAGCCAGGGCCGCGGCGCGCAGCCGGCCTTCCCCGACCCGCGCTGGCTCTCGATCCTCGGCCTGCGGACCGGGCGGAGCATCGACCTCGAGCGCGCCAACTCGCTCGTGCGCGGCGGACGGGCGCAGCAGGCGGTGCAGATGCTCGAGGGCATGCGGCGCGCCTTCCCCGACGACGCGGTCGTGCTCTCCAACCTGGCCTTTGCGCTGCTGCGCACGAGCAAGATCGACGAGGCCATGCAGCGTGCGCGCGAGGCCGCGGCGCTCGATCCTTCGGCGTATCGGCCGCTGCTCGTGCAGGCGATGGCGAGCGAGGCCAAGGGCGGCGACCGCGGCTCGCCCGAGGCCCTCGCGCTGACCCGCAGCGCGCTCTCCAAGATGCCGACGGCGGTCGACGCGCTCTCCTTCGAGGGGTTGCTGTGCGCGCGGGCGGGCGACGGCGAGGGAGCCCTGGACGCCTACCGCCGCGCGTCGGCCCAGGCACCCGACAACACCGAGCTCCTCTCGAACGTCGCGCTCACCGAGCGCGGCCTAGGCCTCTACGACGACGCGGCCGCGACCTATGAGCGGCTGCTGAGGATCGCTCCGTCGAACCTGAAGGCACGCGTGGGCATGGCCGCGGTGCGCAAGGAGGCGGGTGACCTGCCCGGCGCCGAGGAGCTGCTTCAGGGAGCGCTCGAGGACGTGCTCAAGGTCGCGGACGAGCGCCACCCCGATACGCGCACGATCCTGCTGCGCCTGTCCGAGGTGCTCGACGCGCAGGGCAAGTCCGACGAAGCGGACGCCGTGCGCCGCCGGATTCGCTGAGCCGGCGCACGGATTTGAAACTCGGGCTTCATCCGCCCACAACTCGTGGCCGAGGAGGGGGGAGTCCGGCGGCACCGCCGCGCGGACCGGCTCACGGATGATCAGGAAAACCCTTCTGCGATGGCGCGTCTCCCGGGTTCTGCCCGCACTGGTGCTGCTGGTGCTGCTCGCCGACAGCGCGTCGGGTCAGATGCTCGCCACGCGCCGCGTGCCGGAGATCGACGCGTCGCTGATCGGGCGCGCGCTCACGCTGGTGTTCGGCGGAGTGCTGTTGCTAACGCAGCGCATCCGGCGCGCACGGCGGTAGCCGGCACCCGGCTCTGGATCCTCGTCGCGGCGCTGGCGCTCGGCGAGGGGCTCCTGCTGACGTCGCGCTACGACCTGCCCGACCCCGAGCTCCTGGGAGGGCCGAGCGGCAGCCTGCTGCGCCTCGCGCCCTTCGTGCTGCCCGCCTGCATCGCGGTCGGCACCGCCGTCCTGCTGTTCGGGGGAGACGGCCTGCGGCGCGACCTCGCGGCGCTCGAACGCCCGGCGGGCGCGGCGCGCACGGCGGGCTTGGGAGCGGCGCACGTCCTCGCCTTCGCGGCCTTCTTCGCCCTGACGGGCGTGGTGCTGGATCCGGAGCGCGGCGGCGTCGGCCCGCTCGTCGCGTGGGCCGTCGCAGGAGGCGCGGCCTACGCCTGCCTGCTCGCCGCCGTAGCTCCGCTGCGCGATCTGGGCCGGCTGGGGCTGCGCTCGGGCGGCGTGCTCGGGGGCGGCACCCTGCTCGGCCTCTGCGCCTGGCAGGCGGGCCGCTTCGCGGACGCCGAGCTCTGGGGAGCCCTGGGCCAGACGACGCTGCTGTGCGTCCACGCGCTGCTGCACGGCTTCTCCAACGACGTGGTGCTCGACGCGCCGGCTCAGCTCGTCGGGCTCGGCGAGTTCCGCGTGCGTGTCGGGTCGGGCTGTTCGGGTTGGGAGGGGATCGGGTTGATCTCCGTCTTCCTGGGCGGCTATCTGTGGGCCTTCCGCGAGACGCTGCGCTTCCCCCGCGCCCTGGTGCTGCTGCCGCTCGGCGCGGCCGTCATGTGGGGGGCGAACGTCGTGCGCATCGCCGCGCTGATCGGGCTGGGGGCGCACGTTTCGCCCGAGCTGGCCGTCACCGCGTTCCACGCGCGCGCGGGCTGGATCCTGTTCTGCGCCATCTCGCTGGCGCTGGTGCTCGTCGCGAAGCGCTGGAGCTTCGTGGCGCGGAGCACCGCGGCGCCGGCGGGTCCCGGTCCGGCGACACCGTGGCTCCTGCCGCTGCTGGTCCTCGTCGGGGGCGGGCTGTTGACGGGCGCGTTTGCGGCGGATGTGGACCTCCTCGCGCCGCTGGCGGCGCTGGCGGCCGGAGCGCTCGCCTGGCGCGCACGCGCGCGCCTGCCGGACCTGTCTCCGCACTGGTCGCCGGTGGCTGTCGGCGCGGGCGCGCTGGTGTTCGCGCTTTGGGTCCCGCTGGCCGGCCGATCGGAGACCAGCTGGGAGGAGCTGCGTGCGCTGCCCTCCCTGCTCCTCGCCGGCTGGCTCGCGCTGCGCTGCCTGGCCACGGTGCTGATCGTCCCCATCGTTGAGGAGGTCGCCTTCCGCGGCTACCTGCTCCGACTGCTGCAGTCGCCCCGCTTCGACGAGGTTCCGCTCGGCCGGCTCACCGCCTTCTCGGTGGTCGGCTCGTCCGTGCTCTTCGGCCTGCTGCACCAGAGCTTCGTGGCGGCGACGCTGGCGGGAATGATCTTCGCCCTCGTGCTGGCGCGCCGCGCGCGGCTGGGAGACGCGGTCGTCGCCCACGCGACCGCGAACGGGCTCCTCGTCGCGTGGGCGCTCGGCACGGGCCAGCTTGGCCTCTGGCTCTAGCCGCGCGCCGACGGCCGCTAGAGTTCGCGGACGGCCCACAAGAAGGCGTCGGTTCGGCTACAGAACGCGCTCTCCCAGCCGCCGATACGGGTGCATCCCCATGACCCGTACCCGCGAAATCATCCTAGGTCTGAACGCCTGGCACGGAGACGCAGCCGCGTGCCTGCTGGTCGACGGACGACTCGTTGCTGCGGTGGAGGAAGAGCGCTTCCGCCGCGTTAAGCACTGGGCCGGCTTCCCCTCCGAAGCGGTCCGTTGGTGCCTCGCCGACGCAGGCGTTGAGCCCGAAGAGCTGAGCTGGATCGCCGTGAACCGCGACCCGCGCGCCAACCTGGTGCGCAAGGTCGCGTTCGCCCTCCGCCACCGCCCCAGCCTACAGCTGGTGCGCGACCGCTCGCGCAACGCGGCGCGCTTCGGCACGGTCGAAGGCGAGGTGGCCGCAGCCCTGCGCGTGCCCGAGGCGAGCCTGCGCGCGCAGGTCGCGCGCGTCGAGCACCACCGCGCGCACCTCGCGAGCAGCTACCTCGCGTCGCCCTTCAACCGCGCCGCGCTGATCTCGGTCGACGGCTTCGGCGACTTCTCCAGCAGCGCCTGGGGCGTCGGAACCGGACGCGAGATCGAGATCCGCGGCAGGACCTTCTTCCCGCACTCGCTGGGCCTGTTCTACCAGGCTCTGACGCAGTGGCTGGGCTTCCCGAAGTACGGCGACGAGTACAAGGTGATGGGCCTCGCCGCCCACGGCGCGCCGCGCTACGTCGATCGACTGCGGCCCCTGGCCTGGCTCGACAACCGCGGCGATCTGCGCCTGGCGCTCGAGTGCTTCCAGCACCACACGGCGGCCGTCACGAGCGCCTGGAACGGCTGTGAGCCGACCCAGGGCAGCGTCTTCTCCGCCGGCCTCGAGCGGCTGTTGGGGCCGGCGCGGCGTCCGGAGGACGAGCTCGATGAGTTCCACGCCGACATGGCCGCGTCGGTGCAGCGCTACTACGAGGAGCTGCTCTTCCGCATGCTGCGGCGGCTGTCGGAACAGACCGGCCAGAGCGACCTGTGCCTGTCGGGCGGGTGTGCCATGAACAGCCTGGCCAACGGACGCATCCTCGAAGAGACGCCCTTCGAGCGCCTCTTCGTCCCGCCCGCGCCCGGTGACGCCGGGGGCGCGGTGGGCGCCGCGCTGTCGGTGTGGTGCGAGCGCCTGGGGCGCCAGCGTGTCTTCGAGATGGACAGCGCGCTCCTGGGCCCGAGCTTCGGCGACGAGGAGATCGCGGCCCTGATCCTGCGACGCCGCGACGAGCTCGACGCGGCGGACTGCGTCGTGGAGCGGATCGAGGACGAGGGCGAGCTGTGCGACCGCACCGCCGCCCGCCTGGCCGCCGGCGACGTCGTCGGGTGGTTCCAGGGCCGCATGGAATGGGGCCCGCGAGCGCTCGGCAACCGCAGCATCCTCGCCGACCCGCGTCGCGATGACATGCGCGACGTGCTGAACACGAAGATCAAGCTGCGCGAGACCTTCCGGCCCTTCGCGCCCGCCGTGCTGCGCGAGGAGGTCGGGAGCTGGTTCGATCGCGAGGGCGACGTGCCCTTCATGCTGCAGGTCTGGCCGGTCCGCGCCGACCGGCACGACGAGGTGCCCGCCGTCACCCACGCCGACGGGTCGGGCCGCCTGCAGACGGTCGAGGCGGCGACCAATCCGCGCTTCCACCGCCTCCTCGGCGCCTTCCGGCGCGAGACCGGCGTGCCGATTCTCGTGAACACCTCGTTCAATGAGAACGAGCCGGTCGTTTGCACACCGGAGCAGGCGCTCAACTGCTTCCTGCGGACGCGGATGGACTGCCTGATCGTCGGCTCCTGGCTCGTGCGCCGTCGCCCGAGCGTCGCCGAGGCCGCATAGCGGCCCGCGGCAGGGCCTCGATCCACAAGATCCGGGGCGAGGCGGGGGTTTGCCCCACCGAGCTTTGTGCCTGGCGCCACGAATTGTGGCTCCACCCTCAAGGGTTCGGGGGTCCGTTCCGATCTACGGAACCCTACCCCCTACCCCTGCGAAATTCGCTCTACCCATGACGGCTCCCCAATCGATCCACGGATCGGACGTAGACTTCCGCGGCAAGCGCGTGCTCGTGGCCGGCGGCGGCGGCTTCATCGGCGGACACCTAGCGCGCCGCATGCTCGCGCGTGGCGCCGAGCTGGTCCGGGTTGCGGACATCAAGCAGCTGGACGACTGGTACCAGGTGCACGAGAAGTGCGAGAACCTCGTGCTCGACCTGTCGCGCATCTCCGACTGCCGGATCGCCTGCGACGGCATCGACTACGTCTTCAACCTCGCCGCCGACATGGGCGGGATGGGGTTCATCGAGAACAACAAGTCGCTCTGCATGTTGAGCGTCTTGATCAACACGCATCTGCTCGAGGCGTCGCGTGACTCGGGCGCCGAGCGCTTCTTCTTCGCCTCCTCTGCCTGCGTCTATAACGCGGACAAGCAGAAGGACCCCGACGTCACGCCGCTGCGCGAAGAGGACGCCTACCCCGCGCTCCCCGAGGACGGCTACGGCTGGGAGAAGCTCTTCTCCGAGCGCATGTGCCGGCACTTCCGCGAGGACTTCGGCCTGGAGACGCGCATCGCGCGCTTCCACAACATCTACGGCCCGAACGGCACCTTCGACGGCGGCCGCGAGAAGGCGCCCGCCGCACTGTCGCGCAAGGTCATCGAGGCGAAGTACTCCGGCGAGCTCGGGGTAGAGATCTGGGGCGACGGCGCTCAGACGCGCAGCTTCACCTACATCGAGGACTGCCTGGACGGCATCGAGCGCGTCTTCTGCGGGCACGTCGCCGAGCCGCTCAACGTCGGCTCGTCCGAGCTCGTCACGATCGACCAGCTGGTCGACGTGCTCGAGGAGATCGCCGAGGTGAAGCTCGACCGCAAGTACAACCTCACGGCCCCGCGCGGCGTAAACGGGCGCAACAGCGACAACACGCGCATCCTCTCCGCTTATGGCTGGGAGCCCACGACGCCGCTCTTCGAGGGCATGAGGCAAACCTACGCTTGGATCCTCGGCGAGATGCAGTCGAGGGAACGGTTCTCGGACCTCCTTTCCGCCCCCCTTTCGTCCCCCTCCCCGTCGCCTTGGCCCGCTTCCTCCTCGTCAACCAGTTCTACTGGCCCGACTTCGCGAGTACAGGACAACACCTGACCGACCTCGCCGAGCACCTCGTGCGACATGGACACGAGGTGCGCGTCCTGTGCTCCCGCGGGCGGTACCTCGAGGGTGGCCTCGAGGCACCGCGCAAGGAGGAGCACTCGGGGGTTCGGATCCACCGCGTTCGCGCCAGCGCCTTCGGCCGCCGCTTCACCGCCGGCCGGATGAGCGACTACCTATCGTTCCACGCCATGGCCGGCCCCCGGGTCGCGCTGACGCGCTGGGCCGACGTGGTCGTCACGCTCACGACGCCGCCGCTCCTGGGGCTTTGGGGCGCGTTCGCGAAGAAGCTCCGCGGCGCTCGGCACGTGGTGTTCCTGATGGATCACCACCCCGACGCCGAGTTCGAGATGGGCCTCATCCAACGCACCTCGTCGCTGGGCCGCACGCTCGAGGACGTCTACGGCTGGGTGCTCCGCTCGGCGGACCACGTTGGCGTCCTCGGACGCCACATGGCCAAGCGGGTCCGCCAGCGCGGCGTGCCGCCGGAGCGCCTGTAGGTCGTTCCGATCTGGAGCCGCGCCGACGAGATCGTGCCCGTGAAGCACAAGGACAACAACCTGCGGCGCAGCCTCGGGTGGGACGGCCGCTTCGTCGTGCTCTACTCCGGCAACGCCGGCTTCGTCCACCGCTTCGAAGAGCTGTGCGGGGCGATGAGGCGCCTGGCGATCGAGGATCCCGACGTGCTGTTCGCCTTCGTCGGCGGCGGCCCGCGCCGGGCCGAGATCGAGAGCTTCGCCAAAGAGTGGCGGCTCCAGAATGCCTCGTTCCTGCCCTACTTCCCGCGCGAATCGCTGGGCCTGTCGCTTCCGGCGGCGGACGCGCACTTCCTCTCTCTGCGCCGCGAGCACGTCGGAGTCTCGGTGCCCGGCAAGCTCTACGGCCAGCTCGCGTCCGGCCGCCCCGTATTGTTCGTGGGGCCGACGCGCTGCGAGACCGCCGAGGACGTCAGCGCGTCGGGCGCGGGCATCGTCGTCGGGCACGGCGACGCAAACGGCCTCGCCGACGCGATCCTCAGGCTCAAGCGCAACCCCGACCTCGTCGCTCGGATGGGAGCGGCCGGCCGGGAGTGGTTCCTCCTCAACCGAGAGCGCGTAGCCTCCTGCGAGATGTGGCGCAGGCTGCTCGAAGACGTCGCCGCAGGTCGGCCGGTCGAGCGCAAGCGCCGGCCCGCGCGCGGCGCAAGCTCCCCCAAGCGCGCAGCGACACGGGCGGCCTAGCATGCGGGTCCTAGCGCTCGGCCCGGAGTCGTTCGGCGGCTTCGCGGGAATGGCCCAGGGCACGCGCGACTACCTGCGCGGGTTGCTGTCGGCGCCCGAGGTCGAGTCGGTGGACCTGCTGTGTCGGCGCCCTCCGAACCAGGACTTGCCGCTGCCCGAAGGCCTGCACGAGACGGTGCTGGAAGGCAACCCTGCACGCTTCGTCGTCGGCGCGGCGCGCGCGGCGCTCTCGCAGCGCTACGACCTGATCTTCTGCCTGCACCTGCGCCTGATGCCGGTGGCCTCCGTACTGAAGCGTGCCTTCGGCCTCCCCGTGTGGCTGCATGTGCACGGAATGGACGGTTGGGGGCCGACCGGCGCGATGAGCCACGGTTCGTCGGCGCGCGCCGACCTGGTTACGTCGTCGTCGCGCTACACGCTCGAGCGCTTCCTCAGCTGGGCAAGCGTCGACGAGGCGCGGACCGCGGTGCTCAACAACCCGTTCCACCCGGACCGGCTGGGCCCGGGCCCGAAGCCGGAGTACCTGCTCGAGCGCTACGGGCTGCACGGCAAGCGGGTGCTGCTGACCGTCGGGCGGATGCTCGGCGTCGACCGCTTCAAGGGGCACGACGAGATCCTGTACGCACTTCCGCAGCTCGCGCGTCGGCATCCGCAGGTGTCGTGGCTCGTGGTGGGCGACGGGCCGGACCAGGAGCGCATCCGCGGGCTCGTCGACGCCTCCGAGGTGAGCGAGCGCGTGGTGTTCGCCGGCCGCATCCGCGAGATCGAGAAGCGCGACCACTACCTGGTCGCGGACGCGTTCGCGCTGCCCAGTACGACCGAGGGCTTCGGCATCGTGTACCTCGAGGCGGCCGCGTGCGGGCTGCCGGTGCTGGGAGGCGACCGCGACGGTGCGCGCGACCCGCTTTGCGACGGGCGCCTGGGCATCCTGGTCGACCCGCACGACGAGCGGCAGCTTCTCGCCGGCCTCGACGAGCTCCTGCGGCGCCCGCGCGGCGTCCCCGACGAGCTCGCAACCTTCACCTTCGAACGCCACGCGGAGCGGATGCGCGAGCTGGTCGCGCGGTGCTTTGGCGGCCTCGGGAAGGGCAAGCGGGCGGCATGACCGCCGACACACGCCGACCCGGCTCGTGGGCGCCGGTGTTGCCGCTGGCGCTCGCGGCGGCGCTCGCGTACTTCGCGACGCGACGCGACTGGGGCGAGGGCGGCGAACTGATCCCCTGGCTGGGCGCCGCGGTGGCGTTTCTCGGCTTCCTGCCCGCGCTGCGCTGGGGTGCGGAGCGTCGAGCGCGGCCCGAGGTCGCGGGCTCGATCCCGTTCTTCCCCACCCTCGGCTGCCTGTTCGCGCTCTACTTCGGCGCGCCGGCGCTGATGGGCGACACCTTCCTCACGCCGACGCTGGAGTACGACAACGCGAGCGTCGAGCGCGCGCTCTGGCTCAGCCTGGGCGGCTGGCTCGCATGCCTGCTCGGCTGGCGCCTCGGCGCGGCTCCGATCAGCCGGTTGCGGCCGCTGAGGCTGGAGCTCGATTGGGGACGTGCACGGCGCTACGCGCCGGTGCTGCTCGCGATCGGGTTCGGCGCGGTGCTCATCCGCCGCTCGGTGGCCATCCCGGGCGGCTTGGTGCAGCCGGTACGCTTCCTCGAGATGCTGCTCCAGGCCGGGCTCGCGGTGCTGGTGCTCTCATCGCTCCGGCGCGAACTGAACGAGGATCAGAACCTCCTGCTGTGGCTGTTCTTCGTGCCGCTCTACCTGTTCCTGCAGGTGGGGGCGGGCTCGGTGGCGCAGCTCGCCTACGCGGGCGTCTTCCTGCTCTTCCTCGCCTGGGGCGCGGGCCGGCGGGTGCCGATGTTCCTGCTCGCGTGCGGCGCCCTGGTGATGCTCGTCATGCGCGGCCACGTCCACGAGTTCCGGGGGCGCAAGTGGCACGGCGCCCAGGCCGAGGCCGGCGCGTGGGAGAAGTCGGTCATCTTCGTCGAGGTCCTGACGGAGCGCTACGAGGAGGACGGCATGCGGGCACTCGCCGCGGCGACCGAGGAGGTCCGCGCGCGCGTCTCGCACCTCTCCTCGTTCTCGCACGTCACCAAGCTGACGCCCGAGCGCGTCGCGTACTGGGGCGGGGCGACCTACCGGGCGCTCCCTTCCACGCTCGTGCCGCGACTCCTCTGGCCCGGCAAGCCCAGCAAGCGGGTCGGGCAGGACTTCGGGCACCGCTACTCGCTCCTCGCCCCGAACGACCGCACAACGGCGGTCAACCTCCCGCAGATCGTCGAGCTCTACGCGAACTTCGGCGCGCGTGGAGTGCTGGCAGGCATGTTCGCCCTCGGCCTGCTCTATCGCCTCCTACACCGTTGGTGGAACACCTACGGTACCGGCGCCGGCACGCTGGTCCTTGCCGCGCTCCTGCTGAGTCGCCTGATTCTGATCGAGTCGGACTTCTCGCTCGTCTACGGAGCGCTCCTCCAGAACGCCGTTCTCCTCATCCTGCTGTTCCGCTGGCTTCGCCCCACGGCGCCCCCCGCCGCGGCCGAGCCCGAGGCAGCCCCCACATCTTGAAGCTGCTCCACGTCGTACCCACCTACCTGCCCGCCTACCGCTATGGCGGGCCGATCGTCAGCATCCACGCGCTGTGCCGCGCGCTGGTCGGGCTCGGCCATGAGGTCGAGGTCTTCACAACCAACGCCGACGGTGACGGCGACCTGGACGTGCCGGTCGACCGCGCGGTCGACGTCGACGGCGTGCAGGTGAGCTACTTCCCGTGGGGCACGCCGCGGCGGCTCTACCGCTCCGCGCCCCTGGCCGCGGCCTTGCGGGAACGCGTGCGCGAGTTCGACTTCGTGCACACGCACTCGCTGTTCCTCCACCCGCCGGTCGCCGCCGCCCGCGCGGCGCGCCTGGCGAGCGTTCCGTACGCGGTCTCGCCGCGCGGCATGCTGGTCCGCGACCTGTTCCGGGCGCGCGGCTGGCTGCGGAAGAGCGCCTGGCTGCACCTCTACGGCCGGCGGACGCTCGAGGCGGCCGCCTTCCTCCACGCCACGAGCGAGCTCGAGGCCCGCGAGGCCGAGCGCTTCGGCTTCCAGCTGCCGCCGCTCGAGGTTGTGCCGAACGGCGTCGAGCCCCCCGAGGGCAGGCTGAACCCGGACGGGATTCGGCCCTCGCTGCGCTCGCTGGCGCACGGGCAGCCGCTGGTGCTCTACCTCGGGCGCCTCTCGTGGAAGAAGGGCCTGCGCCCGCTGGTCGAGGCGATCGCGCAGGTCCCGCGAGCGCAGCTGGTCCTGGCCGGTCCCGACGATGAGCGCCTCTGGTCGCAGCTACGGCGCCGCGCGGGCGAGCTCGGTTGCCGCGAGCGCGTGGCCTACGTCGGCGAGGTGCGGGGCGACGACAAGCGCTTCCTGCTGGAGCAGGCGGAGCTCCTCGTCCTGCCGTCGCACGGCGAGAACTTCGGCAACGTCGTGCTCGAGGCCCTCGCCCACGGCACGCCGGTCGTCACGAGCCCGCACGTCGGCGCCGCGCGGCTGGTCGAGCAGTGGGGCGTCGGGCGCGTGGTCGACCCCGATCCGGTGTCGCTCGCCGAGGCGCTGCGGCTGCAGCTGTTCCTCGAACCGGCCGACCGGCGCCGGATGGCCGACAACGCCCGCCACCTGGCGCGCAGCGAGTACACCTGGCCCGCGATCGCCCAGGCGCTGGTGGAGCGCTACGCGAGCGCGCTCAGGCCGCGTCGCGCCGCCTGACCTCGCGCTCGCGGCGAAGCTCCCACAGCTTCATCTCGTCGAAGTGCTTGTAGATCGCGTGCATCAGGTGATAGCGCAGCCCGATCTGCCCGTCGAGGAACCCGAGCCGCACCGCGTAGCACCACACGAAGTACAGCGCGCCCTTGCCGGGTAGACGCGCCCAGAGCTTGGTCTTGATCCAACGGCGCCGCGCCAGCGGGTCGCGGCTGAAGAGCCGCGCATAGCCGTCCGACTTGCCCTCCAACACCTCGGCGTACTCGAGCGCCTCGTCATTGGAGTAGCGGTTGTGCTTGGCGATCGCGTGGGTCAGGTCCCGCAGGTCCTCGTGGATCAGGCAGCCGTCGAGCTTGTCGGTAGGACCGTCGACGACCATGTGCTCGTGTACCCGGCGCATCTCGTAGCGCGCGCGGTCGCGGCGGAAGAGCCGCAGGTTCCAGTTCGGGAACCAGCCGCCGTGGCGGATCCAGCGGCCGCACCAGATGATGCGGCGATTGAGGAAGTAGCCCGCCACCGGGTTGTCGTCGCTGCCGGTGGCCGCGGCGATCTCGCGCGCGAGCTCGGGCGAAACGACCTCGTCCGCGTCCAGGAACAGCACCCAGTCGGTGTCCAGCCCCAGGTGGTCGAGCGCCCAGTTCTTCTGGTCGGCAGGTCCGGCGTACTCGTGCTGCACGACTTCGACGCCGCGGCCGGCAAACGACGCGGCGACCTCCAGCGTTCCGTCGCTCGAGAAGCTGTCGACCACGACCACGCGGTCGGCCCAGCCGACCACGGCGGCGAGGCACTGCCGCAGGTGCAGCTCTTCGTTCTTGACCGGGATCAACACCGTAACGCTCATCGCCGCACCTCCGCGGGCAGGAGCCTTCCCAGGCGCGGCGACAGCAGCTCGGCCGCGCGCCGCCGCTCGTGTGGGGTGAGCCAGAACGGCACCGCCACCAGCAACAGCCCGCCGCCCGCCAGCAGCGCACCGGCGAAGATGCGGGCCAAGGGGCCGGCGGCGCCGATCCAGGCGTCGCCGAGGACGACCAGCAGCACCATCGCGAGCGACGCCAGCACGCCGCGTCCATAAACCTCGCGCAGGAAGCGCGCGGGGTCGTCGCCGGTGACGGCGCAGACCCTGCGCGGCACGAACAGGCCGCAGAGCGCCAGCTCGGCGCCCGCCAACCCGACGAGCAACCCGGCCGGCCCGAGCCAGCGCGCGAGCCAGGCGCCTCCCGCGAGCCCCAGCACCGCCGCCGCCAGCTGGCGCACCGCCAGGCGCTCGTGCCGGTTCGACGCGAGGAGCACGTAGGAGCTCGCGGTCCACGGCGCCTGCGCGACCAGCCACAGCAGGAACGCGTCGAAGAGCAGCGCGTCGAAGGCGAGCCTCCCGCCGGTCCAGGCCGCGAACAGCTCTTCGCCCGTGAGCCGCAGGAACGCCGCCGCGCCCAGCGTCAGCGCCCACAGCAGCTTGACCTTCAGCCGGTGCACCTCGCGCAGCGTGCCGCCGGCGCCGGCCGCGCTGAGGCGCGTCAGCTCTGGCCAGGCCGCATTCGAGAGCGCGCCGCCCGCCTGCCGGACGAAGTTCGCCAGCGTGCGCAGGCTGACGAAGACCGCCACCGCGCCGGCGCCGAAGAGCGAGCTCACGAGCAGCGTGCTGCCCTGCAGCACGCCGATGAGGCTCACCTGGATCGCCAGGAAGTGCACGCTCGGCCGTACCAGCGAGCGCGCCAGAGCGCGGTCGCGCCGCCCCAGCCCGAGCGGGAGGTCGGGGTGCCGCCGCGCGAGGTCGAAGAGCGCAAGGGCCGGCGCGGCGACCGCAGTCGCCAGCTGCGCAGCGGCGACCTCAACCAGCCCGGCGCCGAGCGCCAGCGTGCCGAGGGTCGCGCCGACGTACGCAACCCGCTGCAGGTTGGCCAGGTGCGTACCGCGCGCATACTCGCCGATCGTGCGGTACAGCCCGAGCACCAGCCCGCGCGGGATCGAGACGACGGCCTGTGCGGCCAAGACGATCGACGCCAGCGCCGCGGTGCTCCCCGGCGTGTCCTCGAAGCGGAACCAGGCCGCGAGCGGCGCGCCCCAAAGGCCCGCCGCGAGCACGGCCATCATGCAGCCTGAGAGCACGAGCGACAGCGCCAGGGCGCTGTGCAGCACGCGCGCGTACTCCGCCATCTCCTCGCGCGCGCGCAGCGCGTTCAGCCGGTTCGTGACGTACGTCGCGAGCCCGAGGTCCGCGAAGGACGCGTACGCGACGGCCGCGGCCAGCGTCAGCCACTCCCCGTACCGCTGCTCGCCCCAGGCGGCGAGGAATGCGGGCACGAGCACGACCTGCCCGCCCGCCCCGACCACGTTCGAGACAACCGACGCGAGCGCGCCGGAGCGGAACCTCAGCGCCGCTCCGCCCATCAGGCGGCGCACTCCTCCGCGTCCTCGGAGGCGGCCCGTTCCGCGAGGACGATCACCACGTCGCCGCGGCACTCGTCGACGCCCTTGTGGGGCACGTCGCCCCAGCGCTCGTGGAACGACCGCACGCGCAGCCCCGCGGCCGGGAGCGCCTTGCGGAAGAAGGCGCTGCGGAAGCCCAGCGGGTGCACGGCGCCGACCTGGGTCATCGCCTCGCGCCCGTGCAGGTGGGGCGCGAAGTTCGGAACCTCGATCGCGAGCAGCCCTCCGGGCCCGAGCAGACGGCGCAGCAGCACCAGCACGCCCGAGAACGAGGTGAAGTGCTCCAGCGTGTGAGCGGTGTAGATCACGTCGAACGACTCGCCCTCCACGGCCTCGAACGAGTCGCGCGTGTCGACGCGCAGCAGCTCGCGGCCGAACTCGCGCCGCGGGCCCGAGATCTCGATGCCGGTCGGCTGGAAGCCCGCCGCCTGCGCCTGGTGCAGGAAGTAGCCCCACGAAGAGCCGACCTCGAGCAAGCGCGGGCCCGGCGCGATGCGGCGCAGCGTGCGCAGGCGGTCGCGGCAGTCCTTGTCGGTCCCGGCGAAGCCGCTCTGGATCAGCTCGACCAGGCGCTCGGCCGAGGGCGTCGAAGTCGTCGAGCCCTCAGCTCCGTAGACCCGGTCGTAGAGCGGGCCGAGGAGGCTCTTGTCGTAGATCGGGTCGGTGAAGCACAGCTCGCACGTCGGGCAGCGACGGATGCGGGTGACGACGTGCTTGCGCCCCAAGAGCTCGGTCTCGCGGTCGCCGCAGTTGGGGCACTTGTCCCGGCGGCGTACGCAGGACTGCAGCAGAAACTCGAGGCGCGGTAGGAGGTTCGTCACGCGGCACGCTCCATGGGTACGGGGCAACCCACCAGCGCGAGCGCGCGCGCCAGCCAATCGACATGCCGGTAGCCGCCGGCGAGGCAGCGCGCGCGGCCCGCCGCGGCGACGTTCGCGCGGCGCTCCGGCTCGTCCAAGTAGCGCCGCACCTTCTCCACCAGCTCCCCGTCGCTTGCGAAGAACTCGGCCTCGCGGCCCTCCTTGAAGAGCGCGGAGTGCTCGTCCGAGCGCTCCGCGAGCAGGAATCCTCCGCAGGCCGGGATCTCGACGCTGCGGTCGGTGTGCTGATCGCGGTTGGCGCGCCGCAGGAAGCCGAGGTTCACGTCGGTCGCGCAGACGGCGCGGACGTAGTCGTCGCCGTAGACCGGGCGCCGCTCGACCCGCAGCCCCGGATGGCGCTCGTCGAGCCGCTCCCAACCGTTGCCGAACACGCGCACCTCGATCCCGGCGCGCGCGAGCGTAAGCAGGCTGGCCGCGCGCTCGCGCTCGTACGTGCCGATGAAGCCGACGCGGGCTCCGAGGCGCTCGCGGTCTTCGTCCGTGACCTCGAGCGGGCGGTAGACGTCGGGATCGAACGACTTGTGCAAAGCCTCGACGCGCCGCGCGCCGAGTGAGGGGAGCTCTTCGGGCCGTGCGTTGAAGGACTTGGTCGTCAGCACCACGTCGTAGAGCGGCAGGGCCCGGCGAAACCAGAGCGAGCCGTTCGCTCGCGGCAGCATGTCGTCCTCGGAGAAGAAGACCACCCGCAGGTCGGGCTCGCTGACGCGTGCACGCCGCAGCGCCCAGGGGCGCAGGCACAGCGCCTTCTCCACCCAGAGCAGGTCGTAGCGCGGGTCCAGCGACACCGCGCGGACGAGCTGGTGGCTCGCCTTCAGCCGGTCGGACGGCACGCCGAGACGATGCCGCACCCGGTCGGACAGCCTGGCCGGCCGGCCGTCGGGCGGAGGCAGGTCGATCTGCACCGTGCTGATCGCACGCACCTCGTGCCCGGCCCCGCGGAGCGCGCTCAAGCGCTGCGCCGAGCGCGAGTGCGGGCGCAGGTCGCCGATGAAGAGGATGCGCGTCACGCGGCCGACCTCCCCTCGCGCGCACACACGAAATCCAGCGCCCGGAGCAGGCCGCGGTGCGCGGCGTCGAGGCCGTATGCCTCCACGGCGCGGCGCGCGCCCTCGCCCAGACGGCGCGCGTGCTCGGGATCGTCCAGCACGCGGCGGAGGCTCTGCGAGAGCGCCTCGGCGTCGCCGGAGGGGAACACGTAGCCCGTCTCTCCGGACAGCACGAGGTCGGGGACGGCGCCGACCGCATCGCTCGCGATCACGGGGCGTCCGGCGTTCATCGCCTCGTTCAGAACCAGCCCCCAGGTCTCGAAGGCCGAGGGCAGCACGAACGCGTCGCACAGGTCGTACAGCGCCGGCAGCTCGGTCTGATTGCGGAAGCCGAGGAAGCGTACCGAGCCCCAGCCCAGCTCGCGTACGCGCCGCTCGAGCACGACGCGCTGCGGACCTTCGCCGACGAAGAGCAGATAGGGCCTGGGCTCGCGGCCGTCCGCCGAGAGCCGGCGGTACGCGTCGAGCAGCAGCCCCGGCCGCTTGCGCTCGATCAGCTTGGACGCGAAGAGCAGGACGGGCCGACCCGCGTCGAGCCCGAGCTCGGCGCGCAGCGCCGCGCGGTTCGGCGCGGCGGCTTCGGCCTGGGCTCGGAAGCGCTCGTTGTCCACGCCGTAGGGCGCGTCGAAGAGCTGCTCCTCGGGGACGTCGTTCTCGCGGTAGAAGGCGCGGTTGCGGGCGCCGATCGGCAGGCACGCGGCGACGCGGCGGAACAGCCAGCGCGCGGCCGCACGGCGCGCCGGGGCGCGCTCGCCCGGCACCGACTCCCCGCGCAGCAGCACCGGCACGCCGGCCTTGCTGGCGGCGCACACGGCGCGCAGCAACGCGAGCTGGCTCCAGCCGTGGACCCACAGCGCATCGTAGGCTCCCGCCGCGATACGCGCCGGGAGGTCGAGGGCCAACGGACGCAGAAACGAGACCGACGGCGCCGACGACAGCGCCTGGTGGCGATAGCCCGACAGGAGCGGCACGTCCCACGCGACGCGGCGCTCGAAGCCCGGGTGCGCGTGCTCGCGCGCCGAGAAGTCGGACAGGAAGGTGACGGTCAGGTCGATCTCATCGCCGGCGGCGATCCGCCGCAGGAGCGGCGCCTGATACTGAATCGGGTGCGACACGAGGTACGCGACGCGGTAGGTGCGACTCATGGGCAGCGCGGCTAGGCCGCAAGGTCCTCCGCGGCTTCTTCCGGTTCGTCCCAGTCCTCGTCCACGGGCTCCTCGGGTCGCAGCTCGGGCGTGTAGCCCCCGCGCCCGGACGCGTTGAGCACGCCTCCGAGCAGGGTCCCCCCCGCCAGCCGGATACGGTCGGCGGCGCGCCCCACGGCACGCCGGGGCGTCTCGCCGTCGCGCGCGACCAGGAGCAGGCCGTCGAGGCGCGGCGCGAGGGAGTCGACCTCGGCCCCCTCTGCGAGGCACGGCAGGTCGAGCACGATCAGGTCGTAGGAGCGGGTCAGCTCGTCGAGCACGGCCGCGGCGCCGGGCCCCGCAAACAGGTCCGCGACGACCGCGGCGGTGCTTCCGGCGGGAAGCACGTCGACGCCGAGGTCGGCGGACGGGACGACCGCGTCGCTCCAGCGGGAGAGGCCAGCCAGGCTCGGCAGGAAGCCGAGCGCGGCGCCGTCGGCGGTGGCGCAGGTCTGCACGAGCAGCACGCGCGACCCAGCTCCCGCGACCGCGTTCGCGAGGCCCGCGGCCGTCGCGCTCTTGCCCTCGCCGGGAGCCGCGGAGGTCACGCCGAGCCGCAGCCCGCGCTGCCGCAGCGAGAACCCGAGCCCGGCGCGCAGGCCGCGATACGACGCCGCGAGGGCGCCGCCGGGGGCGTCGCGCAGATGCGTGCGCAGGCCGCGCAGACTGGTGACCGGGTGCTTCAGGCGAGCGAGGTCGGGCACGCGCGCCAGCGCCGCGGCGTCGATGACCGCGGCGAGCTCGCCCTCGCTGCGGACGCGCCCGAAGGCGCGCTCGCGCAGCAGTGCCAGCGCGAGCCCGGCCGCGAGCCCGCAGGCCGCACCGAGCACGAGGCTAAAGCCCAGGCGCGGACTCTGCCGCACGGCGGGCGGCACCGCGGGATCGATGAGGTCCGCGGGGGGCTCGACGAAGGCCGAAGCGAGGCGCGCGTTCTCCATCGCCTTGAGCAGCGCGGCGACGCTCTCTTTGTACTCATCGACGCGCTGCAGCGAGTCGACCTGGTCGCGCTCGCTCGCCGGGAGGTCGGTGAGGCTCTGGCGCAGGTTGCCGATCTCCTCCTCGGCCGAGGCGACGCGCTCGGTGAGGGCGTACTCGAGGCTCTCCAGATGGCCGTGCACGACGGGCACGAGCCGGTCGATGGCGGCCAGGATCTCGGCCCGCTCCTGCTCCGGGTGGGCCTGCAGCACCGCGCGCGTGCCGGCGACCAGCTCGTCGTACTCATCGCGCCGGTTGCGCTGCGACATCAGCTGCGCTTCGAGCTGCTGCTCGATCCGCTCCAGGTACTCCGCCACCGCCGCCTGGAGCTCGACCACGTGCGGGTGATCGACGGTGTGGTCGCCCGCGAGCAGCTGCTCGCGCTTCGCGTCCAGCTGCGCGACGCGGTCGATCAGCACGTTGGTCACGTGGTCGATCGAGGGCGCGCCGGCGCCACCGAGGCGACTGAGGGCAACCCGGCCCTCCTCGCTGAGCGCGGCGAGCGCCTGGGTGAGCGAACGCGTCTGCACCACCATCTGGTCGCGCTGCCCTTCCAGCTCGAGCAGGCGCGTCTGCAACAGGTGGCGGTAGGCGCCGGCGTCGCTGCGCTCTTGGAGGCCCGCCTGCGCCGACAGCTCGGCGATGTGCTGGATCATGATGCGGGTCGACTTGTCGGCCGTCGACTCGGCGATCTTCGAGAGCGCGTCGATGCGCCCGGCCTCGACGTCGCTCACGGCCTCGCTGACCAGCGCAAGCTCGACCTTCAGCTCGGAGAGCGCGACCTCGAGGTCCGCGACCTCGAGGATCAAGAACTTCGCCGACTCGCCGGGATCGACCGACAGCGGCTGGCTGCGGCGGAGGTTCACCAGCTCGGCGTAGGCGCGGTCGAGCTCGTACCGCACGCGGGAGAGCTCTTCCTCCAACCGCTCGCGCACGCCCGCGGCGCGGGCGGAGTCGTCCTCGACCGACAGCGTCAGGTAGTTGCGGCACAGCGCGTTGGCCGACTCGGCCGCGCGATAGGGGTCGGTGTCGTAGACGCTGACCCGCAAGACGCCCGAGTTCGGCTCGACCTCGCTCGCGTGAACGCGCCCCATCAGGCCGCGCACGGCGTCGTACTCGGAGTGGAACCGCACGCGAAAGCTGCGGCCGACGACGTCGCCGCGCGGCTCGAGCAGCAGATAGAGGCCGTCGTAGTCGAGCGCCTGACCGCGCCACGGATAGTCGCGCTCGGCGGAGGTCAGCCCGAAGCGTCCCGGCACGCCGACGCGCACGGTGCTCTCGGACGGGAACGTGACGCGAACTTCGCGCGGCGCGTTCGGGTTGTCGGACCACGCCTGGGCGTACAGGCGTCCGTCGGTCAGCGAGCTCCCGACCAGGCGACGGGCAAAGGCGCGCAACGGCATGCGCGACTCGTCGTCGACGGTGGTCTGCAGGCCGAGGTGGCGCGTGGAGTCCTCGTTCTGCGGCGTGGGCGGGCGCCCGTCGTACGGCGCGCGTACCGTGCGCTCGGCGGCGCCGCGGGAGCTCAGCCGCACGACCTCGCTCGCGACCGTACGCAGGTCCATCGGATGGACGCGGGGTTCACCCGGCGTGTAGCCGGTCTCTTCGTGCCGCAGCAACAACGTCGCCTGCGCCTCCCAGATCGGGGTTTGCGAGCCGACGTGCCAAAGCACCAGGACCAGCGACAGGGCCACGCAGAAGGCGATCTGTAGCGGGTAACGTCGCACGAGCGAGAGCAGCTCCCCTGGGGACACCGGGAGGTCGTCGGGCTGCTTGGCGCGGTCCACCGAGTCGGCCTCGCTAGTTCGTGAGGGCGTTGAAGCCGACGGGGAGCGACGCCAGGAGCCCGGCGCCCTGGAGATACGGCAGCACCTCTTCGCGGAAGCCGCCCGAGTCGCTGCGGCCCACGAAGATCAGGTCGCCGGCCTGGACGCTGACCAGCCCGTCCGGCCCGGGGCGCGACGCGTCGAACTTGTGCACGTCGTAGCGGTCCTCCTGGCGACGGAACAGCAGCACCTCCTCGCGCAGGGCGCCGCTGAGGAACGTGCCGCCGTAGCTCAGCGCCTGGAGCGCGGTGAGCGAGCGGTTGAGCGTGAAGGGCCCCGGGTTCTCGACGTGTCCGAGCAGGTAGAACTCGCGCGCCCCGTACGAGAGCACCGTCACCGCAACGCGCGGCTGCTCGATGTACTTCGAGTAGAGCTCGACCAGCTCGGCGCGCACCTCGTCCGGCTTGAGGCCGCCGACCGTGACCTCGCCGATCAGCGGCAGCGCGATCGTCCCGATCAGGTCGACACGCTCGCCCTCTCCGGCGGTCGACGCCTCGGGATGGCCGTAGACCACAACGCGGACGACGTCGTGCGGGCCGAGGGTGGCCCAGCTCCAGTCGACCTCGGGCTGGTCCTCCGGCAGCACCACCGCATCGGGGTACGCGGGTGAGGAGGAACAGCCTCCGAGGAGTCCCAGGGCGAGGAGTCCCAAGACCCGGAAAAAATTGCCGGGGAGCATGCCGAGATCCGTGAAAGTGGGGGCGGATCCACAACAAGTGGATCAGCACGGAAGTATCGGCGCGGCTCCGGGCCGTCTTGAGGCGAGCTGGAGAGACCTCCGGGACGGCTACTTGACGCGCACGTCGTGCCGTCCGAGGACGCGGTTCATGTTCACGACCTCGACGCCCTCGGGCACGTGGGCGCAGTCGACGCCGCGCTCGAAGGGGCCGGCCTCGAACCACAGCCGGATGCCCTGCGGCTCCCCCTCTTCGGTCCAGACGAGGTCGATCGGGACGAGAAAACCGTTCTCACCGCTGCCCTCGTTCTCGCCCGAGACGAGGATGCGCTTGCCCTCGACGCGCACCTCGGCCTTCACCTGTGGGTAGCCCTGGCCGTAGAACCACTCGTCGAAGAAGCGCTTCCAGTCGAGCTCGGTGTGCTCCTCGAGCACGGCGCGGAAGTCCTCGGTGCTGGCGTTGCCGTAGCGGAAGCGCGCGTTGAAGTCGCGCAGCACGTTCCACCAGACCTCGTCGTCGTCGAGGTAGTGCCGCAGGGTGTTCAGCACCGCGGCCCCCTTGGAGTAGATCACGCCGCTGTAGGCCTGGCGCGAGTCGACGTTCTCGCCGCGGAAGAGCCGCGATTCCTTGCCGATGCGGCGCGCGGTGCCGGCGAAGTAGTCGTCGGCCCGCTCGCGCCCCTGGGTCATCTCGACGTACACGCCCTCGGCGTAGGTGCCGAAGCCCTCGTGGATCCAGAAGTGCCCCCAGTCGGTCGCCGAGACCGCGTTACCCCACCACTCGTGCGCGACCTCGTGCACTAGGATGTAGTCGAAGTAGCGGTTGCGGCCGGCGTAGCGGTCCTCGGCGTCGTTGGCCTCGCACCAGGCGGGATACGACGAGCCGTAGGCGACCGCGGTCGAGTGCTCCATGCCCCAGAAGTTGGTTTCGACCAGGGCGAACTTGGCGTCGGGGAAGGGCCAGGGCCCGAAGGCATCGCTGAAGATCCGAAGCAGCTCGGGCACCTGCTCGAACTGCACGGCGGCCTTCTCGGCGTTCTCCGGCAGCACGTAGTAGATCCACGGGACCGCGCCGTCGACGCCGGGGAGCTCGAGCTCGCTCTCGACCACGACGTAGGGCGCGACGTTCAGCGTGATGCTGTAGGTCTCCAGCGGATACGGGTGCTCCCAGCGGAACGTGCGGCGGCCGTCCTCGGGCTCGGAGACCTCCTTCAGCACGCCGTTCGAGACCGCGTAGAGGTCCTCGGGCACGGTGATGTCGAAGCGGACGCCCTCGTCCGGCTTGTCGTCGGGGTGGTAGTACGAGGCCTTGCACGGCCACCAGTCGTGCGCGCCGGTACCCTGGCACGAGGTGTTGATCCACGGCCGGCCGTCGGCGGTCTCGACCCAGTGGAAGCCGCCGAAGGCGCCCTCGGGGGCCTTCATGCGTCCCTCGTAGCGGACGGTGATCTCGAGCGTGTCGCCCTTCTTCGCGGGCTCGACGAGCGGCACGTAGAGCCGCCCGTCGATGTGTGCGAAGCCGAGCTCCTTCTCCCCCATCACGACCGTGTCGATGTCCAGGTGCGACTTCGCGTCGAGCTGGAAGCCCGTGAGCTCGTCGGCGAGCACCGTGGCGCGCGTGGTCACCTCGCCGCTCAGCACCTCCTCCTCGGGGTCGACCGTCAGGTCGAGGTGGTAGTGGCGGACGTCGACGAGCGGGCGCAGGTCCTCTGCATCCTGGACGTTCGCGAGGGCGAGCAGGGCGAAGAGAGCGTTCATCGGGCTTCCTCGGTCGCAGTCACTGGATCTCGAAGTCGCGGCGGACGTCGCGGACCTTCTCGCCTTCGAAGCTCACGGTCGCCGAGCCGCCGCCGCGGACGAGCCAGCGCACGCGCAGCTGCCCGCGCCCGGAGATGCCGCGATCGCGCACCAGGCGCTCGGGCTCGTGCTCCTGAAGGTCGATGCGCTCGGGACGGAAGCGGTCGCTACGGTAGCCGCCGGCGAGCACCTCGATGCCGTCGCCCTCCAGATGGATCAGGTCCGGACGCCCGATATCCTTGCGCGCGGCCATCTCGGAGCGGGTGGGGATCTCCTTGGGATTGCGGAGGACGACGTCGATCGCGCGCACGCCGTTTCCGAGCTCGGTGACGTTCGGCTCCTCGATCGTCACCGCCGGCATCTCCTCGGCATGGCGAATGCAGAACATCGCGTTGCGGTGCAGCTCCTCCTCCATCAAGAAAGTCGGAGGTACGCGCCCGACGTCCTTGCGGAAGCCGCCGATCTCGACCTCGCCGTAGAACGGATGGTCGTAGGCATGCCAGTCGACAAAGCCGGCCCCCATCAGCAGGTGGTCGTTGAACCAGTGCCGCTTCTCGTCGAAGGAGTCGAACTCGTCGCGCTGCGACGACGGGTCCGGGAAGCTGCGGTCCGACGACCACATCTCGTTCGTGAAGCTGATGATGCCGAGGCCCTCGTAGGTCCAGGTCACGAAGCCCCCGAACACGCTGTAGAGGTCCTTCCAGATCACCATGTAGCGGTAGAACGGCAGCATGCGCTCGCCGTCCTTGCCCAGCGCGTCATACGCGCGCAGGTCGCCGCGCGGGTAGTCGCCGTACGCCTCGGCGCCGGGGCCGCGCAGGATCATGCCGCCCGAGTTGTGGAACGACTGGACGCCCGCCACGTTCGTGTGCTCGATCAAGAAGCGCGCGGTGCTGCGCGTCTCGGGCCAGTACAACGGGTACGCGCCGGCGCCGAACTGCGCGTGCGGAGGCATCCACAGCGAGGGCCAGGCACGGTTCATGTCGTACCCGCCGCGGCCGTCCTCGTTCAGCCGTCCGTCACCGTCGTTGTCGATGCCTTCGGAGCCGAGCAGGACCCAGTCCCCGCGCGCCGGTGAGTCGCTGGGCACGCGCACCAGGAGCCGCGGATCGTCGGGATCGAGCCGATAGTCGCCCTCGCCCGGCATGTACTTGCGCATCTGCACGATGCTGCCGTCGCCGTCGAGGTCGTCCGTCGGGTCCTCGTCGAAGGCCCCGTCGCGGTCGCTGTCGACCGGCTGCACGCCCGAGCGCGACGAGCTCGCCGAGTTGCCGGCCGCGAACCAGTGGTCGCGCCCGTCCGGGTTGACCGAGGGCATCAGGTAGAACGCGCTGCCGTCGAGCAGCTCGTCGACGCGCTCGTTCGAGCCGAAGTTCTCGAGCAGGTACCACGCGAGATAGACGATCGTCTCGCTGCCCTGCACCTCGTTCCCGTGCACGTTGCCGTCGACCCACATCCCGGGCTTGGTCTCGGCCGGGCCCGTCGCGGGGTTGTTGAGCGTGTACACGCGCATCTCACGCCCCTCGACGCTGTGGCCGACGACCTCCATCGAGAAGAGCTCGGGCCACTCGGCGGCGAGCTGGTCGAGCTGCGCCAGGATGTCGCCGTAGGGATAGAGCCGGTTCCACGCGATCTCGACGCGGGGGGCGCGGTCCGCCGCGAGCCCGGGGAAGCCGGCGTCCTCCCCTTGGGACTGCGCGGCGGCGGGCGCGACGAGCAGGGCCGGCAGCAGCAAGAGCGTTCTCATCGGATCACCTCCGCCTTGCGCCGGTCGGTGCCGGCGTTGTCCGTGTCGACGCTGACGCCGACCTCCATGTCCTCGGGGCCGAGCACCAGCCAAGACGCCTCGAAGCGGCCGCCGCTGCCGTCCAGCTCGCTCAACTGCTGCATGTGCCGGCCCGCGACGAGCGTCGCGGCCTCGGGCAGCACCAGCTCGACCTTGGCCGGCCGCACGGTGCGCGTGCGCCGCGCCGAGCGGGATTGAAGCGGAAGCAGCGCGGCGTTCTCGACCGCAGCCTCGACCCTCCACAGGCCCTCGCCGACCGGCTCCATCGTGCACTCCACCAGCTCGACGCGCGGCAGCAGCTCGCCGAGCCCGAGCAGGAAGTCGAGGTGCTTGTCCGCGATCGCGTCCCACTCGCCGGCGGGCGGGTCCAGCCGCGCGAAGGGCGCAAAGCCGCCGATCTCGACCGGTCCGAGCTCGGGGTGCTCGAAGGGCGTCCACGGAACGAAGCGCCAGGCCTCGGCGTCGCCCTGGGCGTCGATCCACGCGAGCCGCTTGGCGTCCTCCGACGGCTTCGGCTTGTCCTTCTTGCTCTCGCGCTTGGGAGCCTCTTCTTCGGCGGCGGCTTCCTCGCCGGCTTCCGAGCCCTGTTCCGCATCCTCGGGCTGCTCTGGCTTCGGCGGATCCTGCTGCGGCAAGTCCCACAGCAGCGCTTCGAGCGTCAGCAGCCCGCGGTGGTCGTACGAGAAGCGCTGAAAAGTGCCCTCGTCGCCTCCCTTCTTCTTGGCCTTGGCGCCGGTGACGTCGCGGTAGCGCTTGCCCAGCTCCTTCAGCACGTTGCCGTCGGACTCGCGCACGCCGGCCGCGGGGACCCGCTTCACCGCGCGCGCGTCGTCCTTCACCGTCTTGGGAGCCTCGACCAGGTTGTCGAGCTCGTCGTACGTGAGCACGAGCGCCAGATCGCGCCGCCCGATCATGAAGTCGGCCAGCGCGCGCACCTCCGGCGCGTCGGTCGGAAACAGGCCGGCGTAGTCCTCGTGCTGCTCCCAGCCCGAGGCGAAGTTGCGGTTGAGCACCGCATCGAACGCCGGATCCTCGGCGACGCGCTCGTCACCGTCCGAGTCGCGCCCCTCCACGACCAGCTTGAAGCGGCCGCGCTCGCCCTTGAACGGGTCGGCCTTGACCAGCGCGCGCGGGTCGGTCGGGTCCTCGATCCACGCGCCGTCCGGGTCCGCGTAGCGCATCGTCGCGATGACGCCGTCGCCGTTCACGTCGGCGGGGCCGTCCTCGCCCTCGCGTCCGTCGCGGTCGTTGTCGACGCCGGTGCCGCCGGCGCGGTGCTCGAAGCGCGGCTCGGCGAAGCGCAGCTCGGCCGCGTCGGGGTTCGCGCGCGGAATCACGTAGACCACCGTCGAGTCGAGCAGCGCGCTCACGCGCTCATCGGTCGCGTACGCCTCGGCCAGCCGCCGGCAGTGGTGCAGCGCCACGCCGCTCGTGAACACGCGCGGTCCGTCGAGGTTCGCAACCAGCAGGATCGCCGGCGCCGCCTCGGCCTTCGTGCCGAAGCGCAGCCCTTCGAGCATGTGGCCGTCGCGCGAGCGGCCGAGCGAGACCAGCTCGACATGCCCGTAGGCGTCGGAGAGACGGTGCAGCTCGGCGGTCAGCGCCTGGTGCTCAAGCAGCTGTACCGCGGGAGGATCCTGGGCCGCGGCTGCCGCCGCGAGGCAGAGAGAGACGATCGAAACGACCATAGAAAAGGAGCGGTGGGAACAGGATCGGGTTGGGATTGGGGCCGCTCATGAAAGCGCATCCCCCGGAGCGGCGCCTCCCTTTTTCCCAACCCTTATCCCGAGGGTCTACTCGGCTTCGTAGGCGACGCGCCCGCCGACGACGGTGGTGAGTACCCGCACCTCGGGCAGCTCGCCGAGCGGCGCTTCAAACACGTCGCGCGACAGCACGACGAGGTCGGCGAGCAGTCCCTCCCTCAGCCTCCCCTTGGCACCCTCTGCACCCTGGGCGAAGGCCGAGCCGAACGTGTAGGCGCGCAGGGCCTGGCCGAGGTCGATCGCCTCGTCGGGCACGAAGGCCGGCGCGTCGCCGGCGGACGGCAGCGGCCGTCGCGCCACGGCGCCGTAGAGCCCGACCATCGGGTCGATCGGCGTCAGGCTGAAGTCCGTGCCGAAGGCCAGCGTGCAGCCGGCGTCGAGCAGCGACGCCAGCGGAAGCACGTGCGCGGAGCGCTCCTCGCCGAAGCGCCGCGCGTAGTAGCCGCCCTTCGCCAGCTCGGTGCAGAGGAAGCCCGGCTGCACCGACGCGACCACGCCGAGCTCGGCGAAGCGCGCCCAATCGCCCGGCTCCACCGCGAACGCGTGCTCGATCCGGTTCCGCAGCCGTGCCTCGGGCTCAACGCTCGCGACCGCGTCGAGGCAGAGCCGCACGCCGCCATCGCCGGCGGCGTGCAGCGTCACGGCGACGCCGCGCTCGTTCGCGTCGGCGATGCCGCGGCCCAGCTCCTCCTCGTCGAGCGTCAACAGCCCGCGCGTCGCCGGGTCGTCCGCATACGGCGCGAGGAGCGCGGCGGTGCGCAGGCCCGGCATCCCGTCGACTCCGCCCTTGAGCGCGCCGAACGTGAGCCAGTCGCCGCGCGCGTACTTCTCCGCGGCCTTGAGCTGTGCCTCGGCGCCGTTGGCTCCGCCGCGAAAGAGCGAGCCCCAGACGTGCAAGCGCAGCAGCAGCTCGCCCTCGTCGTAGAGGTGCGCGAGGTACGGGACGATGAGCGGCGAGACCGACTCCTGCACCGACGTCACACCGAACGACAGCGCGTCGCGTTGGCCGTGGGCGATCCCCATCCGCAGCTCGCCCAGGTCGGGGCGCCGGAGGAACGGAAAGAGAAAGAGCAGGCCGCGCCCCAGGATCGTGCCGCTCAGCTCGCCGGTCTCCGGGTCGCGCAGCGCGATGGTCGTCGGAGACGGCTCCCAGTCGGAGTCGAGCCCGGCCCGCTCGAGCGCCTCGGTGCTGCACCACACGCCGTGCGGCCCTTCGCTCCAAAGCACGGCCGCGCGGTCGCCGACGACCTCGTCGAGCATCCGGCGCGTCGGATAGCGCTCGCCCGGCAGATCGGCCAGGTCCCAGCCGTGGCCGTGGATCACGTCGTCGTCCGGGTGCGCTTCGACGTGGCGGCGGAGGAGCTCCTGCAGCTCCTCCAGGCTGGAGGCCCCGGAGAGGTCGAGGTCCGGCGGAATCCCATACCCGACGGTGAAGTGGCAGTGGGCGTCGTTGAACCCGGGCACGACCGAGCTGTCGCCAGCGTCGATCACGCGCGTCTCCGGGCCGACCAGCGGCTCGACCTCGGCGCGGTCGCCGACGCGGACGATCCGTTCGCCCCGCACGGCCAGCGCCTCGGCGCGCGGCCGCGCCTCGTCCGCGGTGAATAGACGGCCGTACACCACAAGGTCGGCGGACGCGGCGTCCTGGAGGCACCAGAGGGCGAGAGCGATCGGCATCCACATCGAGGTCTCCCGGGTTACGGGGCGGAGGCAGCTTGCGGCGCTCGCGGCGCGTGAACCCTAGGATGATGACATGAAGTCGATGCGACGTCGTGCCGTGTTCGCGCCGCTCTCCTTCGCCGCCCTCCTGACGCTGGGGCTCGGCACGGTCGAGGAGTACTTCAGCTACGACCCGCCGGCGCTGAAAGCCGAGCCGCGCCGCCTCGGCACCGAGCAGGCCTACGACGCCGGCGTGCTGGTCGACGAGGCGGGGGCCTTCGCGGCCTGGCTCGAGTACGAACCCGGCGAGGGCGACCGGCTGGCCTTCGCGGCACTCGCGGAGGTCGACGAGCCCGCGTTCGTCGGCGAAGCGGGTCGCTACGCGAGCCCGCGGCTGACGCGCGACGCCGCGGGTGCGCTGTGGCTTACCTACGAGCTGCGGGGCGACGACGATGCGTGGAACATCGCCGCGCGGCGCCGCGGCGAGGACGGCGCCTTCGCGGAGCCGACCCTCCTCGGCGAGCCCGGCGTGAACAACATCCACCACGACGCCGCCGCCTCGCCAAGCGGCCAGGTGTGGGTCGCTTGGCAGACCGACCGCAACGGTCAGTGGGACGTCGTGTCGCGCATCGTGCCGGCCTCGCCCGAGGCGCGCACGAAGGCGGTACAGGTCAGCGACTCGCCCTATGGCGACTGGCACCCGTCGATCGACGTCGACGCGGGCGGCGTCGCGCACATCGTGTGGGACAGCTTCGACGGGCACAGCTTCAACGTCGTCGGCAGGCGGCACGAGCTGGACTACTGGGCGCCGGTGTACGAGCTCGCCGCGACGCCCGCCTTCGAGGGCCGCGCGAAGATCGCGTGCGGGCCGGATCGGCGCGTGTACGTGCTCTGGGAGGAGGGCGGCGAGAACTGGGGCGGCGAGTATCGCTCCGTGATCGAGCTCTGGAACAACGTGACCGACGCGCGCGGCCCCGTGCACCGACTGCGCCGCCTGCGCCTGGGGGAGTGGCGCGCGGACGGCGCGCTGATCCCGACGGCCGAGCCGCTGCCGATGCCGAGCCTCGACCGGGCCGCCGCGGAGGAGCGCCGGCCCGGCGTGCGCGACCTGGGCGTCTTCTACGAGCGCGGCGAGCTCGCGGTCGACGGCGCGGGGCGTCCGTGGGTCGCCTACCGCCACTACGTCAACCTCCAGCTGGGCCGCGCCGAGCCGGTCAAGCACCACATCGAACGCGGCTGGACCGTCTACGCGCGCTGCCTGACCGCGTCGGGTTGGACGCCGCTGGCCGCCTTCGACGAGCCGCAGCGCGACGGCATGCAGCGGCTGAGCCTGGCCGCGGGCGCGGACGGCGCCCACCTCGTCTGGACCACCGGGCGCACCGACCGGCGCAAGGACGAGCGCGCGCGCGGGCTCGCGCTCGGTGAGGCGACGGCGAGAGGCGCGGCGCCCGCGCCGACCGAGGCGGGAGCCGATCGCGTGCGCGCCGTCGAGGCGACCGCCGTCCGCAACCCGCCGCCGCCCGAGCCCGCGCCCGCCGAGGTCGCCGGCGACTCGTACCGCCTGTTCTTCGGCGACCTCCACCGCCACACCGACCTGTCGCTCTGCTTCCCGTTCTTCGACGGCTCGATCGACGACGCGTACCGCTACGCGACCGAGGTCGCGGGCCTCGACTTCCTGGGCATCACCGACCACACGCGCGACATCGACCGCGGCGACGTGCAGAGCCAGCTTTGGTGGCGCTGTACCAAGGAGGTCGAGCGCCACGAGCTGCGCCGCACCTTCTTCCCGATGTTCGCCTACGAGCGCAGCCACGGGCACACCGACCACAACGTGATCTCGCTGCGCTCGGACATGCTCGAGAACTTCCCGCCGCCGTTGCCGGAGTTCTGGTCGCGTATCGAGGACCGCGACACGTTCACGATCCCGCACAACCCCTTCCTGAAGCGCGTCTGGGACGAGCAGGACGACGACCGCCGGCCGCTGCTCGAGATCTACCAGGGCTGCCGCGACCAGGACAGCGTCAAGCACGCGCACACCGGGCTCGCCAAGGGCTACCGCCTGGGCTTCATCGCGAGCAGCGACCACATGTCGACCAGCGCGAGCTTCGCGTGCGTGTGGGCGCCCGAGGCGGACCGCGAGGCCATCTTCCGCGCGCTACAGGCGCGTCGCACCTACGGCGCGACGGCGCGCATGCGGCTCCTCGTGCGCGCCGGCGAGCGCTGGATGGGCGAGGCGTACAAAGCGCGCCGGACCCAGCCGCTGACGGTCGAGATCGAAGGCACCGCGCCGCTGGAAGCCGTCGAGCTCGTCGTCGACGGCGAGGTCGTTCAGACCGTTGCGGGCGAGGCGCTGTCGGGCAACGCCTGGCAGGGCCAGCTCGGCGGCGGCCGCGAGGTGGCGGAAGAGACCTGGGCCTACGTTCACGTCCTGCAAGCCGACGGGAATCGCGCCTGGTCCTCGCCCATCTGGACGCTCCCCGCGGAATAATGCCCCTCGTGCCCCCCATCCTGCTGATCCTGTCCACCGCGCTCTTCGCGCTCCTGACGCCGGCGCCTGTCGCCACCTCCGCGCCTCTCACGACCGGCGAGACCGTCGAAGAACTCTGGTCGAACGGCAACCTGCGCCGCCGCTATGACCTCGACGACAAGGGCCGCAAGAACGGCAACTACGTCGAGTACTACGAGGACGGCGAGGTGCAGCTGCGCGCGCGCTACCGCGCGGATGAGCTCGACGGCGTCTACGCGACCTTCTACGAGGACGGCGCGAAGCACGTCTACGCGAAGTACAAGAAGGGCAAGCTCCACGGCAAGTACACCGAGCGGCTGCCCTCAGGCGACCTGCGCCTGACCGCCGAGTACGACTCCGGCGCGCTCGACGGCGTGCGCGCCTTCTACACCGGCAAGAAGAGCTCTAGCAAGCAGCGCTGGAAGGACGGCGTGCTGCTCGACATCGACGGCCTCGCCCCCTTCCCGCGGCCGCTGGCGGAGATGGCCGAAGAGCTGCTCGCGATCCGCGCCGACATCACTCCGCCCCCGGCGCCCGACCTCGCCGACGAGCAGCGCCTGGCGGCCGAGCGCGCGCGCGGCCTGAACCGGCTGCAGGAGTACCGCGCGCTCTGCGGCGTGCCGTGGAAGGACCTCGAGCTCGTCGAGGACTACGACGTGCACGCCCAGTGGGGCGCCAAGCTGTGCCACGCGATCGGCGGGCTCAACCACACGCCGGACAACCCCGGCTGGGCCGACGACGAGTATCGCAAGGGCTACCGCGGCACGAGCAACTCGAACCTGGCGACGGTCGACGACTGCGCGCGCTCGATCGACATGTACATGGACGACTCGGATCCGTCGAACATCGACCGCGTCGGCCACCGCATGCACTGCCTCGCGCGCACGCTGAAGAAGACCGGCTTCGGCAGCTTCAAGGGCTACTCGGCCATGTGGTCGCTCGACCGCAGCGGCAAGGCCCCGTCCAAGGACTTCGTCGCCTATCCGCCGCCGGGCTACGTGCCCGTGGACCGCTTCGGGCCGCGCTACGCGTGGAGCGTGCGCTTCGACTCCGGCTTCCGCCGCGTGCCCGACGTCAAGGAGGTGACGGTGCGCGTGTACGAGCTGGACGAGCTCTACGCGCGCGTCGGCGAGCCGAAGGAGCTCGACCACCTCGGCCGCATCGGCACGAACGCGCTGATCTTCCGCCCGGTGGGCCTGACGGTGACGGCCGGCGCGAAGTACTGGCTCGAGATCGACGGGCTGTCGGGCGGCAAGCGGGGCGAGACGTTCCGCTACATGATCGAGTTCGTCGAGCTGGACTAGGGACTCCCTCCGTGGACGGGTCCGGCGACTTGGCCGTAGGATCTCGGCCGCGTGAAGGCGTTCGTCAAGAGAGAGGTGACGGCGCGGATCGAGGGGGCGATCCGCGGCAAGGAGCTCGACCTGAGCGACCTGGGTCTGACCGAGGTGCCCGCCGAAGTGCGCGGGATGCGTCACCTGACGTCGCTGACGCTGAACAGCAACCGCATCGCGAAGCTGCCGCGGTGGATCCGCGAGCTGGGCAAGCTGACCGAGCTGCGGATGGCGTACAACGGGCTGCGCGAGATGCCCGCGATCGGCGAGCTACGCGCGCTTCGCAGCCTCGACCTGGGCCTCAACGAAATCGCCGAGATCCCGGTGTGGTTCGGAGAGCTGAATCGCCTGGAGCGGCTCATGCTGGGGGCGAATCACATCACCGAGCTACCAAGCTCGCTCGGGGCGCTCCAAGGACTGCACGACCTCGACCTGAGCAACAACCGGCTGAGCAGGTTCCCAGAGGCACTGCGGCGGCTGCACCGATTGGCCAGGTTGCAGCTAGCCTTCAATCGGGTTCGCGAGCTGCCGGGATGGATCGACGAGCTACGCGGGCTGTCGAACCTCGGGCTCGGCGGCAACCGCATCAGCGAGCTGCCGCTGTCCATCGCGAGGCTGCAGCGCCTCGAGACGCTCAACCTGTACGAGAACCACCTCGCAGACCTGCCGCCGTGGTTGGGCAGGCTACGCCAGCTCCGCGACCTGACGCTCTCCTACAACACGCTCACCCATTTGCCTGAGGGGATCGGCTCCCTACAGCGCTTGCGGGAGTTGTGGCTGAGGGGCAACGAGCTGGCCGAGCTGCCGGATGCGCTGGAGGGTCTGGCACAGCTCGAGCTCCTCGACGTTGCGGAGAACGAGCTCACCGAGCTGCCCCGACTGTTGGGCAGACTCCCACACCTACGCGACCTGGAGGTCATCGACAACCCGCTGCACTCCCCTCCGCCGGAGGTGTTGGCCCAGGGCACCGCCTCGATCCTCGCCTTCCTGCGTCAGGAAGCCGACGACGCACGGCTACAGTGGACTTCGAAGCTCCTCCTCGTGGGCGAAGGCGGCGTCGGCAAGACCTGCCTCCTCAACGCCCTGCGCGGCGATCCGTTCGACCCGGAGTCGGAGACCACCCACGGCATCGACGTGCGCGAGCTATCGCTCCCCCACCCCGAGCGCGAAGGCGTCCTGATGACGCTCAACGCGTGGGACTTCGGCGGGCAGGAGATCTACCACGCCACCCACCAGTTCTTCCTGACCAACCGCTCGCTCTTCCTGCTGGTGTGGAACACGCGCCTCGGCTTCGAGGCCGGCAAGCTCTACTACTGGCTCGACACGATCCACTCACGCGCGCCCGAGTCGCCGGTGCTGATCGTCGCCACGCACGTCGACGAGCGCCCCGCCGACCTGCCGATCGCCGACCTCAAGAGCCGCTACCCGAAGGTCGTCGGCGCCGCCGCGGTCAGCAGCAAGACCGACCTGGGCATCCCGGAGCTGTGGGACAAGATCGCGCGCGAGTCCGCCGCGCTCCCGCTGATGGGCGAGTCCTGGCCCGCCGCCTGGGCGCGCGCCGCCGAGACGGTCCGCGCGCGGCCCGAGAACCGCATCACCGACGTCGAGCTGGAGCGCATCCTTGCCGACAGCGGCGTCGACGAAGACGGCCGGCCCGTGCTCGCGCGCTGCCTGCACGAGCTGGGCCACATCCTCTACTTCGCCGGCGACCCGGAGCTGCGCGACACCGTGCTGCTCTCGCCCGAGTGGGTAACCGAGCGCATCAGCCGCGTGCTCGAGTGCGACGAGATCGAGGACGGCCTCGCCATCTTCCGCCGCGAGCACATGGACCGCATCTGGAGCGACGTCGACCGCGGGCTCTGGGATCGCCTGCTGCGGCTGATGGAGCGCTTCGACCTCTCCTACCGCATCCCCGAGGATCCCGAGGAGCGCAGCCTGGTGGTCGAGCGCCTCTCGCTCGACCCCGTCGACTACCACCAGCGCTGGGACGCAAAGATCGCGGAGGAGGGCTGCAAAGAGGTCGCGATGCGCTTCGACCTGCGCGCGACGCGACCCGCCGGCATCCCGACGTGGTTCATCGCGCGCGAGCACCGCTTCACCACCGGCACGCACTGGCGCTACGGCGCGCTCTTCACCGACGCGCCGCACGGGCGCCACCTGGCCCTCGTGACCGCGCCGCCCGGGGAGCGGCACGTGACGCTCGCGGTGCGAGGGCCGCGGCCTTACAGCTTCTTCAACCTGCTGAAGGACGGCCTCGAGGAGACCCTGCGACGCTTCCCCGGCCTCAACGTGCGGCGCACGATCCCGTGTCCGGGGCACGGCGGCGCGCCCTGCTCGCACGAGTTCGAGTACGAGCACCTCGAGCGCGCGGTCGAGCGCGTCCCGCCGGTGCGAGAGCTGCAGTGCCCGGTCGGCTTCGAGAGCCTGCCGGTCTCCGAGCTCCTGTTCGGCATCCACTGGTCGACGCGCGACGCGGTCCTGGAGCACATCGACGCCGGCTTCCAGCGGAGCGAAGCGCGCCAGCGGGAGACGGCCGAGCGCCTCGACGAGCTGATCGAGCTCGCCCAGCGCGACTTCACCTACCGCTTCAACCGCGACCAGCGGCTGCCCGAGTCGCACTGCCCGCGCGTGTTCACGCTGACGCCGGACGAAGGGCGCGACTGGCCGGGCCGCGAGAAGCTGCGGGGCACCAAGCTGCGGCTGCAGCTCTACTGCGAGGCGCCGGGGGCCTGGCACCCGGCCGCCGGCGAGCCCTACGTCGTCCAGCAGCCCGGCCGCTGGCTGGCGACGATGGCGCCGCATCTCGGGCGCCTGATCCGCGTGCTGAAGTTCGTCACGCCGCTCGTCGGACCGTGGATGACCCTCGAGCAGGAGCGCTACGCCGAGCTGCTGAAGCGCGAGGTGCGGCTGACCGAGGCGCTGGTCCGCAGCCTGCCCGACGTCGAGCGCGCGCGGGACCCGCTGAGCCCCCTGCCCGAGGCCCCCGAGGACGCGCCGCGCACCGGCGACGGGCCCGTCGGCCTCCAGGCGGGCGCCGCCCTCCGCGGCCTGCGGGTGCTCCTGGACGAGCTGGACCCCGAGCAGGGCTGGGGCGGGCTCCGGAAGACGCTGACGCCCGAGGGCCACTACCTCTGGCTGTGCCCCCACCACGCCGAGGACTACCGCAGCTAGCCCGCAGCCCGCCGTCCTCGGCTCACCGCCGCCGATTCGCACGGCGAGCCGACGCGGTGGTTGCCGCCCGTCTCCCGCCCCGCTAGGATTCGCGCCCCGAATGCCGCGGAGAGGTGGCAGAGTGGCTGAATGCGCTAGATTGCTAATCTGGTGTCTCCGTATTCGGGGACCGCGGGTTCGAATCCCGCCCTCTCCGCCATTTCGTCGCATGCGCTCCGTCGCCCTCTTGGCCGCCGTTCTTCCGCTGACCGCGTGCCGCGCGGAGCGGACGATGCGCATCACCTCCGACCCGCCGGGGGCCGAGGTCTTCCTGGACGGCGAGCCGATGGGCACGACGCCGCTCAAGGTCGAGTTCTTCCATTACGGCACGCGCCGGGTGCTCTACCGGATGGACGGCTTCGGCACGACGTCGCTGCGCGTCGAGCTCGAGGCGCCGTGGTACGCGCGCTTCCCGGTCGACCTCGTGACCGAGGTGCTGCTGCCGATCGGGTGGGAGGACCACCACACCGTCCACGCCGTGCTGGTCGCGGGCGAGGAGCAGCTGACCGTGCCGACCCTGCGCTCGGTCCTGGACCGCGCCGAGACCCTGCGCCGCGCGGGACCGCGCGGGCCGGGCGAGCTCCCGCCGGCGATCCCGTCGGCCGGCGGCTCGGCGGACGACGCCGTGCCGGAGTCCCGCTAGCGCCATGGACGGCGCGACGCCTGCGGGCGGGCGACCCGACCGCGGGCGCGCGGTCGTGTTCGGACTGGGGCGCTTCGGCGGCGGCGCGGGAGCCGCGCGCCACCTGGCGCGCGAGGGCTGGGACGTGCTGGCGACCGACCTGCGCACGGCCGCGGAGCTCGAGCCGACGCTGGCGGCGCTCGCGGACGTGCCGGTGCGCTACGCGCTGGGCGGCCACCGGCCCGAGGACTTCGAGCGCGCCGACCTGGTCGTCGCCAACCCCGCCGTGCGGCCCGACAGCGACCTGCTGGCGCGGGCTCGCCGCGGGGGCGCGCGGATCACGACCGAGGTCGAGTTGTTCCTCGACCGCGCACCCGGCCCGCTCCTGGCGGTGACCGGCACGCAGGGCAAGAGCTCCACCGTGCGCATGGCCGCCGACCTCCTGCGCGCCGCGGGCGTGCCCGCGCGCGCCGGCGGGAACCTGGGCGGCTCGCTGTTGGACGAGCTCGACGAGCTCGGCGACGACGAGGTGGTGGTGCTCGAGCTCTCGTCCTATCAGCTGGAGCACATGGGCTCCCCCACCCCGCGCATGGCCGCGGTCGCCGTGACCAACGTCGGCGCCGACCACCTCGAGCGCCACGGCACGACGGCCGCCTACCGGGCCGCGAAGCGCCGGCTGCTCGACCTCGTCGGCAAGGGCGGCACGGCCTTCCTGCCCGGCGACGACGCGGCGCTCGCCGACTGGCGCCCCGCCGGCGGCACGCGCGTCGACGTCTGGCCGGAGCGGCCGGGCGGCCCCGGGCTGTTCGTCGACGAGGGCCTCTTCCGCTGGGACGAGGAGCCGCTCGGCCGCGCCGCCGACCTGCCCCTCGCGGGCGCGTTCCAGCGCGTGAACGCGCTCTTCGCCCTCGGGCTCGCGCGCACGGCTGGCGCGGCCGCGACGCGACTCGCCGCGGCCGTCCCGTCGGCCCGCGGCCTGGAGCACCGGCTCGAGGATCTCGGCGTGCGCGGCGGCCGGCGCGTGGTCGACAACGCGGTCTCGACCACGCCGGACTCGACGATCTCCGCCCTGCGCGAGCTTCGCGCCGGCTGCACCCTGTTGTGCGGCGGCCAGGCCAAGCGCGGGCTGGCGCTCGCGCCGCTGGCCGACGCCTGCCGCGAGCGCGGCGCGCGCGCGGTGGTGTTCGGGGCCTCGGCACCCGAGCTCGCAGCCGCCTTCCGCGCCGCGGGCGTGCCGACGGCCGTGGTCGCCGGCGTGGACGAGGCGGTGGGCGAGGCGTGGCGCGAAGGCGACCACGACGGCGACGTGCTGTTCTCGCCCGCCTGCGCCAGCTTCGACGCGTATCCGAACTTCCGCGCGCGTGCGCGCGCCTTCCGCATGGCCCTCCCGCCCCCAGGCCCCGCACCCAAGCAACCATGAGGCTCCAGCTCTCCGACGAGCGCGCCCGCGAGGCGCGCGATCGACTCTCGCCCTACGCGCGCCACGCCCTCGGCGAGGCCGCGCGCTTCGCCGGCCGGCTGCACGCCGACGAGGTCACGATCGAGCACGTGTTCAGCTCGCTGCTCTTCGACGAGGAGTCGGCCGCCGCCCAGGTCGTGCTGCACGCCTTCGCGGACCCGGAGACGATCGCGACCGAGATGCTCGCGCTGTGCCCGGGGATCACCGTCGTCGGGTCGGCGCGGTGCCTGCCCTTCTCGGTGCGCGGCGTCGCGGCGCTGACGGCGGCCCGCGCGAGCGCCGCGGAGGAGGGCGCCGCGCGCGTCGAGCCCGCGCACCTGCTGCGCGCCGCGCTCGGCGAGCTGCCCGACCA